>CALKJW010000055.1 GCA_937995595.1 uncultured Phycisphaerales bacterium | reverse complement strand
GGGATCGAGTTCGAGCCCGGCGACCTCGAACGCCTCGGCCTCTTCCTCGCCCTGCTGCTCCGCGCCAACGAGACGACCAACCTCACCGCCATCACCGATCCGGCGCAGGCGTGGGTCAAGCACATCTTTGATGCGCTGACGCTGGTGCCGGTGCTGGCGAGCATCGAGCCGGCGGAGGGCGCTCCGCACCTGCGCATCATCGATGTCGGCTCCGGCGGGGGCGTGCCCGCGCTGCCGCTGGCGATCGTCATGCCCGGGCCGCGCTTCACGCTGCTGGAAGCGACGGGAAAGAAGGTCGAGTTTCTCAGGGCCGCCGCGAAGGCGCTCGGGCTCAGGAACGTCGAGGTCGTGCAGGGCCGCGCCGAGACGGTCGCGCACCACCGCGGCAGCAGGAACGACGGCCGCATCGGCGCGCGGCGCGAGGCCTTCGACGTCGCCACCGCCCGCGCGCTGGGGCATCTGGCCGTGCTGGTCGAACTGCTCGGCGCGTTCGCGCGGCCGGGCGGGTTCGTGCTCGCGGTGAAGGGCGCCAAGGCCGAGCAGGAACTGGAAGAGGCCGCCAAGGCCCTGGGCGTCATGGGCCTGCGCCACGCCGAGACGGTGCCGACGCCGACCGGCCGCATCGTCGTGCTCGAGAAGACCACGCGCACGCCGCGAGACTACCCGCGCAAGGACGGCGAGCCGGCGCGCAAGCCGATCGGGGTCGCCAAGCCCTGATCGCGCCGGGTTGAACCACGCAGACGCACGAAGGCGCACGGGAGAAGCAACGTTCTCAGCGCCGGCGTTCGACCCGTACGGGGCAGATCCGTTCTGGGTCCATCGCCGCTCCGCGGCGGTCCGCGCCACGGCGTGGCCCGGTACCCGCGGCACTACGATCCACTTGTGCCGTCCTCCCACGATCTCCTCGACCGCATTCTCGCCGGTGATGGGCCGATCGCCCGCGCGTTGGCCGAATCGGGGGTCGACTTCGAGCACCGACCCGAGCAGGGCATCATGGCCCGCGCGGTGTTGGAGGCGATGGAGGCCGCGCGGGCCGGCCCTGCGGCGGGCCGCGGCCGGAGTGCGGGCAAAGGCGGCGGAGGAACCGGGGCGGGAACTGGCGGGGGCTCGCGCCTGCTGGTCGAGGCGGGCACGGGCGTCGGCAAGTCGTTCGCCTATCTCGTGCCCGCGATCCTGCGCGCGGTGCTGCACAACGAGACCGTCGTCGTCGCCACGGCCACCATCTCGCTGCAGGAGCAGATCATCCACAAGGACATCCCGCTCCTGCAGAGGACGCTGGGCCAGTGGGGGCTGGGAACCAACCAAGGCGCAAACGGGAAGGTGGGCGGGCCGCGCGAACTGGTGCCCGTGCTGGCCAAGGGCCGCGGCAACTACGTCTCGATCCGCCGCCTGAAGATCGCCAGCGAGCGGCAGGGTTCGATCCTGCACGATGCCGAATCGGTGCGGTCGCTGCACGTCATCGAGGACTGGGCGTACGCGACGCGCGACGGCACGCTCTCGACGCTGCCCGCGCTGGAGCGGCCCGAGGTCTGGGAGCACGTCCGCAGCGACGCCGACAACTGCATGGGCCGCAAGTGCCCGACGTACCAGAAGTGCTTCTACCAGATGGCCCGGCGCGAACTGGAGAAGGCCAACCTCATCGTGTGCAACCACGCGCTGTTCTTCGCCGACCTGGCGATGCGCAGCCGCGGCGGCGCGGGCGGAGCGATCCTGCCCGCGTACGACCAGGTGATCCTGGACGAGGCGCACAACGTCGAGGACGCCGCGAGCGAGCACTTCGGGCTCAGCATCGCGCAGCCGAAGGTGATGCGTCTGCTCCGCACGCTCTTCTCGCCGCGGCGGGGCAGGGGCTACCTGGTGGACCGCGAACTGCAACTCTCGGCCGCGGGGAGCGAGGCGGTGGAGCGCGCGGTGCACCTGGTGATCCACGCCGAGGACGCCGCGCGCCGGTTCTTCGACTCGCTGCTGGAGTACGCGAATCGGAACCGCGCCAGTTCCGGGCGCATCGTCAGGCCCGACGTGATCGAGAACGACCTGTCGCCGGCGATGAACGACCTGGCGGTCCGCCTGCGCGGCATCCGCGAGCGCATCGAGAGCGAGCCCGACCGGTTCGAGTTGCAGGCCTACGCCCGCCGCGCGGCGGAGATCGCGGCGTGCGCCGAGGCGCTGGTCGCGCAGACGATGCAGGGGTTCGCGTACTGGGTGGAGGTCGAGGAGCGCGCCGGGGGTGGTGGGGGCGGCGCGGGCGGGGCCGCGCGCCGCGGCATGCCGCCGCGGGTGGAGTTGGCCTGCGCGCCGGTCGAGGTCGCGCCGATCCTGCGGCGCGTGCTGTTCGACCCGGGCGCGGAAGTGCGCGACGTGCCGCTCGACGAGGGCGGGGAACTCGACGAGCCGCCGGAGCACGCCCACGACGAAGGCGAGGACGGCGCCGGTGAATCCAGCGACGAGCCGAGCCCGTTCAACGACGACGCGCCCCGCGCGCCCGCGGGCGGGGCCGACGCGCCGCCGCCGCGGCACAAGCGCACCGGCATCGTGCTGACCAGCGCGACGCTGGCGACGCGCACCGCGCGCGAAGACGAACAGCCCGAGCGGGCCGGGACGGCCTTTGCGCACGCGATCAGCAACCTCGGCCTGCCGCCGCCGCCCGACACGCGCGTGCTGCAACTGGGCAGCCCGTTCGACTACTCGCGCCAGGTGACGCTGTACGTGGACCTGTCGCTGCCGAACCCCAGGTCCGGCGACGCGCGGCGCGCCGCGAGCGGCGCGGACGACGCCGAGAACGGCGCGGCCCGCGCCGAGAACAGCGCGGCCTACCTCGACGCGCTCGCCGCGCGCGTGCTGCACCACGTGCGCGCGACCGGCGGCGGCGCGTTCGTGCTGTTCACGAGTTTCGCGACGCTCAATGGCGTCGCCGAGCGGGTCCGGCGCGACCTGGCGCGCGACGACATCGAACTCTTCGCGCAGGGACGCGACGGGCCGCGGTCGCTGGTGCTCAGGAAGTTCGTCGAGTCCGAGCGTGCCGCGCTGTTCGGCGCGGCGACGTTCTGGCAGGGCGTCGACGTCCGCGGCGATCGGCTCCGCAACGTCATCATCACGCGCCTGCCCTTCGAGCCCCCCGACCGCCCGCTCACGCAGGCGCGGCTGGAGCGCATCGAGGAGCGCGGCGGAAACCCCTTCGCGCAGGACTCGCTGCCGCGCGCGATCATCCGCTTCAAGCAGGGCTTCGGCCGGCTCATCCGCAGCAAGGCCGACCGCGGGCGCGTGGTGATCCTCGACCCGCGCATCAGGACGGCGCGCTACGGCAGACTGTTCCTCGACGCGCTGCCTCCGGGCGTGCGCGTCGAGGAGGTGCGCGCCGAGGCGGACGAGTGGTGCTGACCGCGCGCCGTCAGAACCGGTGCATCACGTCGCGCTCGGCGGGGGGGCGCACGCCGAGGATCGCGCGCGCGATGGCCAAGTCCGCCGCGCGGGTGATCTTGATGTTGCCCGACTCGCCCAGCACGACGACGACGCGCTCGCCGAGCCGCTCGACGAGTTGCGCATCATCGGTCGATTCGAGGTTCCTCTGCGCGTAGGCGCGCCGGAACAGGCCCGCCTCGAACATCTGCGGCGTCTGGATGCTCATCAGGCACTCGCGGCTGACGGTCTCGACCACGACGTGCGCCCTGCTCGCCGCCGAGGTGTCGGCCCCGAGGATCGACGCCACCGGGTCCTGGGCCTTGGCCGCGACCTCTTCGCCGACGCGCTTGAGCGTGTCGGCCACGGGCACGCCGGGCACGACGGCGTTGTGCCCCGCCGCGGCGGCCTCGAAGACGCGGTCGATGAGTTCCAGCGACGCGCACGGGCGCGCCGCGTCGTGCACCGCGACGTGCGTGGCCGACGCGGGGACGAGCGCCAGCGCGTTGCGCACGCTCTCGTAGCGGTGCGTGACGCCGCCCTTGCACAGTTTCACGCCGAACAGCCCGAGTTTGTCGGCGTGCCGGGCCTTGAACTGCCCGAACGCCGCGTCGTCGGCCGGGCCCGCGACGATCACGTGGTTCACGCGCTCGTGCTTGGTGAACAGTTCGACCGTGCGGTGCAGCACGGGCCGGCCGCCCAGGTCCTCGTCGAGTTTGCTCCGCGGCGAGCCGAGCCCCTGCCCCTCCTGATACCTGCGCGACGAACCCGCGGCGGGGATGATGACGGCGATCTCCATGCGCCAACGGTAGGGCCCCGCTCAACGGCGGAGCCCCGGCGCTCACGCCACGCGGTCGCGCCGGGTTCGCGTCTCGACCTCGAACGGCGCGTCGCCGTCATCGCCGCCGTCGTCATCGTCATCGTCATCGGTGTCGTCGTCGGCGTCGAGCGCATCGTCGGCGTCGCCCGCGCTGTTGGCGCTGGCCTGCGCGGCCCGGAGTTTGTTCGCGATGTCGGGGTCCACGGCCTCCTCGCCCGCCGCGGCGGCGTCGGCCGCGGCCTGCGCCTTCATCGCGTGCCACTCCTCCTGCGAGATCAGCACGTCGCGGTCGACGGTGCCCTTGTGGTCGCCGACGATGCCGGCCTGCCACATCGCCTCGATGAGGCGGCTGGAGCGGGTGTAGCCGATGGCCAGCCGGCGCTGCAGCATCGAGACGCTGCCGCGCTTGGACTCGATGACGATCTCCACGGCCTTGTCGAACAGCGGGTCCTGCTGCGCCGCGAGCAGGCCGTCGCGCGCCTCGTCCTCGCCGGGGCCCTGCCCCGCGCCGGGGCGGATCTGCAACAGCTGCCGCTCGAAGGTCGGCGCGGCGACCTCGCGCATGAACTTCACGACCCGCCGGATCTCCTTGTCGTCCACGAGCGTGCCCTGCGCGCGGGTGAGTTTGCTCGACCGCGGCGAGAGGTACAGCATGTCGCCCTGCCCCAGCAGCAGTTCGCCGCCCTTCTGGTCCAGCACGATCCGCGAGTCCATTCCGCTGGCGACCTTGAAACTGATGCGCGCCGGCATGTTGCTCTTGATCAGGCCCGTAACGACGTTGGCCTGCGGGCGCTGCGTCGCGAGGATGAGGTGGATGCCCACCGCGCGGGCCTTCTGCGCGATGCGCACGATCGACTGCTCCACCTCCTTGTTGGTCATCATCAGGTCGGCCAGTTCGTCGATCACGAAGACCATGTACGGGAGTCTGCGCGGCACCCGCGCCTCCTCCTCCGGCGTGTTCAGGTTCAGCCGCTCCTTGATCTCCGCCCACGGCAGGTCGTTGTACGACGCGATGTCGCGGCAGCCGGCCTCGGCCAGCAGTTCGTACCGCTCGTCCATCTTCGTCACCGCCCACTCCAGGATCGCCGCGGCCTTGGCCATCTCCGTCACCACCGGGCACATCAGGTGCGGGATGTCCTTGAACTGCGAGAGTTCGACCATCTTCGGGTCGACCAGCACGAGCTTGAGTTCGTTGGGCTTCTTGGTGTAGAGGAACGACATGATCACCGTGTTCATGCACACGCTCTTGCCCGAGCCGGTGGTGCCGGCGATGAGCAGGTGCGGCATGGCCGCCAGGTCGGCGATGAGCGGCTCGCCCGAGGCGTCCTTGCCCAGGAACATGGGCAGGCGCATCGAGCCGTAGAACTCGCTCTTGGTCATCAGTTCCTTGAGGCGGACCTTCTCCTTGTGCGCGTTGGGCACCTCGACGCCCACGGTGTCGCGCCCCGCCATGTTGGCGACGATGCGGATGTTCACCGCCTTGAGCGAGCGGGCCACGTCGCTGGAGATGGCCTGCAGCTGCGACACCTTCGTGCCCGGCGCGAGCCGCAACTCAAAGAGCGTGATCACCGGGCCGGACTCGACGCCCACGACCTCGCCCTCGATCCCGTACTCCCTGATCGCGCGCTCCAGCGCCTCGGCCTGCTCGCGCACGAAGACCTCCATCGTCGCCGAGTAGTTGCCCTCGGGCTCCTCGAGCAGGTCCACGCCGGGGAAGCGGTAGCCCTCCATGTCGCCGGAGTTCTGGATGTCGCGCAGGTCGTCCTCGGTCGCGGACCGGCGCGTCTGGGTCGCGAAGCGCACCGGGAGTTTGGCGATCTTGGCGCGGAGCTGCTCGGGGTCGAAGACCTTGGGCCCCGCCGCGCTCCGCTCTTGGCCCTCTTCGCCGCCGTCAGCGGCCCGGTCGGTCGCGCCGTCAGCGGCCTCGACGGCGCGAGCGTCGGCCGCGGGCGCGCCGCCGCCCATGGTTTCGAGCATCTCCGCCTCGTCCGCCGCGGCCTCGTCGCGCCGCGTGCGCCGCGGGCGCGCCGGCAGCGCGGCGTCGGGCCGGTCGTCGTCGATGTCGTTCTCGCGCGCCCGCGCCAGCGCCGACGCGCTGCGACGGTGCCGCGCGGCCTGCGCCGCGGCCAACGCGGCCCGACCGCCCGTGCGCCCCGCCGCGACCAGGAACCGGCCCGTCCACATCGCCGCGATCAGCGCCCAGACGTCCAGCGCGACCAGCGCGCCGATCCACAGCGCCGCGACCAGCACGACAAACGTGCCGATGACGTTCAGGCCCGGCATCAGGCGCGAGACACCGACCGAGCCGATCAGCCCGCCGCCGAGGTTCGAGACCGGGCCGGAGTTGGGCAGCGCCAGCGCCTGCAGGCCCGCGACCGCCGCGGCCATGAGCAGCGCGCCCAGCACCCGCACCGACAGGTGCGAGACGCGCCGGCCCGACGCGGTGACGGCCAGCAGCACCCCGCCCAGCGCGACCAGCACCCACGCGCCAAGGCCGAAGTAGAGATAGGCGTAGTGCGCAACCAGCGCGCCGATGCGCCCGACCCAGTTGGCCGGCGGGTTGTTGTGCGGCGCGATTGAGGCCGACGGCGCATCGGCCGCGCTGTAACTGATCAGGCTGAGCAGCACCATCGCCCACGCGATCGCGCCGGCCACCCAGAGCAGTTGGCGCATGCGCAGGCCGGGCGTCGGCGCGGCGGCCTCGGGCGCGGATGAATCCGAGCCTGCGCGCTTGCGCGGCGCAACGGGGGTGCGGGCGGGTCGGGCCCGCGCGGGGGCCTGTTCGGGAGCGGTTCGGCCGGCGCGCGCGGACAGACGGACAGCGGTTGAACCTTCGGTAATCACGATGGGGATATCGGCCCGGCCTTGCCCGACAAGGCAGAAGTTGCCGGGGTCGGTCGAGTGCGGCATCACAGCACGCTTGCTGCCCGATCGATTCCTGTTCGGGTTGTGGATCGGGTTGTATACTCTGCGTATGTCCGCACTTCCGCGCGAACCCTCTCCGGCATTCGGCGGAGCCCGCATGGACGCGGAGCAGTTTCTGGCACTGGGAGAGACCGAGGCCCGCTTTGAACTCGTGGACGGAGTGGTCACCCTGTCGCCGAGTCCTTTCCCGAGCCATCAACGGGTCGTCCACGAACTCTGCTTTCAGATCGAGTCTTGGGCTCGGAGGTCGGGGGCGCTGGTCTTCCCTGACACGGATGTGGTGTTCGGCCGTGCATTGGTGTATCGGCCGGACATCGCGGTCTACGCCGCGGGCCGACTCGAAAGCGTGCCGCGGACCCTGCGCGAGCCGCCCGACCTCGTGATCGAGGTCCTTTCGGCGGGTTCCAAGCCACTGGACCTGATCACCAAGCGCGAGGACTACGAGCGCTTCGGCGTCGGCGAGTACATCGCGGTCGATCCGGACTCCGGGCGTGTGCACCGGTGGTTGCGCCAGAACGGGGCGTTCGGTGAACCGCCCGTGCTCGGCGAAACGCTGGAATCGTCGGCGCTTTCCGGTCTGGTGTTCGATCTCGCGGCGGTTCGTGCCGCGGCGAAGCGCGCGGTGTGATCCGGGTCACGCGTTGCGCGGAATGCCGTCTCGTGTCGAACGACCGTTCACCGTCCGCCAGATGCCCAACGGGTTGTCGTCCCGCAGTTCCTCCGGCAGCAGCGCATCCGGGCAGTTCTGGAAGCAGACCAGCCTGCACCACCGCTCGATCGCGAGCGGGCCGACGGCCGTCGTGTCCGGCCGGTTGGTCGCGGGATACGGCCCGCCGTGGACCATCGATTCGCACACGCGGACGCCGGTGGGAACCCCGTTGAACACCAGCCGGCCGGTCGTCCGTGCCGCGGCCGACAGGCCGAGCGCCAGTTCGGTCTGGCCGTGCAATATGCCGCCGTCGTCGGCCACGTGGAGCAGGTCGTCCTCGTCGGCGTAGACGCTGGTGACCAGCGACGCATCGGCGTAGAGCAGGTTCTCCCAGCCGTCGGCGCACAGCACGACCGCCGCGGGGCCGAAGACCTCCTCGCCGATCGCCTCCGCGCCGCGCGCGAACATCTGCACGTAGTCGAGGTTGCCGCGGACCGGGTCCATCGCGGCAAAGAGCATCGGCACAGCGCGCCGCTCGCCGCCGACGTGCACGAGCGCGTCGGGCCGCGAGGTCGTCAAAGAGAGCCCATCCACCGCGCGCAGCCGCGCGCACCCGCGCTCATACTCGCCGGTGATGCGCTCGCTCAGCAGCCGCCGCGCCAGCGCGGCGTCGAGCAGCCGCGACAGTTCCGCGACGAACGCGCGGGCGTCGTCGGCCTCGCCGCCCAGCGCGATCAGGCCGGGCTTGGTGCACTGCTGCCCGTGGCGCGCCAGGACCGAGCGGGCCAGGTCCGCCGCGATCTCGCGCCCGCGCGTCCGCAGCGCGCCGCGGCAGACAACCACGCGGTTGACGCTCCCCATCTCGGCGAACACCGGGATGGGAACGCCGCCGCGATCGACGCGCCCCCGCGCGACGCGGTCCAGCGCGAGCCCGCCGGCGCGCGATCCGGTGAAGCCGATCGCGGCGACCTGTTCGTGCTCGGCCAGCGCGACACCGACGCCGCGGTCGTGCCCGGGGTCCTCGACGTAGCGCAGCGGCACGTGCGAAGCGACATCGAAGCCTTCGACGCTCGCGGCAAGACACCGGGCCATCGCGCCGTGCGCGATGAACCAGAGCAGGCGGCCGGTCTTCGGGTGCGCCGGGTGCTCCTTGACAATCACCGGGCAACCCGCCGCCAGCGCGCTGGCGGTATCGCCGCCGCAGACGCCGTAGGCCAGCGGGAAGTTGCTCGCGCCGAAGACCGCCACCGGCCCGAGCGGCACGAGCATGCGCCGCATATCGACGTTTGGGCCGATGGACTTCGCGCCCGCCGGGGCCGGGGTGTCGATCGCGGCGCGCACCCACGAGCCCTCCCGCGCCACCGCCGCGAACATCCGCAGCGTCCCGGTCATGCGGTCGAACTCGGGTTCCAGTTCCGCGGGCAGCAGGGCAGTTTCCGCGGCGGTGGTGGCAATGATCTCGGCACGGGCGGAATCGAGGGCCGCGGCGATCGCATCGAGCACTGCCGCGCGAACGGCGCGGTCGGCGAGAGCCAAGGTCCCCGCTGACAGGCCGCGCGTCGCCGCTGCGAGATCGTTCATCGCATCATTCATTGGGCGGCCTCTTGCTCCCTGATGAAACGTACTCCAGACACCACGCTTGGAGATTGTAAGGACTTTGGTATACTGGCCCCGCATGCTCGCCCGGGTCCAGTCCTATCTCCTGCAGGGCATCGACGCGGTCGCGTGCGAGGTCGAGGTCGACGTCGACCTCAGCCAGATCAAGGACGAGGCGTCGCAGCAACCGCGTGCCACCGTCGTCGGCCTGCCCGACACCGCCGTGAAGGAATCGGTCGAGCGCGTCAGATCGGCGCTGGGCAACTCGGGCTTCCGTTTCCCGCAGGGCAAGGTCGTCGTGAACCTCGCCCCGGCCCACCTCCGCAAGGAGGGGCCGATGTACGACCTGCCGATCGCCGTCGGCATGCTCATCGCCGACGGTGTGATCGACCCCGGCGAGGCCACATCGCAGCGCGTGCAGGTCGCGCTGGGCAGGCGGCTCGCCCCGTCGCGCGGCGCGGGTCTGGGCGACACGGCGCGCCGGCTCCAGGAAACGGCGGGCGGCGGCAGCATGAGCGGCGCCGGGCCGGACGGGGCCGACGCCGCGCCGGAAATCGAGCCCATCGACCCCCGCCGGTTCCTCTTCGCGGGCGAACTCGCGCTCGACGGCCGCCTGCGCCCCGTGCGCGGCGTGATCGCCATGGCCGCGCTGGCCAAGTCGCGCGGCCTGCGCGGCGTGGTCGTCCCGCTCGAGAACGCCCCCGAGGCCGCGGTCGTGCCCGGCGTCGAGGCCGTCGGCGTCGCCACGCTCGCCGAGGTCGTCGGCGTTCTCACCGGCGCGCTGCCGCCGGGCGTCCACCCGCCGGTCGACGTGGACGCGCTGCTCGCCGGCGCCGCGGCGCCGGTCGACTTCGCCGAGGTGCGCGGGCAGGAGGCGGTCAAGCGGGCGATCGTCATCGCCGCGGCCGGTTCTCATAATCTTCTTATGTTAGGTCCGGCCGGCACGGGCAAGACGATGATGGCCCGCGCCCTGCCCGGCGTGCTGCCCCCGCTCACCGCCGAGGAGGCCGTCGAGATCACCCGCATCTACTCCGCCGCGGGGCAGATGCAGCCGGGCCACGGGCTCGTCACCACGCGCCCGGTCCGCTCGCCGCACCACACATCCTCCGCCCCGGCGATCGTCGGCGGCGGCATGGTGCCGCGCCCCGGCGAGATCTCGCTGGCCCACCGCGGCGTGCTCTTCCTCGACGAACTGCCCGAGTTCGACCGCGACGTGCTCGAGACCATGCGACAGCCGCTGGAGGACCACGTGGTCACCATCGCCCGCGCGCATTCCGCCGTGCGCTTCCCGGCGAGTTTCATGCTCGTCGCGGCGATGAACCCGACGCCCAGGGGCGATATCCCGCGCGACGAGTTCGGCAAGCGCGCCATGGACCGCTACCTCGCCAAACTCTCCGGCCCGCTCATCGACCGCATCGACCTGCACGTCGAGGCGCCCGCGGTGCCGTGGAAGCAACTGTCGGCCGCGCCGGTCGGCACCGGCAGCGCGCAGATGCGCGAGCAGGTGCTCGCCGCGCGCGAGCGCCAGAACGCCCGCCAGGGCGCGACAACGCCCAACTCGAGACTCAGCGGGCGGCAACTCGACAAGCTCGCCCCGATGACCGACGAGGCCCGGGCCATCCTCGGCCAGGCCATGACCGAACTGGGCCTCTCGGCCCGCGCCTACGACAAGGTCCGGCGCGTCTCGCGCACCATCGCCGACATCGACGGCGCAGACCAGATCGGACCCGGCCACGTCGCCGAGGCGGTCAGTTACCGCCTGCTGGACCGGAAGACCTGAGCCCACGCTCACGCCCGCGGCGGACGCGGCGCCGACCGTCTTCCGTTCGCTGGTATCGCCAACGGCATCGGGTAATCTGTACCCGACCGAGCGCGTACAAACGGGGGAGGCGGGCCGGGAAAAGCACCAGGCGGGCTGCACCATGCTCATGCGGTCGATCTTCGCGGCGGTGGGGCTCCTCGCGGCGGCCGCGCTCGCGGCGGTCGATCATCGCGCACAGTCCGACCCGCCCGCCGCCCCGGCGCGCTTCGCCGCCACGGATCTGACGCTCCCGGTCGGGCGCGACCGCTTCGTGCCCGTGCTGCTCGGTGCGCCGGCCGATGAGGCGCGCGCCATCGAAACCACCAGCGACGACCCGACGGTGCTGGCCGTCGTGCGCCCCGCGCGCGTGCTGGCCGGGCAGGCCATCGGCTACGCCCTCGTCCGCCCGCTGCGCGAGGGCGAGACGACGCTGCACGCCGGCGGCGCGAGCGTGCGCATCCGCGCCCAGCGCAGGCCGTCGGTCGTGCTCGAGGAGTTCGACCGGCCGACGATCGAGGGCCCGAGCAACGGCGCGGCGGTGTGGGGGCGGTTCAGCGTCGGCGTGTCGTACTGGGACCTCCCCGCGCCGCGCGACGGCGAGCCCCACGCCGAGCACGGCGCATGGCTGCTGGTGCAGGGGCGCGACCCGATCCGCCCCGCGCGCACCACGACGCCCGACGACGGCCCGCTCGTGCACGCGTGCTTCGAGGTCGACGCGGCGGACCTGCCCGATGGGCCGGTGCGCCTCGTCGCGCGGATCGTCGACGCCGACGGGCGCGAGCGCCGCAGTGTGCCGACCGTCGTGCGCGTCCTGCGCGCCGACAGCGCGGCGCCGCACTCCGGCGAGTGCGAAGAGGACTACGGCGTCGACGAGGCCAACCCCTACGACCGGCGGCAGCAGAGCAGCCGCGGCGCGGTGCAGCGCGACGGGAGCGCGTCCGGCGGCCGGTTCTTCTCCAACGCCGGCACCTACCCGCGCTTCGGGTTCCCCGTCGAGATCCAGAGCGCGGGTTGGTACCAGTTGGCCATCGTCGCCGCGGCGGACATCTCGATGGGAACGTTCCCGAGCGTCGGCATCGTCATCAACCCCGGCAACGCGACCGACAGCCGCCCGGTGACCAGCGGCCCGGTGCTGGCGCGCCAGTGGCACCGACTCGCCTTGGGCACGCCGTTCCGCCTCGACGAGGGCCGCAACATCGTGCGCCTGCACTTCATGAACGACTTCTACGCCGGCAGCGGCGCCGACCGCAACCTGCGGCTGGACCGCTGGGAACTGCTGCGCGTGGCCGACGCGGCGGGGCCGGCGCCCGCGCACGGCGGCGGCGCGATGATGTCGATGCAGGCCGGTGGCGGCGGGGGCGGCGCGATGGACGCGGGCGCGACCAGCGGCGGCATGATGGCGATGATGGGCGACGGCGCGCCCGGCGCCGGGGACGGCGCCGCGTGGCCCGCCTCGGTCGCCGCGATGAACGCAGGCGGCGAGGGCCCGCTGCGCATCGCCTTTGCCGAGGTGCTCGACGGGCGCAGCATCCCCGGCGAGGTCGAGATCCGCGGCGTGGTGTGGCAGCGCGGCGGGGGATCCGACCGCGACGCGGCCCGTGCGCCCGCGCCGCGCGTCACGCTCTTGGTGAACGGCCGCGAGGTCGCCGCGCAGCACGCCTACGCGCCGCGGTTCAGAGTCGATCCGTCCCTCTTCGAGCCCGGCGCAAACACGCTCGCCCTGTCGGCATCGGGCGCGGGCGGACTGGCCGCGCGAACGCCGGACCAGCGCGTCGTGTGGCGCGGCGGCCCGCGCGGCGGCGGCAACGCGGCCCCGTCGTCGTACCACCGCTTCACGATCCACGACCCGGCGTGGTGCCAGACCACGCGCGCGCTCCGCACCGGCGAGAAGCAGCCCGAGGAGCGCGCCAGCGCGGGCCTGGCCTCCAACGGCACGCTCGTGCTCACACTGCCCGAGAATCTTGAGGGCGAGTTCACCCTCGAAGCCGAGGCCATCGGGCAGAACTTCGACGGGCCGGCGGTGCTGGAGTTCGCGATGATCGCGGGCGACGCGCCGTTCGATCCCGCCGCGCCCCTGCCCGCCGCGGCGGGCGTGCTCCGCGTGCCCACGAGTTGGTGGGGCCCGCACGAGGTCGAGACGCGCAGCCCGTTGCGCCTGACGCGCGGGCCCAAGCGCCTGCTGGTGTCGTTCGTGAACGACAAGTACGAGGCGGGCAGGGGCGACCGCAACGCGTGGTTCGCGGCGGTCTCGCTCGTGCGCGCACGCGCGCCCGGCGCGGAGGCCCGGGCGCGGTCGAACGTCGAGATCGTCTACCCCCGACGCGGCGACGGCAGCGCGCGGGTGTTCGTGCAGGGCGCGGCGGTCGTCGAACCCAGCGCGCCGGGCGTGGTCCGCCGCCTCGAACTGCTCATCGACGGCGAGCCGGCGGGCGCATCGCTCGACACGGCCCGCCAGCCGGGGCCGTTCGTGCTCCCCTTCTCGTGCGCGGGGCTGGCCCCGGGCCGGCACGCGCTCAGCGTCCGCGCGTGGGGCGCCGACGGAGCGACGTTCGACAGCGAGCCGCGTCCGATCGAGGTGCTCGCCGAGGCGCCCGCCGAACCGACCGACCACGAACGCGTGCTGATCATGCTCGACCGGTTCGCCTTGGGCCCCTCGCCGCGCGACCTGGCCGAGGCGCTGACGCTCGGCGTCGAGGCGTACCTGTCCCGCGCGCTGGGCGCGCCGGCCGACAGCGACGGCGAACTGGCCGCGAACGGCCTCGGCGCCACGCGGTTCCCCAACCCGCGCGGCGAGTACGACGTGGCCCGCCGCGTGCTCTCGCACGCGCTCACGACGCCCAACCCCGTCCGCGCGCGGTTCGTGCTGTGGGCCCAGAACCACTTCTCGACCTACATCCGCAAGACCGAGGGCCGCCGCAAGGCCGCGGAGCACGAGGCGTTCGCTCGCCTGGGCGCGGCACACTTCGCCGACCTGCTCCGCGCCAGCGCCACCAGCCCGGCGATGCTCCGCTACCTCGACCAGGAGCGGTCCTTCGCCCGCCGCATCAACGAGAACTACGCGCGCGAGATCATGGAACTGCACACCCTCGGCGTCCACGGCGGCTACTCGCAGGAGGACGTGACCAACCTCGCCTGCATCCTCGCGGGCTGGAGCACATCCGCCCACGCCGACGGACGCACCGGGCCAGGCGGCGAGAACGCGGCGGAGGATCGGTTCCGCTTCGACCCGCGCCTGAGCGACCCGCGGCCGCGCACGCTGCTGGGCGTCGAGTTCGCCGAGACGCCGGCGCGGGAGCGCTTCGCGCGGGCCGACGCCGCGCTCGACCTGCTCGCGGCCCACCCCAGCACGGCCCGCTTCGTGTGCCGCAAACTCGCCGCGCACTACTGCTGCCACAACCCGCCCGAAGACCTGGTCGATCACCTGGCGAGCGTGTTCGCGCGGACCGACGGCGACATGCGCGCGGTGCTGGTGGAGATGGCGCGGCACCCGGCCTTCTGGCGCGAGGCGGTCAAGCGCCGCGTCGCCCACCCGCTGGACTTCGGCGTGCGCATGGCCCGCGTCACCGGCGAGACCAACGCCCACGCCGTCGGCGAGTTCCTGCAGTCGTCGGGCTACGGCCTGTTCGAGCGGCCCACGCCCGACGGCTACCCGGAGAACGACGCCGACGCCATGTCGTCCAACATCCTCCTGCAGCGTTGGCGCCTGGCGCGCCGGGCCGAGTGGCAACTCTCGGCGCTGGCGCCCAACGAACTCCGCTACGTCGACCCGCGGCGCGACGCGCCCGACGAGCGGGAGTCGCGCCGGATCATCGACGCGGTCGCGCTGCGCCTGACCGGGCGCGTGCTCAGCGAGCCGTCCATGGCCGCCGCGCTGCAGGTGCTGGCCGGTACAACCGGGCAGCGCGAGGAGCGCGTCCGCGCCGTGGCGACGTTCGTCGCGCAGTTGCCCGAGGCGGGTGTGAAGTGAGCACGGGGCGGTGGGGAGTTGGTGAAGGAGACGGTTCATGCACCTGACACGCCGCTACTTCCTGCAATCGACCGGGGCCGCGCTCGCGTACCTGGGCGTGTCGCCGGTGCTCGCCGCGCCGGGCACGGCCGGCATCCGCCCGCGCGCGGTCAGGGCCGGGCGCACGCTGGTGTGCATCTTCCTCCGCGGCGGGGCGGACGGCCTGAACCTCGTCGTGCCCCACGCCGAGGACCACTACTACACCCTGCGCCGCTCGCTCGCCGTGCCGCGCCCCGGCGCGCCCGCGGGCGAGGCGGGCGCGGGCGCGATCGACCTCGACGGCGCGTTCGGCCTGAACCCGCGACTCTCGGCGCTCAAGCCGTTGTTCGACGAGGGCGTCGCCGTCGCGGCCCACGCGGTGGGCTACGACCGCAACACCCGCTCGCACTTCGAGGAGCAGGACACCTGGGAGACGGGCGTCGCCGGTAACACGATCAACTCCGACGGCTGGCTGAACCGGCACCTGGCGACATCGACCGGCAGGGACGGCGCGGTGCTGCGCGCCGTGTCGATCGGCGACACCCTGCCGCGCATCATGCAGGGCAGGGCCTCGGCCTTCGCCGTGCGCGGGCTCGACGATCTCACGCTCCCCGCCTCGCGCCGCGTCGATCCGGCGACGGTCGCCGCCGCGCTCGAGCGGGCCTACGGCGCGCCCGCGTCCGACGCGGGCGACCGCGCCGCCGCGATGGACCTGCTCTCGCACACCGCGGGCTCGACGCTCGACGGCCTCGACCAGTTGCGCGCGGTGACGGCGCAGGCCTACACGCCTTCCGTTGAGTACCCGCGCTCGCCGCTGGCCGACAAACTCAGGCAGGTGGCGCGGCTCATCAAGGCCGACCTCGGGCTCGAAGTCGTCGAGGTCAGCCTCGGCGGGTGGGACACGCACCAGAACCAGGGCCGCGGCGGCACGGGCGCGTTCGGCGACCTCGCCCAGCAACTCGGCGACGCCGTCGCCGCGTTCGCGCGCGACCTGGGCGACCGCATGAACGACGTGCTGGTCGTGACGCTCACCGACTTCGGCCGGACCGCGGCCGAGAACGGCACCGCCGGCACCGATCACGGCTGGGCCAACTGCATGTTCCTGGTCGGCGGCGCGGTGCGGCGCGGCCACGCCGCGGCCAGGGCCGCGGGCGATTCGTCGCCTCGCATGGTCGTCGGCCGCTGGCCGGGCATCGCGCCCGACCAGTTGCACGAACGCCGCGACCTGCTGCACACGACCGACTTCCGCGACGTGCTGGGCGAGGTCGTCGGCAACTTCCTGGGCAACGACAACATCAGGGCCGTGCTGCCCAGCCACGAGTTCAGACCCGTGGGCCTCGTGGCCTGATACGGCTCTTGCTCGACCCCGGGCGTGATGCGTCCAAGCCGGGACTCACCGCCCAGCCGCCGAGCACGCCGGGAAACGGGAGGGTCGGAACATCGATTGCCATGCCCCACGCGTTCGATGTTCAGGATCCCTCTTCGTTCGCTGCGCCTCGGCGGTGAACTTCTTCAGGTTCCCCTTCGCGGCAGGAGTTTCATCGCAAGTGCGTGAGACTCCCGCCGCGTGCCGCGCTCAGCACCCCGCGAACCACGCCGCGAGGAAGGCGAAGATCGCCGGCACGCCGGGCGTACCGCCGAACTCGAACGCCGCGGGCTCGCCGGCGAACCACGCCGCGAGGAACGCGAAGATGTCGGCCACCTCGACCTGCCCGTTGCCGTCGTAGTCGGCCGGGCACGTGGGGGGCGTGCGCTCGATCAGGAACGCGCCGTCGCGCCCGTCGGCGAGCGTGCCCTCGAAGATGATCCAGCGCCCGTCGGGACTGGCGGTGATGTTGTCCTGCACGGTCGAGATCGCCGTGACGGTCCAGCCGTCGACGGTCGTGACGCCCTTCTGCACCAGCAGCGTGTTGTTGACGAAGATGCCGGTGTTGGTCGCGGTGGGGCCGGTCCAGAGGGCGACGTAGATCACGTCGCCGTTGTCGGCGATGTTGAGCCCGCCGGTGCCGAAGCCGGTGAACGTCTCGGCGCCGATCTCCGGCGGTACGGGGCTGCCCTCGCGCGCGATGATCTCGGTGCCGTTGCGGACGATCACCGCGTCATCGGTGGTCGCGCCGTCGAGGTCGCCGCGCATGACCCACTGGCCCGAGTTGTTGATGTCGACGGCCGTGCCGATGAGCGTCCCCCAGTTGCGCCCCGCAACGGGCGAGGGCATGCCCTCCTGGGCGAGCACCGTGATCGTCGTGCCGTCGTAGTGGCAGACCAGCCCGTCGGTCGCGGTGTCGCCGTCCATGTCGGCGATGAAGATCGTGCGCGAGTTGTTGCGGAACCCGAGGCTGTGCGGGCCGGTGGAGAAGTCGGTCACGAACCGGCCGGGGATCAGTTCGTCGCCCTCCTTGGCGATCACCGTCTCGGTGAACGCGCCGCCGGGGTTGTCGATGATGACCAGCGCGCGGTCCACCGAGCTGGGTATCGCCGGGTCGTCGACCGACGCCATCATGAGGATCTGGTCCTGGTCGTTGATGCGCACCTCGAACCACCCGATGTACGGCGTGTTGGGCGAGAGACCCGCGGCGGTCGAGAACGTGCTCTCCTGGATCAGCAGCGTGTCGTTGAAGTACACGCCCGAATCGAACGCCAGCCCCGGAACGTTGCTCAGAAAGAAGTTGAACGCGCTGTTGCCGTGCGCGTTGATCGTGATCGAGTCGAACGAATCCAGCAGGGCGCCGGCGGGCAGCGTGAGCGCCTGACCCTCGGTGAACAGCACCGTGCCGGGCGTGGTGTGCCCCATCCCGCGGATCACCAGCCCGTCCTCGTCGGTGTTCGGGTTGGTCGTGTCCGATTCGACCAGCCACACGCCGGCGTTGTTTACCGCGAAGTTCTCCGATGCGCCAAAGCCGTTGGTGATCGGCCATCCGTAGAAGTCCAGTTCAACCACGATCGGTGTGATCGTCACGACGGGGCCCGCCGTCGCCGCGGCGGTCAGGCACGAAGCGGCGGCCAGCGCGGCCAGACGACGGGCCGACGAACGGTTCAGAGTCTCGCACCGCATGACTATGCTCCTGTGGTTGAGTTTCGGTGGCGCTCGGCCGCGAGGTAACACAGACACCGCGTGCGCAGCCCACGCTGACCGAGACGGTGCCCCACGCACGAGTATCTGTCGGCACGCCGGCCCATCGAGCCGGCGCATCGGCTCCCTCACCCCACCCTCCCAGAATACACAAAACAAAGCCGCTTGCAACAATCGTCTCCAGATCCCGCTCGGCCCCCCGGCCCGCGGGCCCCCGCCCCTCCCGTCCCAAGCCGCGCCCGGCCGGACCAGGGCCCTGTGTGCGTTCACCGCCGAAGCGATCTGATGTACAATGAACCCGAACAAGGTTGAAGCGACCCTCGGCGCCGCTCTGCTCCGGGGTTCGCATGGGCGGGTTCCCCATGCGCACACGCACACAACGGCAAGGCCGGTCGCACGACGCGGAGCGCGGGCCGGCGTCCGGCGCGTTCTCGCTGATCGAAACGCTGGTGGTCATCGCGATCGTCGCGCTGCTTGTTTCGCTCCTCCTGCCCGCGCTGGGCGCGGCCCGCCGCGCGGCCCGGCTCACCCAGTGCTCGACGCAGTTGCAGCAGATGGGCGTGTCGAGCGCCTCGTACGCCGTCGACCACAAGGAGTTCATCTGGAACTACTCGTGGCGCGTCGCGCACGCGCAGGCTTCCGAGTTTGTTGACCTGCGGAACGTCTCGACCGACATGGACGCGCAACGTTCGCAGTACGTCGACGTGTTCCGGCGGCTCACCACGCGCCCGCTGAACCCCGAGGCGACCCTGCTCCCGCAGATCCTGTACGGCCACTTCGTGCTTTTCGACTATCTCGCCGCGAGGCTGCCCGAGCCGGTCTACACGTGCCCGTCCGACCGCGTGCGTCTGGCATGGGCTCGGAACGTCGACGACTACATGGCCGGGCTGACGCCGCCCTACCCGAGCGGCGTGGGGACGCCCATCCCCGCGGGCCATCGCAACACGCGCTGGGCGTTCTCGTCCTCCTACGAAGTGACGATCAGCGCGTTCGACGGCATGCAGAGCAGCACGCTGCCGACCGACATCGGCCGACGCCTGCGCAACCTGCCGACCAACCACTTCTTCTTCGCACCGACGGGCCCGTGGCGGCTGAACCAGCAGACGCTCAATCTCGTCTCGTTCCCGTCGCAGAAGGTTTTCCTCCACGAAGGGCACGCGCGGCACGGCTCGGTCGAGACCTACTACGCCTACCCGGGCGCGAGCGTGAACCTGCTGCTGTTCGACGGCTCGACGCAGTACCGGAACAACAAGGATTCCAGCCGCGGCTGGGACCCGTGGGCTCCCACCAACCCGGACGGGTATCAGTACGACTACCTGCCCGACGCGTGGGAGCCGCGCGCCCGATCGGCCACCGGGCGCGACCGGGTGTACGGCTACTACCGCTACACGCGGCACGGTCTGCGTGGCGTGGATCTCGGGCCCGATCCCGCGCCGTGAGCCGATCCGCCCGCGCGCGTACGGGCGCGGACCACCGCGCAGAGACCGCGGGCGTGCCGCCCGGCACGAACCGAGCAACACGCCGGCGCCCGCTCAGGACGGGCACCCCGCGAACCACGCCGCCAGGAAGGCGAAGATCGCCGGCACGCCGGGCGTACCGCCGAACTCGAACGCCGCGGGCTCGCCGGCGAACCACGCCGCGAGGAACGCGAAGATGTCGGCCACCTGCACCTGCCCGTTGCCGTCGTAGTCCGCCGGGCAGGTGGGCAGCACCGGCGTCAGGATCCACATGTAGTTGCATTCGAGGAACGATCCCTGGTTGACCAGGAAGATGCGCCCCGTGTCGGCGTCGACCGCGATCGACTCGATGTGCGGGCGGCTGGTGCAGCCCGTCATGTCCAACCGCCACGGCGGCAGCGGCGAGCCGGGGTTCACGCTGATGTACTCGGTGGCGAGCAGGTTGCCGTCGACGTCGAACGCCTGCAGGCCGGGGAAGTTGCGGTCAAACGACACGAGGATCGTGCCCTCCGGGCGGCGGATCGACGCGGGAATGGCCGGCGTGGGCCGCGCGTACGCGATGCCCTTGGGCACGGCGAGGTTCAGGCCCGGGTCCGCCGCGCCGCCGACGCCGAAGGTGCCCAGCAGCGTGCCGCCGACGGTCCACCGCTCCACGCCGGTTCCCTGGTTGACGACGAAGAACATGTCCGGCCCGCCGCCGTGCCCGGGGACGAACGCCGCGTCCTCGGCGTTGGTGTTCGACGCGGTCATGTCCAGCGCGCACGAGAACGGCGTGCCCGCGCACGGCGCGCCGGTCTGGTCGAGCAGTTGGCCGAGGTTGCCGGTGTCGAGGCTGTACGCGTAGAGGTAGCCCGCGGTGGAGCACACGACCAGGTCGCTGGCGCCGAAGCCGCCCGGGCCCGTGTTGATGGTCACCCCGCCGGGGTTGGGGTCGTAACCGGCCGTGCCGTCGTCGATCGCGGCGATGGTCCGCGAGTAGGCAAGACCCGTGACGACGCCGCCGCTGACCAGCAGCTCGACCTCGACGTACCAGTTGCCGGGGTTGCCGATGTAGATGTCGTCGATGTCGTCGGCGGTCATGACGAGTCGGTTGTTGCCGACGTAGTGCACGCCCTCGGACTCGAACAGGCGGATGGGCGGGTCGCCGGGGAACGCGACGTTGGGCCAGAAGACCTCCTGCGAGTAGTCGAACCTCTGCACGGTGTACTGCTGGCCGAAGAGGGTGACGGTCTGGCCCGCGGCAACCGACGCGGGCAGGGCGGCGCACGCCGCCGCGAGGACGGCGCGGGAGAGGATGGAACGCATGTCAAACTCCGTTTCTGCCGTCATCGCGGCACTACTTACATCATACTTATGTACACCCTACCAGTTCAGGCCCTGGAAGGTGAGCCAGCCCCCGTAGACGCGCCCCTCGATGTCGTCGTAGACGCGCACGGTCCACCCGTTGTCCAGCGTGCGGACGGTCGAGTCGAACAGCCCGTCGCGCCTGGTGCGGTCGACCAGCAGGCCGACCGAGCCGTCGGCGTAGGCCATGTTGGCGATGTTCCGGTTGTGGCGGATCTGCCCGACCGTGACGGTGTTGGACCTGCCGTGCGCCGGCCCGAAGTCGAGGTAGATCTGCCGGCCGCTGACGATGCCCCCGTCGGGCCGCCGGGCCGAGGTCGGCCCGTCGCTGAGCGTCTTGGCGCCGATGACCCGCTCGCCGTTGACCATCAGCCAGTTGTTGGCGTCGAGTTCCTCGGCCTTGGTGTCGCCGAACAGCGGCACCTTCGAGACCGGCGCGTGGTCCAGCGCCGAGTCGCGCATCGGGCCCTTGGTGTTGTGCCGGTTCTTCGGGTCGCTCAGCACCGACAGGGTCTTTGGGTCGGTGTGCCCCATGTACCACGCCTGCGTGTAGTTGGTGTTGAACCCCTCGTCGATCAGTTCCTGCTGCTCCTGCTCGCTGATCGGCCGCCACGCGTCGGGCCCGCGGACCTTGGTGTCGTTCCACACCTCCGACCCGCGCGCCGGCGACGCCTGGCAGAGCAGCTGGCCGGGCTTGGCGTATCCGCCGTTCATCGCGTCGGCGACCCAGCCGGCCTCGTCCAGCGCGCCCCAACTGCGCAACTGCCGGTTGTCCCACGGGCCGCTGCTGAAATAGCCCCGCGCGTCGTTGGCGTACGCGATCGACGCGGTCGCCAGTTGCCGCAGGTTGCTCCCGCAGGCCGAGGTCCGCGCCTGCTCGCGCGCCGCGCCCAGCGCGGGCAGCAGCAGGCCCACCAGCAGCGCGATGATGGCGATCACCACGAGCAGTTCGATGAGCGTGAACGCCGCTGCACCGCGCCACGCACGCCGTGTTGTGACTCTGACGGCACTCGCCATGCATCGATTATCACGGCCCGCTCCACGCGTGCGGTTCAGGTTGCATGAAGATTCGTTGAACGCGGCGCGCGGGCACGGGGCGCACCTATGCTGCACGCATGTTGCACGCGATCCCCTGTTCTCTGGTTGCGTTCTCGCTCGCGGCCGATCCGGCCGATCCGCCGCCGCTCCCCGTCCCCGTCGTGCTCGCCGCGGCACAGACCGAGCTCGTGAAGGACCAGCGCGACGCCGCGGACGACGCCGCGGTCTGGGTCCGTCGCGACGACCCCGCGCGCAGCCTCGTCATCGCCACCAACAAGCGCCGCGGCCTGATGGTGCACGATCTCGACGGCCGAACCGTGCAGGAACTGCCCGACGGGCGGATGAACAACGTCGACGTGCTCCACGACGTCGCGACCGGACAGGCAGGGGGACGCACCGACCTCGTGCTGGCGAGCAACCGCACGTCCAACACCGTTTCGGCCTACACGGTCGACCGCGCATCGGGCCGCCTGTCGCTCCTGCCCGGCGCGCCCTTCCCTGCCGGCGGGCCCGAGGAGGTCTACGGCCTGTGCGCCTACGCCGACCCGCGCGACGGCGGGCCGCGAGTCGTCGTCGTGAGCAAGTGCGGGCGCGTTCGCGTGCTGGCGCTGCGCGCGGCCGACACCGGCGAATCGTGGCAGTCCGAAGTGGTGCGAGACTTCCACGTCGGTTCGCAGGCCGAGGGCTGCGCGGCCGACCCGTTGCACGGCTGGCTCTACATCGGCGAAGAGTCGGTCGGCGTCTGGCGCTACCCGCTCGACCCCGAGTCGGACGCGCCGCGCGAACTGCTCGACACCGTCTGGCCGCGGTTCGGCGGGCGCTTGGGGCGCGACGTCGAAGGCGTGACCATCTACAGGCGCGAGGACGGCTCCGGCTGGGTGATCGTCTCGTGCCAGGGGCAGAGCCGCTTCGCGGCCTACGACCGCGTGACGGGCGCCTACGCCGGCTCGTTCGCCGTCGCGCTGCCGCGGGCCGACGGCACGACCGACCGCGTGACGCACACCGACGGCATCGACGCGGTCTCCGCCGCGCTCGGCCCGCGCTTCCCGCACGGCGTGTTCATCGCCCAGGACGACAACGACGGCCTTCACCAGAACTTCAAGATCGTCGATTGGCGCGAGATCGAGCGCGTGCTGCGGGCCCCCGACGCCGCGGCAGCGGCGGACGCGGGCGACCGCTGAGTTCACGAACACTTCACGCTTCTGCGCTTCGGCCCAGGCCGCGCTGGATGTAGTCTTGCGTTCGCTCGGCGGAGTGTCGGGCGCAAACAGAGGAGAGAGATCATGAAGTTTGTTCGTCCTTCCGTGCTGTCCTCGTGCGCGCTGCTCGCGCTCGCCGGGGCCGCGAACGCCGGCACCTTCTCCGCCACCATCGCGGGGCAGAACATCTTCGGCGGCCTGTACACCATCGATATCTTCCGTGTCGCCGACGACCTGCTCCCCATCGGGCCGCGCCTCGAGCCCGAGGGCATGGTCTTCTACAACGGCACGCTCTACGTCTCCGGCGACGCGGCCACACCCGGCCCGGCCGAGACCAACGGCTACCTCGCGGCGTACGCCGGCGGCCTGATCGGCTCGACGCCATCGGCCGTCGGTCAGTTCGTCTTCGACGGTCGCGTGCTCGGCCCCGAGGGCATCACCGTCAACACCCGCGGCTCGGGCTACGGATCGTTCGGCGGCGCGCCCAGGTTCATCGCCGTCGACAACGCCGGCGGCACGCCGGGGCGCGTGCTGGCCGTGCTCGATCCTTCGGGCCCGAGCGTCGGCGAGGTGCAGACCGGCTTCCTCAACACCGACGACGTGGCCTACGTCCCCGGCGCCACCGCCGCGCAGGACCGCCTGGCCATCATCGACGGCGCCGCGCCCACCACGCTCCGCTGGTACTCGACGGACGCGACGCCGGTCGCGCTGCCCGGCAGTTTCCCGATCCCGGCCCAGTCCAAGGGCCTGCTGTTCCTGCCGGCCGCCGACGCCGCGCTCTTCAGCCCGTGGGCGACCGCCGACTGCCTGCTGATCGCCGTGAGCCCCGAGTTCGCCGGCGACACCAACAAGTTGCAGTTGTACACGCTCGACGGCACGCTGCTGGCCTCGTCGGACCTGCCGACCGGCCTGCCGACGATCGGCGCGGGCGTGTTCGGCAACATCGAGGCGCTGGCGTGGGACCCCGACACCCGCCGCCTGTTCATCGGCGACGAGACCGGCGCCAACAGCCAGATCGCGGTGCTGACCGTCCCCGCGCCCGGCGCGGCGGGCATTCTCGCCCTTGGCGCGGCGTTGATCGGCCGTCGCCGCCGCTGACCGTTCGTTGACCGTTGCAATCCAAACGACGCGGCCCCCGGTGATGAGCCGGGGGCCGCTTGCTTCTCCCAGCCGCGGGCTCGCGCCGCGCTGCACGCGCCCGCGGCTTCGTGACCAGAGACGCACCGCGCGGCACTCGCGGGCGGCACGCCGGGAACGGATCAGGACGGGCACCCCGCGAACCACGCCGCGAGGAAGTCGAAGATGTCGGGCACCGTGACCTGCCCATCGCCGTTGATGTCGGCGTCGCTCTCGCGCTCGAACCAGTCGGCCAGGAACGCGAAGATGTCCGGGACGCCCACCGCGCCGCTGGAATCAAAGTCGGCGATGCAGTCGTCGCTGGGCTCGGTGCCGCCGCCGCCGTTCCCGCCGGCGGTGCGCAGCCCGGTGATGAACACCGCGCTGTCGAGGATGTGGTCGTTCACGTCGCCCACTTCGAAGATGAGGACGTGCTCGCCGGAATCGAGCCGCTCGGTCGTCGTCGTCAGGTGATGGATCAGGCCGTGCGGGTTGGAGAACGCGGTGTTGACGTCGGCCGTGGTCTCCAGGCCCGCGAAGGAACTGCCCACCTGCACCGCGCTGCCGCTGGCGTCAAACGCGATCTGGTTCTCGGGCGCGGTGCCATCGAGGAACACCACGAACGCATCGGTGAACTGGCTCGTCCAGAACGGGTACTCCACCGACGCGAAGATGAAGTCGAACTTGACCGCCGAGTCCTCTTCGAGCGTGAAGCGCACCTCCAGCGCGGCGACGTCGTAGCAGGCGTTGAAGTTCTCGATGTGACCGGGGACCGAGCCGTACGCGTTGAACTCGGGCGTTCCGCCGGTCTCGGGGAAGTCCACCATCTGGTTGTTCACCTCCGGCGGCGGAGAGGCCGGGTCGTAGCCCGGGTCCTGCATCGCCGGGTTCGGCCCGAGGTTGGTCACGTCCCCGGTCGACAGCACGATCCCGTTGCGGATCGTCACCGGCAGCGTCGTGAAGCCGCTGTAGGTCCCGAACTGGCCGGGCACGCCGTTGCGGATGATGACCGCGTCGATCGTCAGTCCCGAGGGATGCAGCGCCGCGCGGAGCGCCTGCGTGTCCATCGTGGGCACCGTTTCAATGGACGCGTGCGCCGGGCCCGCGGCCGCGGCCGCCGCAAACCCCGCGGCAAGGCCCGCGCACGCCCTGAGAGGCCCGATTGTCTGGATGAGTTTCATGTTCCGTCCACTTGCGCTTGCCTTGGCCAATCCACGCCGCACACGCCAGAACTACGCGTCGATGAACCTGTGTGCCTGACGACGGGACATGCCTCCACCCACATGCCGGGCGAACCGGTCGCCCGTGCCTCAGTGGCGCCCCGGCTCTCCGCGGCCGCGGCGTTGCGCCGATCGGCAGTCCGAGCGTGGTCGGGCCCGCCAGCGCGCCCGAACAGTGCGGTGGCTCGCTCCGCCGATCAGCATCCGATTGCGCCGAGATCCTGATCAATCGTCCTCACGCTCCTCTTTCCGTTGTTTCTGCTCTCTGCGGGTACCCCCCTCTGCTTCGCCGATCTGCAGTCGCGTGCCGAGCACCGGCAGCGTCGTGGTCTGTGCCGCGGCGTCGTAGTTGCGGAGCAGCCCCACCGCGAACGCGCCGACCAGCAGCACAAACACCGCCGCAGCAAGCGGCCGGCCCGAGCCGATGCCGTCCGACGCGTCCGCGTGCTTGGTGCCGCGGATCATGCTGAGCGTGAGGTTCTCCCTGTGCCGCACGGTGTGGAGCACGACGCCGAGGACGTGCACGCCGACGACCGCGCACATCGCGTAGGCCATGACCTCGTGAACGTCCTTGAGCCCTTCGTTGCCGCGGGCCATCATGACGCCGGTGACCGCCAGGCCGAGCGTGAGCGCCAGCATCGCGAAGATCGCGACCGCCGAGCCGGGGTTGTGGCCGACGTAGCGCCTCCCGCCGCCGACGAGCGTGCCCAGCATGTAGGCGGCGGTCTCGCGCGGCCCGAACACGAACGAACCGAAGCGCGCCCACCGCGGCCCGACGACGCCCCACACCGCCCGCAGCACGACCA
>CALKJW010000054.1 GCA_937995595.1 uncultured Phycisphaerales bacterium | reverse complement strand
GGCCGCAGGCCGAGCCGGTGAGGGGCAGTTCTCGATCGACCACGCGCCCCTCACCTGTCGCTGCGCGACATCCTCTCCCTGTTCAGAGCGACGGGGAGAAGGGAACCACACCGATCCGCCCCTCACCGCCCTCGCTCACGCTCGGGCACCTCTCCCCATCTGCGATGGGGAGAGGGGAACGTATGGTGGCAAGAGCATCAACGTTCCCCTCTCCCCGCGCCAGCGGGGAGAGGTGGCGAGGCCGGAGGCCGAGCCGGTGAGGGGTGCTTCTCGATCGACAATCCGCCCCTCACCTGTCGCTGCGCGACATCCTCTCCCTGTTCAGAGCGACGGGGAGAAGGGAACCACACCGATCCGCCCCTCAACGCCCTCGCTGCGCTCGGGCACCTCTCCCCATCGGCGATGGGGAGAGGGGAAGCCAAAGCCGGCCAGCGAACGACACGCGCAGGCACAAGCAGCACGCCGATGAGCAGCCCGACCGTCAGGGAGGGCGTCGCGGCCAAGCCGCGGGCGATTGCCGCAGCAAACTTCCACCTGCGGCGGAAGCGCCCACGCTCACGCTCGGGCCGCATACCCGCAGCGCCGAACCGCGCGCCGGCCGCGGTCGATCTGGCGCACCGTGTGTTGTCCGCGCCGCTCAGCCCACCGCCGCGGTCTGCCGTCCCAGCGAGAGGCTGCCCGCGCGCCGGGTCTGCGGGGCCTCCAGCACGCCCTGCTCGATCAGCCGCGCCTCCTCCTCGCTGAACGCCTCGCCGAAGCGGAACAGGCGGAACGAGTTCCCGATCACCACCACGTCCCCCATCACGTGGTAGAACGCCGCGAACAGCAGCGCGCCCGAGCCGAACGCCGCCTCCAACTGCCCCGTCGCCGCCAGCACAAGCCCCACCAGCGCGACGATGATGCTCGCGGCGATGTTCTGCGCGATGATCGCGCGCGTCCGCCGCGCCAACTCGACCAGGAACGGGATCCGCGACAGGTCGTCGGTCATGAGCGCGACGCCCGCCGAGTTGGCCGCGATGTCCGACCCGCCCAGGCCCATCGCCACGCCCACGTCCGCCGCCGCCAGCGACGGGCCGTCGTTGATGCCGTCGCCGACCATCATCACGCGCCGGCCTTCCTTCACCAAGCCCTGGATGATCGCGTGCTTCTCTTCCGGCAGGCACTCGGCCTCGATGTTGTCCACGCCCACGGCCCGCCCGACACGCTCGGCCACGCTCACCCGGTCGCCCGTCAGGATGTCCACCCGCCGCACGCCCAGTTCGCGCAGCCGCGACACCACGTTCCGCGTGTTCGACCGCACCTTGTCCTCGAGCCCCACCACGCCGAGGTACCGCCCGTTCCGCACCACGTGCACGCCCGTCATCCCCTCGATGCGCGACTCCACCGCCTGCACCTGCGGCTTGATCTCGGGGAACAGTTCGATCAGCCACGACGGCCGCCCGACCAGCACCTCGCCCGCGCTCGTCCGCGCGCGGATGCCCCGGCCGTGGATCTCCTCGAAGTCCGTCGAATGGTCCGGCACCACACGCGCCGCCTGCGCCGTCTGCAGGATCGACTTGGCCAAGGGGTGGTTCGAGTGCTGCTCGCCGTCCGCCGCGGCCTGCAGAAGGTCCGCGCCCTCCACGCCCTCTGCCGGCACCAGTTTCGACACGCTGAACCGCCCCGTCGTCATCGTGCCCGTCTTGTCCAGCACCACCGTGTCGATCCCCGCCGACTCCTCGAGATAGTTTGTCTTCTTGATGAGAATGCCCAGCCGCGCCGCCGCGGCGAACGCCGCCACCAGCGCCAGCGGGCTCGACAGCAGCAGCGCCGACGGGCACGCCACCACCAGCACCGTGATCGCGCGCTCGATGTCCTTGGTCAGGAACCACACGATGAACGCCACGCTCAGCGTCACCGGGACAAAGAACGACGCGACCTGCTCGATCATCAGTTGCCGCGGCGTGCGCGTCGACTCCGCCTCGCGGATCAGTTGCGTCACCTTGCCGATCGTCGAGTCCTGCCCGATCTGCGTCGCGCGCAGTTCGATCACGCCCGAGATGTTCGTCGTGCCCGCGTACACCGGGTCGCCCGGCGCCACCTCGTGCGGGATCGCCTCGCCCGTCAGCGAAGCCTGGTTGATCGCGCTCCGGCCCTTCACCACCACGCCGTCCACCGGCAGGTTCTCGCCCGGGCGCACGCGGATGACGTCGCCCACGCGCACCTCCGACAGGTGCACCTCCTGCTCGGCGTTGTCGCGCACCACGCGCGCGACGTCCGGCGTCAGCCCCACCAGGTCCTCGATCGCCTTCTGCGCGCCCCACGCGCGCTGACGGACAAACTGGTCCGCCACCAGGAGTATCAGCGCCAGAAACCCCGCCGCGACGTACTGCCCCTGCGCCAGCGCGGCCAGGATCGCCAGCGCGCACAGCGACGACGTCGACGCGCGGCCCCTCTGCACTTCCTTCCACGCCGCCACGAACAGCGGCATCCCCAGCATGATCGCCCCCGCGATCGCCGGCAACTGCGCCACCCACGGCGAGATCGCCCCCGAGAAGAACCACTCCGCCAGTTTCGTGCACAGCACCAGCACCCCGCCCACCAGGTACAGCGTCATGTACCGCTCGAGTTTCACGTTGTGGTGCGAGCAGCACGCCATCCCCGCCGCGTCCTCCCCGTGGTGGTGCTCGTGGTGATGATGAGTCTTTGTCGATGCGGGCGAACCGTGGGCGTGATCGGCGGCAACGCTCATGCGCGACTCCACAAACGCGTCCGGGGTTCGCGGCCCGAACAGGCCGCGCAGGTGAGAGAGCACGATCGTATCCCCCCGCCCCGCAGGTTGTCGGTACGTTCGGGACCTTGCCGGGGTTCGCCGCACACAGCCGCCACGGGCCGCCGACCGTCCACACACCCAACGCCCGCCGCCCGCGCACGTCCGTGCATCCGGCGCTCCAAGGGTTAGACTCTCGACATGGCACGACCGTCCGCCCACCACCGAACGCCCCCCGACGCACCCGCCCTGCGACGCCGCATCGTCATCCTCGGCACCGGCCAGATGGGTCTGGTCTGCGCGGCGATCCTCGCGCCCGCGGCCGCGGCGTCGGGCCCCGGACCCGCCAAGAAGCGCACCGGCCGCGCCGACAGCCCCGCCGTACCACAGATCGTCATGTGGGGCCACGACGCCGACGAGGTCGGCGAACTGACCCAGACCCGCACCAGTTCCCGCCTGCCGGGTTTCGAGTTGCCCGAGTGCGTCCGCGTCACCGGCGACCTGAAGAAGGCCGTGAGCGAAGGCGGCGGCGCATCGCTGGTCGTGTCGGCGATCCCCGTTCAGTTCAC
Organism: uncultured Phycisphaerales bacterium; assembly: GCA_937995595.1. Classification (GTDB taxonomy): domain Bacteria; phylum Planctomycetota; class Phycisphaerae; order Phycisphaerales; family UBA1924; genus JAHBXL01. Next base: position 12,711 of record CALKJW010000054.1, on the reverse strand, counting down.
CCGCGACGTCTGGAAGCGCCTCCGCGCCGCGCTCCCCGCCGAGGCCGCCGTCGTCTCCGTCGCCAAGGGCATCGAGAACAACACCCTCCTGCGCCCCACGCAGGTCATCGCCGACGCGCTGGGCGACGACCCCGACGGGCCCCCGCGACCCATCGGCACGCTCAGCGGGCCCACCATCGCCGGCGAACTGGCCCGCGGCCTCCCCGCGACCATGATCGCCGCCAGCGACTGGCCCGGCTACGCCCACGAACTCCAGCGCGTCTTCTCCACCCAGTACCTCCGCGTCTACACCAACGAGGACGTCCTGGGCGTCGAACTCGCCGGCGCGGCCAAGAACGTCATCGCCATCGCCGCGGGCATCCTCGACGGCCTGCAGGCCGGCTACAACGCCAAGAGCGCGCTCTTGGCCCGCGGTCTGGCCGAGATCACCCGCCTCGGCGTCGCCATGGGCGCCTCCACCGACACCTTCTTCGGACTCGCCGGCGTCGGCGACCTCGCCACCACCTGCTTCTCCCCCGAGGGCCGCAACCGCAGTTGCGGCGAGGCCCTCGGCCGCGGCGTGAAGATCGACGACTACCTCCGCTCCCAGCGCTCCGTCGTCGAGGGCGTCGCCACCACGCGCTCCGTCATGGACCTGGCGCGCAAGTACCGCGTCGAGATGCCCATCACCGAGCAGGTCCACGCCGTCCTCTTCGAGGGCGTCGACCCCATCGACGCCATCGCGCGACTGATGAGCCGCGAACTCACCGCCGAGAGGGTCGGGTAGCCGCGTGGGGCCGACGCCATCCCGTCCTCCCGCACCCAACGACCGGCAGGACGCGCCGATAGCATCCCCCGCCCTCACCAATGCCGGGACAACCATGACCACGCGAACCTTCAACTACTGGCTGCACATCACGCGCGACCTGAACGTGATGGCCGGCGAACCCGTCATGGCGGGCACCGGCGTGCCTCTGCGGACCGTCCTCGCCTCGCTCGCCGACGGCATGCAGCCCGCCGAGATCTTCCGACAGTTCCCGGTGTTGACGCCCACGCACATCCAGGCGGCGACCGCCTACGCGGCGGACTCGGCGCGGGAAGACCTCCCTTCCGCGCCGCTCCCCAGGGTCGCGTGATGCTCATCAAACTCGACGAGAACATGCCGCGAGACCCGAAGCCGGCTCTGCAGGCGCTCGGGCACGACACCCACACGGTCTACGACGGGCTCCAGACACGCCCGGACCACGAGGTTCTTGCAGCGGCCCGACGCGAGGGCCGCTTTGTGATCACGCAGGACGTGCGCCTTGCCGACAGCCGCGCCGTCGGGCGGCACCGTGGGATCATGCTCCTGCGGATCGCCGAACCCAGCGCAACGGGCATCACCTCAAGAGTGACCTGGGTCTTCGAGCACGAGGACCCGCGAACATGGACGAACGCCGTGGTCATCGTCACCGATTCCAAGGTGCGCATCTGGCGACAGAAGAACGAAGGAACATGAACATGCGTACGCCCACGTTCACCTGCATGCTCGCGGTCGCCGGCGCCCACGTGTTCGGCGGCCATCTCTGCACCGCCCTCGCCTGGGACGCCCACGGCCACCGAACCATCACGCGGCTGGCCCTCGACGGGTTTGTCGCGAGCGCGGGTTCCGCCGCGCCGCTCCCCGACTGGCTCACCGACGAGTCCGCGCGCGCCATGGTCGCCTACCAGTCCTCCGAGGCCGACCGCTACCGCGGCACGCGCTCCAACTACCTCGCCCACGAGAACAACCCCGACCACTTCCTCGACGTCGAGGACCTCGAAACCTTCGGCCTCACCCTCTCCACCATGCCACCGCTGCGCTACCAGTACGTCGCCGCGATGGCCGTCGCGCGCCACGTCCACCCCGAGGAGCACCAGCCCCACAACCCGCGCCTCAACCCCAGCGGCGACCAGGAGTGGCCCGGCTTCGTCGCCCACGCCATCGCCGAACACCACGCCAAACTCACCTCCGCCTTCAAGACCGTCCGCACGCTCGAACAACTCAACGACCCGGCCCGCGCCGCCCAACTCCAGATGGCCCGCGCCAACGTGCTGGTCCACATGGGCCACCTGTCCCACTTCGTCGGCGACGCCGCCCAGCCGCTGCACACCACCCGCCACCACCACGGCTGGGTCGGCGACAACCCCAACGGCTACACCACCGACCGCGCCATCCACGCCTTCATCGACGGCGCCGTCCTCACCATCCACTCGCTCAACTACGACACGCTCCGCGCCCAGGCCGCCTTCGACGCCAGGGTCGACGCCGGCGACCCCTGGCGCGACATCATAACTTACATTCAACGTTCGCACGACGCCGTCGAGCCTCTTTACATGTTACATAAGTCCGGGCAACTCACCCAGGACCCCGGCAGGCCCTTCATCGCCGAGCGCCTGCTCGACGCCTCGTCCATGCTCGCCGCGCTCTACACCTCCGCCTGGAACGCCTCCGCCCCCACCGACCGCGACGTGCAGGACTTCGTCCGCTACGACTCGCCCGCCAGGGCCGAGCCCGCCCCCGGCATGGGCAAGCCACAGCCGTGACGGGGTCCGACGGCCGGTTCATTCAGGCTGCGTGCGTGGTGTCGCGTCCTGTGTCCTGTGTCCTGCGCTGCCAGCGCCCCGCGGACGGTCCGCAGCCTCAGGCGACCGGCACAGGACCCGGCACTTCAGCACCGAGCCCCCTCTCCCCCTCCCCCCCGCCCGCATTCCCCGCCTCACCTGACCCCGCTCTCCCGCAGCAGCGCCTCCACGCTCGACCAGTACCGCGGCTGGGCGATCAGCGGCCCGTTGTGCGACCCCGACAGGTCCACCAGTCTCGACCCCGGCGTCATCCCGTGCAGCCTCTTCCCGTGCGCGTACGGCACGATCTCGTCATCCCTTGAGTGCAATATCAGCACCGGCCGACCCAGCGCGGGCAGCACGAGATCCGTCCGGAACGGGTGCCGCACCAAGAAGGGCGGCACCGCGTACCCCGCCGCCATCGCGTTGATGCTCACAAACGGCGACTCCAGCACCAGCGCCGCCGGCGGGCGCTCCGCCGCGACCTGCGCCGCCACCGCCGCGCCCAGCGACCGCCCGTGCAGCACCACGCGCGTCCCGTCCACCTCGGGTCGCGTCAGCAGACGCTCATGGAACGTCTTCGCGTCTTCCACGATCGCCCGCTGCGACGGCGTCCCGCCCGACCGGCCGTACCCGCGGTATTCCGGCATCAGCACCGCGAACCCGCGCTCGCGGTACCACGCCGCGTAGTCCGTCACGTGGTCGATCAACTCCCCGTTGCCGTGAAGGATCACCGCCGCGGGCGCGGGCTCATCGCCCAAGGGCGGGAAGTACCACGCCTCCACGCGCGCCCCGTCCGCCGCGTCGATCCACCACCGCTCCACGCCCCGCGGCAGCGCGCCCTCGGGCAGCGCCGGCCCCGCCATCCCGCGCGGAAAGATCATCCACCCCTGCGCCAGCGACAGCACCAGGCACCACACAAGGTACGCGCCGACCGCCACGCGCCCGACACGCCACGCCACGCGGCCCAAGCCCCCCGCGCCCGGGCGTGAACCCCTGCCCGTCGCGCTTCGCGCGGCCTCGTCCACGTCACGCCCTCCGCGCGCCGCGGCACGAATGCTCCGCGCCCGCGCCGATCAGTCCTGCCACGCCTTCACCACCACCCCGTCCTTCATCTGCACGTACGTCGCGCCGCCGCTCTCCTTGCGGCTGGAACTGCCGAACAACAGGAACACCGCCCCGCGGCTGGCGCGGTCGCGTCGGTACGCCCACTTCCACAGCGACGACCCATCGTCCAGGTCCGCCTTGCTCGTCGGCTCGCCCAGCGCGGCACGCACCCACTTCTCCGTCGTGCGCCCCGGCTCGATCTGCTCGAACGTCGCAGGTCCGACGTACGTCCCCGACATCGTCTCCTTCGACGAACCGCTCACCAGACACCCCGGCAGCACCGCCGCCGACGCCGCCAGCACACCGACGCACAGCCCACGACTCAGCACCCTGTTCATGCTCTGCTTCTCCTGCCGCGCCGACAGTGCTCCCACTCCCCCCTCGTGGAGACATACAAGCCTACCGCCCGCGCAGCGCGCACGATGCACGCGCACGGAGCCCGCCCGGCCCGGTCACCGCATGGCTGGGCTTGTCGCCGCGGCGGTTTCGAGCAGTTGCCACACCCGCGCCGCCCGGTACCCCTCGTCGTTCATGATCCCCCGCCCCGCCGCCGCACCCGCGCCGGGCGCAGGCGCGCCCGGCTCCCGCAATGCCCCGGTGTCCTGCGACGGTGCCGCCGCGCTCACGTCCAGCGTCCGCGCCATCCCGTCCGCCGCGCTGTCGGCGCGCCCCGCGTCCGCCCGCGCCGCGGCCGAACCCGGCGCGATCAGGCGCGGCGTCTCCGCCGCCGACGGCAGACTCCCGATGTAGAACACCGTGCTCGCCGGCACGTGCACGACGACCCCGCGCTCCGTCGGCGTATACTCCGACCGCGGGAACACCGCCGCCAGCGCGCCGCTCATGCGCACCAGACGGTCCGTCGCGCCGCGCCCCGGCAGGCTGTACACCGTGTCAAAGTCCATCGGCATTCGCAGGTCCACCGGCTGCAGCCGCAGACTTGTGCGCAGCGGGTCGATGTCCTCGTACCCCTGGTCCAGCCGCTTCAGCCCGCGCGCGTCCACCGGGCGCGCGCCCGGCGGCGCGCCCCACGCCGCGGCGACACCCAGCACCACAACCAGCGCGCACATCCGTCCGCTCATCGGCCTGTTCATCGGCACGTTCGCCCGCGCCGCTCCCGTTGTTCGCTCACCGCAGCAGGATCGTTACCGTGATCGTCACCCCCGCGCGCGGGTCGCTCACCGGCAGTTCCGCCAGCGCTCGCCCCCGCGCCGTCCACCGGTACACCGCGTGCTGCACCGGGTCGTCAACATCGCGGATCCCCGTCGATTCGATGAACTCCACGTTCCGCACCAGCCCCTCGCGGTCGAACGTCACCCGCAGACGCGGGTTCCGCGCAGGCGCCGCCATCAGCCGCGTCACCCGCGAAAACTCCGGCCGACGCGTGATGATCTCCAGCCCCTCCGCCGCGGCGGGCCGCCCCGGCCGCACCTCGATCGCCGTCTCGCGCGACACCGCGATCGACTCTCGCTCGCTCCGCTCGCCCGGCGCCGCGCCGGGGTTCGGCGTGCCGCTCTCGGTCCTGGCGATCTCCCGCCGCGCGGCCTCCCCCGGCGACGACGACGCCGGAACCGCCGGCGCGGCCTCGCGCGGCGGCCCGACAAACGCCGCCTCGCGCTCGCTCGCCGCGGCCTCCACGCGCCGCGGCACTTCGCCCACCAGCGGGCGCGCCGCGTCGTCGCGCCCTTCCTCGGGCGCGCCGGCCACCACCGCGCCCGCCTCGCGCGACCGCGCCCCGTCCGCCTCGCCCTCGCGCGGAGCGTCTGCGCTCGCCGCCACTCTTGTTTCACGCGCCGGCTCCGCCGGGGCCTGCGCCGCCGGGGCCGCCTCCGCCGCGCCGGGCCGCTCGGGCGCGCTGCGAGAGTCTCCCGCCGCTGCAACCACCGGCGCCGCGCGCCCCGGGTTGCCCGCGTCCGGGTCCAGCGCGGGCTGATCGACCTCCGACTTGGGCGCGCTGTGCGGCGTCGGGTCCGCGAACCCGATCCAGTTCTCCGTGTCGTGCGGCGACGGCGCCATGCCCAGCCGCACCTCGCGCGGCGTGGCTTCCTCCTCCGCCTTCGCCGGCGCGGGCGGTTCGACCCGCGCCGATTCCGCCTCCGCCGGCTCGTCCGCCCAGCGGATCTGCATCGCCGCGCCGCGCTGCCCGCCTGCCCGCGCCATCGCCCCCTCGCCGCTGGCCACGTACACCGCGCCCGCCCACCAGCCCGCGGCGACGTGCGCGGCCGCGCTCGCTCCGAACGCGGCAAGCATCGCCAAGTTGTGCCGAGACGCACCCATCAGCGGCTAATCCTATTGATCGACGCGCCCCAACGGTTCAGATGCTTGTATGCCCGTTGTTCGGGTCCGCCGGGCGCATCCGATCCACCCGCCTAGTCTCCTCTCGGCCAGTTCGACACCCCGGAGCAACGCATGAGCACCTCGGCCACATGGACGGCCCGCACCGCCGCGGCGTGCATCGCGCTGGCCGGGTCGCTCCCCGCGCTTGCCCAACCCCCGGCCCCGCCCGCCACAGCCGCCCAGCCCGCCGCCGCCCCGGCCCTCGACATCAACTCGCCCGCGCCGCGACTGTTCATCCGCCAGTGGGTCCGCGGCGAACCGGTCGAGGCCTTCGAGCCCGGCAAGGTCTACGTCGTCGTCTTCTGGGCCACGTGGTGCCAGCCCTGCCGGCGCTCGGTGCCCTATCTGTCCGACGTGCAGCGCGCCCACGCCGCCCGAGGCCTGCGCGTCCTCGCCGTCGCCAGCCAGGAACACGGCGGCGCCGTAGACCTCGAGCGTTTCGCCTCCCAGCAGGGCGACCGCGTCAACTTCACCCTCGCGCTCGACGAACAGGGCCGCACCGACCGCGCCTGGATGGGCGCCTCGGGCGCCCGCGCCATCCCCACCGCCTTCGTCGTCGACCAGCGCGGCCGCGTCGCCTGGATCGGCCAGCCCCGGGCGGGCCTCGAGCTCGCCGTCGCGCAGATCGTTGACGGCACCTTCGACGTCGCCGCCGAGGCCGCCGCCGCCGCGCGCCGACGCGAGGTCGCCGCCCGCACCGCGCCCGTCGCGCGCGAGTTCCACGACGCGCTCCGCGCCGGCGACGGCCCGGGCGCGCTCCGCGCCGCCGAGCGCATCATCGACCTCGACCCCGCGCTCAACGCCGAGTGGTCCGTCGCCAAGTTCCAGGTGCTCGCTTCGGTGCTCAGGGACGCCGACCGCGCCTCGGCCTTCGCCGCCGGCGCGATCGACGGCCCGCTCCGCGACAACCCCGACGCCCTGCTCAGCCTCGCCCTCGCCGTCCTCGACGAGCCCGGCCTGCCCGTGCGCGACACGGCGCTGGCCCTCCGCGCCGCGCAGCGCGCCGCCGAGGTCACCGGCTCGAAGGACCCGGTCGTCCTCGCCGCGCTGGCGCGCGCGCAGGCCGCCGCCGGCCAGGCGGGCGCGGCCGTGAAGACCCAGGAGCGCGCCGTCGAACTCTCCCCGCCCGGCCCCGAGCGCGACGAGCAGCGCCGCCGCCTCGAAGAATATAAGAAAAAAGTAAGTTAGATCCCGCGCCGCGCGGTCTCAGGCCCGCCGCCGCAGGTCCGGCACCGGCGCCACCAGGTCCGCGCTGCTCATCCCGTCCATCGGGTAGTGCCGCTCCAGCGCGCCGGCCAGCGCGTCCGGCGTCGAGAGCACGAAGTAGCACTGCACGGGGATCTGACGCGACGCGAAGTTCATCGCCCGCACCAGCGACTCCTGCAGCGTGCACACCATCAACTCCGCCCCGTCGTACCCCATCGGCAAGACGCGGAACTGCCACGCCTGCCGGCGGCTCACCAGTTCCCGGACCGCCGGGTCCACCCGCTCCACGCGCGGGTCCAGCCACCGCGTCGTCGCGGCGTACTGCTCGGCCCACGCCTGCTCCACCGCGCGCGCGTCGATCCCGAACATCTGCTCCGCCAGTTCGCCAAACGGCCGGTGCGTCGCGCGCTGACGCTGCAGAACCCGCTCGCACTGGTCCCGCGTCAGCACGCGCCGGCGAACCAGCAACTCTCCGATCGGTAGACGCATGTCCGGCCTCCGGGGCCCGCGCACCGCGCGTGGCCATCCCGCGGCCGCCCACGGCCCGCGCGGGCCGGGCGGCACCGCCGGATCATCGGCCCGCCGCGCGCCGTCTCTGCGGCGACGGTCCGTTCTTCCACGCGTTCCGGTGGGGTCTGTGCGCATCCGGCGGTCTGCGTGACCTGCGCGCCCGCCCCGCTCGCCGCCCCGCGTCCGAGAATCACGCCCCACGGCCCCGCCCCGGGCGCACCCACGCCCAGACGACCCCGGACCGCCCGCGTGCTCACGCCGGCTCGATCGTCACCTTCAGCCCGCGGGCGGCGAACTGCTCGCGGTACAACTCCGCCCGCTCCCTGTGCGCGTGCAGCACCAGCGCCACGCCCGTCGTGTGCGCCGTCACCGTCACCTGCATCGCACGCCCCGAGTCCATCCGCGTCAGTTCGATGATCGTCCGCACCACGTAGCGCAGTTCGTTCACGTCGTCGTTGTGCAGCAGCACGCGGAACTGCGGCAGCGTCCGCGCCGGCGCTGGCGAACGCCCCGCCCCCTTGGTCGGCCCGCCCGCCGCGCCGCCCCCGCCCTGACCGCCCTGTGCGCCGCCCCCGTTGATGGAACTCATGCCGCGCTCCGCTCCCGGGCCTGCCCGGCCCGACCGTTCAAGGTAGCCCCGCCGCGACCGTTGGCAACCCGGCGCGCGCAAATCCCGCGAGACTTTGCAGCACCGAACCCCCGCCGTTCGAAGAGAACGGTGTCCGGACAACCCGGGAGACCCCGCCATGCACGCCGTGGTGCACGCCGACGACGGGCGCGAACTCGGCCGCTTCGACCTCGCCGCCGCCGCGGGCGCGGTCGGACGCATCGTCATCGGCCGCGCCGCCGACTGCGACCTCCGCATCGCCCATTCCACCGTCTCGCGCCACCACTGCGCGCTGGTCCGCGACGACGACGGCGAGTGGACAGCCCACGACCTCGGCTCCACCCACGGCACCTTCATCGACGGCCAGCGAGCCGCCTCCGGCCGCGTCACGCCCAACTCCACCCTCCGCATCGGGCCCGCCCTGCTCCGCTTTGTCGGCGTCGCCGCCGATGCCGCGCCCCCGCGCCCGCCACGCTGACGCCGACACGGCTATCGTGCGCGTTCACGACCGGAACCGCGGCCCATGCACAACTTCCTCACCATCATCGACACCCCCGCGGAACTCATCCGCGAGATGCTCCAGCGCGCCATCGACCTCCGCCGGCGCCCCTACCCCGGCCTCCTGCTCGGCAAGACCCTCTGCTGCCTGTTCGAGAAGGCCAGCCTGCGCACGCGCGTCAGTTTCGAGCAGGCCATGCGACGGCTCGGCGGCTCGGTCATGAGCATGTCCAGCAACGAGATCGGCATCGGCGGACGCGAGTCCCCCGAGGACATCGCGCACGTCCTTTCCTCCATGGTCGACGCCATCATGGCCCGCGTCCTCGACCACGAGACGCTCAACCGCATGGCCCGCACCAGCGCGGTCCCGCTCATCAACGGCCTGTCCGACTACGCGCACCCGCCACAGGCCCTCGCCGACGCCCTCACGCTCATCGACGAGTTCTCCCCCGGATCGGTCGACGGCCTCCGCGGCCGGACCGTCGCCTTCGTCGGCGACGGCAACAACGTCGCCCGCTCCCTCGCCGAGATCTGCGGCAAACTCGGCATGCGCTTCGTCATGTGCGCACCCGAGGGCTACGAACTCCCTCCCGACTGGATCGACGCCGCCACCCGGCGCATCCCCGGACTCGAGATCGCCACCGTCTCCGACCCGGTCCAGGCCGTTCTCCACGCCGACGCCGTCTGCTGCGACACCTTCGTCTCCATGGGCCAGGAGCACGAACGCGCCCAGCGGCTCGAAGCCTTCCGACGATTCCAGGTCAACCAGGAACTCGTCTCCCAGGCGCCCGCCCACGCCATCGTCCTGCACTGCCTGCCCGCCTCCCGCGGCATCGAGATCACCGACGAAGTCATGGACGGCCCGCGATCCCGCATCTTCCAGCAGGCGCGAAACCGCCTCGACGCCCAGATGGGCCTGCTCGCCGCGCTCCTCGCACCGCGACCATGGTGAACCGGCCCGACGATCACCCCGCGCCGCGCCCGACCGTGCACGTCGTCGTCGGCTCCGGTGCCGCCGCGCAATCACACGACCTGCCCGCCGCCCGGCGCGTCCGCGACGCGATCGACGACGCCCTCCGCGCACGCCACCTGCCCCGCTCCGCGGCGGTCGTCACCGACCTGCAGCGACTGGCCGACCGCGCCCAGGCCCACCTGCCCTGCGTCTGCATCGGCCACCCCGAGGTCAACGCCCTCTCCGCCTTCCTGACCGACAAACTCCCGCCCGCCCTCGTCATCGACGGCGACCTCGCCGTCCAGTTCAACCTCCTCGAGCGCGAGCCGGTCGCGCTGGTCTGGGGCGTCGACCACCACGCCACCACCCGCGCCGCCGACCTCTTCACCCAGCGATTCCTCGACGCCTTCGCCGACGCCGTCGCCGCCGAACACGCGTGATGCTCCCTCCCGCCTGCGCCGCTGAATACGCCGATCCCCTCTGTGCGCCCCTGTGCGACTCCGCGTCGAACTCGGATAGAACCACGGCGGCGCTCCGGGTCGCACGGAGGGCGAGGCAGGGACCCGAAGTCCTGTGTCATGCGTCCTGATTCCGCCTGCCTTTGCGGACGGCGAAGCAGCCCCAGGTCGTGTGCGCCAAAAACACACGCGGCCCGGACACCGCCGGGCCGCGCGATCAGTTCTCTGTGACCGACAACAGACCGCTCAGTTGCTCGCCGCGGCCGCGCTCAGCCACGTCGGACGCGGGGCCTTCGGGTCAAGCGGCTCCACGCTCACCTTCCGCCCCTGGAACACCACGCGCCCCTCGATCAGCGAGTACAGCGTGTCGTCGCGCCCGCGATCGACCATGTACCCCGGCACGAACGGCGTCCCGCGCTGACGCACGATGATCGACCCCGGCTGCGCAACCTCGCCGCCGTACAACTTGATGCCCAGGTACTTGGGGTTCGAGTCGCGGCCGTTGCGCGTCGAGCCCTGTCCCTTCTTGTGTGCCATGGCGAGGCCCTCTGAAAAACCCGACGCGATCGCCGCGACGGGCCGGAACACTAGCCGCCTCCCCGTCCGCCTTCCAGTTTCAACCAACACCGTTCGGACCCCAACCCGACCCGATCACCGCATGATCCACGTCTTCTCGCGCACCGGGATCGGGTCCAGCGGCTGCCGCACCAGATCCCCCGGCGTGTCGTAGTCCAGACGCAGCGTCTTGCGCAGCACGAACCGCGTCGAGTTCCGCGGCGATTCCACCGTCGCCGTCTCCCCCGAGAACCCCGCCGCGTAGATCGTGATCCGCTCCGGGTTCGCGTCCGTCACCGGCCAGATCACCACCCCGTCCTTGCCGTGCTCGCGGCCCTGCAGCAGCGTCCCGATAATCGCGATCTGGTCCTCCGCGAACGGGTTCTGCGTCGAGGCCACGATCCGCTCCGTCACCGACTGCGGCACCTCCCGCCCCGACCGCAGGATCTCCCCCTCCCCGTTGGCCAGTTCAAACGCCGGTGCGAACAGGATGTCCTCCCCCGAGTTGTTCACCACGTTGTACGTCAGGTAGAGGTACATCCGCGGCCCCTGCCCCGGCACCTCCATCGAGACCATCCGCAGCGGGCCCGGCGTCACCTCCAACTGCCACCGCCGCGGCACAGGGTCCGGCTCCGGCGCCGCGCCGGCCACGCCCAGCGCGCACGCTCCCAGCAGGCCCACGACCGCCGACTTGGCCATCCTCGATGCGCCCCGGTCCGTTCCGCGCCGACTCGCCATGAACACGTCTCCAGTTCGCGGCCGGGACGATGCCCGGGTCCGCCAAGCGCCAAGAGTGTACACGAACGGATACGCCGCGGCACGCGCCCGGTTCCCCGCCGACCGACCCAGAAACACGCGACCCCCGGCGATTCCTCGCCGGGGGCCGCCCGTGCAGAAGTCCGCGGACCCGCGCCGGGCCCGCGTTCAGAGACTCAGGTCAGTTCCGGCGGCGACGCATCGCCAGACCGCCGAACAGCGCGCCCGCGACCAGCGTCGACGGGGCCGGAATCTCGTTGATGTAGAAGTCGTCCATGCCGAAGCAGTCGACCGAGTTGGTCACGAAGAACCGGACCGTGTCCACCGCGTCAAACTCCGGGCCAAGGCCGATCTGCACCGCCGGGAAGCCCCAGTCCTCCGGGGGCAGCAGCACGGCCGGCCCCGTCGGGTTCCCGCCCACGAACCCCTGCACCCACGTCTGCTCGTTCCCGCTCGCCGGCGCGCCGCCGAACTCGGTGTTCGACGTCAGCGTGAAGTAGTTCAGGTCGAACGTCCCGCCGCCGATCTGCGTGATCTCCATCGACGTGATCCCGCCGAAGTCGCCTGTCGCCCAGTGCGCGTGGATCACGTCGTTGCCCGGGCCGTAGTACGCGCCCACGTTGGCCGAGAAATCGGTGAAGCCGGTCGTGGGGTAGAACGAGAAGCGGAAACCGCCCTCCTCGTAGAACAGCGCGCTGCTGATGTTGACCAGCGTGTCCGTCACCGCGGTCGTCGAGTCCTGCCGCGTGACCGTGCCGCCCGTGAACGTCACGAGCACCGCTTGCGCCGACGCCGCGCAGAAACCGCCCGCGATGGCCGCGGCCATCGCCATCCGGAAAGCCTTCATGCGTTCTCTCTCCTTCTCTCAACCTCCCCGTCCACGCGGCCCCGACACGCGCCGAGCGCCGCGCGACGGATCTCCACGGTGAATATACGACACGCCTCGCGGCGTTGCAAGGGCATCCCCCCGCCACCCCCGGCGCCTTCAACGGAACTTGATAACGCCAAGCCCAACGTGTGCTTGTTAGCAGGTCGTTGAACAAGTGTACGTGACGGGACGGGGGCGTTGCTCGGCGCGGGTGCCGGGGGCGGGTGGCTGGTGTCGATCGGGTCGCCGGGGTCACGCGGGGGGTTGGGCCGCGTGCTTCATGCCAGGAGCCTGCTCA
>CALKJW010000053.1 GCA_937995595.1 uncultured Phycisphaerales bacterium | reverse complement strand
CGCTTGATGGCCCGCAGCGGGTGCCCCGCCGGGACGAGATCCTCGAGGTTGATGTTCACGAACAGGTTGGTCTGACGGGTGACGTGTCCTCTCATGCCGTAGGGTTCGCAGCCGCACCACCAACGGTTGCGCCATTCGGCGCGTGTTCGGGAGGGTTTTTTCAACGGCCTGTTAGGGCATGGTCCGGGTCCTACCCTTCGACATCCACATGCCCGGACCCGCTCACCACTCCGCCGCCCGCGCGCCCAACACCGGCTCGACGTTCCGCGAGCGCCTGATGTTCTACGCCTTCGGCGTGGCCATCGGCTGCGTCATGGTCGGCATGATGTTCTCCATCCGCGCCAAGGTCGCGCGACAGGAGCAGGCCCGGCGCGACGCCGAGGCCGCCGCGGCACAATCCGCCGCCCCGAATCCCGCCGCGCCCGACGGATCGAATGCCGACTCCGCCGCGTCGCCCTGAACTCACCCACCCCGCCCGCACGCCGCACACGCGGCAACACGTTCCATGCCCAAGCGCGCCACCGAAGCCGTCGATCCCCCTCGGAGCCGCGCCGCGCGCAACGGCGCGCCAGCGCCCGCCGCCGGCGCCCCCGCCGCCCCGGCGCCCCGCCGCGAGCCCTCGCGCTGCATCCGCGTCCGCGGCGCGCGCGAGCACAACCTCAAGAGCATGGACGTCGACATCCCGCGCGACCAACTCGTCGTCATCACGGGCCTGTCCGGCTCGGGCAAGAGTTCGCTCGCCTTCGACACCATCTTCGCCGAGGGCCAGCGCAAGTACATGGAGTCGCTCTCGGCCTACGCCCGGCAGTTCCTCGACCAACTCAAGAAGCCCGACGTCGACGAGATCGACGGCATCCCCCCCACCATCGCCATCGAGCAGCGCGGCAGTTCGGCCAACCCCCGATCCACCGTCGCCACCACCACCGAGATCTATGACTATCTCAGATTGCTCTTTGCGCGCTGCGGCCGACCTTACTCATGGTTCCCGACCAGGGTAAGAAAGGACGGATCCGTCCTCGCCCGATCCGGCGTCCCCATCTCCGCCACCACCAGCACACAGATCGTCGACGCCGTCCTCTCGCGCCCCGCCGGCACGCGGCTCATGGTCCTCGCCCCCGTCGTCCGCGGCCAGAAGGGCTTCCACCGCGACAGGATCGAGGAACTCTCCGCACAGGGCTGGGGCCGCGCACGCGTCAACGGCAAGGTCGTCGAACTCCGCGAGGTCCTCAAGGACCCCGGCGAGAACCCCCTCGGGCTCGCCCGCTACGAGAAGCACGACATCGACGCCGTCATCGACCGCCTCGCCCTCTCACCCGAGCCCGAACTCCGCCAGCGCCTCGCCGAGTCCATCGAGTCCGCCCTGAAGATCGCCGACGGCACCGTGATCGTCAGTTTCCAACGTGCCACCGACCCTCGGGTCGGTGCGGACGCGGGGTGGACCGACCAGGCCTACTCGACCCGCTTCTCCGACCCCGACCACCCCGAGATCGCCCTCGAGGAACTCTCCCCGCGCCTGTTCTCCTTCAACTCCCCGCACGGCGCGTGCCCCACCTGCCACGGCCTGGGCACCCTGCTGGAGTTCGACGAGGCCCTGGTCGTCCCCAACGAGCAGATCCCCCTCTCCGCCGGCGCGATCGCGGCGTGGAACAAGAACGGCCCCGTCCGCGCGTGGTACAACCGCTTCATCAGAAAGTTCTGCAGACTCACGGGCGCGGACTACAACGGCCCCTTCAGCGCGCTCAACGCCGAGCAGCGGCGCATCCTCCTGCACGGCACCACGCGCGACGACGCGCCGCGCCTGAAGGCGAAGTTCGAGGGCGTCATCCCCAACATCACGCAGTGGTGGGGCAGCACCCAGAACCCCGACGTCAAGGAGTGGCTCGGCCAGTTCATGAGCCAGAAGCCGTGCACCGCCTGCAGCGGCGACCGCCTGCGCGTCGAGGCGCTGCACGTGCTCGTCGAGAGCGCGCACGCGGCGGACACGTCGCGGGCGTTCAGCGCGTCGGTCATCGGCCGACCCGCCGGCGCACGGCCCGGCACGGTCCTCAACATCGCCGAACTCTCGCGCCTCAACATCCTCGACGCCCGAGAGTTTCTTTCTCAGTTGAAACTGACATCCGAGACCGCGAAGATCGCCGAACCGATCCTCAAGGAGATCAACAACCGCCTCCGATTCCTCTGCGGCGTCGGCCTCGAGTACCTCTCGCTCGACCGGCGCACCGCCACGCTCTCGGGCGGCGAGGCCCAGCGCATCCGGCTGGCCACGCAGGTCGGCTCCGGCCTCGTCGGCGCCTGTTATGTGCTCGACGAGCCGACCATCGGCCTGCACCAGCGCGACAACGACCGGCTCATCTCCACCCTCCGCCACCTGGCCGACATCGGCAACACCGTCCTGGTCGTCGAGCACGACGAGGACATGATCCGCGCCGCCGACCACGTGCTGGACATCGGCCCCGGCCCCGGCGTCCACGGCGGGCGCGTCGTCGCGCAGGGGTCCGTCGCCGACGTCATCGCCGAGCCCGCCTCCGTCACCGGCCAGTACCTCTCGGGCCGGCGCACCATCCCGCTCCCCGCTCGCCGCCGCGCGCTCTCCGACAGACGCGCCATCGTCATCCGGGGCGCGAAGCAGAACAACCTCAAGTCCGTCGACGCGACCTTCCCCCTCGGCGGCATCGTCTGCGTCACCGGCGTCTCCGGCTCGGGAAAGTCCACGCTCGTCAACGACATCCTCCTCGCCGCGGCGCGGAACGCCATCACCGGCTCGCGCGACAAGCCCGGCGCGCACGCCTCCATCAGGTTCCACAAGGACCTCGACCGCGTGATCGAGGTCGACCAGTCCCCCATCGGCCGAACGCCTCGATCCAACGCCGCGACCTACACCGGCATCTTCGACGACATCCGCAACGTCTTCGCGCAGACCAAGGAGTCCAGGATCCGCGGCTACCAGCCGGGGCGCTTCTCCTTCAACGTCCACGCCAGGCGCGGCGGCGGCCGCTGCGAGGCCTGCGAGGGTCAGGGCCTCAAGAAGATCGAGATGCACTTCCTGCCGGATGTCTTCGTCGAGTGCGAAGTCTGCCGCGGCCGCCGCTACAACCGCGAAACGCTCGAGGTGCTCTACAAGGGCAAGTCGATCGCCGACGTGCTGAGCATGACCGTCGAGAACGCCTGCGCGTTCTTCGAGAACCACCCCAAGATCCTCCGCTTCCTGCGGTGCCTGCACGACGTCGGCCTCGACTACATCGAACTCGGCCAGCCGAGCACCACGCTCTCGGGCGGCGAGGCGCAGCGCGTCAAACTCGCCACCGAACTGGGCAAGGGCGCGGGCCAGACCGGCACGCAGGGCCACACGCTCTACGTGCTCGACGAGCCCACCACCGGCCTGCACTTCGAGGACATCCGCAAACTCGTCGAGGTCTTCAACCGACTGGCCGACGCGGGCAACACGCTGGTGGTCATCGAGCACAACCTCGACGTCATCAAGTGCGCCGACTGGATCATCGACCTGGGCCCCGAGGGCGGCGACGGCGGCGGCACGATCGTCGCCAGCGGCACGCCCGAGACGGTGATGTCCACAGCGGCGTCGTACACGGGGCGGTACCTCAAGAAGCACCTGGAGGCGGAATCCCGCCGCGCCGCCAACGCCCAACCCTGAAGCACCCCCGTGCCACCGACCGACGCGGAGCGCGGTCGGTGCCGATGACGCCTTCCCCTCTCCCCGCGCCAGCGGGGAGAAGTGGCGAGGCCGAAGGCCGAGCCGGTGAGGGGTGTTTCTTGATCGACCAAGCGCCCCTCACCGCCCTCGCTGCGCTCGGGCACCTCTCCCCATCTGCGATGGGGAGAGGGGAAATGACCTGCTGCATTCCCCTCTCCCCGCGCCAGCGGGGAGAGGTGGCGAGGCCGCAGGCCGAGCCGGTGAGGGGTGCATTGAGAACCGCCCCTCACCGCCCTCGCTGCGCTCGGGCACCTCTCCCCATCTGCGATGGGGAGAGGGGAACTCATTCAATCAACCAATCAACCAATCTACCGCCGCTTACAACTGCCAGAGGCTGCTGCCCCACGTCAGCCCGCCGCCGAAGGCGACGAACATGACCTT
>CALKJW010000052.1 GCA_937995595.1 uncultured Phycisphaerales bacterium | reverse complement strand
GCAAGTGTTCAGTGTGAGGATGGCCTGAAGGCAGCGGTGGTGGTGGACACGGAGAGGGTCCGCGGGCACCTCGATGAGGTGGTCCGTTCGACGGTGGAGCAGACGTTGAACCAGTTGCTTGACGAGGAGGCGGATCGTGTTGCCTGCGCCGGGCGGTACGAGCGTTCCGCCGATCGCCAGGACACGCGAGCGGGGAGCTACAAGCGGAAGCTGCAGACCAAGGCAGGGGAAGTCGAACTGACGGTGCCGCGGCTGCGGAAGCTGCCCTTGGAGACCGCCATCATCGAGCGGTACAAGCGGCGTGAGAGCTCGGTCGAAGAGGCCCTGATCGAGATGTACCTGGCGGGCGTGAGCATGCGTCGCGTCGAGGACATCACCGAAGCCCTGTGGGGCACGCGTGTGAGCGCCAGCGCTGTCAGCGGCATGGCCCAGAAGGTGTACGGGCAGATCGAGGCCTGGCGGAGCCGGAAGCTGACGGGGGAGTACGCCTACGTCTACCTGGACGGGATCTGGCTGAAGCGATCGTGGGGCGGGGAGATGAAGAACGTGGCGGTGCTGATCGCGATCGGCGTGGACGCCGAGGGCTACCGCGAGGTGCTGGGCGTGGCGGAGGGGACGAAGGAAGATGCCGCGAGCTGGCGGAACTTCCTGCGGAACCTGAAGGAGCGCGGCCTGACGGGTGTGAAGCTGTTCATCAGCGACAAGTGCCTGGGCCTGGTGGATTCGCTGGGGGAGTTCTATCCGGATGCGGCGTGGCAACGGTGCGTGGTGCACTGGTACCGGAACGTCATGACCGCCGTGCCGCAGGGCAAGGTGCGCGAGGTCGCGGCGATGTTGAAGGCGATCCATGCGCAGGAGGATCGTGAGGAGGCGGAAGTGAAGGCCGCGGCGGTGATCGAGAAGCTGGAGTCGATGAAGCTGGGACGGGCGGCGATGATCGTTCGCGAGGGCGTGTTGGAGACGTTGAGCTACATGAACTTCCCGCGCGAGCACCGGCGGTGCATCAAGACGAACAACCCATTGGAACGGCTGAACCGGGAGGTTCGGCGAAGAACCCGCGTGGTCGGTGCATTCCCGGATGGGCAGTCGGCGTTGATGCTGGTGGCGGCACGATTGCGACACGTCGCAGGGACGAAGTGGGGCACTCGGCGATACCTGGACATGAACCGGCTGCGTGAACTCGCGTTGAGCGAGCCGGCGACGATGACGGAACAGATGACGGCGGCCGCGTGAGCCGCGACCCGCTGCTGAGCCTTCGCCCTACGGGCTCAGCCTCAGCAGCGGGATGGACCTTCCTGCGGAGGACCTCTTTGGCATTGTGCGCAACTTGACGGACGCTACCGTTCGAGGTGGTGGCGGCGGCGGACCACGCGTCGGCGTGCGCGGCGATGTCGTCGGTCGCGCCGCGCGTGATGGTGATCGACCTGGACCTTGCGGGGGGGCACGGGTGGTCGCTGCTGGCCCGGGCCCGCGCCAGCGAGTGCCAGGCCCGGTTGCCGATCATCGTGATGTCGTCGTTGCGGGACCGGGCGACGGTCGTGCGGGCGGCGCGGTACCGGGTGGACGGGTTCATCGTCAAGTCGAACTTCGTTCTGGCGGAGTTCCTGGCTCGGGTGCGCGCGGCGGCGGATGGGCACGCGGGAGAGCCGTCGCGGGTTGCGGCGGAAGGGCCGGTCTCCGCTGTGGTCGAACCGGAAGTCGCAACAGGGGAAGCGCCCGAGCCGAAGGACCCTGCCGAGGCGCTCAAGTCGCTGCGGCCGATCCTGACGCGGTCGGAGATGCTCGAGTGCGTGGACCGGTGCGAGCAGTTGCGGGCGTTCTCGCCGACGGTGGCGACGCTGCTGAAGGTCACGTCGAGCAAGGACTGCTCGATGGAGCGCGTGGTGAAGGCGGCCAGCCACGACCACGCGGTCACGCTGAAGATTCTCAAACTGGCGAACTCGGTGGCGTACGGCCGGGGCGACCCGGTCGACTCGCTGAAGAGCGCGGTGATGCGCATCGGCCTGGACAAGATCCGGCAGGCGGTGATGAACATCGGGCTGATCGAGCAGTTCGACGGGGGACAGACGGGCGTGAGCCTGCCGCACTTCTGGGAGCACGCCATCGGCTGCGCGGTGATTGCGGGCGGCCTGGCGCGCGCGACCGGGGCGCTGGAGGCGGAGTCGGCGTTCACGGCGGGCCTTCTGCACGACGTGGGGCGGGTGGTGCTGCTGGAGCAGTTGGGCGAGCGCTACGCGGGCGTGGTCGACAAGGCGCGTGCGCGGCGGCTGCCGCTGGAGCAGGTCGAGTCGCGGATGCTGCTGGTGAACCACGCGGACGTGATGGACCGGCTGCTGCATTCGTGGAAGTTCTCTCGCCACCTGATCAACCCGGTGGTCTTCCACCACCTTTCGGCCGGCGGCATCCGGCAGGCCTGCCCGCGCGAGGTGGGCCCGGTCGCCGTGCTCGCGCTGGCCAACCGGCTGGCGCACGCGCTGCTGCTGGGCTCGAGCGGGAACGACTTCGTGTATCCGACCGTTGAACTCTGCCAGACGCTTCGGCTGGACGGCGCGGCGCTGGCGGGCGTGTGCGAGGCCGGCCCGGCCCAGACGGTGGAGATCAAGGTCGCGATGCTCTCGCAATGCGGCACGGGCTCGTGGAAGAGTTATCGCGACCAGATTCGCGCCGAGTTGCAGGCCCCGCTTCGACCGCTGTTCGCGGGGGCCGAGCCGGCCCTTGACGGCTTCCGGATCTTCGTCGACGCCCTTGCCGGGCCGGGCGCGTCGGACCTGGACGCCCCGAACGTCGGCGTTGTGCACCTCTCGGCCGCGCGCGACGTCGTGATGGTCAGCACGCGGTACGCGACGCTGGAGGCCGAGGCCGGCTGCGGGAAACTGCCGCTGCTCGTGATCTCGCCGCTGGGCCAGTTGAACGTCGAGCCTGGCCTGGCCTCGGGCCGGACGGTGGTGCGGCTGCCCAGTCCGCTGAGCGTGCAGGCGTTCGTAGGCGCCGCCAACACGGTGCTCGCCGCCGATCATGGCGCGTCGGCGCACCGGGCGGCCGCGTGACATCGACGCGTAGCGCTCCGCGGACCACGGATGTCCGCGGGGCGTTCTTCAATCCCCTCCGTCGCAGCGCCCGCGGGAGACTCTCCCGCGGGCGTTGTGCTTCCGGGGGGCCTACTCCGCCGCCCCGCCATCGTCGGGCGGCAGGTGCACCGGCACGTTCTCGATCACGATCTCGCGAGCCCACATGCGGTAGATGTCGATCGAGTCCCGCGCGGCGGCCTTGCTTGGGCGGAGCACGATGTCCACCGCCGCGACGTCGATCGTCGGCACGTCCGTCCCGGTGCCCAGAGTGATCGTCCCGCCGGCACGGAAGGTGCTTCGGCCGGTGTGCCACTCGCGCAGGGCTCTGTCGGGCGCGGCGGGGTCGGGCCGCTCGCGCAGCACAATTTCGAACGCGAGATCGACCGGCACGTTGCGGCACTCGATGTGGTGCCAGACCTGCTGGCGCGCCGGGTCGCGGTCGAGGGCCGGTGTGACCCGCACGCCGCGGGGCGCGGCGAGTGCGGCCCGCACCTGCGCGGCCAGCGCTTCGTCAACGACCAGTTCGATGTGGTCGGTCCCGGCGGGGTCGATAATGACGCGTACGGTGTGGTCCTCGGTCCACTCGGCGGTGGGCGTTTCGCTGCCGGACTGGCCGACGTTGAACTTCCACGTTGTGACGATGTCGAAGACGCCCGGCTCGCCGATGAACAGGTCCTGGCATGAGACGGTGGAGCACGCTCCGGACACTTGGACGCCCGACTGGATGATTCCTCCGGCCTGAACGGGGAGTGTCCGTTCCCCGATGCGGATGGACTGGAGCGAGCTGCCGAACTGGAGCGACTGAGGCCCGAAGGGCGCATTGCCGATGCGCCCGCCGACCTGCGCCAGTCGGATCGGGAGTTGGTCGCCGACGGCGATGCGCGGTCGCGCGGAGACGACGACGACGGGGGCGTGACGGGCGTAGGAAGCGGCCTGCTCATCGGTCAGCACGCCGGCGGCCGCCGCGGCTTCGATGACGTCGCCCCACTCGGTGATCCAGCGGACGGAGCGGACGGCCTGCACCTGCAGTGCGCGGTCGATGAGTCGCGCGCGGTGCGACGCGGCGAGGGTGCCGTTCTGCATGCGGGCGCGGAGTTCGGTCAGTTGCGGGCCGACGGAAGCGGGCTGCAGGGCGCGGACCTCGGCGAGCAGCCACCAGGTGGGCTTGAGCGCGGCGGAGTTGGCGCGGTTGTTGGCGAAGGCGGCAGCACCGACCGCCGCCCACGGACCCATCGCCAGCAGCAGGCCGACGGTCAGCAAGGCGCGAGAGCGTTCCCGCAGGCCGTTGCGGACATCGGCGGGGCCGGCGATGGCGCGGCCGCACTCGGGGCAGACGGGCGCGGGGTCGTCGGGCGTCGGACGCGCAAGGGCCAGGCCGCGGAGATCGAAGCGGCACTTGCGGCAGTGCGGGCCGGCAGCGACGAGTCGGCCGCGCAGGGCGAGCGGGAGGGCTGCCGCGCCCAGCAGCGAGACGAGCAGCGCGCACAGCATCAGGGTGGGGAGCGGGCTGATCGGCACGCGGGGGATCCTGCCGCGGCGGGCCGGGCCGGCGCGGGCTCACTCGCGCGAGTTGAGTTCGGCGCGGAGGCGCTTCTTCTCGTGCCGGATGATCTCGCCGGTGGCGAGGTAGACGATGTCCTCGGCGATGTTGGTCATGAGGTCGCCGACGCGTTCGAGTTCGCGCCCGATGCGGTAGATGAGCAGCCCCGCGGCGTGGGCCTTGGGGAAGGTCTCCATGAACCTGACGGTCTCGTCGAAGAGTTCGCGCGTGAGGCGGTCGATGGCCTTGTCGCCGACGACGATGGACTTGGCGGCGTCGGCGTTCTCGTCGATGAGCGCGCGGAGCAGGGCGTGGCAGGCCATGGGCACGCGCTGGCCGAGTTCGAGCAGTGAGGTGGGCCAGTTGAAGCCGGGGGGCGCGGCCTGTGCGAGTTTGATGGCGGTCTTGGCGATGGTGGAGGCGTGGTCGCCGACGCGCTCGATGTCGGAGTTGACCTTGAGGATGAACGCCAGGGCGCGGAACTCGCGCGCCACCGGCTGCTGGAGGGTCATGATGCGGAAGGCGGCTTCCTCGATCGCGACCTCCTCGCGGTCGATGCGGTCGTCGCGGTCGGCGACCTCGCGTGCCGCGGCGGTGTCGAGTTCCCACAGGGCGGCGAGCGCGGCCTCGAGCATGGCGACGGCGATGGTGGCCTCTTCGCAGACGCGGCGCTTGAGGCTCTTGACGTCCTTGATGAGGTGGGTCTCGATGTCGGGGCGCGGCTGGGGCGTCGGGCCTGGGAGCGGGTCGGTCTGCCCGGTCTGGTCCATGTCGTGGTCCGTGGTCTGTGCGGCCCGGCGGCCGCGGTGCGGGAGGGGTCGGACGTCACAGAATAGGTGCTCGTCGGGAGGGCGGCGTGGCGCTTTTTCCGTGGGTCGCGCCGCGGGCACGTCGGGCCGTACACTTGCGGCATGTCCAAGGCCCGACAGAACGGCTTGAAGGCGTACGTGAAGAATCTGTTCATGCGCGCCATGCGCCCGGGCCTTGCGCCGCTGCACGCGCGGCTGGACCGTCTGGAGGCGGAACTGGGCCTGGCGCGGCAGCGGGCCGCGAAGGACCGCGGCGAACTGGACTACTGGCGGTGGCTGATCAAGCGCGGCGGCTCGGAGAAGCAGCACGGCGAGCCGTTCGCGGTGGTCTTCGGGCGCTGGCAGCGGCACCGGCTGCTGAAACTCGCCGAGTACCTCGGCCTTCCGCAGGACGACCGACCGGGGAACATCGACGAGTGGTGCCGGGCGCGGTCGGTGGTGGAGATCGGTGCTGGGCCGTACCCGGCGGTCGCGGCGGCGAAGAAGGGGTGGAAGCGGTGCGTGGCGGTCGATCCGCTGGCGCGAGGGTACGTGGAGGAGGGGCTTCTGCCGTCGGCGTGCGAGGGCGTGACGTACATCGAGGCGCAGGGCGAGGACGTCCCGCTGCCGTCGAACTTCGCGGACCTGGTGGTGTGCGAGAACTGCCTGGACCACGTGAGCGACCCCGCGGCGGTGGTGCGCGAGATGCACCGGCTGCTCAAGCCGGGCGGGCTGGTGTGGTTCTTTGTCGACCTCTCGGATCATCGCGACTACATGCACCCGCACCCGATGACCGAAGCGCGGGTGCGTGAGTTGTTCGAGGGGTTCGTGCTGGTGGGGCAGGAACTCACGCCGCACAAGGCGCACCCCAAGGCGCACTCGGGCCTGCGCGCGCTGCTGCGCAAGCCGGCGCACGCGCCGGAGCCGGCGGTCGTCGCGCCGCCGCGGCCGGCGACTCGGGGCGGCGTGAACGGCGCGCTGCCGCCCGCGCCGCGCTACGCGCTGGGCGGGCAGGAGGACGCCGGCGCGCCGGTCGCGCGCGAGCCGGAGATCAAGGTGAGCAATGGTCGCGCGGTGGGCGCGCCGGGGCGGTGAGCGGTGTTCGGGGCATGATCGGCGTGCCGCGGTCGTCCGCGGCGGTTACACGATGCAAGGGCGGGCGCGGCGTGCCCGATAGAACGTGTCAGCGATGACGATCAACCCACCCAGCGGCGCGTTCGGCCCGACCAACCCGTACCACATCGCGCGCGCCTACGGCACGCAGCCGGTGGGCCCGGTGCGGCCGGTGCAACGCGCGGTGACGACGCCGGTGCAGCCGGTCGAGCCGGTGTCGCGCGACGCGGGCGCGGCGACGGTGCGCGACGCGAACATCTCGCGGCTGGTGGCGGGCGTGGTGCCGGGCGGGGTGAACTTCGAGGCCGACGGCGAGGGGGGGGCGCGTCCGGCGGGCGCGCCGCTGCCGTTCTATCGCCACCCGGCGGACAGGAACGCCGCGGCGACGGCGGTTTCGATCGGACGCTCGCTCGATGTCAACGGCTGAGTTCACAGGTCGGGCGGGCGGCGCGCTGCCGCGGCGGAGCGACCTTGCGCGCCACTGGACGCTGGCCGAGGACGAGGTGTTCCTGAACCACGGGTCGTTCGGCGCGTGCCCGCGGGTGGTGCAGGAGCGGCAGTCGGCGCTGCGTGCGCAGATGGAGCGCGAGCCGATCCGCTGGTTTGTCGAGGACCTGGAGCCGCTGCTGGACCGGGCGCGGGACGCGCTGGCGCGGTTCATCAACGCCGACGCGGAGGGGCTGGCGTTTGTCGCCAACGCGACGGTGGGCGTGAACACGGTGCTGCGGAACCTGCGGCTGTCGCCGGGCGACGAGCTGCTGACCAACACGCACGAGTACAACGCGTGCAACAACGCGCTGCGGTTCGAGGCCGAGCGCGCGGGGGCGAGGGTCGTGACGGCGGAGGTGCCGTTCCCGATCGGCGGCGAGGACGAGGTGGTGGAGGCGGTGCTGCGGTGCGTGACGGCGCGCACGCGCCTGTGCCTGCTGAGCCACGTCACGAGCGCGACGGCGCTGGTGTTCCCCGCGGAGCGGCTGGTGCGCGAACTGGCCGCGCGCGGCGTGGACACCATCGTCGACGGCGCGCACGCGCCGGGGATGATCGAGACCGACGTGTCGCGCGTCAACGCGGCGTACTACACCGGCAACTGCCACAAGTGGATGTGCGCGCCCAAGGGCGCGGCGTTCCTGCACGTGCGCGCCGACAGGCGGGCGAACTTCCACCCGCTGGTGATCTCGCACGGCTTCAACACCAGGCGGACCGACCGCTCGCTGTTCCGCGTCGAGGCCGACTACACCGGCACGTGGGACATGACGCCCGCGCTGTGCATCCCCGAGTGCGTCGCGTTCATGGAGTCGCTCGCGCCCGGGCGTTGGGCCGAGGTGCGGCGGCGCAACCGCGAGGCGGCGGTCGCCGGTCGGCGCATCCTGTGCGAGCGGCTGGGGGCCGAGCCGCCCGCGCCCGAGTCGATGCTCGGGTCGATGGCGACGGTGCCGGTCCGCGCGCGGACCGCGGCGGAGGCGGCGGCGCCGACACGCTACCACGACGCGCTGCAGGACCGGCTGATCGCCGCGTGGCGCGTACAGGCGCCGGTCGTGCTGTTCCCGCTGGGGAGCGACCGGCGCTGGGTGCGGATCGCGATGCAGGCGTACAACACGCTGGACGAGGTCCGGTACCTCGCCGACGCGCTGGTGGCGGAGGGCGTGCGGCCGGGGTGATTCGTGGAACCCGACCGGTTTGGGTTTGAACGCCGGACCGACGCGGGGTAGTCTGAAGGTACCCCGGGAGTCGCCGATGACCACGTTCGCACCCGCCGCGTCGCCGCGAAAGGCGCCCGTTCACCCCGTGCCGGCGCGGCTTGCGCCGCTGGTCGAGTACCTCGAATCGCTCCGCGGGCGGGCGGACCTGGACGTCCTGAGCGGCCTGTTGAAGAAGGCGGACATCACGCGCCGGGACATCGAGCCGTTCTGCGTGTTCGGCGCGCGGGGGTACAAGCGGAACACCATCCGCGCTTCGGAGTGGTACGAACTGCTCGCCCTGTGCTGGCGGAGCGGGCAGTGTTCGACGATCCACGACCACGCGGGGTCGAGTTGCGCGTTCCGCGTGATCGAGGGGCAGGGGACCGAGATCCGGTTCCGCGCGACGCCCTCGGGCCTGCTGTGCCCGGTGGTCGCGAACACGATGAACCCGGGGTACATCTGCGCGGCGGAGGACGCCGACATTCATCAGGTGGCCAACATGCAGCCGCCGGGGACGGACCTGATCACGCTGCACATCTACTCGCCGCCGATCAAGCGCATGACGACGTACACGTACGGCGAGACGCGGCCGCTGGTGGCGGAGGGGTGGATCGACGGCGACGGGGTGTGAACGCTCGGCGCGGCGCAGCGCGAGTCCAGCGCGAATACAGCGCGGCTGTTGGCGCGGGCGGGAACGTGCCGATGGGCAATGCGAAGACTCGTGCGCCCCCATCGCGGGTCGGTCGTATACTGTCAAATGAGCCCGCTTCGCCACGGACCACCCGTTTAGGTGGTTTGTGCGGGGTGAGTTGGCAGGGGTTTGCAGGGCGGGGGCGGGCCGGAGGGTCGCGACCATGGAAGCGTACGAGCGGCTGAAAAAACTGGTTGCGGAGGTGGACGAGGACATGCAGAAGGCCTTGGGCGGCAACCGTGCCGCTGGGACGCGGGTGCGTCAGGCCATGCAGCAGGTGAAGGAAGCGGCGCAGCAGATCCGCACGGAGATCCTTGAGCAGCGCAAGAAGGAGGAAGCCTCCGGATGACGCGGGTCTCGCCGGAGGACATCCGAACCGAAGCGCGCGCGGACGGCGCGGCGGGCGGCGGTGCGCCCCGCTCGGGGTTTCTGTTCGACCTCGACGGGATCGACCTCTCGCGCCGGCTGGTGTCGCGCGAGGAGATCGCGCGCATCAACCCGCACCGCGGGGACATGGCGCTGCTGGACCACATCGTGTGGATCGGCGACAACCCGCGCCGGATCGTGGGGCTGAAGACGGCCCGCGCCGACGAGTTCTGGGTGCCCGGTCACTTCCCCGGGCGGCCGATGTTCCCCGGCGTGCTGATGGTGGAGTCGGCGGCGCAACTCGCGGCGTACCTGTACAACATCCGGCAGGACAAGCCGCTGCTCGCGGCGTTCACGCGGATCGAGAACTGCTCGTTCCGCAACTCGGTGGTGCCGGGGGACGACCTGTACCTGCTGTGCCAGGAGGTGAAGTGGTCGCGTCGCGGGTTCGTGTGCGACGTGCAGGGGGTGGCGCACGGGAAGGTGGCGTTCGAGGCGCGGATCGCGGGCCTTTCGATCGGCGCCGACGGGCGGGCGGGGCGCTGAGGTCGGTCTCTGACCTGTCGAGCGCGGGCGCGGCGCTCGCGTGAAACTCGCATGCAGACGGCGCGGCACGACCAGATCCCGCTGCTCGACGGTGCGCCGTGCGCGGCGTTCGACCGCGCGGACGGGTGGTTGTCCGCGCCCGCGTGTCACGGCGCGGCGGCGGTGTTCGACGGCGCACAGCGGCCGGCGTTGCTGGCGGCGACGGGCGACCTTCGCGCGTGGGCGCGCCGGCGGCTGGCGGAGGCGCCGGCCGACTGGACGTTGCGCGCCGTGCCGTGCTCGTGCATAATGGAGGCGGACCTTGCGTACCTGTCGCTGGCGCGGCGGTTTGCGCCGGGCGCGGCGAGACTGGCCGCGGAGCGGACGCGCGCGTGGTGGGCGTGCGTCGACCCGGGCGCGCCGTTCCCGGAGTGGGGCAAGACCGACCTGAGCGCCGGCGCGGTGGCGACGCGGTCGGCGTCGAGTGCGCGGGGCACGCCGGGCGCGGGGGTGGAGGTGCTCGGGCCGTTTGCGGACAAGGACGCGGCGGGGCGGTTCATCGAGGCGGTGATCGACGCGTTCGACCTGTGCCGCGAGCACCGGCTGCTGGTGCTCGCGCCGTCGGCGCAGGCGTGCGCGTACAAGGAGATGGGGCGGTGCGCCGCGCCGTGCGACGGGAGCGAGGCGATGGAGTCGTACCGCACGCGCGTGCGCGCGGTGGTGGAGGCGGTGGCGTGCGGGGAGGGCGCGGTCGGCGCGCTGCGGGCGCGGGCCGTGGAGCGCATGCACGCCGCCGCGGCCATGAGCGAGTTTGAACTGGCGGCGGCGATGAAGGCGCAGGCGGGCCGTCTGGCGCGGCTGGAGGACGGGGCGTTCTCGCGCGTGCGCCGGCTGTCGGCGTTCCGGTTCGTGCTGGTGTGGCGCGGCGGGCGCGAGGGGTGGGTGCGCGTGGGCGCGTGCCGCGGCGGACGGGTGGCGGTGCTGGGCGACGCGGCGTGGGACGCCGGGGGCGTGCGGGCCGCGTCGGCGGGCGATGGTCTGCGCGGGTTGGCGATCGCCGCGCGCCGGTGGGCCGCGGGGCCGATGTCCGGGCTGCCCGCGGGCGAGGAGATCGGCGCGCTGGGGGTGCTGTGCCGCGAGTACGGCGCGCCCGCGACGCGCCGGTGCGCGTGGTTTGTGCCGGTCAACCCCGAGGTTTCGGGGGACGTATGGATGCGGGGCGTGTTCGACGCGGCGGCGGCGTGCCTGCGGCCGCGGCGCGGCGGGGATGAGCGGGCGGCCAAGGCCGCGGGCGCGACGGGCGATCACGAGATGGAACTGCTGCGCGGGTGAACGGAGCGGGACGATGGGCGAGGGCCAGCGGATCGAGGGGCAGATGTTCCGATCGGCGGGGGTGCGCTGGGCGGCGGCGATCGTGGCGCTGATGATCGCGTGCGGGGCGGTGCTGGTGTTCGGGTACTTCATCAAGTGGTGGTCGGGCGCGGCGCAGAACTGGGCCGCGACCATCGGCGGCGGGGGCGCGGGCGGGCTCGCGCGCCCAATGGCGTTGCCGGCCGCGAACGTGCTACCGTCGAGCAGCGTGCCATGGCCGGTGTCGGCCGCGGCGCCGTTCCGCGAGCACTGGGAGGGGCGGCTGGCCGGCGTGACGACGCTGTTCGCCGGTTACTGGAAGGCGGCATCGAACGCCGGCTGGGAGCACGTGTGGGGCACGGGCGTGATCCTGCCCATCGAGGGTGAAGACGAACTGGTGCTGGTGGTGCAGGTGCCTCGGGACGAGACGCCCGACGCCGCGAGCGAGGGCATGGTGTGGTTGTGCACCGTGGAGGAGAACGCGGCGGGGGACTTCGTGCCGGTGGCCATGGACATCCGGTTAATGGCGCGGCTGGAGGGCGCGTGGGTGAGGCGGATGTGGGAGCGCGGGTTGCCGGAAGGGCTGGTGGTGGACCTGGTCAAGCGGGCGCACGCCGTCGGGCGCGGGCCGCGGGTGTGGCAGGGGTCGATCGCCGAGGTCTCGGAGTTCTTCAAGGACGTCGATGACGGCGCCGAAGAGTGCACGGAGGAAGAGGCAGCGGAGCCGGAATCGCCCTGATGGCGAAGGCGCTCAGCCCCAGCGGACGTCGCCCCTGCCCTTGACGATCTCGCCGATGACGTGGACCGATTCGCCGAGTTTTTCGAGGCGTTCCTTGACGCTCTCGGCGAAGGCGGGGCGCACGACGACGCAGTAGCCGATGCCCATGTTGAAGACGCGGTACATCTCCTCGGTGTCGACGTTCCCGTGCCTTTGCAGGAACTCGAACACGGGCGGGACGGGCCACGAGCCGCGGCGGACGACGGCGTCGACCTTCCTGTGCAACGCGCGGCAGAGGTTGCCCTCGATGCCCGAGCCGGTGATGTGGGCCATGCCGGTGATGACTTTCTTCACGCGGTAGGCGCGGAGGAGTTTGACGATCGGATCGACGTAGATGCGCGTGGGCGTGAGGAGGACCTCGCCGAGCGGACGCGCGGGCGCTGCGGCCCTTCGGCCGGCCCTGCCGATCGCGGCCCTGCGGCTCCGCGGCTTGGCTGCGCTGGCCGCGGGCGCGAGGTCGTCGTAGACCCTGTGCAGGTCGAGGCCGGCGTGCTCGACGATCTTGCGCACCAGCGAGTAGCCGTTGGAGTGCACGCCCGCGGAGGAGAGGCCGAGGACGACGTCGCCCTTCTCGACGCGTTCGGTGTTGACGGCGCGGGCCAGTTCGACGACGCCCACGGCGAAGCCGGCCAGATCGAACTCTCCCGGCGCGTAGACGTCGGGCATCTCGGCGGTCTCGCCGCCAAGGAGCGCACAGCCGGCCTGCCGGCAGCCGTCGGCCACGCCCTTGACGATGTCGGTGAGCATCGCGGCATCGACCTTGGGCACGGCGATGTAGTCGAGGAAGAACAGCGGCTCGGCGCCCTGCACGATCATGTCGTTGACGTTCATCGCGACCAGGTCGATGCCGAGGGTGTCGAACTTGTTGATGGCCGCGGCGAGTTTGAGTTTGGTGCCCACGCCGTCGGCGCAGGCGACCAGGACGGGGTCCTTGTAGTTGCGCGCGAAGAGGCGCGAGTTGTAATCGAGTCGGAAGAGGCCGGCGAAGCCGCCGGGGTTGGGGATCACGCGCGGGCCGTGGGTGCGGCGCATGATGGAGGTGAGCGACTCGGTGAAGCGGTCCTTGGCTTCGAGTTCGACGCCCGCCGCGGCGTAGGTGAGGCCGGATTTGCCGTTCTTGGCCATGGGAGGGCAGGATAGCGGGCCAAGCGCGGAAGGCAGACCTGCGGACGAGCGTGGCGGTGCCGCGGATCGCTTCGAAGCGTTGATTGTCAGACCGGGGCCCTGAACGCGGGTCGGCGCACCGCCGATACAGAGAGGCCCGCTACACTTGCCCCGAGTTCCTGCCGGCCGATCCATCCGTCCATCCGGATGAACGCACAGATCAGACCCGATTGGAGTCATCATGTCCGCGATGTCCCGCCTGTTCACTTCCGAATCCGTTTCGATGGGCCACCCCGACAAGGTCTCGGACCAGATCTCGGACGCGATTCTCGACGCGATGCTGGCCGACGACCCGTTCTCGCGCGTGGCGTGCGAGACGCTGTGCTGCACGGGGCTGGTCGTGGTCGCGGGCGAGGTGACGACGAACACGTACGTGAACATCCCGGAACTGGTGCGCGAGACGATCCGCGAGATCGGCTACACCAGCGGGGACATGCGGTTTGACGCGGACTCGGCGGGCGTTCTGGTGGCGCTGAACAAGCAGTCGCCGGACATTGCGCAGGGCGTGGACCGCGAGGGCGCGGGCGACCAGGGCATGATGTTCGGGTACGCCTGCCGCGAGACGGCGGAGTTGATGCCGCTGCCGATCGAACTGGCGCACCGGCTGATCGAGCAGCAGGCGGTGGTCCGCCGGGAGGGGAGGATCCCCGGCCTGCGTCCGGACGCCAAGAGCCAGGTGACGGTGGAGTACGAGGGGAGCGGCCGGCCTGTGCGGGTGGACACGCTGGTGCTCTCGACGCAGCACGACCCGATCTGGAACGAGCGGCAGGAGCAACTCAAGGCCGAGATCGTGCAGCACGTGCTCAAGCCGGTGCTGGGCGAGTGGTGGAACCCGGGGATCAAGATCCACGTGAACCCGACCGGGCGGTTCGAGATCGGCGGTCCGCACGGTGACACGGGCCTGACGGGGCGGAAGATCATCGTGGACACCTACGGCGGGTACGCACGGCATGGAGGCGGCGCCTTCTCCGGCAAGGATCCTTCCAAGGTGGATCGAAGCGCCGCTTACATGGCGCGCTATTGCGCGAAAAACATCGTGGCAGCTGGTCTGGCGGAGAAGTGCGAGATTCAGATCGCTTACGCCATCGGCGTCGCGAGACCCGTGAGCGTCTTCGTGGAGACCTTCGGCACCCACACGGTCGATCCCGAAGAGATTTCACGGCGACTGCAGGAAGCCGTGGACCTGCGGCCCGGATTGATTATTCAGCATCTCAGCCTCCTGGACCGCTCAAAGGTCTGCTACCGCGACACCGCGCGCAATGGTCACTTCGGTAAGCCGCACTTTCCTTGGGAGCGCACCGACCTGGTGGACCGCCTCCGTTCGTAGCCGCGCGGGGCTCTCTCGGCGCCCGACCCTGGCTGGGGCCAAGGTCGGGCGCTTGCTTTGCGGCACGAGGCCGGCGGTCTGCGCCTGACCATTCCCCGTATCAGCCGAGAAGCGCTATATGGAATATATGCCCTGATCGGGTTGCGACTCGCCGGAGGATTCGGAGGGGATCAGCCGGCGCCGACCGCAACTCCGGCCAGCGCGCGCATGCGCGGAGGGGGTGAAGGCTGTGGCGAACGTGCGGCCAGGACGCGGACTGACGGCAAAGATTCTCGGTATTCCCATCGCCGTCTTCACGATCGGGATAGTTGTCCCGGGCGTCATCGGCTATCTCCTTCTGCAGCGTAACGCCGATCGCGAGACGCACGAGAAGGCGGTTGCGCTCTTGGCCACCCTCGAAGCCGTACGAGCGCAAGCGGCGCAGAGCTCTGCACCGGGATCGAACGCGGCGGCTGGTCCTTCGGCGTTCACCGCGGAGGAGGCGGTTCTCGCGGTCCTTAGACAGCTTGAGACCACTCCCTCGGAGATCACGTTCCGCTACCGGTTGGTCTTCAGCGATGCCGCGCGCTCCGAAAACCGCGCCAGCGACCTGGAAGCCAAAATGCTGGCAACGCTCCAGGCCGATCCTCGGCTGCGAAGCGTGGAGGAAGACGTGCAGACTCCCGCGGGACGCACTCTGGTGCTCGCAGTGCCCATATATGCCAGACAGGCTGGCTCGGAGGGCACGACCAAGCCGCAGAATGCCCGGGCAAACAACGCGCCCAAACCGGTCATCGGAGCCGCCATCATACACCTCTCCAAGGAGTTCTCGCTGGCTCAGGCCTCGCGCATCTTTTGGACAGTATGCACCCTCGTTGCCATGC
>CALKJW010000051.1 GCA_937995595.1 uncultured Phycisphaerales bacterium | reverse complement strand
GTTCGTACCACGCGAGGGACAGACTGGTGCCTCGCGCCTCCGGTTCGATCCCAATTTTCTCGCACTCGCGCAGGAAGCCGCGGAACTGATCGACGACGGACTCGCCAAGTGAGTCAGATATGGTGTCGAATATCGCCTCCTCGGTGAGCCGTCGCCGCTTGCCGCCGTCGTCTCCGTAAACCACCTCCGGGAGCTTGACGGTGACATCTTTCGGAGTGAGAGGAGCTCGCAGTTCGACGACGGCCCGCACAATCTCTCTGGTTCGAGCCAGCACCCGGGGCTGCGCCACCATCGCCTTGTCTGCCGTGCCGGTCTTGAACAAGGCGATCTCTAACAGCGCAAACGTGAACCCAAGCGCCGGCGCAGCGGCGAGTGTGTCCGCGAGTTGCTCCACGCCGTGCTGGATGCCGTCGCCCGCCACCAGCAGCAGGAAGCGTCCCTGCGCGAGGTTCTTTGTCACCGCGTCGATGAAGCGGGCTTCGTCGAAGTCCGGGTGGTCGCGCACCAATGGCAGGATCGGGTCCTCGTCGCCCTCGATCGGCGTGCTTGGCCCGGTGGGGCGGTCATCATCTATGCGGCGCTTCAGACGGACGGCATAGCAGAAGTCCTGGTATGTCCACCCTGACATGGCCGTCGCGTAGTCGAGGATCTGAGCTACCACTTCTCGCCGCGCTTCGGGGTTCCGAAACAACTTGGTCTCGACCAGCGTGATGTACCCGCGCGGGTTCACGTAGACCACATCTACAGGACCGGCCTCGGTCGGCAGCTCGCGAGCAACCGGGATCAAGGGGCCGAAGACCTCTTCGATCTCGTCGATCGGGATGAGCGACGGATTCTTGAACAGAAGGTCTTGAAACCACCCCTCGCGGATCGACCGGTCATCAAAGACGGCCCGCTCCAGCGGGGTCGCTCCTTGGGGGTTCACGAGATGGGGCGTGCAGAACTGGCGGGCGTGCATTCGTGGATCATACTGACCGAGTGCGAAAGATGGCAGGGCCTGCCGCGATTGGGTGCCCCCCTACACTCCCGCCCCTTGGCCAAACGCCGCACACTGGTCCTGTTCAAGCCGCCCGAGACGCCCGGAGAGGGCGGCATGTCGCCGCTCGGCACGGTGACCGAACTGATCGGCAGGCTCAAGGGCTTCAACGTGTGGCCGGACGGCTCGGGGGCGATGGGCTTCGGCGAGTCGCTGGGCACGGCGACGCTCTACGGCCCGGGCTTCATCCTCGAACTGCCCTACGCCGCCAGCGGGGCGTCCTCGCCCGACAAGGCCGAGATCACCCAGGCGCTGGTCTATTGCAACGACGACGACTACGCGTGGCCGGTCCTCAGCCGCATCTGCAAGGCCAACGCGTGGAAGATGATGGACCCCGACAGCGGGCGGACGTTCGGGTGACCACGGCCGCAGGCCGCCTCAACGTCGCAGATGGCAGCGGGGCGGATCGCGGATTCCGCGGTCAGCTGCCGAACCGCTCGCGTCACCATACGCTTGTTCTGCGTTCTGACCATCTGAAATCTGCTCTCTGCCCCCCCACCCCCCCACCCCCCGCTCCCCCCACCCGCCGCATGCCCCAGGAAACCAAATCGTCCCCCGGCGCGCCCCACAACGGTGTCGCCACCCCTGCCGCGGCCGGCACCGACGCCCTCTCCGTCGCGGGTCTCACCGCCGATCTCGGCGGCGACGCCGCGGCGACGCTCGACGTGCTGGAGAAGGCCTTCGACTTCCGCGGCGACGTGACGCTGACACTCCGCAACGGCTCGACGCTGACGGGGTACCTCTTCGACCGCCGGCGCGGCCGGACGCTCGCCGATTCGTACGTCCGCCTCATGCCGCCGCCGCGAGAGGGAGCGAACGACGGCGAGCACGAGAAGGTGCGCGTGGCGTACGCGGACATCGCGCGCATCGCGTTCTCCGACCGCGACCCCGCCGCGGGCAAGAGTTTCGAGACCTGGGTGAAGAAGTACGTGGAGAAGAAACTCAAGGGCGAGAAGGCGAGCATCGAGAGCGAAACGCTCGAGTGAGCGGCCCTGCGTTCCGAGTCCTGCGACCGGCGCGACGGCCCGCGCCCGGACTCAGGACCCGGGACGCCGGGACACAGGACCTGCACCATGCCGACCTATGTCTACGAGATCCTCGACACGAAGGGCCAGCCGACGGGCGAGACGTTCGAGATCGTCCAGTCGATGAAGGACGCCGCGCTCACCAGACACCCCGGGACGGGCAAGCCGTGCCGGCGCGCCATCGTCGCGCCCGCGATCGCGGGCAGCATGTCGCCGCTGAAGGCCAAGGGCGCGCTGTCCAACAAGAACCTCGAGCGGCTCGGGTTCACCAAGTACGAACGCAAGGGCAAGGGCTACATGGAGCGCGTGGCGGGCAAGGCCGGGCCGAGGTCGATCTCCGCGGATGACTGACGGCGCGGACGGTCGCGGTCACTCCACCTTGGTCGGGTCCTGCCCGTTCTCGATCGCGGCGATCTTGCGGACGCGCCGCTCGTGCCGGCCGCCCTGGAAGGGCGTGCTCAGCCAGACCTCGGCGATCTTCTCGATCAGGCGCTGGCCCAGAAGATCGGCCGAGAGGCACAGCACGTTCGCGTCGTTGTGGCCGCGGCTCATCTCGGCGGTCAGTTCGTCGTGCACCAGCGCGGCCCGCACGCCCTTGACCTTGTTCGCGGCGATGCACATGCCGATGCCCGACCCGCACAGGAGGATGCCCATGTCGGCGGCCCTGCCCGACACCCTGGTCGCGACCAGATAGGCCGGCTCGGGGTAGTCGCACATCTCGCCGGACAGGTTGCCGCACAGTTCGACCTCGTGCCCGCCGTTGCGGAGACGGTCGGCCAGTTGCCTGCAGGCGTTCACGCCGCGATGATCGGCCCCCAGCGCCAGTTTCATGGCAGCCACTCCTGTAGGCGGCGGGATATAAGTTCCTTGATCCGCCGCGCCGTCTGAGTGTAGACCTCCGGCCCCATGCCGATGGGGTCGGGCACGTCGCGCCCGGCGGGGTCGAGGGTTTGCACCTTGTCCGCCGCGCCGGGGTCGAGGTCCAGCACCGCCGCGGCGTGAGAACGGGTCATCGCCAGCACTACGTCGGCCTCGGCGATGAGCCGTCGCGTCAGCGGGCGCGAGGCGTGAGGGCGGGCCACGAACCCCAGTTCGCGCACCGCGTCGGCGGCCTCGGGGGTCATGGGCATGCCCGTGCCCGCCGCGGCCCCGGCAGACGCCACACGCACCGACTCGCCGCCGGGCGCCTGCGCCAGCAGGCCCGCGGCGATCGACTCGGCCATCGGGCTCCGGCAGGTGTTGCCGGTGCAGACGAACAGCACCGTGCGCTCGCCCTGCTTGCCGACGAAGCGCGCCTCGTACGCGCCCTCGCGCAGCACCTCGTGCCCGCCGCCGCGGGCCTCGGCGTGCAGCAGCACGACCGTCGCGCCCGCGCGCATGCGCGACTCGCCGTCGTCGAGCGCGACGTCCGGCTCCACCCCCGCGGCGCGCAGCGTGGCCAGTGCGGCGTCGAGCGTCTGCGCGGGCCCGCCGCCCTGGGCCGCGATCTCGACGCACGCCAGCGCCCGCTCGGCGCGCGCCGCGAGCGCGGCGGCCGCGGCGTGCCCGCTGACACGGAAGGCGATGCGCCCGGCGTCGTCGACGCACGCGGCCGAAAGTTCCAGCGCCGCCGCGACCGCGCGGGCGGCGTCGGCGCCGCCCGATTCGCAGACAAAGACCGCCGGTCCGGGGGCGAGGCGGCGAACGATGCGCCGGTGGCGCGGGGACGTGAACGGGCCGACGGCGTGCTCGCCTTGGTCGATCAGGTCGCGCTCGACGCCGCGCGGGCCGTCGATCGTCGGCGCGAGCCAGACGGGCGCGCGCACGTGCGGGGCGAGCGCGCCCGCGCGGGCCAGGGCAGACAGCCGCGCATCGGCGTGCGGCGCGCTCGCGAGCGCGACGTAGGCGGTCTCGGTGGGCGCGAGGACGACACGCCCGGAGTCGAGGGCCGAGCCGGCGCGAGCCAGCGCCTCGCGCCGGTCCTGCGGCGAGCACTCGCGGAGGTTGACGGTCCGGCCGTCCATGTGCGCAGTATCCGCTGCGCGCAGCGCGAGATCAAACCCCGCACGCGGCGCGTCAGCGCGGCACGGCCTCGAACTCGATCAGCGTCTGCACGTCGGTCTCGACCGTGTGCGGACCGATCGACGCGCTGGTGCGGGCCCGCAGCGTGTCGTTCCGGCGCGCGATGCGCCCCGCCGCGGCGTCCCACAACGCCAGGCCCCGCTCGGTCCACTCCTCGAGTTTGAGCGTCGGGGCGGTCGGGTCGGGCTCGCCGCGTGGCGGCACGAGCGTGCCGCGCCCGACGATCTCGACCGGCCACAGGCCCGGCATGTCGGCGCCCGCGAGCGTGTGCGTGCGCTCGATGCGGGCCAGCGCGCCGTGCGGCATGGGGCGCTCCTCGGTGCGCGTCCACTTCGCGCCCGGCGCGCGCGGCGCGTAGCCGTCGTCGACCTGTTCGTCGACGCGCCAGAGGCGCTCCAGGAAGCGCGGGAGCGAGCCGCCGCCGAAGGGGCCGAGCGCGAACGACCCGATCTCGCCGCGCTGGCGCGCCGCGTCGTCGGCAGCCTGCGTGCCGCGGATTGCGCCGATCGACCCATCGGGACGGATGCGCACGAGCAGTTCGGCGGCGCACAGCGCGGCCAGCGGCGCGGCGAGGTCGCCGGTCGCGGGCGGATCGTCCGCGTCGGGCGGCGCGCCGTCGGCGGACGGCCGCCACTCGAACTTCAGCGGGCCTTCGATGGTCGCGGCGTAGGCGGTCGGCATGGCCGAGAGCGTCGCTTCGAGTTTCAGGATGGAGACGGCCAGCAACGCCGCGCCGCTGCTCTCGGTCTCGCGAACGCTCAGGCGCAGAACGCCCGCGTGCGTGGTCGAGACGACGCGCTCCTCACCGGCCTCGCGGGTGGTCACGATCGCGCGGTGTTTGAAGCGGTAGTCCTCGTGCGCATCCTTGGTCCACCTGTGTTCGAGCGTCACGAGGTCGGCGGGCGGCTCGGTCCGCGACGGCGCGACCCCGAGCATCAGGCACACGCACGCGACAAGCGGGCCGATGAGCATGGGCGAATCCTTTCATGCGCGGCGGATCATGGCCTGCCGCTCGGCGGGAGTCAGGATGGCCGCGGCGTCGTTCAGCCAGCGCCACCCGTCCTGACGGTAGCCCGCCGTGGGCTTGAGTTCGGGCATGCGGGCCTGCCAGTAGCGGTTGAACCGGGCCATGAGCGTTTCGCGCGCCAGTTTCGCGGCCATCGAGGCGAGCGCGACGGGCATGTGCCGCGACTCGGCCTCGGGCATGAACTGCACGATCATGCGTCTTGCGGGCGGGCCGTCGGCGGCGACCTCGTAGCGGCTGCGGGCCGGTTGCTCCTCGATGGTCGTGACGCGAGCCTCGGGGAACGCGCCGGCGAGCATACCGCCGTACTGCGTGCGCCCGCCCTGCCGGTCGCACACCACGCGCAGCGCCGAGCCGCCCCCGGCCGCGCCCCAATGCTCCCACGCGTGCCACAGGTGACGCTGCAGGACGCTCTGGGTCGTCGCGGCCTTGGTGCCCGCGGCCTCGACCAGTTCGTTGAAGTCGCGCTCGAAGAGCGCCTCGCACCGCAGCGCGCACAGAGAGACCGCCGCGGCGTCCATCGCGCCCGCGAGCACGTTGGCCGCGATGCGGACCTCGCCCTCGGTGCACGCCGCCGGGCAGGGCGCGGGCTCGGCGCGGTACCACTCCTCGGCGGGGAGCGCGACGCCCAGCGCGCGGAGCAGCGCGGCGTCGTTGGCCGGGATCGCGCGGTCTTCGCTCGCGCCGTCGCAGAGCAGGAACGACAGCACGCCGCGCTCCAGGTGCGTCAGCGGGTGGCGCCTGGCGTCGTTGGGCAACTTGAGTTTCTTGGAGTCGTCCACCAGCAGCGCGCCCGGACCGCCCCCCCGCCCGCCCCCCCGCCCGCCCCCGCGCCGACGCTTGCCGGCCGCGGCGGGCACGCCCGCACGGGCCACGGCGGGCGAGAGCCGCTGCCACAGGTCCGGCGCACCGTCGCCCTCCGACCAGTCGTCGATCCGCAGAGCGCTCATGGCAACGCACAGCGGCCCGAGCAGCGGCCCGTACCCAGCCTCGTCGATCCCGCAGATGACCAGTGCCACGCGGGCATGGTACCGCGCACCGGTTTCGAATCCGGGCCCACCCGCCAACCCCTACACTCGGCCGTGACCGACGCCGCCGCCGCCAAGCAGCGCATCCGCGCCCAGTTGCGGGCCAGACTCGCGGCGGTCACGCCCGAACTCGCCGCGGCGTGGTCCGCCGAGATCTGCCGGATGATCGAATCCGCGCCCGCCTTTGTCGCCGCCCGCGCGGTCATGCTCTTTGTGCCGATGTTGGCGCGTGCGGAGGTGGACCTTCGCCCGCTCGCCGGGCGCGCCATCCGGGCCGGCAAGACCATCGCCCTGCCGCGGGTCGATTGGCAGGCGCGGACGCTCGCGCCGCGCATCGTGCGCGACCTTGCGGCTGATCTTGAGCTCGATTCCGCCGCGCGCGGCGCCGCGGCGGGCCTGACGCACCCGACGGCGGATTGCCCGGCGATCGAACCCGCCGCGCTGGAACTCGTGCTGGTGCCGGGACTTGGGTTCGACGAACAGGGCGGGCGCATCGGGCACGGCGCGGGGTTCTACGATCGTTTTCTGGCCGATCCCGCGCTGCGGTGCGCGGCGTGGGGCGTGGGCTTTGCGTGCCAGGTGCTGCCCCCGCCCGAACGCCTGCCGCGCGAGGCGCACGACCGTACTCTGGACGCGCTGGTGACCGAGTCGCGATTGATGATGTTTGGTTGCAGACAGGGTGAACCACGCGGCGGGGGATGACCGAAGAAAGCGTTGCGCGGCGCTGCCCGCCCGCTGGACAACCCGGCCCCGGACCCATGAGAGAACGGAAGCCCCCATGGCCCTTGCATCGCAGATGAGTCGCGGACAGCGCGTGCCCAGTTCGTCGGTCGCGGCGTACCGGTCCAAGCGTCGCGCGCGGATGCTCAAGAGCGCTGGCATCGCCGCGCTGGTCGTGCTGTGCGGCGCGGGCCTGCTGTACGTCCTGCACAGCCGCGACAGCGGCCCGCGCAGTGCAAGCGCCCAGCCCGTGAACGACCCGCTCCGGCCCGCCGATGCGGGCGCGGCGGGCCCCGCCGCGAGCGCGGCCGCCCGAAACGCGCCCGCGACAAGCAGCAAGCCGCCCGAAACGCGCCCCGAGCCCGCGCTGATCTCGATGAACTCGGCGCGCGACGCGGCCCGCGCGCCGGCGCCCGCTTCGACCCCGCCGCGCACCGACGGCGGCCTGACGGCGTCGCCCGGCAGCGGCGCCGTGCGCGACCCGCTGGTGACCAGCCCCGCGGCGAGCGGCGCGCCGGACCGCATGGACCTGCCCGAGGACCTCGCCGCGCTGGTGAGCGGCGCGGAGCGCGCCCAGCGCGAGGGCAAACTGGCCGATGCGCGTGCCGCGCTCAACCGAGTGCTGCTCGACCGGCGCACGCCCGAGAGCGAACGCGGCGCGCTGCGCCGGTGGATCAGCGACCTGAACGAGACGCTGGTCTTTTCGCCGACGGTCGTCGCGGGCGACCCGCTGGCGCAGTTGTACACGGTCGTCGGCGGCGACAGCCTGCCGGTCATCAGCCGCAAACTCGGCCTGACGACCGAGTACATGCTCATCGCGCGGCTGAACAAACTCGCCGACCCCAGCCGCATCCAGATCGGCCAGCGGCTCAAGGTCGTGAACGGGCCGTTCCACGCGGTCGTCAGCAAGTCGGCCTACCGCATGGACATCTACGCCGGCGACCCGCCCTCGCCCTCGTCGGTCGGCACGTCGCCGCTCGCGTGCGGCGCGGAGCCGGGGTGGGTCTATATCCGCTCGTTCCCCGTCGGCCTTGGCGAGAACGACGGCACGCCCATCGCCAACTTTGTCGTGCGGCCCAACAGCAAACTCGTCAACCCCGAGTGGCGGAACCCGCGCACCGGCGAGCGGTTCGCGGCCAACGACCCCAAGAACCCCATCGGCGAGCGGTGGATCGGACTGGATGGGCTCGACGAAGCCAGCCGCGGGCACACCGGCTTCGGCGTGCACGGGACCATCGACCCCGACTCGATCGGCCGGAGCATGTCGATGGGGTGCATTCGCCTTGGCGACCGCGACGTGGAGATCGTCTACGAGCTCCTCGCGCCGCGCGTGAGCGTGGTGAAGGTGGTGCCGTAGGCAGCGTTCCCCCACCGCGGCGCTGA
The DNA here is from genome assembly GCA_937995595.1 of uncultured Phycisphaerales bacterium. Classification (GTDB taxonomy): domain Bacteria; phylum Planctomycetota; class Phycisphaerae; order Phycisphaerales; family UBA1924; genus JAHBXL01. The sequence goes on along the minus strand of CALKJW010000051.1, from coordinate 13,504 downwards.
TCGGTCGGTGAACCCTGACTCCCTCGGGTTCGACTCCACGCAAGGCCAAACCCGCCACGCCCCTGTGCTTTTGCGCATGAAGCGGGTGCGACTCCTGCCGCGGCCTATGGCATTTGCCGGACCGGGTGGTACGCTGGTGCAGGCGGAGAGGGCTTGATCGGGAGATCGGCCCATGCCTCGCTTTTGGAATCAGCCTATCGGACGTCCCCGGTTTGGCCCGCCTGCGCGGGCTGGCCACGCTGGCGGAGGTAGGCCCGCAGGCCGTCGGCGGGGGCACGCCCGCACGCCTCTAACCAGAAGCAGAACTCCGTCACATCGACACGTCGGTTCCCGGTTTCGCAGTTGTAGACCCAGGACTGCGGCTTTCGCGGTTTGTCGCCGAGTTCCCGCTGTGTCAGCCCGGCCTGTTGCCGCGCGAGGCGCAGCAACCGCGGTATGGGTGCGTAGGCACGCGCGTGTTGGGCCTTGGTCGCCACGCGACACAGAATCCGTGTCGGCGCACTGACACGAGTTGCGTGTCATGTCACACTCCCAGGAGAAAGTCGATGGTGCGGCCCGTTATGAGAGGATGCAACCCTTTCATCCCGATCGCCGGTGCCGCGGCAAGCCTTGCGGTGATCCTGCCTGCTCGGGCCGACGTTGACCCGCGTTCCGGCATCGACTTCGTGCGGATCACGCACCCGGGCAATGCGCCGTGGATGGGGACGCCGCCGGTTCAGTTCCCGCCGATCCAGAACCAAGCACTGGGCCGCGGCAGCGTCGGGTACGAGTACAGCATCGGTCGCTTCGAGGTGACCACCAGCCAGTGGGTGCAGTTCTTCAACGCCGCGTACGACAGGCCGGCGGGTGAGCCGGGGCTGCCATGGCTGATTCCCCCGACGTTCTGGGGCGCGCAGGGGACGACGCCGATCAACAACTCAAATCCCAACGCGCGAAGATGGCAGGTTCCGGCGGGCAATGAGATGCGGCCGGTGGGGAACATCTCCTGGCGCATGGTGGCAATGTACTGCAACTTCCTGCACAACGGCGGGGCCGGCGCAGCGGGTCCGGGAGGGGTCGTGCCGCGGGACAACTTCCTGAACGGTGCGTATGACGTCAGCACGTTCGGCAACAACGGCACGGGCGGGTTCAGCGATCAGGCGACACGCTCACCAGATGCCCGGTACTTCATCCCATCATGGGATGAATGGCTCAAAGCAGCCCATTACGACCCGCACAAGAACGGGCCGGACCAGGGCGGCTGGTGGGCGTACCCCAACTCCACGGACTCGCGGCTGATCTCCGGCCCACCGGGCGTGCTGGTGAGCACCAACGAGATCGGCCCGCCGGTCCCCGACCCAAGCGGCGTGCTGGGGCAATCCAACAACGGCTGGGAGGCGCAGCACTTCCCCGCTGGCGTTGCATGAGGTGCGAGCCATCGACGCCGCGAGCATCGGCGGCGGCTCGCCGACCATCGGAAGTGCAGACATCAAGGCGGACATCAAGAGCGGGCTTGACATCCAGAACTCCATCGGCGCTGGCCCCAACAGCGTGGACGCCCACGTCTACCTCATTGAGACACGGGGCGACCTGACGGGCGCGATCGACATCGCCAACCTGACGTATCCCCGCGTCGGCGTGCGCCAGTACGGTATCATCGTGGGCGGAGCGATCACCGCGCCGATCAACATCCGGTACAACCTCGAGATCGCGGACATCATCGCCGCGAGCATCGATGCGCCCATCACGATCGGCGTCTCCGCCAAAGGCGCGATCGTCGCCACCGACCCGCTGGGCCAGACTCTCCATTGAAGTCGGCTACGCGAACGAGGGCTTGGACGAGGAGGATGAGGGCTGGGACCCCATCGCCGCGGCGTACGACGTGGAGTTTCCGCGCGGCTTCAAGGGCAGCGCGTGCCGCCCGGTAGACCCGCACTTCGCCGCACCCCCCGCTCCAAAACGTCGCAGAACGCGCCGCAGAGCGTCTTCTTCGACAACTGCGTCTCGATCACGTGGCGCGCACGCTCGCCCATCGCCGCGAGCCGCTCGGCGGGGGCATCCAGAATCTCCCGGATCACCGCCGCGGCACGATCCACGTCGCCGTGCGGGATGATCCAGCCGATGGGCGTGCGCTCACCCGGTGCGAAGTCCTCCTGCCCGCGTTCACCCTTCACGAGGTCCGACACGTGGCACGGGTCGGGCGCGAGCAGGATGATCGGCCTCGCCACGGCCATCGCGCCGTAGATCTTGCACGGGTGGATGGTGCCGACGGCCTCGTCGCCGACGCTGACCAGGTGCGCATCGGCCGCGGAGAGGGAGAACCGCAGGCGAGCCAGCGGCTGGTACGGCAGGCCGAGCATGTTGCTCATGCCGTGCTCGCGGATGCAGGCCTCGACTTCCTTCTTGCGGACGCCGTCGCCGATGAAGAGGAAGGCGGCGCGCGGGTCGTCCTTGAAGCGCACGGCCGCCTTGAGGAACGTTTCCAGCGGCAGCGCGATGCCGTGGTTGCCCGAGTACATGAACACGCGCTTGCCCGCGAGGTTGTGCTCGGCGCGGAAGGGGTTGGCGTCGTGGGGCACGGGCTCGACGCTGTCCTCGTGCGGCCACGGGGGCAGGATGGCCATCTTCTCCGTCGTGTCGAGTTTGTTGTTCATGGTGCGGGCCATGAACTTGTCGAGCACGATCACGTCGGCCGCGCGGCGCAGGATGATGCGGTTGAACAGGTTCATCAGCCGCGCGGGCAGCGAGTGCGGCCCGATCTTGCCCAGCGAGATCAACTGGTCGGGGTTGATGTCCATGACCCAGAACTTGATCGCGGGCCGGCCGAGTTTGAAGAGCCAGATCTTGAGCGCGGCGACGATGCACATCGGCGGCGAGGTGCTGACGAGGATCGCGCGGACGTTGCGGACGAACACGCCGCGGAGAATGGTCTGCGCCATGAACAGCAGCGCGGCGAGGATGCGAAGGGCGAAGGACCTCTTGCCGAAACTCGACAGCGGCAGGCGGATGATCTCGACGCCGTCGATCACTTCGCGCGGCTTGTACCTGATGGTCGCGTCGTTGTAGCCGCGCGCGGAGGTGAGCACGACGACGCGCCAGCCGCGCCGGACCATCTCCGCCGCGGCGTCGGCCATGTGCTGGCCGACGGAGGCGGGGTCGGGGACGTAGACCTGTGAGAGGACCAGGAGTGTGGGGCGGGTGGGATCGGTCATCGGCGCGGGAGTCCCGTGTAGGTGATCTCGGCGGAAGCGCGGCCCTGATCAAGGGTGGCGATCGCGGGTCCGAGAAACCGCGCGAGCACGTGCTTGAGTTCATCGTTCGTGCAGTTGCCGCAGTTGAGCAGGTTCACCCGCGGCGGCGGGCCGAGCCGGGCCACAAGTTCCGGGAGTTCCGCGTCCCTGGTCAGGACGATGGCGTCGGCCGAACGTGCCGCGGCGGAGATGGCCGTGTCGCCACGATCGCGCAGCCCCGTGCCCAGCAGGTGCCGGCATCGCAGGCCCAACTCGCGCTCGACCCATGGCGGGAGATACTTGGAGAGCATCGCGTCGACCCACAGTTCGCGCTGACCGGGCGAGCCGATCATGCGACCATTCGCGGCGGGTCGAAGAACTTGGCCGCGTACACCGGGCAGGCGCGGACGTCGTCGGCCTCGATCTCGAGTTCATCGGCGATCTGATCCTCGGACTCTCCCGCCGCGAGCAGGTCGAGCACGTCGGACACGCGGATGCGCATACCGCGCGCGCACGGCCTGCCCGCGCACTGGCCGGGGTCCACGGTGATGCGCTTGAGCAGTTCGTCGCTTGTCTGCCGTGTCATGGGACACCTCGCGACCGATGGTAGGGCCGCCCGGGCTTACCCTCCCGTGCTGCCCACCAGCGCGGCGTTGGTCGGGAAGCGCTGCATCGCCGCGAGCAGTTGCTCGACCTGGATGTGCGGCGGCATCGCCATCAGCCTGCGCCGCAGCGCGGTCATGGTCTTGAGTTCCTGCTCGTTCATCAGCAGGTGCTCCTTGCGCGTTCCGCTCGCGGCGAGGTTGATCGCGGGGAAGAGCCGGCGCTCGGCGATCTTGCGGTCCAGGATCAGTTCCATGTTCCCCGTGCCCTTGAACTCCTCGAAGATCACCTGGTCCATCGCGCTGCCGGTGTCGACCAGGCACGTGGCGATCATCGTGAGCGTGCCGGCCTCTTCCGTGCAGCGGGCCGAGCCGAAGATCTGCTTGGGCACCTCCATCGCCTTGGCGTCGATGCCGCCGGTCATGGTGCGCCCGCTCGACGCGTACTTGCGCGAGCGGTTGAACGCGCGCCCGAGCCGCGTGAGCGAGTCGAGCATCACCACCACGTGCTTGCCCGCCTCGCACATGCGCTTGGCCCGCTCCATCGTCAGCAGCGAGACCGCCACGTGGCGCTCGGCGTCGTGGTCGTTGCTCGAGGCGATGCAGCGCGCCCGCGGCCTGCCGTCGCCGGTCGTGAACTGCGCGAACGCGCGGCGGAAGTCGGTCACTTCCTCGGGCCGCTCGTCGACCAGCAGCAGGATCATCTCGACGTCGGCGTGGTTGCGCAGGATCGCGGTCGCGATGTCCTTGAGCAGCGTCGTCTTGCCCGCCTTGGGCGGCGAGACGATCAGCCCGCGCTGGCCGCGCCCGATCGGGCAGAACAGGTCCACCAGCCGGCACGCCACGGGGCAGCCGGGGTATTCGAGCGTCAGCCGCGGCTGCGGGTCGATGGACGTGAGTTCTTCAAACGGCTTGGACTGGGCGAAGCGCTCGGGCTCCAGGCCCTCGATCGACAGGATCGACTCGACGACCGGCCTGCCCGCACCGCCCGCCCCCCCACCGCCCTGCGCGGCGGGCTCGGCGCCCGGTTGCGGCGGCGATTCGGGCCGCGGCCCGCGCCCGCGCCGGCGCCGGCGGCGTCGGCCCGCGCCGGGCTGCTTGATGCCGACCTCGACCGTCACCTCCAGGCCGTGCCGGAGTTTGAACCGCTCGCCAAAGAAGAGCGGCACGAACGGATCGTCGTCACGCTGGATGAGCGTGGAGCCGTTGAGTTGACGGACCCGGCCCTCGGCACGGGCCGGCCAATCAAGGATTCCGGTCAGGGTCGGCATGCGATCGACCAAGGCGGCCCCGGCGCGAACGCGCACAGGCTCACGATCCTTCCTGCGGACTGGCCCCCACCAACCCCCCTCCCCACGAACCCCCTCCCCGATGCTCCGCCCCCGCGCAACACCACGCACAGACGACGCTCATAAGAGCAGGAACGGCTGTGCAAGTCAAGTGCCAACAGGCAGAACCCGGTTCTCAACGGGCTGTCGCCGGCTATGATCCGCGGCATCCGGCGGGGCGTGGGAGTAGTTGGAATTTGTTAGGATCGCACGACGCGCGGCCGGAGGCCAACCTTCGGCGGCGGAGGGTCCGGGCACGTACATGGAGACGCTCAAGGGCATCGCGGTTTCGCCGGGCATCGTGATCGGGCGCGTGTTCGTGCTCGACGATGAGCGGCGTCGCATCCCCAGGCGAACGGTGCGCCCGGAGCAGTTGCCCGTCGAGCACGACCGGCTCTGGAAGGCGCTGGGCGCGTCGATCCACGAACTCAACGCGCTCAAGGAGCGGACGCGCGCCGAACTGGGCGAGGAAGCCGCCAAGATCTTCGCCTTCCACGTCGGCCTGCTGTGCGACAAGTCGCTGACGGGCCCGATGCACGAGCGGATCGACCGCGAGTCGGTGACGGCCGAGTACGCGGTGTGGAAGGGCTTCGAGGAACTGCTGGACCGCTTCGCCGCGCTGCCGGACCCGAGTTTCCAGACCAAGGTCGACGACGTGCGCGACCTGTCGACCCGCGTGCTGCGGCACCTGATCGGCGAGCACTCCAGCCGCCTGTCGCAACTGAACCACGAGGCGGTGGTGGTGGCGCGCGACCTGACGCCCTCGCAGACCGCGGCGTTCGACCGCGGGCAGGTCGTCGCCTTCACGACCGACCTGGGCGGGCGCACCAGTCACACGGCGATCTTCGCGCGGGCGCTGGGCATCCCCGCGGTCGTCGGCGTCGGTCGCGTCACGCAGGTGGCCGCGGACGGCGCCCCCGTGATCATCGACGGCGACCACGGGGTGGTCGTCATCGACCCCGACGAGGCGACGCTGGAGGACTACGCGCGGCGGATCGAGCAGCGCGCCACCGCGCGCCTGAGCCTGCGCGAACTGGCCTCGCTCCCGTGCGTCACGACCGACGGCACCCACGTCTCGCTGCTGGCCAACATCGAGTTCCCCGAGGAGATCACGACCGCCATCGACTGCGGCGCCGAGGGCGTCGGCCTGTACCGGACCGAGTACCTCTACCTCACCTCGACGCGCGAGCCGACGGAGGAGGACCACTTCGCGGCGTACAAGAAGGCGGTCGAACTCTCCGCCGGGCGCACGCTTGTCATCCGCACGGTGGACCTGGGCGCGGACAAGTACACGCAGGAGCGCGCCGAGGAGCCGGAGCGCAACCCCTTCCTCGGCCTGCGCTCGATCCGCTACTGCCTGCAGGCGCTGCCGATGTTCAAGACGCAACTCCGCGCGCTGCTCCGCGCCAGCGCGCTGGGGCCCATCCGCGTCATGTTCCCGCTCATCAGCAACACCAACGAACTCCGGCAGGCCAAGTTCCTGCTCAACGACGTCATGGAGGACCTCGAAGAGGAGGGCGTGCCGTTCGACCGGTCGGTGCCGGTGGGCATGATGGTCGAGGTCCCCGCCGCGGCGATCATGGCCAACACGTTCGCGCGCGAGTCGGCCTTCTTCTCGATCGGGACCAATGATCTGGTGCAGTACACGCTGGCGGTCGACCGGACCAACGAGCGCGTCGCGAACCTGTTCAACCCCGCGCATCCGGCGGTCCTGCAACTGATCAAGGACGTGGTCCGCGCCGGGCGACGCAACAACATCCCGGTCTCCTGCTGCGGCGAGTCGGCGGGCGAGCCGGATTACGCGCTTTTGCTCATCGGGTTAGGGTTGCGTACACTCTCGGCGACGGCGTCGAGCCTGCCGATGCTCAAAAGAGCGGTCCGCAGCGTGTCGATCCAACAGTGCGAGCGCATGGCCAAGCGGGCCCTGTCGCTTGATTCCGATGCCGCGGTCGCGGCGTTTCTCCGCGACCAGGCTCGAAAGATCATCCCCGAAGCGTTCGGCGGGCGTTCCGCCGAGTAGCCCAGGGGAACAGGAACTTCGGCGCGGGCGCCCGACGGGCGGACGCGCACGGCAGGCAGGCGACGCGCTCCCCCCGACTGGCCGCGGCAACACGCCGCGACGCCGCGGGGCGAGGGGCGAGGATCGGGGGCGGGGCTCCCGCGGCGAGGGCCGCGGGAGGGCGGGGCCGCGTCCGGCGGTCCGCGACCAGAGTGCCGCGGGTCGGCGCGGGCCGGCGCGCATCCTCCGCGTGTCCGCGTGTGCCGTGCATCTCCGACGGGCAGGCCCGAGGCCGAGTCAGGCCCGCGGTCGCGCATGAACACGAAGGCAGACAGGCTCCGCACGCGAACCCGGCGCACCCGCGCCGGACGCGGCGACGCCGTGCCGGAGCGCGACGGCGGCCGGAAAGGATGACGGAGCTTTCATGTCAAAGCAGATGGTGATCAACTACGTCCCCGGCGAGGAATGCCGCGTGGCCGTGCTGGAGAATGACCGGCTCGAGGAGTTCCACGCCGAGCGGATGGACTCGGCCTCGCACGTGGGCAACATCTACATCGGGAAGGTGGTGAACGTCGAGCAGGGCATCCAGGCCGCGTTCATCGACTTCGGCCTGCCGGCCAACGGCTTCCTGCACGTGACGGACCTGCACCCGCGCTACTTCCCCGGCGAGGACCAGGAGACAACGGAGCGTGTGGGCAAGAAGACGCCGCGGCGCGAGCGTCCGCCCATCCAGGCGTGCCTGCGGCGCGGGCAGGAGATCGCGGTGCAGGTGATCAAGGAGGGCGTGGGGACCAAGGGCCCGACGGTCACCAGTTACCTGAGCGTGCCGGGCCGGTTCCTGGTGATGATGCCGCAGATGGACCGCGTGGGGGTGAGCCGCAAGGTGGAGGACGAGGAGACGCGCCGCAAGATGCGTGAGATCCTCGACCAACTCGACCTGCCCGAGGGTTTCGGCTTCATCCTGCGGACCGCGGGGATGGACCGCACCAAGGCCGAACTCAAGCGCGACCTGGCGTACCTCCAGCGCCTGTGGAAGGACATGGAGAAGCGCTGGCAGCAGGGCAACAAGCCGCGGCTGCTGTACTCCGAGAGCGACCTGCTGGTCCGGACGCTGCGCGACACGCTGACCAGCGACACCGACCGGGTGGTGATCGACAACGAGGCCGCGCTGAACCGCGCGGCGCGGTTTCTCAAGATCGTCGCGCCGCGCACGACGACCAAACTCGTGCACTACACGGGCAAGGCTCCGATCTTCCACGTGATGGGGGTCGAGCAGCAGATCCAGAACATCCACTCGCGCGAGGTGCCGCTGCCCGGCGGCGGTCGGCTGGTCTTCGACGAGGCCGAGGCGCTGGTCGCGATCGACGTCAACAGCGGCAAGATGCGCGACGCCAAGGACGCCGAGACCACGGCCTACCGCACCAACACCGAGGCGGCCGACGAGATCTGCCGGCAGCTGCGCCTGCGCGACGTCGGGGGCGTGATCGTCAACGACCTGATCGACATGCGCCAGGCCAAGCACCGGCGCGAGATCGAGAACCGCTTCCGCGAGAACCTCAAGCGCGACCGCGCCCGCTGGACCATCGCCCCCATCAGCGAGTTCGGCATCCTCGAGATGACCCGCCAGCGGATGCGCGGGAGCCACGAGAGCCAGCACTTTGCCGACTGCCCCGTCTGCCGCGGTCGCGGCCTGGTGCAGCGGCCCGAGAGCGTCGCCGCCGACGCGCTGCGCGAACTGGCCGCGATCCTCGAGAACGACAAGGTGGCGCGGGCCGAACTGGTCGTCAGCCCGCGCATCGCCGGCGAACTGCTCTCCTCCAAGCGCCGGGCGCTGGCCCGCATCGAGCGCACGCTGGCCAAGCACGTCGACGTGCGCATCTCCGAGGCCATCCCCGTCGACCGCGTGAACTTCTACGCCTACGACGCGCAGGGCAACGACATCGACGTCGCCCGGCTCAAGCACCGCTCGGTGCGGCCCGAGGAACTCGTCGAGCACGTGCTCGCCGCCGACGCCGAGCCCAACTGGGCCGAGACCGAGGAGCAGGCACCCGAAGAGATCGAGGAGCCGGCGGAGGAAGTGGTCGAACCGCCGCTCCACCCGATCGAGATGGACGAGGCGCAGGCCGCCGCGGCCGAGGCCGCCGCGGCCCAGCAGGACGCGCAACAGGGCAGGGGCCGGCGTCGCCGGCGCGTTCGCGGCGGGAGCGTGCCCCTGCTGCCCCCGATGCCCGCGCCCAAGCCGGAAGCGGCGCAACCGGCGGCGGCCGACGGTCAGGCCGCGCCCGATGGCGAGGGCGCCAAGCGCAAGCGTCGCCGTCGCCGGCGCGGACGCGGCGGGCGCGCCGAGGGCGCGTCGCCCGCCGGCGCGGCGCCCACCGGCGAGCAGCCCGCGCTCGGCGACACGCCGGTCGAGTCGTCGGTCATCGAAGCCGCGGCGGAACCGAGCGCCGACGGCGCGAGCGCGGCCGGAGAGCACGACGCGGCGGAGGGGCCGACGACTTCCACCGTCGGGCCCGGCGAACCCGGCGCGCAGGGCGAGCGCAAGCGCCGCCGCCGTCGGCGCCGCCGCGGACGTGGCGGTCAGGGCGCTCCAACCGAAGGCGGCGTGCCGTCTCTCAACGGCACGCACGCGAGCGCTGCACCCGCGCACGAGCACGAGCACGATGCCGACCACGGGCCCGCGACCGACGAGCCTGGCGGGTCTGCACCCGAGCCGGAGCATGCCGGCCAACCCGGCGATGCGCCGCAGGGCGGCGAGGGCGAGGGCGGTCGGCGCAAGCGTCGGCGGCGCCGTCGCGGACGCGGCGGGGGTGGTGGCGGCGGCGGGGGCGGGGCCGCGCCCGCGCCGGGCGGCGGCACGGCGCCGTCGGCGCCGAGCGTGCAGCCTCGCGCGCCCGAGCCCGCGCCCGCGCGAGCGGCCGCCGCGCCCGCGCAGCCCGTCAAGCCCCGGACGCTGTACGTCAGCCGCCGCCGGCTGTTGCCCAGCGAGCGCAAGGGCCTGACCGGCGGCGGGGACGAGTGAGTCGCTCGCGCCGGGGTGCGCGCGCCGCGTAGACTTGCGTTCACACATGGACCGTCGCGTTGTCATCACGGGCCTGGGTGTTGTCTCCGGTTTCGGCGTGGGTGTCGGTGCGCTCTGGTCCGCGCTGAACGAGGGCCGCACGTGCCTGGGCCCGATCACGCGGTTCGACCCGTCCGGGTTTGCCACGCGTCTGGCCGCGCAGTTGCCCGACGCCTTCGCGGCCAAGGACTTCGTGCCCAAGAGTTACCGCAAGGCGACGAAGGTGATGGCGCGCGATTCGGAGATCGCCGTCGCCGCGGCGAGGTGCGCCGTCGAGGACGCCGGGCTGGTCACGCGCGGGTCCGAGGGCGAGAACCCGACGCCGACCTACCCGGCGTCGCGGCTGGGCTGCCAGATCGGCGCGGGTCTGATCGCGGCCGAGACCGACGAGATGGCCGCGGCGATGGCGACGGCCGTCGGCGACGACGGGCGCTTCTCGCTGCGCAGGTGGGGCGGCGAGGGCGGTCAGGGGATGGAGGCGCTCACGCCGCTGTGGCTGCTCAAGTACCTGCCGAACATGCTCGCGTGCCACGTGACGATCATCCACGGGGCCGAGGGGCCGAGCAACACCATCACCTGCGCCGAGGCGAGCGCGCTGCTGTCGATCGGCGAGAGCATGCGCGTGATCCAGCGCGGCGCGGCGGACGCGTGCTTCTCGGGCGGCGGCGAGAGCCGGCTGAACGTCATGGGCCTGCTGCGCTGGACGCTCGCGGGGATGCTCGCGCCCACCGGCGACGAGACCGACGGCTCGCGCATCGTGCGCCCGTACGACCCCGCGGCCGCGGGGGGCCTGCTCGGCGAGGGCGGCGGCATCCTGATCCTTGAGGAAGAACGGGCCGCGGCGGCGCGTGGCGCGCGCGTGCACGCTCGCCTTGCGGGCTTCGGCGCAAGCCAGTCGGAGCCGGACTACCGCGACGGCGAGCGCGACGAGGGGATGCGCTGCGCGATCGAGAACGCGCTGGACGACGCGGGCGTGAGCGCTTCGCAGGTCGACGCCGTGGTGCCGATGGGCTCGGGCGTGGCGCGGCTGGACGCGGCCGAGTCGGGCGCGCTGCGAGCGGTCTTCGGCGACCGACTGTCGCAGGTGCCGCTGGTCACGCTCGCCCCGAACGTCGGCAACTGCACCGCCGGGCACGCGGGCATTCAGGCGGCCGTCGCGGCCATGTGCCTGCGCGAGCAGCGCCTGCCGGCGCGGCTGCACGCCGGGTCGCCGGGCCCGGGGCTCGACGCGGGCGCGCGCGGCGCGGCCGCGGCGAACCTAAACTGCGTTCTTGTGTGCACCGGCTCGCTGGGCGGGCAGAACGCCGCGGCGGTGCTCACGCGGGCCTGACCGCCCCACCGTCGCCCGCGTGCGGGTCGCGCCGGGGCGCGCACGTCGGATCGCTTCGTGAACTCTCGGGCGCGGGTCGCGCGTCCGACCTCGGATCGGAGGCTCTCATGCACGGCGACAACCGCAACCAGGACCAGCGATCGAACCGCGCCGGGCAACGCGGGCGCGGCGTCCCGCTCTCGGAACTCGACCCCGCGCTCACGGAGGTGAGCCGCAAACTCATCGGCTGCGCCATCGAGGTGCACAAGGCGCTGGGGCCCGGCTACCCGCGCGAGGTCTACCAGCGCGCCGTGGAACTCGAACTCTCCGCCGCGGGCGTGCCGTTCGAGGCGGCCCGGCGCGTGCCCGTGCTCTACCGCGGGCAGAGCGTGGGCGAGATGACCGCCGACCTGATGATCGACGGGCGGTTCGTCGTGTCGGTGCTGGCGCACCGCGGCGACGTGAGCGCCGACGAGCGATCGGCGGTGCGCGCGCTGCTCCGCGCGGTCGACAAGGAACTGGGCTTGGTCATCAACTTCGCCGAGCGCCGGCTCAAGGACGGCCTTGTCCGCGTGCTGAACCCGGACAAGATCCCCTCGCTCCGCGGGCACGACGGCGACCACGAGGCCGTCGACGAGGGCGAGCATTGAACAGGCGCGTCGTCATCACGGGCATGGGCTGGGTGACGCCGCTGGGCTGCGACGTCGACGCCGTGTGGCGGCGCATCCTCGCCGGCGAGTCGGGCATCGGACCGGTCACGCGGTTCGACGCCTCGACCTTCAAGACCAACTTCGCCGCCGAGGTGAAGGGCTTTGACCTGGCCGACTTCATGCCCGCCCAACGCCTGGCGATGCACGCCGGCGCGGGCCTGAACACGCGCTTCGCGCTGGCCGCGGCCCAGCGCGCCTGGGAGCAGTCGGGCCTCGAAGCGCTCGCCGCGGCGGGAAGGCTGTCGCGCCGCCGCTTCGGCATGTACCTGGGCGCGGGCGAGGGCCAACTCGACCTGGACAACTACGCCGCGACCAACCTCGCCGGCTGGCGCGCCGAGACGCGCACGCTCGACAGCGCGGCGTGGGCGCAGGCCGCGCACCGGAGCATGACCGCCGTGCGCGAGGTGGAGCAGGAGCCGAACATGGCGCTGGCGCACCTGGCGCGGGCGTTCGGCTGCCGCGGGCCGGCGAGCAACTGCATGACCGCGTGCGCGGCGAGCACGCAGGCCGTGGGCGAGGCGTTCGAGACCATCCGTCACGGCGACGCCGACGTGATGCTCGCCGGCGGCGCGCACACCATGATCCACCCGCTGGGCATGACGGGCTTCATCCGCCTGACGGCGATGAGCACGCGGCGCGACGACCCGGCGCACGCCGCGCGGCCGTTCGACCGCACGCGCGACGGGTTCGTCATGGGCGAGGGCGCGGGGATGCTCATCCTCGAATCGCTCGACCATGCGCTGGCCCGCGGCGCAACGCCGCTGGCCGAGATCGCGGGCTTCGGCTCATCGGCCGACGCGTTCCGCATCACCGACATCCAGCCCGAGGGCAAGGGCGCGCAGGCCGCGATGCTCGAGGCCTGCCGGCAGGCGGGCGTGAACCCGCGCGAGCCCGGGCCCGACGGCCGCCCGCAGGTGCACTACATCTCGGCCCACGGCACCGGCACGTCGGAGAACGACAAGATCGAGACCGCGGCGGTGAAGGGGGTGTTCGGGCCGCTCGCGCCGCGCGTGCCGTTCTCGAGCGTCAAGAGCATGCTCGGGCACCTCATCCAGGCCGCGGGCGCGGTGGAACTCATGACCTGCGTGATGGCGATCCGCACGGGCTTTGTGCCGCCGACGATGAACCTGCGCGAGCCCGACCCCGAGTGCGACCTTGACTACGTGCCCAACGCCGCGCGCGACCTGCGCGAGCAGGGCGGCGTCGAAGTCTGCCTGAGCAACTCGTTCGGCTTCGGCGGGCAGAACGACACGATCGCGGTGCGAAAGTGGCGCGCGTGAACGCGG
>CALKJW010000050.1 GCA_937995595.1 uncultured Phycisphaerales bacterium | reverse complement strand
CGCCGGCGCCGGGTCCGACGGGGCGCGCGCCCACCGCGGCGATGCACGCCGCGGCGGCGCAGACGATCAACGCTGTCATCACCTTTCGCATCACCGCACGATACCGCACAACGCGAAACATGGAAAATGGAGCCGGGGGGAGTTGAACCCCCGTGCCGGGTCAGTCAACAAGGCGCGTCTACGCGTGTGTCTGATCGTTTGCTCTCGCCCGCGGCGTCGAAGGTCAGCATCCTCCGCCGCGGCCAAGCACCCAGATGGCTCCTCGCTCACGCGCCCGGGTGCGCCGCTTGTGAGCCAGCCCGATGTCTACGTCCCGCGTCCTATCGGGCGTCGGTCGCGGAACGTGCGGCCAGATTAGGCCGCCAGAGCGTAGTTGCTGTTGGCAACTGTGATGGTGCGTGATTTTGACCAGGCCTTCACGCCCCTGGACGCGCAGCACCAGGTCTTCCCTGCCCGGTCGATTGCCGGTTCGGCCCCGTTTGTCAAAGAACCACACATGTTACGCGCCCGGCCGTCCGTGCGTTCGCGCACGCCCAACCCTCGCCGCGCGGCCCGCGCCCAGCGATCAAGCCCGCCCGCCGCCGCGTCGGTGTCCGGCCCGGCGCTCTGCCGCCCCGTCGCCGCTCACGAACACCCCGCGAACCACAGCGACAGGAACGCGAAGATGTCCGACACCTGCACGCCGTTCTCGCCGTCGATGTCGGCCGACGAATCGCCGCCGAACCACGCCGCGAGGAACGCGAAGATGTCCGACACCTGCACGCCGTTGACGCCGTCGAAGTTGGCGCGGCAGCAGGCGACGTAGTTGTTGGGCGCGTCGACGGTGCACGACGCGCTGCCCTCGAAGGTGTGCCCCGCGCCCTCGCACGCGGCCCGAGTGGTGATCGTGCACACCTGCCCGTTGCAGCAGGCGCCGATGTCACCGCCGCCCGCGCACACGCCGGGACTGCACGCTGCGGCCTCGGTCCACGTGCCGCCGGCGAGCGTGCAGTCGGCCTGCGTCAGCACCTGGCAGTTCTCGTCGGGCGTGCAGCAGCGGCCCGTCGCCGGCGCGCTGTTGACGGTGAACATGGTTCCGGCGTTGTTGAAGAACACCGCCGGACCCGCCGTCGGCAGGTAGTCGACGTCGTTGCTCGTGCTCAGGGCGTTGAACGCGCCCTGAAACCGCAACGCCGCGGCGCCGTCGGTGACGAGCGGGTGCAGGGGGAACGGGTACGGCGGGCCGAAGTTGCCGTTCATGTCGTTGGTCGCCGCGCCCGTGTTGGGACCGGTGTAGTTCGCCCCGCCCCACGACAGCGACCAGTAGATCGTGCCGAACGAATCCTCGAACGTCAGCCGCCCCGCGGCGAGGTACGACGCGGGGATCGGCGCGGTCATCAGGCCGTCGGGCACGCACGCGGGCGTGGTCTGCGCGACGAACGAGGGCGTACACACCAGGATGCGCGACCCCGCCGAAGCGTTGGCCACGTTGCCGACGAACGTGTGCACGATCACGGGGTTCTGCCCGTTGGCGTCCCACGCGCGCAGACGCGTGCCGTTGACGAGGTTCTGGCCGAACGCCCGCTGGCGCAGCATGATCGCCTGCGCCGTCACGTCGCCGTTCACCCCGCCGATCACCTGTTCGATCTGCATGAGGTGGAACGCGCCCTCGACGCGGGCCGTTGCCACAAGCGCCAGCACACCCGCCACACACCACGCAAGCATCGATCGCATCGCACCAACCTCCGTGCCGCGAACGCGGCCGCCACGATCCTCGCGGCGAACACGGCCGCGGGGACGCACCCTCCAATGTCGCGCCCGCGGCCCAACCTTGCCGCAAACCGGCGACTCCGAAAGTAGACCACAGCATCCACCCCGCGCCAAGGGTTTTTCGGACAATGGTCCGAGAAGTCGCCCGCCCCGCCCCCGACCCACCTCGGCACGCAGAACCTCAGAAGCGACAGAGCCTTGCGGCGGCGGCCGCGGCGGTGACGCCCTCAACTCGGATCGTTTTCTCCGGTTTGCTCTGCCCCTGCCGTACCCCGGCGGCCGTGCCCCGCGCGCCCACCGCCGCGGCGATCAACGCGCACACCGCCGCGTTGGCGCGCCCGCCCTCGGGCGGCGCGCTCACGCGCACCTTCAGGCGGTCGCCCAGAGGGCCGGCGATCCCGTCGCGCCGCGCGCCGGGAACCACCTTCACCAGCACCAGGCACGAGGCCGGGTCGTCCGGATCGGAACGGACAAACGGCGGCAGAGGGTCGCCGCTCACGCCGCGGCCTCCTCGAGCTGCGCGACGAACGCGCCCAGATCGCGGTAGTCGCGCACGATGCGCTGCGCGCCCCCGGCCCGCAGGCGCGAGCCGTCGCCGTCGTGCCGCACGCCGACAAAGCCGATGCCCAGTTCCCGCGCCGCGCGGAGGTCCCACAGGCCGTCGCCGACGTAGATCGCTCGCGCGGCGGCGTCGCCGGGCGCGCGCATCTTCTCGCGCGTCGCCGCGATGATCGCCGCGCGCGACGCGGGAACCTCCGTGCGCGGGCAGCGGTGCGAGAACGTCGCGGGCAGGCCGTCGAGCGACAGGCCCGCCGCAGCGAGCTTGATCCGCGCCGCCTCCTCCGACGTGCCGCTGGAGATGCCGACACGCCAGCCGGCCCGCGCCCGCAGCGCGTCGAGCATCGGCGCGACGCCCTCGACCGGCGCGCACGGGCTCTGTGCACGGGCCGCGACGGCGCGGCGGAGCTGGTCGAAGAACTCGCGCTTGGTGTCGTCGATCTGTTGCGGCGATGGATCGAAGCCGCCGGAGCGCTGCGCGATCTCAACGATCAGGCCGTCGTCGGTCGAGTGCTCGTAGTTGGCCCAGTCGGTGTCGATCCCGGCGATGCCGAGCACGCGATCGACCGCCGCGGCGAAGCACACGTCGTCCACGTGCGTGCTGCGGATCAGCGTGCCGTCGATGTCGAAGATCACGTGCATCGATGTTGCCTCAGATGGGCGTCCGCTCGCGCGGAGTCAGGCCGAGAGCGAGGGCGCATCGGACAAGCGTTCAGGCGAGTCCGGTGTTCCGCGATGACGTTTCTTCGCACCATCGATCTTCTGCGAGAAGCGAAGGCGTCTCTCGCGGAGGCGCGACGGGCGCGGAGAGAGTTCCGGCGCGCGGTCAATGAACGAACGAATCTCCCGCTTGTCCTCCCGCCGCCGGCCATCTTCGCCATCGCTCTCAGCGCCTCCGCGCCTCTGCGAGAAATCACGACGGACCTCACGCGCATGACGCGGCGCGGGTTCAACCGGGCCCCTTCCCCGCCCCGGCCTTCTCCAGCCGCTTGCGCCGCTTCTCGCCCAGCGTGCGCTTGCCGAAGATCGCGGTCGAGGCGCCGTCCAACGCGCCAAGGCGGATCGGGCCCTTCTTCATCCGCTCCACCGCGCGCCGCGCGTTCTCCCTGCTGAACTCGGTGCCGATGAAGTTCCGCCCCAGCGCGTGCGCGATCACGCCCGTCGTGCCGCTGCCCAGGAACGGGTCCATCACCACGTCGCCGGCGTTCGAGCACGCCCGAACGACGCGCTCCAGGTACACCTCGGGCAACTGGTTGTCGTGCCCGTGCCGGCGCTCCTTGTTGTTGCCCTGGATGCGCCCCCAGTACTGCCCGTACCACACGTCCATCGGCACGCGCTTGCCCGCGGGCATCCCGTCGTTCTTGTCGTAGGTCCGCGGGTCGTTGTAGATGCTCGCGCGGTCCGACATCTCCAGCACCTCGCCGGGGTTCCACGTCCGCCCACCCGCGCCGGTGACGGACCGGCCGCCGCCGCGACCCGCCGGACCCTGCCGCGGCGGCGCGGCCCGGCGCTGCTTCGAGAAGTACAGCGCGTGCACCTTCGAGTTGATGAACCGCTCCGTGCAGTTCTGCCCGAAGCGGTAGTGCCAGATGCACCAGTTGACCATGTGCAGGCCGTGCTTCTTCAGGTGCATCACGATCTCCGCCGCCCAGTCGTCGGGGATGTTCACCCAGATCGAGCCGTGCGGGCGCAGCGCGCCGACGCACAGATCGAGCCACGCGTAGGTGAAGTCGAGGTACTCGCGCTCGGGCATCGCGTCGTCCCACTTGTCGTACGCGCGATTCCAGTTGAACGGCGGATCGGCGAAGACCAGATCGACCTCGTGCCGCGCCACCTCGGGCACACGCGGCAGGATCTCGCGGCAATCGCCCACGTACACCCGCGCCCACGCGCCGTTCTCGGCGTGCCTCCAATCGGCCAACGGCTCGGCCTGCCCGCCCCGGAACGCTTCACAGGTCGCTTCGCTCCCGGCAGGGGCTGCTCCGTTTGACCGATGGGAACGCCTCGGCCTGCGCTCGACAAGGCCGAGCGCTGGCGCGCTGGACAACCGTGTGCCGTTGCGATGACTCATGGACGGTGCTCTGCGGGGGTGACCGGAGGGACCGATTGTACCCCACGCCGTGCCACCGACCGACCATTCGTGCCACCGACCGAGCGCGAAGCGGCGGTCGGTGCGACGGGCGACAGGGGGGAACTGCACCGACCGGTCCTTCGGACGCGGTCGGTGGCTCACAGGGTCGGTCGGTAACACGTCAACTCCCCAACGGATCGACCCGCGGCGTCGGGTCGCCGTGGTGCGAAACCACCCGCGCCGCCTCGGCCCACAACTCCCGGGCCGCGGCGCGGTGCGCCGCACGCCCGCCGCGAGGGTCGCCCGCTTCGGCCCACGCCAGCAGCGCGCGCATCCGCAGGGCCCGGCGCGGCGGCACGCCGCACCCGGTCGGCTCGATCAGCAGCGTTGCGAACATCCGTGCCGCGCCCGGGATCACCGCGCGGCGCACGCCCTCGCAGTCGATCAGCACGACCCCGCCGTTGCGCACGATCAGGTTCGAGGGCTTGTGGTCGCGGTTGAACAGGTCGCCCATCTGCGCGACCTGCGACCCGACGGCGCGGGCCAGCGCGTGCTGCTCGCGCACGCCCGGCCCACCGCCCCGCTCGCGACCGGCGCGAACGTCGGCCATCACGCCCAGCAGCGTCGGCCCGGGCACGAGCTCCATCACGAGCAGCTCGCTCTCTTGCCCGTCGATCGTCGCCCGCGCCAGCGCCAGCACCCGCGCCGTCGCCACGCCCTTGCCCGCCAGCAGCGCGGCCCCGCGCCAGTGCCGGTCGCCCTTGCCGCGGCCCAGCGCGCACTTCAACCTCGCCCACGCGCCGCGGAGTTGGCGCGTCTTCACCACCACCTCGCGCCCGCGCAGCCGCGCCGCCAGCACGCGCGACCCACCGTCGGCCTTGAGCGTGCGCGCCGCGTCGAGCCACGCGCCATCGGCCAGCGCGGCGGCCCACGCCGCGGCGTCCTCGCCGCGCACCGCCCGCACCACGCGCACCGGACCGATGCTCGCCATGCCGCGCCCCGCTCAGGGTTTCTCGTTGAGCACGAACCCGCGCGTCGCGTACAGCGACTCGATCCGGGCCATCGCCCCGTCGGTCTCGGGCAACTCGCGGCCGATCGCCGCCAGCAGTTCCACCAGCCCGGCGTAGTCCGACGCGCCGATGAACTCCCGCGCCACGCGCGGCGGGCCGTGCGCCCCCGCGTCCCACGTCCCGGCCTGCACCGCGTCGAGGTCCGCCATGTTGTGGTAGTTCCCCAGCGGGAGGCACAGGCACGTCGCCGCGTGCCCGAAGGCGCAGAAGACCGTCGCCTCGCACGCGCCGCCGGACATCAGTTTGCGTTGCCAGCGGAACCTCGCGCCCGCGTCCGCCGCGGCGCGCGTCTGCGTCGCCAGCGGCTGCGCAGGTCGCGCCGACGCCTGCTCGGCGCGCCTCGCGCACGCGTCGGTCAGCGCGGGCGTGAACACGCTCATCCGGTCCCCCACGCGAACGATCGGCCCGCCGCCGATCGGCGCCTCGGCCGAGAACCGCGAGTTCTCCAGCGCGACCAGCCGCGCCCCGCGCGGCACCGTCCCCAGCCGGCACGCCGCGATCGCGCCGACAAACCCGATCTCCTCGGCCCGCGTGAACAGCAGCCGCACGTCCTCCAGCGCCTCGCCCCCCGCCGACAGCGCCAGCAGACGGTCGAACGCGTCCAGCGCGGCCGCCGCGGCGGCCAGATCGTCGCACGCGTGCGTGTGCACCACGCCCCGCGCGTCCACCTCGGCGCCGGGCAGTTCCCACGTCGCCACGTCGCCGGCGCGCAGCCCGTCCGCGCTCGCGCCCGCGTCGAGTTCCGCGGCGTAGGTCTTGAACAGCGGCTCCCCACCCGGCCCCCCCGCCCCGCCCGCTGCGCCCGCCGCACGCCCCGCGCCGCCCGCCCGGCCCGTCAGCGTCGCGCCGACCGACGGGCCCGACGCGGGATGCACGCGCACCCGCGCACGATCGAAGTACGCGTCCATCACCCCGCCGCGGAACGCCAGTTCGACCGTCGACGGCCCGAGCGCACGCTCGACGACGAACGCGGGGTGATCGAGGTGCGCCGTGATGAACAGCGGCGCGCCCGACGAGCCCGGGCGCGGCGCAAACGGCGTCCGCGGCTGCAGCACCAGGTTCCCCGCCGCGTCGGTCGAAAGGGCCACGTTCTCGCGCCGCTCGGCCCACCGCCGGATCCACTCGATCACGCGGCCCTCGCGCCCCGCCGCGGTCGGCACCGTCGTCAGGTCCAGCAGCGTGCGGAGACCCGCGGTTTCGGCCGCGCCGGGCGCGTGGGTGGTCGTGAGCATCGCAGACTGTACGCGCCGAGCCTTCACGGACAGCCGACAAAGTACGCGGCGATGAACTCGAACAGGTCCGCCAGTTGCACGCGCCCGTTGCCCGTCACGTCGGCCTCGGGCATGCCCGCGAACCACGCGTTGAGATACGCGAAGACGTCCGGCGGGCCGACGCCGTTCTGCCGGTCGAAGTTGGCGCGACAGCACGCCACCGGGTTGCCCGGCCCCTCCTCGCACGGCACGCCCTCGCCGCGCCACACGCCCCCCGCCAGCAGGCACGACGCCTCGCCGCGCTGCACGCACGTCGTCCCAAGGCCCGCGTGCACCGGCGGCAGGCAGCACGCGCCCGGGCCGCCCGGCGAGCGCACGCCGCACCCAACGAACCATGCGGTGAGGAACGCGCCGATATCGCCGGCCGTCACCGCGCCGTCGCCGTCGATGTCGGCGCACGGGTCGCCCGCGAACCACGCCTCGATGAACGCGAAGATGTCCGATGTCGTCACGCCGCCGACGCGGTCGAAGTTTGCCCGACAGCATCCCAGCGGGTTGCCCGGCGCGTCCTGACACGGCAGCGCCTCGCCCGCGAACACGCCCCCGGCGATCTCGCACTCGGCCCGCGTGTACGGGGTGCAGACGCCCGCCGCCAGGCAGCAGGCCCCGACGCCGCCGACGCACAGCGGCCCCGTCGAGCCGCGGATCACCAGCCCCCAGCCGTACAGCACTCCGGCGCCCAGCGGGACGTCGTCAACGACGCTCAGCGTCCAGCCCCCCGCGGCGGGCATTCCGGCGAACGCCGCCGAGAGCCGCTGCACCGCGCCGTGCTCGTCGGTCGCACGGTACACGCCCGGCGCCACGGCCGCGCCGCCGGTGGCGGTGCGCGCCGCGAGCCACAGCGGCGCGCCGTCGGCGTCGCGGAAGCGGTACTCGCCCGAGAGCGGGCTCTGGTCGCCCAGTTCGCCCCCGCCGACCCGCGCCAGCACCGGCGCCGACACGCCGCCGTGCGACAGCGTGACGCGCAGGTCGCCGGCGTACGGATGATCGAGCATGAGCCAGAGTTCGACGCCGCCCGCCGCGCCCGGCACGCCGACGGTGAGCGTGGAGGAAAACCCGGCGGGGTTGCCGTCGGGAATCGCCTGCCCGGAACCGAAATGCACCGAGGGCTGCGCGATCACCCCGCCCGCGCCCGTGCACGACGAGGCGGGCCCGAGGAACACGCCGCCACCGGTCACCGCCGCGGCGCACTGCTCGGCGGTGACGACCACGCACGCGCCCGCGACGCAGCACGCCCCGACCAGCGGCGGGGGCGGATCGACCGCGAGCGTGAACGCCGCGCCCGTCACGGAGGGCGCGTAGGGCGCGACACGGACGATGCATGTCTCGCCGGCGCTCAGGTAGACGGCCGTCTGCGCGTGAAAGCCGACGCCCGGCGCGCCCGCCTCGCGGCAGCCCTCGTCGTCGCAGGCCCACTCGTTGAGCAGACCCGCCGCGCAACTCGCGTGCACCGATAGCACCGAGTCCCAGCGCTGCCCGTCGCACAGTCGCACGCGGTGCACGCCCTCGGCCGCGGCGGTCAGGCGGTAGAAGACGTCGCGCCCGCCGGGCGCGGCGCACGAGCACGCGCCCGTCGGCGTCGCGCCCGCCAGCGTGCCCTGCACGCTCTGCCCCGGCGCGATGGCCGTTGCGCTTGCGCAGGTGTTGTTGACCGGCTGCGCGCGGGCCGCGCCCACCGCGAAGAGCGCGGCGAACAACGCACAGCGGCGGGCTCTTGAGCGTGACACGCGCACCTTGAGGAACTCGCCCGTCGGACCAGAAGGCGTCGATCCGGATACAGCCTACCGCGCGCCCCGGTCGCGGCCCAGCGCACCGATCAAAAAAGACAGGGCCCCCGTCGCCGTGACGGGGGCCCCGCGTTGTGGTCAACAAACTCGATGCGCGCGCCCGATGGGCGCGTTCAAGGCCGGATCACGGGCACGGACCGACGCCGAAGGTGAACCACGTCGCCAGGAACGCGAAGATCGCCGGCACACCGGGCGTGCCGCCGAAGTTGACGGCAGCGGGGACGCCGCCGAACCAGTCGCCGAGGAACGCGAAGATGTCCGCGACTTCGACGAACGTGTTGTTGTTCCAGTCCGGCGGGCAGCTCGGGCCGGGCGTGCAGTTGTCGACGTTGACGATGTCGAAGAAGTTCTCGCCGCCGTTGCCCGGAGCGGGGTAGACGCCCATGCGGATCAGGTAGACCTGACCGCCGGTCGCAAGGAACGACATGTCGACCGCGCCACCGACGATGCCGCAGCCGTCGTCATCGCACGCGGCGATGTTGGTCAGGTTGTTGCAGTCGTTGCCGACGTAGACAACGGCCTTGTCGTCGGTGAGGTTCAGGCCGCAGGACGTGATCTGGACGGTGCCGGAGCACGGGGCGGTCCACTTGAACCACACGTCGCGAGCGGTGCGGGCCGTGTCGGCCGGGTACTGCGCGGTGCAGTCAGCCGGGCCGTCCTCGCCGGCGTTGCGGTTGTCGTAGGCGAACTGCCCGAAGCCGCTGATGGTCTCGGCGTTGGCGCACAGGTCGTTGGCCGGAACGGGCAGGCAGATGACCGGCGAGCACGGGATGCCCACGCCGATGTAGTTCTGGTTGGCGCCCTGGCAGTCGACCTCCTCGGTCAGCGTGCAGGTCTGAAGCACCGTGTCGCAGCAGGCGCCCAGCGTGCCGATCGGGCACGGAGACTGGGCGTACACCTCCATGTAGAACTGGGCGTACGGCGTGCCGCCGAACCAGAACGTGCCGATATAGCCGACCTGCGGGGCCGACGTGTTGGAGTCGAAAACGTTCTCGGTGCCGGGCGCGGCGATCTGGTTCTCGACCGTAATCAGCGGGCCGGCGTTGGTGAAGGTGCGCCAGTTGGCGTAGGAGTAGCCGATGTCGGCGCCGGCGGGGATGTCGAACTCGAAGCCGCCGCTGAGATCGATGTCGACGATCCAGCCCGCGATGCCGCCCGGAGAGCCGGGCAGGCCGCCGATGTCGAAGCCAACGCCGTCGTTGGCCAGGCAGTTGAAGCCGGCCAACTGGCCCTGCGGGCCGGGCGGGCACGAGGTGTTAAAGTCCCAGTAGAACCAGATGTCCACCGCCAGACCAGGGGTGCCGTCGGGGTCGGCCGTCGCATAGGCGAAGGAGAACTGGTTCACCGTGTGGAAGTTGCCAACGTCGCCGCACAGCAGACCCCAGTCCAGCGCCTCGCGGAGCGCGCCGCCGGGGATGCGGTTGGTGTAGAAGCCCGACAGATCAGACGAGTCCCAGATCAGATCCGGACCGGGGCCGCGAAGGTTCGCGTCCGAAGCGACCGTGCCGGGCTGACGGTGGATGATCCACTCGCCGGTGGCCATGCGGTAGGTCGCGCGGCCGGGGGTCGCGCCCTTGGGCAACTGCAGGACGTTCTCGACCTGCACGCCCGAACGCAACGCAACGACCGAGCCGTCGGCGGCCTTGCCCGCCGGGTCCGCCATCGCCGTCGAGCCGCACACCAGGCCCGCGGCGAGCGCCAGAGACAAACACTTCACCTTCATGAAACCTCTCCTTGTCTAAAAGAACGCGGACGAGAGAACACAGGAAACTCTGCCAAACCCGCCGAACGCGGGTCAACACGCACGCCAGAGGTGCCGCACCGGGCGCGCAATCAGCCCGGTCAACACGCAATCTCAAACATACCCGAAGGTTCGCCCAATCGCAACAAAAACGCGCTCGACTCCGCCATCGCCCAAGCCCGGCCGAGGTCCCAGCACCACCGGCCGTGTCGCACCAACCAAATCCGGGGCCGGGAGTCATGGGCAAGTCGGGGAAAACCAGCAAGACAGAAACTCGAAGATGTCCGCGACCTCGGTCATGCCATTGCCGTCGAAGTCCGCATCGCCCGCGAACCACGAGTCGAGGAACGCGAAGATGTCCGAGACTGTACGAGTTCCGTTCGGGTCCCAGTCGCACGGGCAGTCGAACGTCGAGCCGTAGATCCGCAGCCGCCAGCTCTGCAGCGTCCCGGTCGTGCCCGCGACGGTGTCGGCGATGCGCAGCGTCCACGTCCCCGCCGCGGCTTCGTCCCAGTGCCGCACGCTCGTGAACACGTAGTTGTTGTAGCCCGAGGTCGTGTCGGTACGGGTGTTGGCAAACAGCGACTCGGTCCCCAGCGGCGAGACGATCGACACGCGCAACTGCCCGAGCGAGGCGTGCGGCGCATTGAGCACCAGTTGCACGCGCTCGACGCGGATGTTCGGCCCGACCACGACGGTCGAGGTCAGTCCCGCGGGGTTGTTGTCGGGGATGGCGGCGTTGACGCTGACCGGGTCGGTCTCGTGGCTGACCTCGGGCCCGATGCCGGGCCACGCCAGCGCCTCGGATACCGCCGCGCCGGCGTCGATCGCGCCGAAGCCGAAGACCTCGCTCACCCACCTGCCCGCGCCGTTGAGCGTCCAACTCGCGTCGGCGGGTCGGCAGCGCCGGGCCGAGCGGATCAGCACGTGCTGCACGTCGCGCGCCGTCAGGTCCGGGCGCGCCTGCAGCAGCACCGCGACCACGCCCGAGGCCAGCGGCGCGGCCGCGCTCGACCCGCCGAACGCCGACGTGTACCCGCTCGCGCCCGAGGTGGTGTAGACGCCCACGTCGCCCGAGGTGTTCAGGTCGTAGTCGCTCTGCGTGACGAGCATCAGCGCCGACCCGGGCTCGGAGTAGAGGCTGCGACGGTCGATCGAGTCGATCGCGCCGACCGCGATCACGTAGCGGTTCGAGGCGTAGGGGTCGTAGTCCACGCGGTCGTTGGCCTGCCCGCCGTTGCCGCCGGCCCACACGTACACGGTGCCCAGCCCGCCGCGCCCGGTCGTCGCGCCGTCGGCGATCGCCTGCGCGGTGATGCTCGGCATGGTCGAGATGCGGGCGTTGTCGCTCGGGCCCCACGAGTTGTTCTTGACGAAGTTCAGGTCGTTGCGGAACGCCAGCGCGCCGGCGGTCGCCGTGTCGCTGCCGATGTACATCCGCGCGAGCATCGCGCCGTACGCCGCGCCCGCCCCGCCGATGCCGTTGTCGGCGATCATCCCGATGATGCCCGCCACCGACGTGCCGTGGTCCTGCGAGCCCGCGGCGGGCTGGCTCGCGTCGGCGTGGTACTTGTCGGCAAGGTCGGGGTGCGCGATGTTCCAGCCGAACTCGACCACGCCGACGGTGACGCCCGCGCCGGTGTAGCCGGCCTTCCACGCGGGCGCGAGGTTGGCATCGAACAGCGGGTTGGTCGTGTTGTGCAGCGACCACTGCTGCGCAAAGCCGGGGTCGGTCGGCAGCGTCGAGCGCGTGGCCAGCGGGCGGGTCGCGTCGAGGTACGCCTCCGCGATCCCCGGCACGTCGCGCAACGCCGCGGCCAGCGCGCACGCCTCCGCCACGTCGGCGCAGTCCACGATCCAGAACCCGCGCAGCGCGGCCCCGGTCGGGTCGGCGGGCAGGGCCTTGAGCGGCTCGCCGGGCCACGCGCCCAGCGCGAGCGCCAGCGGCGCGGCGTCGGCGGCGCGCACGATCACCCGCGCGTGCAGCGCGAGCAGCGCTTCGCCCGCGTCCTCCGCGGTCGCGGGCGCGGACGGCGCGTGCGGGTCGGACACGCGCACGGCGCGCACGCCGTCGTGCATCGGCACCGCGAGCACCGCGCCGCCCCCGCCCGGCCGGGCCGAGTCCTGGTACGCGCCCGCCCCGCACGCGCACCACGACGCCGCCGCCGCGCCGAGAGTGACCAACACGCCGATGGATGCACGGTTCTTCATCGCGCTCCCGTTCTGTTCGCCGCGCGGCCCCGCCCGGCTGCGGCGGGCGGTGCGCCGACCGACGGACCCCGGCCGGCGCACGCGCCCGCGCTGCAGCGCTTCAGTATGCCCCGCAAACCACGGCGCGGCACGCGCACGGCGTGGGGAATCTGACTTCTCAAACCGTCTGCAACGGCGCCGCCCGGCGGTTATCGGCCTCCAACGCCGCCGGCGCGACGCCGCGACGGCCAAAAAGAGCGGGGCCGGCTCGCGTTTCGGCAGAGCCGGCCCCTGTGGCGTGGCGTTGTCTGTGTTCCTGATTGGCGGTTCAGGTGTCCGGGTTTCGGTTCGTCGCGGGAGGCGGGGTCGGGCTCGAACCGCCCGCGGGCGGGGCGGCCCGGCCGCCCTCGCCGCGCTCCTCGAAGAACCGCTGCATCATCTCCTCCATCTTGCGGAGGCGCTCCTCGAGCAGGCGCGTGAAGTCGTCGGCCGCCCGCCGGCCCGCCGCGGCGTCGCCGGCGAAGCCCGACGCCATGCGCTCGGCCAGTTCGCGCGCCCGCGCGGCCTGCTCCTCGGCGCGGCGCTGCAGTTCGGCGATGCGGGCCTGCTGCTCGGCCATCGTCGCCGGGTCGAGGAAGATCGTCATGTCGTCGCGGTCGCGCGCCCGGCCCACGATCGCGCCGCGCAGGAACCGCTCGGCGTCGGGGGCGTGCTGGCCGTACAGCCGGGCGATGCCGGGCATGCTTTCCTGCGACTCCGCCGCGGCGATGGCGCGGACCTTCACCGCCTTGAAGCGTTCGGCGTCGTACTTCTCGAGTCTGAGCGTCACGTCGCGCTTCTGCCCGCGGTGGATGACGCCGACCTTCAGGTCGTCGCCGGGCTTCTTGTCGCGCAGGACGCGCCGCACGTCGTCGGGCGACGCGGGCGTCTGCCCGTCGACGCTGACGATGACGTCGTAGGGCTCGATGCCCGCCGCCGCGGCGGGGAGTTCGTCGTACACCGCGCTCACGAGCGTGGCCGTGCCGGGCTCGAGGCCCAGGTGCCCGCGCAGCGTCGCGTCGGGCTCGATCATCGAGACGCCGAGCATGACCGGCAGGGGCTCGAGCGCGACGACCGCCTCGATGGCCGGGCCGGACTGCTGGCCGCCGCGCCGGAACGCGTCCTGCAGCGACATCGCCCTGCGGCCTTCGAACCGGGTCTGCTGCGGGATCGTGTGCGCGTGGATCGTCGAGCCGTCCGGGCCCTTGAGCACGACGGTCCGGCCCTCGCGGACGATCCGCTCGGGCGGGACCTCCTGCCCGTCGATGCTCGCGTGCTCGACTCGGTCGCCGACGATGCGCAACTCGATCGTCCGCCCGTCCTCGACGCTGCGGAACACGTACGTGCTGAGCGCGTCGGCGCCCGCGAACACCAGCGGCGCCAGCGCCGAGGGCGCCGGCGGCTCGGCGGGCTGGGCGGGCGCAGGGGGCGCAGCCGGCTTGGCCGCGCTGTTCTGCTGCGCGCCGGCCGGGCCGCACCCGCACGCGACGCCGACCGCCGCGGCCAGACCGACCAGCAACCGGCTCTGCGACGCCAGAGGTCCGTTGGTCTTGAGCAACAGGTTCATGTTCGTTCTCCTTTCCACGCCGTGCACTTCATGGGACGGGATGGACCTTCCACCAACCGTTGAAACGTCGTTCGACCACACCCAGACGCGCCGGGCGGGCGGCTCCGTCGCACGCCGCCCGGGAATCACTCCGGCCTGCCCGCCGCGGCGGGGAACTCGGCGCGCACGGGCATCGGCCGGCCGGATTCGTCGGCCGCGAACCGCACCAGGTCGTGCACCCGGGCCCGCTCGACGAACTGCCGCACGTACACCACCTCGAACCCCTCGCCGGGCCCGAGCGCGCGCGACTCGATCAACATCCGCTGCGGCACCTCGCCCATCACCAGGCCGGTGCGCTGCCCTGCGTCCACGTACCCCTTCACGAAGTCGTCGGGCGTCCAGTTCGCCAGGTTCACGCCCGCGGCGTTGCCCGTCGGGGCGACCGACGCCGCGGGGCGGATGCCGCCGAAGAACGCGACGGCCAGACACGCCGCGACCGCCCACCCGCCCCAGCCGATCATCGGCATGTGCGCCGGCCCCGCGCCCGCTCCGCGCGCGCGCGCCCCGGCGCGGACGGGCAGCGGGACAAAGTCCGCGACCCCGACCGCCGCGCGCACCGCCGCGGACATCGCGGCGTGGTCGCGCTGCGCGTGCGCCAGGTCGCGCCAGGCCCACGGGTGACGCTCGGCCAGGTCGTTGAACGCGCCCCAATCCTCCGGGGTGGCCTCGCTGTCGGCGATGCGGCTGACCAGCAGGTCCACGCGGTCGCGCGTCGCGATGTCCAGATTGTCCGGTGCGTTGCTCATGGTTCGTTCCTCACGTTCTCACGCGCCCGCGGCCTCCGCCGCGCCGATGCCCGCCGCCTCCGCGCGCTCGCGGAGCATGCGCCGGGCCCGGGCGATGCGCGTCTCGATCGTCGTGTCGGGCAGGCCCATCACCTCGCCGATCTCCTTGTAACTCAGCCCCTGCACGCACTTGAGCAGCAGCGGCTCGCGGTAGCCGTCGGGGAGTTCGCCCGCCAGGTCCATCAGCCGCCGTCCTTCCTCGATCAGCGGGGAGCGCTCGTGACCGTCGTCCGACCGCTCCTCACCCCCGCCCCAGCCCGACGCCCAGTTCACCAGCCGCAGCCACCCGGCCTTGCGCACCTGCGTGCGCCGCCCGCGCGTGCGCGCGACGCTCAGCGCGATCGCCCGCAGCCACGGACGCAGCGACGACTCGCCACCGCGCAGGCCGCCGATCTTCGACACCACCAGCGTCGCGACGTCCTGCAGCAGGTCGTCGAGTTCGGCCTCGCGCGGCATGTGGGCCAGCAGGATCGCCGCGACCCAGCGGCGGTGGCGCGACCACAGCACGCGGAGCGCCTCGTGGTCTCCCTCCACCGCCCGCCCCACCAGGGCCTCTTCGCTGGAGAAGTCGTGTTGTCCCAAGCCACGTGCTCCGTGCACACTCAGACGCGCCCGCGGTGTTGTTCCGTCACGCACGGCGAAGGGTTCGTGCCGGCGCGGCACAGGCCGTTCAGGTTTCGGACGGGTCGCCCGTCCCCCACAGGCACGAGACCGGCGCGGCCCAGAGGTCCTTGCCAAAGGGCGCCACTTCCTCGCCGCCGTGGAGCACGTACCCGCCGACGAACTTTCGGCCGCACTGCTCGGCCAGCACGCGCAGGCCGCGGAAGTCGCCGGCGCTCACGCCCGCGCCGGCCTTCACCTCGATCCCCACGACACGGCCGTCCGCCGCCTCGAGCACGACGCCGACCGCGGCCCCGGTGTGCGTGCGGAAGTGGCCGATGGTGACCTTCGGCGCGCTCCAGCCCGACTGCTTGCGCAGTTCCATCACCACGAAACTCTCCAGCAGTTGGCCCAGCAGGTGGGGGTCCGCGGCCAGACGGCCTCGGTCGGCGCCGAGCAACGCCGCGGCGAGGCCCGTGTCCGTCACGACAAGTCTGGGCGACTTCACCAGTCGCAGGCCGAGGTCCGCCCTCCACGCCGGAACGGTCGTGACGAGGAACGTCGCCTCCAGGAGCGTCATGTACCGCGCCAGCGTCGTGGCGGGGAGGCCGAGACTGCGCGAGATGTCGGCGGCGTTGAGGACGCCGCCCGTGCGTGCCGCGAGCGCGGCGAGCAGGCGCGGCAGCGCGCCGAGGTTCTCGACGCGCGACACGTCGCGCACGTCGCGCAGCAGCACCGCCGTCGTGTAAGCGGCGAACCACGCCTGCCGGCGCGCGTCGTCGGCGCGCGACGCGGCCTCGGGGAACCCGCCGCGGACGATCCGCGCGGCGAGCGGCGGGCTCTTCTCGCCGGCGCGCAGCCTCCGGGCGGGCTGCGCGGAGAAGACCGCGTTGATGAAGGTCTCGCGGCGCCCCTCGGTCTCGCCCTGTGAGAGCGGCCAGAGCGTGATGATCTCCATGCGGCCGGCCAGCGACTCGGCGGCGCGCGGCAGGAGCATCACGTTGGCCGAGCCGGCGAGGAGGAACCGTCCCGGCGAGCGGTCGCGATCGACCGACGCCTTGATCGCGCGGAAGAGGTCCGGGACGCGCTGCACCTCGTCGATCACGACCGGGCCGCCCAGCCCGGCGACGAACGAATCGGGGTCGCTCTCGGCCGCGCCGAGCACCGCCGGGTCGTCGAGCGTGAGGTACCTGTAGGCGGACGGGACGGCGGTGAAGCGGGCGAGGGTGGTCTTGCCGGCCTGGCGCGCCCCGTGCAGCAGCACGACGGGTGTGTCGGCCAGCGCGGCGGCGAGCGCGCGGCTCAGGTGGCGGCGGTACATCGTGGAATTTCGACCGCTTGGTGGTGGACAATCAACCATTTGATGGTGGAACTGCAACCACGGCGCCGCCCCGGCCTCTGCCGGGCCGCGGTGATCGGGCTTTCCGGCCCGGGGGCGGCGCGCCCCGTGTACCCTTGGCCCGATGCCGCGGCAGGAGACCGACATCGCCGTCATGCCCTTTGGCGACCATCTGGAGGAGTTGCGCCGGCGGATGATCCTGGCGCTGCTGGGCGTCGCGCCGATCCTGGTGGTCGCGCTGCTGGTGGGCAGGCGGGTGCTGGCGTTTCTGCTCGGGCCGATCGAGGCGGCGCTGAGCAGCGGCGGGCAGCCTGCCGCGCTGCAGGTCACGGGCGTGTTCGAGATGTTCAGCGCGTACCTGAAGGTCTCGATCGTGATGACGATCCTGATCGGCGCGCCGTGGATCATCTACCAACTCTGGAAGTTCGTCGCCCCGGGCCTGTACCGGCACGAGCGGCGGTTCGCGTACCTGCTGGCGCCGCTGAGCGGCGTGCTGACGGTGCTGAGCGGGCTGTTCCTGTATTACGTGATGCTGCCGGTGATCCTGGCGTTCTTCGTGCTCTTCAACGCGTCGCTGCCGGTGTCGCCGGTCGCCGCCGCGCCGCTGCCCGAGGGCGTGACGCTGGCGTCGGTGCCGGTGCTGGCGGCGGACCCGGAGTCGCCGCCGGTCGGGTCGGTGTGGTTCAACTCGACGCTCGGGCAGTTGCGCGCGTGCGTGGAGGTGCGCGACGGCGCGCCGGTCGTGAAGGGCACGGCGATGATCGGTCACGCGCTGGTGGCGCAGCAGTACCGCGTGGCCGACTGCGTGGGGATCGTGCTGGGCTTTGCGCTCGCGCTGGCGGTGGCGTTCCAGATGCCGGTGGTCGTGCTGCTGCTGGGGTGGGCGGGGCTGGTGACGCCCGAGTTTCTGTCCAAGTACCGTCGGCACGCCGCGCTGGTGTGCGCGGTGCTGGGCGCGGTGCTGACGCCGGCCGACCCGCTCTCGATGGTCCTGCTCGCCGGGCCGCTGTACGTGCTCTACGAGTTCGGGCTGGTGCTGCTGCGCCTGCTGCCCGCCTCGCGCGTCGCGGGCGAGAGCGCCGGCGACGACGACGTGTACGCGCGGCCGGACGACCGGTGAATCGGTCTGTTGACGAGCCTCTCGCGATCGAGCGTGCGCACGATCTGATCGCCGCGGAGGCGCAGCGGACGCGGAGAGGTCCGGGAACCCGGCGCTGCGGAGAATCGGCACCGACCGTTCCTCCGCCCCGCCCTTGTCGGCGTTCTCCGCGACCCCGCGGTGAGTCCGCTCTCCGGTTCAACACGCCCCCGATAGAGTGACAGCACGAATGACCCCGCGCGACCCAGGCCCGCCGCCCGATGCGCCGACCGCGACCGACGTCGCGATGATGCGCCGGGCGATCGACCTGGCGCGGACCGCCGCGGCCCGGCACGAGGTGCCCGTCGGCGCGGTGGTGTACGAGACGGCGAGCGGGCGCGTGCTGGGCGAGGCGCACAACCGCCGGCACCTGGACAAGGACCCGACGGCGCACGCGGAACTGCTGGCCATCCGTGCCGCGGCGGCGGACGCGGGCGACTGGCGGCTGAACCACTGCACGCTGGTGGTGACGCTCGAGCCGTGCGCGATGTGCGCGGGGCTGATCGTCAACGCGCGCATCGGGCGGCTGGTCTTCGGCTGCGACGACCCCAAGGCCGGGGCGTGCGGGTCGCTCATGTCGCTGACCGAGGACACGCGGCTGAACCACCGGGTCGCGCCGGTCCGCGGCGTGCTGGCCGACGAGTGCGCCGCGCTGCTGCGCGAGTTCTTCAAGTCGGCGCGGCGGCGGGCATGACGCGCCTGCGCACCGGGCGCGCGGGGCTGCCGGCGTAGAGCGTCCACGGCTCGGTGAGGCTGGAGAACACGCTCGACCGCGCGCCGACCACGACGCCGTCGGCGATGGTGACGCCGGGGGCGACGAAGACGTCCGCCGCGAGCCAGACGTTGGCACCGAGTGTGATGGGCGCGGTGGTGAGCGGATGATCGGGGTGCTCGAAGTCGTGCGATGCGGCACACAGAAATGAGTAATGCGAGACCGTCGAGCGCGGGCCGATGGTGATGGGCGCGACGCAGTAGAGATCGGTGAGGTCGCCGGCGCAGGCGTGCTCATGCAGCGTGAGATTCCACGGGGCCCAGATGCGCGCGGTGGGATAGACGTGCGCGGTGCGGTGGATGCGAGCGCCGAAGAGGCGGAGGAGGAATCGTCGCCACGCGTGCAGCGGCCGCGGCGAGAACCGAAAGAGCGTGGCCTGCACGATGCCCCATGCGACGCGCGCGAGGCGGTTGGCCAGGGAGTGGGGGCTGGAGGAGATGGGGGTGGGAGGGGGAGGCATGCCGGGGGATTATCGGCAGGCGCACCCGGAAAGCGGAACCGGAAGAGGAACACAGAGGGAGCAGAGCAAGCAGAGGGCAGCAGAGGGGAAGGCGGAGTGAACGCGAGCCGCGGTGTTTGCTACACTCGCGCTCATGAAGTCCCTTCTGATTCTCGGCGGCATTGTTCTGGTCTTGGTCCTTGTGTCGGCCGTGCTCAAGCACTTGGGGGTGTTAAACGCGCCTGCGGCGAGCGGGGGCAAGGGGCGGGCGCTCGAACCGTCGCCGTTCAAGCGGCGCGACTACCTGCTCACCAAAGGGGAGGCCGCCTTCTACCATCAACTCCGGCTTGCAATTCCGAGCGGCACAGTGCTCATCGCCAAGGTGCGGCTGATCGACCTGCTGTACTTCCCCAAGGGTGGCAAGAACCGGCAGTCGTGGCAGAACCGCGTGCAATCCAAGCACATCGACTTTGTGGTCTGCGATGCCCGCGAGCTGCGCCCGCTGCTGGCGATCGAGCTTGATGACAAGTCGCACGAGCGCGAAGATCGCCGAGAGCGCGATGGCCTGGTTGACCACATCCTGGAGTCCGCCGGACTCCCGTTCCACCGCGAGCCCGCCGCGGCGGGGTACTCGGCGGATCGGCTGCGGGCGGCGATTGGGGCGAAGCTGGGCGCGTAGGCCGTCGACGCACATCACAGGCCTTGTGTCGTTTGGAGACTTGGGGTAACATGTTGCTCTGTCCAGAACAGGGTATCGTGGATTGGGGTCCCTACACCTTGATGGCGTAGGCGGCGACCTTGAACGCGGCCTCTGCGAAGAGGGTGTTCTGCTTCCGGCTCCGCAGCGTGCTGCCCATGGTGCGTTTGATTGCG
>CALKJW010000049.1 GCA_937995595.1 uncultured Phycisphaerales bacterium | reverse complement strand
AGAGGGGAACGTATGGAAGGAAGAGCATCAACATTCCCCTCTCCCCGCGCCAGCGGGG
The DNA here is from genome assembly GCA_937995595.1 of uncultured Phycisphaerales bacterium. Classification (GTDB taxonomy): domain Bacteria; phylum Planctomycetota; class Phycisphaerae; order Phycisphaerales; family UBA1924; genus JAHBXL01. The sequence goes on along the minus strand of CALKJW010000049.1, from coordinate 11,656 downwards.
AGAGGTGGCGAGGCCGAAGGCCGAGCCGGTGAGGGGGATTCTCGATCGACCATGCGCCCCTCACCGCCCTCGCTCCGCTCGGGCACCTCTTCCCATCTGCGATGGGGAGAGGGGAAGGGCGGAGGGGGAAAGATGGGGGGGAATAGATGGGGGGGAACGCAACAACTTTTCCCCTCTCCCCGCGCCAGCGGGGAGAGGTGGCGAGGCCGAAGGCCGAGCCGGTGAGGGGTTTCGTGGCGAATCCGCCCCTCACCGCCCTCGCTCCGCTCGGGCACCTCTCCCCATCTGCGATGGGGAGAGGGGAACGTATGGAAGGAAGAGCATCAACATTCCCCTCTCCCCGCGCCAGCGGGGAGAGGTGGCGAGGCCGAAGGCCGAGCCGGTGAGGGGTTTCTTGGTGAATCCGCCCCTCACCGCCCTCGCTCACGCTCGGGCCGCATATCCGCCGGAAAAGCTAGGCCGGTCCGATCTCCCGCCGCGTGCGCATGGGGCGTTCCTTGTCCGCCCTCTCGCTCCGAAGGACAGACTACCACGCCCTCCGCCGGTTGCAAGGCCCGGGTTCCCGGATTCGGCCCCGATGATGCGAGCTTGACGAGATTCCCATCCAACCAACATGCGTGCGCACGCAAGTATGCCTGAAGGCACAACTTCGCACGACCACAATCGACGTGCGGATCGCGTAGGGCACAATCGTCCGTCGTGCCGGGTGGCGGCGCGTCGGAAGGCGTCCGACTCACGGCCGCATCGTCACCCACACGCCCGCTTCGCTCTGCATGACTATGTGCAGGTTCGGGCACACGCGGGCCATCTCGGTCGAGTACGCGCCCCAGCGCAGCATCAGCCACACCAGCACCAGCACGCAGAACCACGCCGCGATCTCCGCCAGCGGGCGCGCGCGGCCGAGGTAGAACACCCCGCAGGCCAGACTCACGCTCGCGAGTTTCCACGCGATCAGCAGCGCGGGCGACTCGGCGCTCATCACCAGCCGCGCGATCGGGTTGGCCTCGCCGAGGCCGATGGTCGTCAGGTGCACATACGTCATCTGCAGGTCGGCCAGACTCAGCAGCATGATCGCGCACAGGAGCCACACGACCCGCGCGCCGCGCGTGCGGAACAGCGACCGCCGCGGCGCAGTTGCCGCCGATCCAGGCGCTCCCGCCGCCGTCCATTCTCCGCCGTCCGCGAGAGTCTGTGCGCTGTGCATGGTGGCCCACTCCGTTTCAGGCGTGGGTCCGATCGGCCGCGCACGGGGCCTCCCCAACCGCTCCCGACCTGTCGCGGCGGGGCCGCGTCGCGCCTATGCGGGTCGTGCCGGTTGGCGAACCTGGCGCGGGGCGAGGGCGTGTGACTATCGGGCCGCACTGTTCCCGGGCGCGGCGTGCATCCCCGGCGGCCCGGCGCGTCGATAATCCATACGGCGGCGCGGGGGCGGGCAAGGGCGTGCGGGCAGCCGGCCCGGCTGGGGCCGGTACCACCCGAGAGGAGCGCGCGTGCGGAACAGCGTCTGGAACCTTGCCGCGTGTGTGTTCGTCGGCGCGGCGGCCGCGCTCGGGCCCGGCAACCCCGCCGCGGCGCAACTCTCGGGCCAACTGAACCCCGTCTACGTGGACGACTCGCCCGCGGCAACGGAGACGCTCTCGCGCGTGCGCGACCACCTGTCCTCGGGCAACTACGACGAGGCGGTGCGTGTGCTGCAACTGCTGCTCGACGAGCAGCCCGACCGTGTCGTCGCCGCGCCCGACGGGACCGACCTGTTCATCAGCGTGCGCGAGTCGGTGCACCGGCTGGTGCTGGGCGACGCGCGCCTGCTGGAGCGCTACCGCCGTGCGCAGGGCCCGCGCGCCCAGGCGATGCTCGACGCGGGCGACGCGACCGGGGTCGAGCGCTCGCTGCTGCTGACCGCGCCGGGGTTCGAGGCCGCGCTGCGCGTGGCACAGTGGCGGTTGGAGTCGGCGCAGTTCGAGGCGGCGCGTCTCGCGCTCGAACAGCTCGAGGACCATCCCGACCGGCTCGGCCCCTCCGGGCGCGACGCGGCGGTACTGCTCGCGATGGTCGCCCGCTACCTGCCGCGGCCGGAGGTGCGCGCGCGGGCCGAACGCTGGGCCGCGGCGTCGGGCGTGGGCCGGCGGGCGGCCGATGCGCCGCCGGTGCCGTGGCCCGCCGCGGCGACGGCGCGCGGGCAGAACGTGTTCGACCCCGCGCCGCCGGTGCGCGTCGAGGGGCTGGTCTCCAAGCCGCTGTGGAGCGTGACGTTCGCGCAGATCAACCCGATGGCCGACGCGGCGGTCAACGACTTCGGGGACGCGGGCCTGCCGCGCGGCGCGCGCGAGTTGCCCGTGGTGCCGACCGTCATCGGGGAGATGGTGTTCGTGAACGACGGCACGACCGTCAGCGCGTGGGACCAGTACACGCTGACGGAGCGCTGGCGCGTCAGCCCGGCGGCTACCGAGCGGCAGGCCGCGGGACGACGGCCCGACCGCACGCGCCTGGAGTACCGCGGGTGGGGCTACAACGCGCCGGACCTGGGCACCGTCGCCGCGGCGGGCCGGATCGTCGTCGCCGCGACCGGGCGCACCATGGGCGGGCCCGGCGAGGGGGACACGCTCGTCAGCGCGATCGACGCCGCGACCGGGCGCATCCGCTGGACGGCGGACGTGACGCAACTCGACCCGCAACTGTCGGACGCGGCGGTGCGCGGGCCACCGGTGCTGCACGAGGGCGTGGTGATCGTGGGCGCCCGCAAGGCGGTGGCCGAGCGGCGGCTGCTCTCGCTGGTGCTCGTCGGGCTCGACGCCGACTCGGGCGCGCTGCTGTGGATCCGCCCGCTGGGCAGCAGCGGCATCCTGCCGTACATGTCGCAGCCGGGCGGCTCCGAGGCGACGCTCGCGACCGAGGGGCTGGTGGTCCGGGGCGACCGGCTGGGCGCGGTCGGCGCGTTCGAGGCCGCGACGGGCCGGCCGGTGTGGATCCGCCGCGCGCCGGTCGACGCGCTGGCGTCGCGCGACTTCGCCGCGTCGTGGCGCCTGGGTGCGCCGGTGCAGGACGGGCCGTGGGTCTACGTGCTCGCGCCCGACCAGCGATCGATCATGCAGATCGAGCGGTCCACGGGGCGGCTGGCGGCGAGCCGGACGACCGAGCGGCTGCTCACCACGCCGCCGGAGTATCTCGTGCTCGCGGGCCGGCGGCTGATCGCCGTCGGCGTGGACCAGGTCGCGTCGATCCCCCTGGACGACTTTGCGCAAGGGCCCGCGGCGACGGGCCCGCGCCTGCCCCCGCCGGGGATCCACGGGCGCGTCAGCGTCGCGGGCGACCGTCTGGTGCTTCCGGTGCCCGCGGGCGTGCTGCTGGTGAACCCCGGAGCGCCCGCCGAGCCGGGCAAACTGCTGCGGCTCGACGAGCCGGGCGCGGTGCTCGCGCTCGACAGCCAGTTGATCGTGGCCGACGACACGCGCCTGCACAGTTACCTCATGTGGGAGGTCGCCGAGGACCTGCTTTCGTCGCGCATGCGCGCCGACCCGGCCGACCCCGCGCCGGCGGTGACGTTCGCCGAACTGGCGTACCGGGCCGAACGGCCGCAGCGGATCCTCGAGGGCGTGGACGCGGCGCTGCGCGCCATCGCCGCCAAGCCGGAGACCGACGGCGCGTCCCGCGCCCGCCGCCGGCTGTTCGACGCGCTGCGCGACATGACGACCAACAGCCTCGAGCAGCGCCAGGCGCAGACGTCGGACGCCTCGCGCGCGGCGCGCACCGGGCCGCGCATCGCCGACGCCGCGCTGGTCGCGGCGCTGGTCGACCGCATGGAGCAGTGCGCCGCCACGCCCGACGACCGCGTCGCGCACCTGCTGGCGGCGGGGAGGGTCCGCGAGCGGGCCGGGCGGCACGCCGAGGCCGCCGCGACCTACCAGCGCGTGCTCGACGACCCGCGACTGGCGGTGGCGACGTGGCGCGGCGCGCAGGTCGCCGTGCGCGGCGACATCGAGGCGACGCGGCGCATCGAGCAACTCATCGAGACCGCCGGCCCGTCCGTCTACGCCGAGCAGGACGCGCGCGCCGCCGTCGAACTCGGCGCGCTGGGCGCGCAGCCCGGCGTCCGGCCGCTGCACGACCTGGCGGCGCGCTACCCGCTCGCGGCGTCGACGCCCGGCGCGCACCTGCTGATGGCGCGCGAGTTCGAGCGCCTCGGGCAGGACGCGGCGCGCCTGCAGGCGCTGGAATCGGGCTACAAGTCCGCGCTCCGCATCGCCCGGGCCGACCCGGCCGTCGTCGGCCAACTGGCCGGCTCGCTGATCGACGCGCTCATGGCCCGCGGGCAGTACGCCGCGGCGGCCTCGGTCCTGGGGTCGTTCCCGTCGCGCTTCCCCGCGGCGCGGCTCGCGTCGGGCGACCGCGCGCTGGACGCGCAGGCGATCGGCGCCGAACTCGACCGCCGCATCGCACAGACCGTGCGCTGGCCCCGCGTCGGGCCGCCGGTCGCGCAGGGCGTGCAGGGCGTGCCGCAGGCCACGCTGCTGGACCGGCTGATCGCCGACGACGCGCCGGCGGCGTCGTCGTGCGTCGCGATGATCGGCGCCGACGAGGTGTCGGTCTGGTCGATCCGGGGCGCGCAGGCCGGCGCGCTGCTCGGCAGGGTGTGGGCCAGGCCGCTGGGGCGTGCCCGCGCCTACATGCTCAACGCCACGCACGACGCCGCGTTCCTCATGATCCTCGGCGACGACAACGGCGAGTTGCTGCGCATCGCCGCGGCCCCCGGCGAGCGGCAGTGGACGGCCTCGGGCCTGTACAAGAACTTTGACGTGCCGCCGCAGCGGTCGATCCGCGCCGGCGCGCCGCCGCGCGAGGCGCAGTTCCCCACGCCGCTGGACGGCATCGTCTCGCAGTACGACCTGACGGTGGCGATGGACGAGCGGACGATCGCGCTGGTGCAGCGCGGCGGGCGCGCCGCGGTGTTCGACAGCGACACCGGCGAGATGCTCTGGGCCGGGCCGACGCCCGTAGCGCGCGTCTACCGAACCGCCATCGCCTCGGGCGTGCTGATCGTCGCCGGCGAGGAGGACATCGCCGCGCCCGGCGGGGGCGTGGTCGAGTCGCGCCCCGTCGTCCAGACGATCGACGCGCGCAACGGGCGGCAGTTGCAGCGCATGACCGACCTGGGCGGCCGGCCGCACTGGGTCCGCCCCGCGCCCGACGGTTCGCTGATCGTCGGCGTCGACCGCGCCGTGCTGAGCCTGGACATGGCCAGCGGGCGCGTGAACTGGACCATCACCGCGCCCGAGGTCGTGCCGGCGATGCAGGCGTGGGTCTTCGGCGACCGGCTGATCTTCGTCGGCCCGGACCGCACGCTCTGGCAGGCGTCGGTGCTGAACGGGCGGCTGCGGGCCCAGCCGCTGGACGCGCCGCGCACGCACGTGGAGGGCGCGTCGCTGCTGGGCGCGTTCCCCGCGTCGGCCGCGCCCGACGCCGACGCCGTCGTCGTCTCGCCGCAGGGCATGCTGGTGTACGCGCCCGACGGCACGCTCCGCGGCGTGGACGCGCTGGGCGGGTTCGAGGCGCTGATGACCCCGCGCGCCGCCGAGGGCCGCGCCGTCACCATCGAGACGATCGCCGACGGTCGGACGGCCGACGGGCTGATGCTCTTCCAGTTGCACCAGTTCGACACGCGCTCCGCGGCGCTGCTCTCGACGCGCTCCGTCGTGCTGGGCGCGCACCCGACCGCGATGGCGGTGCTCGACGGTCGCATCGTCATCAGCGCGGGCGAGCACACGGTGGTCATTCCCGCGCCCGCGGGCGAGTGAGCGGCGCGGACGGCCGCGCGACCCGCGTACGCGTCGCGGGCGGCGTGTACACTTGCCGCATGACCGCGCCCAGGGCCGCAGCCTGTTTCCTGCTTGTCTCCGCCGCGGCGGCGCTGCCGGGGTGTCTGAAGCGGACCATCCACGTCACGACCGAACCGCCGGGCGCGCTGGTGTGGCTGAACGACGTCGAGGTCGGCCGAACGCCGCTGGAGACCGATTTCACCTACTACGGCGTCTACAGCGTGCGCATCCGCAAGGAGGGGTTCGAGCCCGTCACGACCACCCGGCGCGCGGCGATGCCGGTGTACGAGTGGCCGGTGGTCGACCTCGCGGCCGAGGCGTGGCCGCAGACTATCGAAACCAACATCCGCTGGCACTTCGACCTCTCGCCGACGCCCGAGCGGACCGACCCCGACGCGGCACGACGCGACGCGGTGGAGCGAGCCAAGGGCATGCGCGACGCCGCGGCCCACGTGCCCTGAGAGCCGATCAGTTGGCCAGCGTTCGCGCCGGCACGCCGACGACGACCTCGCCGGGGGCGACGTCGCGCACCACCACCGCGCCCGCGCCGACGACCGCACCCGCTCCGACTGTCAGCGTCGGCAGGATGCGCGAGCCGATGCCGACCAGCGCGTCGGGCCCGATGGTGACGCCCCCGCCCATCGCCGCGCCGGGCGCAACGTGCGCGTTCTCGCCGACGACGCAGTCGTGCTCGACGATCGCGCCGGTATTGATGATCGCGTGCGCCTCGACGCGGGCGCGGGGGTGCACCACGGCCCGCGGCCCGACGAACACGGCGCGGCCGAGCGTCGCCGTCGGCGAGACCGACGCGTGCGGGTGGACCACCGCCGCGGCCGGGCGCGACCCGGCCAGCCGGTCGAGCAGCGCCCGCCGCAGCGCCAGGTCGCCCACGCCGAGCACCCAGTCGCCCCCGAAGTGCGCGGCCTTGGCACGGTCGGCCAGCGCGGCGGCTTCTTCGAGTCGCCCGAGACGACGCGGGCGCGGCGCCTGCCACTCGGGACGGACGGCTCGCATCGCCGCGGCCCACGCGTCGAGCGCGGGGGACTCGGAATCGTCAAAGTACCCGATCAAAGTCCGATCGGACAGCGCGGCGGCCTCGGCGACAACTATTGCGTGGCCGCCACCGCCGACGATGATGAGGCCTTCGGGAGGCATGGAGAGAAGTATCGGCGCGCGGGCAGACGGGGCGGAAGGGGAGTCTGGACGAGCGGTGGGTTCGGGCGGGATTCGTGCTCCCGGGTTGACGCGGGACCCCGATGTCGGGAGACTTGGACCCCGCCGGCTCGCATCCACCGGGCCCAGCCCGGCGTACCGGACGGTCTGTCGTTGGCCCTTACCTGTTTGCGGAGTGCACTTTCATGGCCGGTCGGACATCCACCAGCATCGGCGTCGGCGTCACGGTGACCCTGCTCGCGGTCACGACGCTGGCGCTGTTCGTCACGTCGGTCATCTTCTTTGCCAACAAGCGCGCGGCCGAGCGGCAACTGGCCGACGCCAAGCAGACGACGCAGGACTACGTGAGCGACCAGGACCGCGCCAACGACGCGGTGAACCGGGCGCGCGACGCGGGCAAGAGCCAGCGCATGACGGCGATCGCCTACCTGCTGGACAACCAGCAGAAGGTGATGCAACTGGCCAGCGGCTCGCGCACCGACACGCTGGACGACCTGAGGCGGAAACTCGACGCGATCCCCGGCTCGGCGAACCAGAACATGCTGTCGCTGCTCCGCTCGCGCGACGCGACGATCGACGGGCTGAACAAGCAGCTGGCCGACGCGGTCGCCGCGCGCGACCGCGCCCTGACCGACCGCGAGAACGAGGTCCGTCGCGTGCGGCAACTGGAGGAGAACCAGCGGAACACCATCGCGCAACTCAACAGCGACCTGGACAAGTACCGCGACGAGGTGGAGCGGTACCGCGACGAACTGAACCGCGCCAAGGCCGACATGGACGAGCGCGTGTCGCGGATCCAGGCCGCCTCGGCCGACGTGGAGAACGCGCTGCGGGCCGACATCGACAAACTGCAGCGCGACAAGGTGCTCAACCAGTCGCTGATCACGCGCCTGCAGGACGAACTCAAGGGCAAGCGCGTCAGCAGCCAGGACGAGTACGCGCTGGTCGACGGCGAGATCATCAGCGTCGACCCCGCCGCGCGGACGGCGGTCATCAGCCGCGGCCGGCGCGACAAGATCGTGCTGGGCATGACCTTCGCGGTGTACGCCGAGGCGACGGCCATCCGGCCCGACCCGCAGACCGGCGAGTACCCGGCGGGCAAGGCGACCATCGAGGTCATCAAGATCGACGAGCGCACCGCGACGGCCCGCATCCTCCGCGAGACGCGCGGCAACCCGGTGGTCCGCGGCGACGTGATCGCCAACGCGGTGTACGACCCGCGCAAGACCTACAAGTTCATGGTCTACGGCAACTTCGACGCCGACGGCGACGGGCGTGCGACCTTCGAGGAACAGGCCAACATCCGCGCCCGCATCGAGGCCTGGGGCGGGCAGGTGCAGAGCGAACTGACCGGCGACACCGACTTCCTCGTGCTGGGCGAGCGGCCCGTGCTGCCGCCCGAGCCGCCGGGCAACGCGCCGATCGAGGCGATCAACTTCTACATCTCGCTGCGCCGGCAGGCCGCGCGGTACGACGAACTGTTCAACCAGGCGCAGGCCACGTCGATCCCGGTGCTGAACCAGAACCGCCTGTTCACGCTCATCGGCGACCGCTGAACCCGCGGCCGCGACGCGCCGCATGAAGCGGAAGCGAAAGTTCGCCCTCCCCCGCTGGCTGCAGACGCCCGCGTATCTGGCGATGCGCTCGCTGATCGCCGCGGCGATGACGGGCGACGTCGAGACCGACGTTCGCGCCGCGCGCATCCTCGCCCGCCGCTACGCCGCGCTGGAGAAGGGTCGTTTCCGCCGGACGATGGACGCGCTGGGCGTCGCCTTTCCCGACATGCCCGAGGAGGAGCGCCGCCGGCGCGCGCTCGACGCCTACGAGCACCTGTTCACGCTCGCGGTCGAGGTCGCGCACACGCCGCGGCTGATCACGCACGACTCGTGGGCCAACCACGTGCGGCTGGGCGACCTGGCCAGCGCGCTGCCGACGCTGCTCTCGGGCGGGCCGGCGATCCTCATCACCGGGCACTGCGGCAACTGGGAACTGCTGGGCTACGTGCTCGCGCTGCTGGGCTTCCCGATGCACGCGCTGTACCGCCCGCTGGACCTGCCGCCGCTGGACGCGTGGGTGCGGCGAACGCGCGAGCGGCGCGGCCTGATGCTCATCGACAAGTTCGAGGCCGTGCGGCAGATGCCCGAACTGATGCGCCGCGGCGCGCACATCGGCTTCATCGCCGACCAGAACGCCGGCGACCGCGGGCTGTTCGTGCCGTTCTTCAACCGCCTGGCCTCGACCTACAAGACCATCGGCCTGATGGCGATGCGCTACGGGGTGCCGATCATCTGCGGGCAGGCGCGCCGGCTCGTGCCCTGGCGCGACGGCGCCGACGCCGCGGAGGGGCAGGCCGGCGCGGGGCTGGCGAGTTTCCACGGCGAGGCGTTCCGCTACCGGCTGGACGTGCTGGACGTGATCGAGCCGCGCGACTGGCAGGACCAGCCCGACCCGCTGTTCTACATCAGCGCGCGCTACCGCCGGTCGCTGGAGAACATGGTCCGCCGCGCACCGGAACAGAACCTGTGGCTGCACCGCTACTGGAAGAGCCGGCCGCGGCACGAGCACCTGGGCCGCCCGCTGCCGGGCGCGCTCAGGGAGAAGATCCGCGCCTTGCCGTGGATCACCGAGGACGACGTCGCACGTATCGAGGAGTGGACGCTGCGCGACGGCGCGGCGTTGCAGAAGGCCTGACAGCCCTGCCGCTCTCTACGATTGCACCGACCGCGCCCCGCACCCCGGCCCCCCACCACCATCCCCCACGCTCCTGGTTTGACGGAGTTCTCACCATGTCGGGCAAACTCGAAGGCGTCCGCATCCTGATCGTCGACGACGACCGCGACATCCTCGAATCGTTCGAGGCCGCGCTGCAGGCCGAGGGCGCCGAGACGCTGGCCGTGCAGGACGGCAACGCCGCGGTCGCGGCGTGCATGGACGACCCGCCCGACCTGGTCGTGCTCGACATGATGCTGCCCAAGCGGTCGGGCTTCCTCGTGCTCGAGAAGATCAAGGGCTTCGAGGACTCGCCGCTGGTGATCATGGTGACGGCCAACGAGGGCCACCGCCACCAGGCGTACGCCGAGAGCCTCGGCGTCGACCGCTACCTGCTCAAGCCGGTGCCGCTGCAGCACCTGGTGAACACGGCGGTGGAGATGATCGAGGCCGAAGAGGCGGAGATGGAGGGGGAGGAGTAGCGGCGGGCGGCGATCGTTCACGGGAAACCGGGTGGGCGGGTCGATCACCCGTGTTCGCCTGACGGTTGCCGTCGATTTGGGGTGGCCAGTCTTTCACTGTTCGGCAGCATCCTGCGCGATGACTTTCACGCCGGGAGCGATGTTGACATCCTTGTGGAGTTCGCTCCGACAACCCGCATCGGCCTCATCGGCGTCGCCAGACTGGAGCAGGAACTCTCCGAGGCGATCGGGCGCCGGGTTGACCTGCGGTCGGCGGGCGACCTCTCGCGGTACTTCCGCGACGAGGTCGTAACGAGCGCGAGACTGCTCCATACCGCGTAAGCCCGCGGACATCCTCCGCGCGGACCGAATCCGACTGATGCACATGGTCGAGTCGGCAATGCGGGCGGTGCGCATCGCGTCGGGCTGACCGCGTCGTCGCTCGCGGCGGACGAGGTCCGGATGCTCGCGGTCGTCAAGTCCATCGAGGTGATCGGAGAGGCTTCGACCAAGGTCAGCGAACAGACCATGCAACGGGTTCCGGCCGTCGACTGGCGGGGCGTCCGGCAGATGCGCAACCGACTGATCCACGGCTACGACACGATCGACCCGGAGCGCGTGTGGGACGCGCTGTCGATCGATGTGCCCCCGCTGATCGCCGCGCTCGAGAGCGCGCTGGAAGACTGGCCGGCTGACGCGCCATAACCACGGCAAGTCGGTCGCGTTCGCGCTGCTGTTCGCCGCCTACTCCGCGCCCCGTGCCGCGCCGGCCTCCTCTGTTCTGGCGATCGCGTCGGCCAGCGCCCTGATCCACCCGATGGACTTGGGCATGAGGTCGGCGAGGGTGATCTCTCGCTGATCCACGAACACGCGCGTCCACGCCTTGCCTTCCTTCAAGTTCTCCCGCACCCTCGCGCCGGGAGCAAGCGCGGCCACTGCGTTCACGTAGTCCGTGCCGATCTTCTCATCGATGCCGCTCTTGCGGTAGTTGTGCAGCACGAACCTCAGATCGACGACGCCGCCCTCGGCGTAGATGGACGCGAACGAGAATCGACGACCGGTGTTCGGTTCGTACCACGCGAGGGACAGACTGGTGCCTCGCGCCTCCGGTTCGATCCCAATTTTCTCGCACTCGCGCAGGAAGCCGCGGAACTGATCGACGACGGACTCGCCAAGTGAGTCAGATATGGTGTCGAATATCGCCTCCACGGTGAGCCGTCGCCGCTTGCCGCCGTCGCCGTCATCTGCAACCGCCGGCGGGCTGACTGTGACATCCTTCGGAGCAAGGGGCGCACGCAGTTCGACGACCGCCCGCACAATCTCGCGTGTTCGCGCCAGCACGCGGGGCTGGGCAATCATTGATTGGTCGGCCATCCCAGTCTTGAACAGAGCGATCTCCAGCAGGGCGAACGTAAAGCCCAGAGCCGGGGCGGCCGCGAGCGTGTCGGCGAGTTGCTCCACACCATGCCGAATGCCATCGCCCGCCACCAGCAGCAGGAA
>CALKJW010000048.1 GCA_937995595.1 uncultured Phycisphaerales bacterium | reverse complement strand
CTTGTGGCTGTACCACGCGATCTCGAAGACCGACAACTGCATCAGGTTCAGGAAGAAGAACTGCACGTCGCGCTGCGTGGCCAGGTCGTCTGTGTCGTGCTTGTGCACCTCGGCCAGTTCGGGCCTTTCGACGCGCATCCGGCGCAACTGCATCTGCAGCTCGACCAGCTTGATGAAGTTGGTCACCTGCTGGCTCTTGTGCCAGTTGCGGAGCTGGATCGCGGCGTAGATCACCGAGCCAACAAGCGCGAGTGTGGAGACTGACTGCAAGATTGTGCGGGCGTAGTCGAGGACTTCGGCGGTCATGCCCAATGGTTGCCCGCTCCCGGCCGCGGCGTCGGGTCGTGCCGTGGGCCCGCGCCCGGCGCGACGAGATGACGCCGACAAAGCGGCGTCTACCCTTGACCTGTTCAACACGGAGAGACGCACATGGCACACAGCGTTGCACCCGGTACGGTCGCGCACTCACGCCGCGACGTGCTGAAGTTCGCGGGCGCATCGGCCGCGGCGGCCGCGGCAGTTGGAGCAGCAGGGGGGATGGGCACGGCGAATGTCGTGCTCGCCCGTTCGCGCGTTGCGCAGCCCTCGACCGCGCCGCGCCGCGCGACCCAGGGCGCGGGCTTCTACGAACTGACGCTCGGCGATGCACGCGTCGCGGTCGTGAGCGACGGCTGGTTCCCGTTCAACCCGCCGCACCCGACGCTCGCGGCCAACGCGACAAGGGACGAGGTCGAGGGCGCGCTCGACGCGGCGTTCATCGATCCCGCCGACGTGCGCGTGCAGGTCAACTGCCTGCTCGTCCGCACGCCGCGGGACACGGTGCTGATCGACACCGGCACGGGCGGGGCGTTCGGCGCGACCAACGGCAAGCTCGCCGAGAACCTCGCCAACCTGGGCGTCAGGCCGGCGGACGTCACCGCGGTGATCATCACGCACCTGCACGGCGACCACATGCTGGGCCTGCTGAACGGGGAGGGCAAGCCCAACTTTGCGAACGCCGAGCATCTCGTGCACAAGGACGAGCACGACTTCTGGGCCGCGGACACGCACGACTTCTCGCACAGCAGACTGCCCATGGACATGCTGCCGGGCTTCATCGCCGGCGCAAAGAAGGTGATCGCCGGGGCCGGGTTCACGCTCGTCGAGGGCGAGAAGGAAGTGCGGCCGGGCGTCACGGTCATCCCGTCGCCGGGCCACACCGCCGGGCACGTCGCGATCCAGATCGACGGCGGAGGCGGCGCGAAGAACGTTCTGCTGTACATGTCCGACACCGTGCACCACCCGGCGATCCAGTTCCCGCACCCGGATTGGGCCGTGATGTTCGACGCCAACCCCGACCTCGCGGTCGCGAGCCGGCGCAAACTGTTTGACCGTGCCGCGGCAGACCGCGTGCGGCTCTCCGGCGCGCACATCCCGTTCCCCTCGATCGGCCACATCCGCAAGCAGGCCGCCGCCGTCGGCAAGGGGTACGACTGGGTGCCCGCGATGTGGGAGTGGTGACCGCGGCACACGGGAGCGGTCGTCATGCCTTCGCACATCCTCGTGCAGATCGCCCTCGGCGCCTTGCTTGTCGGCGTCACGGCCTTTACGTGGTGGATCGTGCTCACCGGTCGCATCCCGCCCGAGGAACGCGGCTGGGTGTGGGGATACTTCAAGCGCGGTGAAGGCGGCAGCCCAAACCTCATCGCGGGCGTCGGCGTGTGCCTCGTGCTGGTCGGGGTTGCGAACGGGTGTCTGGGTCCGCTCGGCTGGCTTGGGCTGGCGTGCGGCGCGGCGATGCTCGGCGCGGCCCTTGTGCGGGCGTGGCAGTTGCGCTGACTCCCACGCCGCGCAACGGGCCTCAACGTTCTATTGCGGACTGCGTGGTCTGCAAACGATGCGCCGTTGTTGTCAAAAACGTGTAAGATGCTCGGTTGTATCGTGTCCGTGAACTTGCAGGAGAAATGGCGCGCAACCAAGTGAAGCGCGGTCCAGCGTCCAGAGCCCGGAGGCGCACATGAAGGGCATGATCTTCACGGAGTTTCTGAGCATGGTCGAGACCCGGTTCGGACTCGACGTGGTGGACCGCATGATCGAGGATTCGCGCGTCCCGCGCGCGGGCGCGTACGCCTCGACGGGGACCTACCCGCACGAGGAACTGGTGGCGATGGTCGGGGCGCTGAGCCGGATCGTCGGCGTGCCCGTGCCCGATCTTCTGCACGCCTACGGCAGGCACCTGTTCGACAAACTCGCCTCGACGTTCCCCCAGTACTTGTCGCACGCCTCATCGGCCTTCGAGTTTCTCGCGTCGGTCGACGGTTATATCCACGTGGAGGTCCGCAAGATCTACCCGGACGCGGAACTGCCGCGCTTTGCGCGCCACGTTTCTGACGACGGCCGAACGATGACCCTGGAGTACCGCTCTCCCCGACGATTCGACGCGCTGGCGCACGGCCTGCTCGAGGGCGCGCTGGCGCACTTCGGGGAACCGACGACCGTCTCGCGACAGGAGTTACCCGGCGGCGACGGCAGCCTCTTTGTCATCAGGAAGACCGCCAGGTGAGCCAGGCCGAACTCCCGAGCACGGTCAGCCGTCGATCGTTCGACCGCGAGCGCGCCGCGCGCAACGAAGCCGAGCGCCTGCTCGAGGAGAAGGCGCGCGAACTCTGGGAGCGCAACGAGCAACTCCGCCAACTCAACGAGTCGCTCGACGCGCTCGTCGCCGCGCGCACCGCCGAACTCGAACGCGCCAAGGAGGAGGCGCTGGCCGCCAGCCGCGCCAAGAGCGAGTTCCTCGCCAACATGAGTCACGAGATCCGCACGCCGATGACCGCCATCCTCGGCTTTGCCGAACTTCTCGAAGGCGAGAGCGACCCGGCCGTCATCGCCGAGCACGTGCGAACCATCCAGCGCAACGGCGAGCACCTGCTGGCGATCATCAACGACATCCTCGACATCTCCAAGATCGAGGCCGGGCAGATGCAGGTCGAACGCGTCCCGACCGACGTCGCGGCGGTGCTGCTGGACGTCGAGTCGCTCATGGCGGTCCGCGCCACGGCCAAGGGCGTCGCGCTCACCATCCTGCCCGAGACACCCTTCCCACGCCGGATCACGAGCGACCCGGTGCGTCTCAGGCAGATCCTCGTGAACCTCGTCGGCAACGCCGTCAAGTTCACCGAGCGCGGCGGGGTGACCGTGAAGGTCGGTTGGGAGAGCGGGCCCGCCGGCGGCGTGCTCCGGTTCCGCGTCGAGGACACCGGCATCGGCATGGGGCCCGAACAGGTCGCCGGCCTGTTCCAGGCGTTCTGGCAGGCGGACACCAGCGTGACGCGGCGGTTCGGCGGCACGGGCCTCGGTCTGCGCATCAGCCGCAACCTCGCCCAACTGCTCGGCGGCGACATCGACGTTGAGAGCCAGCCCGGCCGCGGCAGCGCGTTCACGCTCCGCCTGCCCACCGACCGCGCCGACGAATCGGACATGGTCTTGCCGTCCTCGCTGCGCGCCGGCGAGTCCGAAAGACCCGCGCTCGCCGCGCCGCAGGAGCGGACACTCGACGGGGTTCGGATCTATGTCGCCGAGGACGGCGTCGACAACCAGCGGCTGCTCGATCACCACCTCTCCGCGGCGGGCGCGATCGTGCGGATCTTCGAGAACGGCGCCGCACTGCTCGCGGCCCTCACCGCCGACGGTTCGATCTCCGGACCCGTGGCCGACGACCCCGGGTGCGACCTCGTCCTGACCGACATGCAGATGCCTGTGATGGACGGGTACGCGCTCGCCCGCGCGCTCCGCGCCGCCGGCTGGCGTCGGCCGATCGTCGCGCTCACCGCGCACGCCATGAGCGACGAAGCGGCCAAGTGCCTCGCCGCCGGGTGCGACGCCTACGCGAGAAAGCCGATCAAGCGAGACGCCCTGCTGAGCGTCTGCCAGCACGCTCTGGCCCGAGCCGCGCGACCCGCGCCGCAGTCCCGTCCATAACGACCGATTGCATCGGCGTCCGCTTTGCGCCTGCGCCGAAGGCGGAGCCCGTGCGACCTGTGCCGCAACGCGTTCCTGTACACTCCGCGAGGGGGAAGGACTTCCGCACAACGAGTGCGGGCCGGAGTCGACGCCATGCACGCCGCGGCACTTCGAACCATCCTTGTCGTCATGGCGGTCCTCGCGCCCCGCAGCGCTCCGGCCGAGCCGTTGCCGCTCAAGGTCTTCATCCTCGCCGGGCAGTCCAACATGGAGGGGCAGGCCGTCGTCGACCTGACGGGCGAGCTCTACAACGACGGCAATGGCACGCTCGCCGCGATCATGAACGACCCCACGAAGCGCGCCCGCTTTGCGCACCTGCGCGACGCGACCGGCGCGTGGCGCGTGCGCGACGACGTGTGGGTGCGCTTCCGGCCGCGGAGCGGCAGGTTGCTCGCCGGGCCGTTGACGGTCGGTTTTACCGCCTACGAGGGGCCGCACCACTTCGGCCCCGAGTTGCAGTTCGGTCACGTGGTCGGCGATGCGCTCGACAACGAGGTGCTGATCATCAAGACCGCGTGGGGCGGCAAGAGCCTCTACGAGGACTTCAGGCCCCCATCGTCGGGCGGCGCGACCGGACCGAACTACACCATGATGATCCAGCAGGTGCGCGAGGCGCTCGCCGAGTTCGGGCGCGACTTCCCGCGGTCCGCGGCGCAGGGGTACGAACTGGCCGGGTTCGTCTGGTACCACGGCTGGAACGACGGCTGCGGCCCGGAGCACGCCGTGCCCGAGTACGAATCAAACCTCGTCAATCTCATCAACGATGTGCGCAGCGACCTCGGCGCGCCGAACCTGCCGGTCGTCATCGGCGAGATCACGGGGCCGTGGGGCTCGGGCGTGCAGGCGCCCGGTGCGTGGGGCAGGCTGCGGCAGGCGCAGGCCGCCGCCGCCGCGCGCCCGGAGTGCCGGGGCACCGTCGCCTTCGTCCCGACCCGCGACTTTGTGCGCCGGCCCGAGGACTCGCCCAACCCCACGCACGAGCACCACGAGTGCGGCAACGCGGAGACGTACCTGCTCGTCGGCGACGCGCTCGGCAGGGCCATGCTCGGACTGCTCGGCGTCGAGCCGCCGCGCCGGGCCGGCGCGCCGCCGACCAGGCCGCCCGAGATCAACGACGGCGAGATGGCCGGCTACATGCTCGTGCCGCTGGAGCGCGTGCCCGACCGCTTCAACGCGGGCTTCTCGCTCTACGCCGCGGCGTGGCCGCTTCTCGAGCGCTACCCCGGCAGCCGATTCCAGACCGGCCTGTTCGGCACGTGGATGTTCGCGCAGTTCGAGGGCGAGCCGCCCAAGGGCCTCTACTCCGACATCGAGGGCGGTCTGGGCTGGTGGCGCGACACACGCTTCGCCACGCCCACGCCCAAGTTCATCATGGGCGGCGTCGCGCCCAACTTCTCCAGTTGGGCCAACGGCCCCGGCGCGGGCAAGGGGCGCGACTGGGACCGACCGCTCGGTAAGTACGCCGTCGCGCAACTCAGCCCGTGGGTCGTCTGGCCCCCCGACGGGCTCAACATCGCGCAGGGCACCTGCGGCGAACTGTTCGGCTACGGATACCTGCCCCTGCCCATCATCGACGCCAAGCCCACGACCGCCGGCAGGCCCGTGCCGACCGGCGACCAGTGCTGGACGCTCTTCCTCAACACCGCGAACTTCAAGGGGCCGCTGTGCTTCTTCACGCCGTACTTCTGGTCCGCCGCGGCGGTCGAGAAGCCCGAACTCGCCGGCCTGCTGCTCGACTCCCGCCCGTCCGACCCCAACAAGGCGTTCCAGATGGAGACGCAGTGGGTGCCCGCGGTGCTGAGCACGCTCGCGCCCGCGGACGGACAAGGCGGGGCGCAGATGTTCGCGCGCACCGCGCCGATGTCGTTCCCGATCGACGAACATGGACGCACCGTCGTGCTGCACCGCCTGACCGCGTACACGCGCGACGCGCTCACCGAGCCGGTGCGCCGATGGTTCGCGGGCGGGCCGGCGCCCAGCGGCGAGATCGACCCCGCCGCATCCCACGTGCAGCACTTCCGCGACGGCGGCGGATCAACATGGCAGATCGCGCCCGACGGCCAGCGCGACGAGGAGAAGCGCGACATCCACTGGTCGAGTTTCGGAACCCCGACCGCCCACGACCCCATCACCTACGGTTATCGGTGGAACGCCGAACTGGTACGCCCGGTTCTGGATGATCGTGGCCGGCGCGTCCGCCTGCCCGAGTACTTCGTCATCGAGCGCCCGGAGGGCTGGAAGCCGCGGTGGAAGGCGGTTGCCCCCGAGAGCGTGCCCGACGAGGCCGGACTGCACGGACGAACGTTCGAGACGCCGCGCGAACGCGGGGAAGGGCCCTACGTCACGCCCGATGCGCCGGACAGCCCGTTCCGCTCGCCGGGCCCCGTCGCCGGGCCGTTCGAGACAACACTCGGCGACGGCAGCACGGTGACGTACGCGTGGTACCGCTTCGCCGACCAGCCCGCGATGCTCAACGCCGACCTGACCGCCGCGGAGCGCGAGGAAGCGCAGCGCCGCGTCGAACTCATCCACCGCGCGTGGACGAAGGACAGGACTTATCTTGCGCCGCCGACGACGGGCACGCTCGCCTCGCTCGACCCCGCGCTCATCGTCACCCCGCCGCCGGGGCTGGAGGTGGGCTACGTGCCGATCGCCCTGCGGCAGGAGCGCAAGGGCGAGCGTCGCGACCGGCAGCGGTGAACGCTCAACCCCTTCGCCTGACCATCTCGCCGATCCAGATGGGCGCGAACGGGGACGTGCAGCCCTTCGACACCGGGTATTCGCGGTAGACGCCGAGTTTCTCGCCGATCGCGACCGCGCGCCTGCGCAGTCTGTGATGGTGAATCCCGATCTGCGCGAGCGCGGCGTTCACGGTCCATCGCGTGTGCGGGTGCGCGCCAGCCTTGGTGTTGTGGATGCGCCGCTTCTCGTCGCCGAGCGAGGCGAGTTGTGCCATGGCCTCTTTGAGCGTCATGGGGGCCATCGCACGACCCGCGGCCTGCCCAGACAGCCGGCACCGCCGGTTTGACCTCCCCGCCGCGCCCGGCAACCCTTGTTCTGCATGAAGACGTACCCCGCCGCCCCCGCCACGACCGCGAAGGTCCCCTCCGCCCGCCCCGAACGTGCCGACCCCCGCGACATGCAGAACCGGCTGTTCGCGCGGCTGTCGCAGAACTTCGCCGACGAAGTGCCGCTCTACGGCGGCTCGCTGACCGTCAACCTCGCGTGCAACCTCGCCGCGTGCGACCTGCTCGGCCGCGCCTACCCGGGCTTCTCGATGTCCGCGGAGATGATCGAGGCCGCCAGCGGCGAGCGTCACGGGGCCATCCGCATCGGCACGCCGGAGGAGTACCGCTGGGTCGCGCGGTTCTTCGCGCAGTTCGGCATGGAGCCGCACAACTTCTACGACATGTCGCGCGTCGGGGCCAAGAGCCAGCCGGTTGTCGCGACCGCCTTCCGCTCCAGCCAGCGCCCCGAGCACCGCGTCTTCTCCTCGCTCCTGCTGGTCGAGTACTTCGACGACGATACCCGCGCGCGGATCGAGAGCCTGCTCGCCCAGCGGCGCGTCTGGACCGACCGCGCCAAGGAACTCATCGAGCGCGGCGAGCGCGAGGGCGGACTCTCGTGGCCCGACGCCGACGCCCTGATCGACGAGGCCGTCAACCGCGTCTTCAAGTGGACCGGCGGCGCGCGCGACCACGCGCTCTACACGCACCTGTGCGACGCGGGCTTCAAGATCGCCGCGGACATCGCCTGCTTCGAGGCCCACCACCTCAACCACCTCACGCCCAACACGTTCTGCATGGACCTGTACACGGGCGCGATGGAGTACTGCCTCGGCGAGATCGACAGGGCCGCGTTCCGCGACCGCGCCACGCGCGCCTTGACGCAGATGCTCGCCGTCGCCGACGCCGACTACCTGCGCCTGCTCTTCAAGCACCTGAGCGCGCACGACGTGGCCGGCTTCGGCCGCGCCGCGCCCGGGGCCGGCGAAATCGCCGCGATCGTCGAGGGGCTTGTCGCCGAGTTCGCAAAGCACCCGTACCAACTCGCGGAACTGGATCACTCGGGCTTCAAGGACTTCACCGAGGGACCCGACGCCGCGACGCCGATCTTCCTGCGGCAGGACGCGTACAAGGCGCTGTCCGAGCCGGTCCTGTTCCGCCAGCCCGACGGCTCGACGCTCCGCGCCACGCACACGGCCCGCTTCGGCGAGATCGAGCAGCGTTTCTTCGCGGCGACCGGGCAGGGCCGCGCGCTCTACCAGCGCTGCAACGACGCGGCGGAAGCGGCGCGCAGCACGCTGCCCGACCCGGCCAGGGACCACGCCGCGTTCCAGGCGGCCTACGCGCGCTTCTACGAACCGATCCCCAAGACGCTCCGTGGCCTGCTCAAGGCCGGTCTGGCCTTCGGCGAGTACACGCCGACCGCCAAGGGTCTGGCGGAGAAGGGGCGCATGCCGACCAGTGACATCCACGAACTGCTCCGGCTGGGCTACGTCGACGTCGAGGGCGTACGCTACGAGGACTTCCTGCCCGTGAGCGCGGCGGGCATCTTCGCCTCGAACCTGAACCAGTACGGCACGCGCGCGACGGCCCCGAACCCGCCCGAGTTCACGCAGGCGCGGCTCGAAGCGATCATCGGCCGGCCCATCATCGACGCCGACGAGGAGTACCGCCAGCGTCAGGAGGCGTCGATCGCCTCGACGCTCCGCGCGCTGGGCGTCGAGCCCGCCGCGGCGAAGCGGTAGCCCTTGACGAGCAGCGTTCGACGTTCTCGACGCCCAGCCCGCACACGACAGCCGCCGAGTCTCCCGACTCGGCGGCCGCGAGGTTGCGGGTGGGAGGTGACGTGACGGACCCCGCTAAGCACACGCTGAGTGACCTTTGCTTTGTCCAAAGGATAGCGCATCCGTTGTGGAGTGCCGTGCGAACAGGAGTTCATGGCGAAGAAGCAGCGTGAACGCGGGCTGTTCGGGCAGCCGATCAGCGAGGCAAACGATCAGGAGACAGTGCGTGTGGTGAAG
>CALKJW010000047.1 GCA_937995595.1 uncultured Phycisphaerales bacterium | reverse complement strand
TTCGATCCGCGTCCACAGGTCCTCGTCGACGATGGGCTTGGCCATGCTCGTGCCTCCGTGCACAGGTCGCGGGCGTCCTGCCCGCCGCTGTGTTCATCGGCACAGCCTCAGGCCGATCTCTTCATTCTGAAAGGCGCTCTTATTCAACGACCTGCTATTCGCGGCGCCAGACTTCTGGTCTTTGGAGACACGTCAATCCTGTGTCTCACAACTGCGTCCGCCGATGCAGTCGGACACGGCATTCCCGTCCAACAAGTCGACAATTTTGTCGATTCAACCATTCATGAGCCGCCTCGTTTCTCCAGATAATCTTGTGCCAAACCCTCGGACGCTGACCGCCGGTGTCCCAACAGCCGCAGCAGACGGGCACGCTGTGAGCAGGTCGGCCAGGCGTTTCCAGCCGGGCCTTCAACTCGGCGAAATGACCACGAGCCCACCCGGTATAACATTCCATCAAACCGATCTCTTTGTCGGCCTGCACACCGCGCGCGGCGTTCGGGGGACTGATTGGAAGTGACGCCTACCTCTGCCGCGATTCCAACGCCTCGTGCGAGTAGTTGGGCGCCTCCTTGGTGATGCGGATGTCGTGCGGGTGGCTCTCGACGACGCTGGCCCCGGTCACGCGGACGAAGCGCGCGTGCGTGCGGAACTCGTCGATCGTCGCGCAGCCGCAGTAGCCCATGCTCGCCCGCAGACCGCCCACCAGTTGGTACACGAACTCGGCCAGCGAGCCGCGGTAGGGTACCAGGCCCTCGACGCCCTCGGGAACGAACTTGCGGTTGCGGGCGTCGCCCCCACCACCGCCGCCGCTCCCCGCCCCCTTGTGCTGGCCGTAACGGTCGGCCGAGCCGGCCTCCATCGCGCCCGCCGAGCCCATGCCGCGGTACGACTTGTAGCGCCGGCCCTCGAAGATCACGCTCTCGCCCGGCGATTCGTCGAGCCCGGCGAAGAGCGAGCCGAGCATCACGCACGCCGCGCCCGCGCCGATCGCCTTGGCGATGTCGCCCGACATGCGGATGCCGCCATCGGCGATGACGGCCACGTCGCGCCCCGCGGCCTTCACGCCGCGGAGGGAGTTGAAGATCGCCGTCAGTTGCGGCACGCCCACGCCGGTGACGACGCGCGTGGTGCAGATCGAGCCGGGGCCGATGCCGGCCTTGATCGCGTCCGCCCCTGCGCGGACGAGCGCCTCGGCGCCCTCGGCGGTCGCGACGTTGCCCGCGATCACCTCGACGTCGAACTTCTTCTTGATCGTCCGCACCGTGCGCAGCACGTTCTCCGAGTGCCCGTGCGATGTGTCGACGACAACGAAGTCGGCCTCGGCCGCCAGCAGCGCCTCGACGCGGTCGTACTGGTCGACGCCGCACGCCGCGCCGCAGCGCAGCCGACCGCGCGCGTCGAGGCTGGCGCGCGGGAACTGGCTCAGCCGGTCGATGTCGCGCTGCGTGATCATCCCCGCCAGCCGGCCCTTTTTGTCGACGAGGATGAGTTTCTCGACCTTGTTGCGGTTCAGGACGCGCTCGGCCTCCTCGAGCGTCGTGCCCGGCGCGGCGGTGACCAGCCCCGTCGAGGTCATCACGTCGCGCACCGGCGTGCTCAGGTCCTCGACGAACTTCAGGTCGCGCTTGGTCAGGATGCCCACCACGCGCCCGTGCGAGCGCAACTCGTCGGACCCGTCCTCCGTCACCGGGAAGCCCGAGACGTTGTGCTCGCGCATCAGTTGCCGCGCGTGCCCGACGGTGTCGGCCGGGCCGACGGTGATCGGGTCGAGGATCACGCCGTTGGCCGACCGCTTGACCTTGCTCACCTCACGCGCCTGCGCCTCGATCGGCAGGTTGCGGTGGATCACCCCCACCCCGCCCTCCTGCGCCAGCGCGATCGCCAGCGCCGACTCCGTTACCGTGTCCATCGGCGCCGAGATCAGCGGGATGTTCAAGCGGATGCGCGGGGTCAGCCGCGTCGACGTGTCGGCCTGCGAGGGCATCACGTCGCTGTACCGCGGCAGCAGCAGCACGTCGTCGAACGTGATGCCCTCGCCGACGATGCGGTCCGATGCCGCATCACCCGGGCGCGCCGACCGCCGCGCCGCCTTCGAACCCGTCGAGCGTGTTGTGTTTGAACCCCTGTGCGGACGAGAGCCGTTGGAAGTCGCCATGTGTATTTATCCCGCCCGGGCGCGGGCGGTCAACGCCAAAGCCGTCCTCGCCCGGTCCGCCCGCTGCGCACCGCGCCCGCGTGGTAGACTCGCCGCATGAGCACGCAACGGATCATCCTGTGTCCGGGGCAGGGGGCGCAGACTGTCGCCATGGGCAAGGCGTGGTACGACGCCTCTGCCGAGGCGCGGGCCGTGTTCGACGAGGCCGACCGCATCCTTGGCGGTCGCCTGGGCGCCCCCCTTTCGGCCCTGTGCTTCTCCGGTCCCGCCGAGCGGCTCAACCAGACCGACGTCTCGCAACCGGCGATCTATGTCTGTTCGGTGGCCTGCTGGCGCGGGCTACTCGCGGCGTGGGGATGCGGGCGGGGGGCCGGGGCGACCGAGTGCGGCCTTGCGGCGACCGCCGGGCTCTCGCTGGGGGAGTACACCGCGCTGCACCTGGCCGGCGTGTTCGATTTCGAATCGGGACTGGAACTGGTCGCGCTGCGCGGCCGGGCCATGCAGGACGCCGCGGACGCCATCAAGGCCCCGGACGGCTCGCCCGGCTCGGGCATGGTCGCGCTGATCGGCGCGGACGAAGCCCAGGCCAATGAGGTTTGCGACCTTGCGCGCGGGGCCGACGTGCTGGTCGCGGCGAACTTCAACGCGCCGGGGCAGGTGGTGATCAGCGGATCGATCCAGGCGTGCAGGCGGGCGGTCGAGGTCGCCGTTCAGCGCGGCCTGCGCGCGGCCCCGCTGCCGGTCGCCGGCGCGTTCCACTCGCCGCTCATGGAGCCCGCCGCGGCACGGCTCGCCGCCGCGCTGGCCCGGACGCCCATGAAGCCGCCGGTGTGCCCTGTCGCGTCGAATGTCACAGGCAAGGGCCACGAAACCGCGCCCGAATCGGGGCGTACCATCGAGGACACGATCCGCACGCGGCTGGTCGAGCAGTTGACCATGCCCGTGCGGTGGGACGAGGGCTGCCGGTGGCTGGCGGCCAACATCCGCGGCCAGTGGCACGAACTGGCGCCCGGCAAGACCCTGATGGGCCTGATGCGCCGGATCGACAAGACGATCAAGGTGGAAACCCATGACGAACCAAGCGCGGCGTAACGACTCGATCGGCATCACGGGCGCGTTCCGCCGCGTTCTGGGCGGCGTGGCCGCGTTACTGGTCGTGAGTGTCCTCACCGGCTGCCCCAAGCCCCCGCCGCCGGAAGAACCCCCGCCGCCCCCGCCGCCCCCGCCCCCGGCGCCGACGGAGGTCTCGCTGCCGGACCTGCTCCAGCAGATGCGGGCCGACCCGCGCGTGCAGTTCGCGGGAGACGTGGTGATCTTTGACGAATCCTTCGCCCGCGCGGTCGTGGACATCGCCGACGCCGTAGCACGCGGCGACGACTCCAAACTCTCGCGTCTGCTCGACCAGCGCGCCGGCACGCAACTGGCCTCGCTGGTGGACGACGGCTCGTGGGCCGAGTCCACCCAGCCGATCGAGGCCGTGCGCATCGTCTACGCCGGCCCGTACGACGGCGGCGCAATCGCCGGCGGCGCGGCCGCGAGCATGAGCGCGGCGATGTCGCAGATGATGGAGGTCATCCGCCAGGGTCTGGACGCGGGCGGTGGCGAGGGCGTGTTCGAGTACATCTCCAGGCAGATGGCCGGGCAGATCTCGCCCGAGCAGATCGAGGAGGCCCGACGCAAGTACGAGGAGTACTCCAACCTCAAGCCCGACGAGTTCGTGAAGAAACTGCAGGAGGAGATGGCCAAGGTCGCGGGATCGATGCCCGAGATGCCCGCGGTGGACCCTTCCGCGCTGGCGGGCGGTTCGGCCACGCACGGCGTGCTGCTGGCGGTTCAGGACGCGCGCGGCGCGTACCTGCTCGGCTGGGGCGCGTCGCAGGCGGGCGACCACTGGGTGTTCTCCAACGCGCCCGCGGCCGAGGGCGAGCGCCCGCGCGCTTCGGCTTGGGACGGCATCGGCCTGATGGGGTTCCAGTACTCGACCGTCTCCGCCGGAGCGCTGTTCGACGACCTGTTCGGCGACCTGCCGGGCGCGCTCCCCGGCGGCGGCTCGCCCGGCTCGTCGGACCCCGGCAGCCCGTCCTCGGAGCCGGGACGCGAACCCGGACGCAAGAACACCCCCTCGGGCCCGGTCAACATCCCCGGCGGCTCGTGAACCACTGACAGGCCGCGACGGAGACCCCGCATGAGCACACCCAACGAGCCGCGCCGCGTGGCGTTCGTCACCGGCGCAAGCCGCGGCATCGGCAAGGCGATCTCGCTCCGACTGGCGCGGCAGGGCCGGCACGTCGTGCTGGTCAGCCGCAGCGCGGCCCCGCTGTCGGACCTTGCCGAGCAGATCCGCGCCCAGGGCGGGTCGGCGTCGTACAAGGCGGTGGACGTGAGCGACGCCGCCGCGCTGGCGCGGTCGATCGACGAGGTCGTCTCCGAACTCGGGCGGCTCGACGTGCTGGTGAACAACGCGGGGATCACGCGCGACAACCTCGTATTGCGGATGAGCGACGCGGAGTGGGACGAGGTCATCAACGTCAACCTCAGGTCGGCGTTCGTCGCCATCCGCGCCGCCGCGCGCCCGATGATGAAGAACCGTTTCGGCCGCATCGTCAACATCGCGAGCACGTCGGGGGTGGTCGGCAACGCGGGGCAGGCCAACTACGCCGCGGCCAAGTCGGGACTGATCGGCCTGAGCAAGACCATCGCGCGGGAACTGGGCTCCAAGGGCGTCACGTGCAACGTGGTCGCGCCGGGGTACGTCGAGACCGACATGACCCAGAACCTGCCCGACGACATCAAGGCCAGGATCGGCGACATGATCGCCGTCAAGAGGCTGGGCACGCCCGACGACATCGCCGCGGCGGTGGCGTACGTGCAGTCCGACGACGCGGGGTACCTGACCGGGCAGACGATCGTCGTTGACGGCGGGATGACGATGTGCTGAACGCCGCGCGGGGCGCGATGCAATCGAGCCGTGGACTACCGCTCGATCATCACCATCGAGCCGGGCAATCGCGACGGCAAGCCCTGCATCCGCGGCATGCGCATCACCGTCGGTGACGTGCTCGGCTGGCTGGCGGCGGGGATGACGCGCGCGGAGATCAAGGAAGATTTCCCCGAGATCACCGACGAGGGCATCAACGCCGCGCTCGAGTTTGCGGCGGGCTTCACGGGCGGCGGATGGAAAAAGTCCGCGTGAGGCAGCGGCTCGACCAGCACCTGTCCAGGAAGCTGGTCGATCCGCTTCAGGAAGCGTTTCCCGGTACGAGCCACGTCTCGGCCGCGGGGCTGACAAACAGCCCTGATGATGGCCTCTGGGAGCACGCAAGGACGTACGGCTTCACCATCCTGACCAAGAGCGAGGACTTTCAGATCCTGAGTATTGCGCGGGGCCACCCGCCCAAGGTCATCTGGCTGAGGACCGGCGACCAGCGGAGCGCGGACCTTCTGGAACTGCCCGCAGGAGCCCGGTCCATCATCGACGAGTTCGATCGTGACGAGGATCGATCTCTGCTCGTACTCACGAGGTAGGCCCGCCGTCCGCGCGATCTCGTGCCATAATTGATCACGATGGCCCGGTCCTCCAAGCCCGCCGATCACGACCGCGACCACGGCGCGCTCCTCCGCGCCGCGGGGCTGCGTGTCACGCCGGTTCGGCTGGGGGTTCTGCGCTCGCTCTGCCAGGCACGCGAAGCGCTCTCCGCCGACCAGATCATCGACGGCCTCGCGCGGGCGCGCCGGACCAGACCGAACCGCGGGCCAAAGCCCGACCGCGTCACCGTCTACCGGACGCTCAACGCGCTGGTCGAGGCGGGCATCGCCCACAAGGTCGATCCCGGCGACCGCGTCTTCCGCTTCGGCCTGGCCGGCGACCACGCGGCCCACGCGCCCGTCGCATCCAGAGCCTGCGACTGCGGACCGTCCGAGAACTGCTCCCACCCCGCCGCCGCGCCGGTCATCCCGTCGCACGACGCCGACAACGCTGGACACCCGCACTTTCTGTGCGAGAGTTGCGGGAAGGTGGAGTGCATGGACGACACCGAGGTGGTTCTCAGGCCCAAGGACGACCGGGGCCCGCGCCGGTCAAGCCCGCGCATCCGCCAGCAGGACGTGCTGCTGCGGGGCACGTGCGACGCGTGCGAGCCGACCCCGGATCGGGCAACACCGGCCGCCGCCAGACCGCAAAGAGCCGCCTCAAAGTCGGCGCGGTCGGCGCGATCCGGACGGCAGGCCATCCCCATCGCGGCGTATCGGCGGCCCCCGCAGCCCCCGCCCCGGCCCGCCGCGTAACCCAACCCCCACCGCCGCGCGTACAAGCGGCACGGGCGAGCGGGCACGCCCACGCGGGAGACTCACGATGGCCACAACGCAGCGACTCCTGAACCGAACGATCCTCGCGGCGGTCGCCGTCGGCGCGCTGGGCGGCGCGGCCGCGGCCGGGCCCGTCAACAAGAACTGGATCGCCGCGAACGCGACGTGGTACGTCCACCTCGACGCCGAGGCGGCGGTGAACTCCTCGCTCGGTCAGTTCGTGGTCAACAACCGCGGCCGGCTGGGGCTCGAGGGGATCGCGGGCCTGCGCGACCTGGGCATCGACCCGTTCAAGGACATCAAGAGCGTCACTATCTACGACACCGACGACGACCCCGAGCACGCGGTGGTGGTCGCGAGCACGACCTCGGCCGTCGAGCACCTGGTGGACCTGCTCCGGTCCGACCCGGCGACGCGCAGCATGTCGGTGGACGGGCACGCGCTGCTCGCCTTTGACGACAAGGGCAAGACGCAGTTCTGGCACGTGCGCGCGGGCGAAACGCCGGACGCGCGCGTGGTGTTCATGTCCGACGACTGGCGCACCGTGACCGACGCCGTGAAGGTCGCTTCGGGCGACCGCTCCAGCCTCGCCCGGGCCGGCGCGGGCGCGCCGCTGGCGGGCGAGCCCGCCTCGGGCTCGATCCTGTTCATCCGCGCGGCCGAGTTGCCGCGCACCATCCGCGAGAACCCCGACCCCAACGCCAGCGCGCTCTTGGGTCAGGTCGGCGGCGTGCAACTCGACCTCGGCGAGCGCGCCGGAGAGGTCTACGGCGACGCGCAGTTTCACACCGCCAGCGCCGAGGACGCGCAGAACATGTCCCAGGTCGCCCAGGGTCTGCTCGCGCTGGGACGCATGATCACCAAGAACAACCCGGACCTCGCGCCGATCGGCGCGGCGCTCGCGGCCGTCCGCGTCGAGCCGCAGGACCGCCAGCTCCAGGTCAACATCCGCTTCGCCGCGCGGCAGGCGGTCGAGGCGCTCGACTCGGCCGTCAGGGCGCGTGAGCGCGCCGCCGCGGAAGACAAGGAGCGCCGACCCTGAGCCGGCTGGGCGTGCCATCCTCCCGTTCCGCGATCGCCGACTCACCGCAGCGCGCCGGCGTGGCCGCGCCGCTGGCCGGCGCGCTCCGCATCCCGACCGACGAGGAACTGGCCGCGGCGGCGCGCGACGGCAACGCCGACGCCTACTCGCTGCTGGTCAGCCGCTACGCGACGCGGCTGTTCAACTTCCTCCGCCGGCGCGCCCGCACCGAGGCCGACGCCGACGATCTGGCGCAGGAGACGTTCGTCCGCGCGTGGACCAAACTGCACACCTACCGGCCCGGCATGCGCTTCTCGACGTGGCTCTACACGATCGGCACACGTCTGGCCGCGACGCACGCGCGCTCGCGGCGCCTGCCGGAGGTCGGACCGCCCGTCGTCGAACCCGCCGACCCGCGCGCCGCGCCGCTCCCCGACGGGCCCGACCCGCGCGCCGTCGCCCTCTGGCGGGCCGCCGACGCGCTGCTCCCCGACGACCAGCGCACCGCCGTCTGGCTGCGCTACGCCGAGGACCTCGCCATCGACGACATCGCTCGCGTGCTCGGCAAGAGCCGCGTGAACATCCGGGTCATGCTCTTCCGCGCGCGTCGAACGCTCGCGGCGGAACTTGCACGGATCGAGCAACGAAAGGACAGGACGCCATGAACGCCCAGGGGAACAATGCCCGCGCCACCGACCGCGTCGAGGCCCTGCTGCGATCGCCCGACGCCGCGCCGTGGGCGCCCGCGCCCGAGTCGCTCCGCGCACGCGTGATGGAGGCTGTTTCGAGCGCGCCGCGCGCCAGGACCGAGTCCGCGCTCGCCGCGACCAGCGCGTGGCGCTGGGCCGCCGCCGCGGCGGTCGCGCTCGTCGCGGGCACGCTGGGCCTGATCGTCGGCGCGTCGGTGTGGAAGGGCGACGCGACCGCGCCCGCTCCGACGCTCACCGACGCCGCGCCGCGGCAGGCCGCGCCCGCCCCGCAGACGGCCGAGGCGCCCACGGTGCTGCTGGCCCGCGCGTTCGGCGAGATGCGGCCCGCGGGCTCGGCACGGCTGGTCGACGCCGTCGCCGCGCCGATGCGTTCCGAGGCCCAGGGCCTCGCGGCCGAGACCACCAACGCCGCCAAGACGGTGCTCTCGCGCCTGCCGTTTGTCTCGATGGACTGAGCGCGGCGCCGACGGCGCGCGGCCGCGCCTCACTCCGACATCGGCCGTGTGAGACGCTCGATCGCGCCCGACCTGGTCTCGACCAGCACCTCGTCGGCCTCGTCGAGGAACAGGCCGTGGTCGAGCACGCCGGGGATGTCGTTGATCTCCGCCGCGAGTTGGTTCAGGTCGCGTTCCTCGGTCAGCGTGACGTCGATGATGAGCGACCCGTTGTCGGTCAGGAACAGGTGGCCGTCGAGCGTGCGCCGCACCACGCCGTTGAGCCCGAGCCGGCGCAGGCTGGCGCGCGTGCTCGCCAGTCCGAAGGCCAGCACGGCCACCGGCAGCGAGGCGCGCTGGCCCAGCCGGTGCACCATCTTGGCCTCCTGCACCATGTACACGCGCCGCTTGGCGGCGTAGGCGACGATGCGCTCGCGCGTCATCGCCCCGCCCGCGCCCTTGATCATCCGCAGCATCGGGTCAACCTCGTCGGCCCCGTCGAAGAGGTAGTCGACCTCCTCCTCCATCGCGAAGTCGATCAGCGGCAGGCCCTGCGAGCGCGCCAGCGTCTCGGTCACGTGGCTCGTCGGCACGCAGCGGATGTCCAGTTTCTCCTCGCGCACACGCTCCGCCAGCGCCACGATCGCGCGCGACGCGGTCCGGCCCGTGCCCAGCCCGACGATCATGCCCGACGCGATGTCGGCGATCGCGGCCTCTGCGAGCGGGTCTGCGGTTCTGGGTTGGCTACTCAAAGCGGATCCCCTGTGCAAGTTCGAACTTCCCGCCGAAGTTGATGGTCGTCGTCTGGCGGCGCATGTACGCCTTCCACGAGTCCGAGCCGGACTCGCGCCCGCCGCCCGTGTCCTTCTCGCCGCCGAACGCCCCGCCGATCTCCGCGCCGCTGGTGCCCGCGTTCACGTTCGCGATCCCGCAGTCGCTGCCCGACCCGGTCGGCGAGAGGAACCGCTCGCTCACGCGGATCGACTCGGTGAAGATCGCCGACGACAGGCCCTGGTCGACGCCGTTGTGCATCGCCATCGCCTCGTCGAGGTCCCTGTACGTGAACACGTAGAGGATCGGCGCGAAGGTCTCCTCCAGCGCGATCGGCAGCCTGTTGCTCTTGGGAGCGCGGACCACCGTCGGCTGCACGAAGTGCCCCCGCAGCCCCGCGGGTGATGCACGCTCGCCGCCGAAGAGCACCTCGCCCCCCTGCTCCTTCGCGGCCTTCACCGCCGCGAGGAACTGCTCGACCGCGGCCGCGCTGGCCAGCGGGCCGATCAGCGTGCCTTCCCTGAGCGGGTCGCCGATGCGCGCCGCGACCTGCGCGTACGCCGCCACCAGCCGCTGCGTGAACTTCTCCGCGATCGACTCGTGCAGCAGCAGCCGGCGCGTGGTCGTGCAGCGCTGTCCCGCGGTGCCGACCGCGCCGAAGACCGTCGAACGCAGCGCGAGTTCCTGGTCGGCGTCGGCGTGCACGATCACCGCGTTGTTGCCGCCCAGTTCCAGCAGCGAGCGCCCCAGCCGCGCCGCGACCGCCTGCCCCACCGCGCGGCCCATGCGGCACGAGCCCGTGGCCGAGATCAGCGGGAGCCGCCGGTCCGCCACCATCGGCCTGCCCACGGCGTCGTCGGTCCCGATGATCAGTTTGAACACGCCCGCGTGGCCCATCTTCGCCGCGACGCGCTCGGCCACGGCGTTGGTCGCCATCGCCACCAGCGGCGTGAGCAGACTGGGCTTCCACACCGTCGTGTCGCCGCAGACCGCCGCGAGCATCGCGTTCCAGCCCCACACCGCGTTCGGGAAGTTGAACGCGGTGATGACGCCGACCGGCCCCAGCGGCAGCCACTGCTCGAACATGCGGTGCCCGGCCCGCTCGCTGGGGAAGACCTGCCCCGGCAACTGCCTCGAGAGGCCGACGGCAAAGTCCGCGATGTCGATCGTCTCCTGCACTTCGCCCAGCCCTTCCGCCCGGATCTTGCCCATCTCGAGGCTGACCAGTTCGCCCAGCGGCTCCTTCACGCGGCGGAACTCGTCGCCGATCGCGCGGACCACCTGCCCGCGCGCGGGGGCCGGAACCTCGCGCCACTTCCTGAACGCCTCGACCGACTCGGCGATCGCGCGGCTCAGCGCGGCGGTGTCGTCCAGCCGCACGCCGCCGAGCGCCTCGCCCGTCGCCGGGTTCTCGGTTACCACCATGCCGTCGTGCACGCCCGCGGCCTTGGCACCGAGTTTCGACGGCGCGACAAACCGCGGGTCATCGGACAGGCCCAGAGCGCGGATCGGATCGGAAGGCATGGGGCATGGTATGGCCCGTGGTGCAGTGGAGAGCGCCGAACGCCGAGTGCGACAAGCGAACCCGATCGGCTCTCTCTCCGAGGGTCGCGGGACCGGTGCGGCAAGCGCTCTGGCGAGCGTCCGACGCCCCATCCCCGGGCCCGGGTCGACCGCTCCACGACACTCCCCGCTCCGCAATCCGCATTCCGCATTCCGATCTCCCGTTCCCTACGCTCACCCCGTGCCGCCGATCGTCCTCGCCACCGCCAACCCGCACAAGGTCGATGAACTTCGCGCCATCTTCGCCGCGGCGGGGATTTCCGTCATCGGCCTCAACGACCTGCCGCCCGAGTGCGTCCCGCCCGGCGGCCTGCGCGAGCCGGAAGAAACCGGGAGCACGTTTCAAGAGAACGCGACGATCAAGGCGCTTTCGTACGCGGCGCAGACCGGACGCGTGTGCCTGGCCGATGATTCCGGCATCGAGATCGACGCGCTCGCGCTGCCCGATGGCACGCCGCGGCCGGGCGTGATCTCGTCGCACTACTCGACCGACGGCCGCGAGACCGGGCAGAGCCGCGCCGAGCGCGACCCGGCGAACAACGCGCGCGTGCTGCGCGAACTCGATGGCGTCCCGCCCGAGCGGCGCACCGCGCGCTTCGTGTGCGTGATGGCGCTGGCGGGGCCGGTTCAGGACCTGTTCCCAGAGGAGTTCACAGAGACTCACTTGAAGGACGCAAAGAAGGTTTGGAAGCATGTTGCAAGTGACGCCTGCCCCACCAGATGCAGAGTCCTCGCCACCTCCCGCGGCACGTTCGAAGGGCGCATCGGCACGCCCCCGCGCGTGCCCGCCGGCTCAAACGGCTTCGGCTACGACCCGCTCTTCCTCGTCGCGCCCGACTTCGCACGCACGGGCGCCGAACTGCCGAGCGAAGAGAAGAACCGACTGAGCCACCGCGCCCGCGCCGCGGAAGCGATGATCCGACTGATGCAGGCGATGCCGTCGCAACGGCACTGAACACCGATCTCGGGCGGCCAAGGTCTATCGTGCTTGACATCATCACGGGTTCGGCTACATTGATCCCGCCCATGGTGCCCGCCCCATCCGGTCTTGCGCCGCTCGGGGCGGGCTGAAAAGGGAAGTGCGGTGAGGCGGGTTGTGCGAACAGCCCCCGATTCCGCCGCGGACGCGCCGCCGTAACGGGGCTGCGCGGGCCCAAGTTGCCACTGGTCGCCACCGGCGATCGGGAAGGCCGGGCCCGATTCCACTGACCGCAAGGTCCGTGGCGCCCCGAAGCCGGAAGACCTGCCTTGGGCCGTGTTTCGTGCCCGCCCTCGCGATTGGGGCGCCGGCCGAGTATCGCCGCATTGTCCCCGCGGCGGCTCTCTCCGGCATTCCTTCCCCGCCGAGGGCCAACAAGGTCCGGGGACCGCTCCGCGCGAATCGGAGCGTGCAGGAAAGAGAGTGCTTCGCATGGCTGTTCGTTCGTCTGTTCGTGCCGCGCTGGTCGCGGCGGGTGTTTTCGTGCCGGCCGCGCTGCCCACCGCCGCGGTCGCCTCGCTGCCCCCCTACCAACTCGTCGGCTCCTACGCCCTGCCGACGGGCGCACCGGGCGACTTCAACCCCGTCGCCGTCGACGTGCTGCCCGATGGTCGGTTGATCGGCGTCGCGTCCGATGGCCGCGTGCTGGTGCAGACCGCCGTGAACGCCGGGTCGTATGCGCACGCGGGCAACATCGACGGCTCGATCTTCGCCGGGCCGTTCGGCAACTTCGGGGCCTCGTTCGTCGCCGTCAGCCCCGGCGGCACGCGGCTGGCCATCGGCGACAACGGCGCGGCCAACCGCGTGCACTTTGTCGACCTGTCCGCGCTCTCGCCCCTCAGCACCACGCCGACCACGTTCGCCCCCGCCCCCAACTTCGACGGTGCGTGGGCCGACGAAACCAC
Source organism: uncultured Phycisphaerales bacterium (assembly GCA_937995595.1). Taxonomy (GTDB): domain Bacteria; phylum Planctomycetota; class Phycisphaerae; order Phycisphaerales; family UBA1924; genus JAHBXL01. The sequence goes on along the minus strand of CALKJW010000047.1, from coordinate 17,370 downwards.
GATGTACGTCACGGGCTTCGGCACAGGGCCCGGTGTGTGGCGCGTCGATTCCGTCGCGCACAGCGCGATGCAGGTTGTCGACCTTGGCGCGGGCGGCAGCGGCGGCGTCGCCATCCGCGGCGGTCGCGCGTTCATCGGCGACGGGTTCAACACCGCCGATGGCGGCGCGCCGACGGGCAACGTCCGCGCGTTCGACCTCGCCGCGCTCGCCGCGGCCGCCTCGCCCGTTGATTTTCTCACCGGCACGCTGGTGGCCGATGCGCTCAGCGCCTCGCCCGTGCGCTTCGATTCGCTGGGCCACATGCTCATCGGAGGCGGCGACTTCTTCGCGGGCTCCAACGACTTCGGCTACGCCGCTGTGATCGACGCCGACGCGATCGCGGCCGCGCTGCTCGGCGGCGGCCCCGCGCCCGATAGCGCGGAACTCCGCCTCTCGCCCGCCGGACCCTTCGCCTACTACGGCGTCGCGTTCAACACCTTCACGCAGGAGGTGCTGGTCCTGGCCGACGGCACGGCGTACCGCTACGCCGTGCCCGCCCCCGGCGCGGCGGTCGTCCTGGCGATGGGCCTTTGCGCGGCGTCGCGCCGCAGGCGGTGCGTGTGAACGCCCGCTCACGCCCCAACCCGACGACCATTGCGGCGGTCGCGTGCTGTTCGTGCGCGGCCGCGGCGGCAGCGGGCGATTCGTGGTTCGCCACGCGCGTGCTGGACTACCGCCCCGCCCCGGGGCAGTTCGTCAACCAGTCTCAGCACAACAACCCGGTCCGCGCGCTCGGCCCGCCGACCGGCGGCGGGACCATCAGCCCGGACAACAGCGGCGTTGTGACACTCGGCGGGTTCGGCGGCTCGATCACGCTGGGCTTCGACCGGCCGATCCTTGACGACCCGCGCAATCCCATGGGCCTTGACCTGATCATCTTCGGCAATGCAATTTATGTCGGCGGCGACCCGAACCGCCGCTTCGCCGAGTGCGCGATCATCGAAGTCTCGCGCGACGACAACAACAACGGCCTCGCCGATGACGCGTGGCACCTGATCCCCGGCTCGCACCTGGTCGCACCCGTCGCGCCGCACGCGATGACCTGGGACAACGACACGTCGGACCCGACCTTCGGGCCAGCGCTGGCGTCGTGGCTGCCGCCGGGCACGCCGAACTTCCCGCCGCTGCACGTCTGGCAGACCGCCGCGCCGCACCTGCCGACCGAGATCTTCGGCGTTGCCGCGATCCTGAACAACCCCAACGGCCCAAGCGCAACTGTCGAGGGCGTCTGGGGTTATGCCGATCACACCCCCACGCTCCTGCTCGGCGACCTGACCGGCAACAACATCGTGGACGACCCGCTGATTGCGCCCGAGGACTTCTACACCGTGCCCGACGACCCGATGGCCGTCGGCGTTTCGCCCGGCTCGGGCGGGGGCGACGCGGTCGACATCGCGTGGGCCGTCGACGCCGCGACCGGCGCGCCGGCCAACCTCGACCGCGTTCACTTCGTGCGCATCACCAACCCGGTTCACGCGCTGCTCGGGCCGGTCGGCGAGTGGTCGGCCGAGATCGACGCCGTGGCGATCGTGCGGCCCGCCTTCCACCCCGCCGACTTCGACCGCGACGGCGCGGTCACCGTCGCCGATATCTTCGCCTTCCTCGCCGCGTGGTTCGCTTCGGACCCGCGCGCCGACATCGACGGCCAGCCGGGCCTGACCGTCGCCGACATCTTCGCGTACCTCACGCTCTGGTTCGCGTCATGAGCCACGCGCCGCGCACGACCCGCACCCGCCGCGCGTTCACGCTCGTCGAAGCGCTGATCGTGATCGGCGTCGTCGCGCTGCTGCTGGGCCTGCTGCTCCCGTCGCTCGCCTCGTCGCGCCGCGCGGCGCACGCCTCGGCGTGCCTGTCGAACCTCCGGCAGTTGCTCATCGCCAACGACCTGTACGCGGCGGACTTCGCCGACTCGTACGCGCCGGGCATGCCCGACCGTCAGGCCAACCTCACGCGGTGGTTCGGTTCGCGCGAATCGGCCGGCGCGCAGTTCTCCGGCGAGGGCGGGCCGCTGAGCGGGTACATCGGCCCCGGCGGCGTCCGCGTGTGCCCGGCGTTCGCGCCCGCGCTTGCGCGGCTGAGCGAAGCGGGCGCGGGGTTCGAGCGCGGCGCGGGCGGGTACGGGTACAACACCGCGTTCGTCGGCGCGCGCCGCGCGCGGGCCGTCAGCGGCGAGTGGGCGCTGGTGAGCGACCGCTCGGGCATGCCGCGGTCGCGCTTCGCCGACCCCGCGCGGACCTGCGCCTTTGCCGACTGCGCGCTGCGCGACTCGACCAGCCCCGCACCGCCCGGCGTGATCGAGTACTCCTTTCTCGAGCCGCGGTTCTGGCCCGAGTTCCCCGGCCTCCGGCCCGACCCGAGCGCGCACTTCCGCCACGGCACGCCGCGCGGCGGCGCGGGCGCGGCCAACGTCGCGTGGCTCGACGGGCACGTCGCGCCCGAGCGCATGACGTTCTCGCACGCCAGCGGCTTCTACCCCGGCGAGCCGCGCGACGCGGGCATCGGCTGGTTCGGCGCGGCCGACGACAACAGCCTCTTCGACCCCGACTGACGGAGGCCGCGCTTGGAACTGCCCGTCACGCGCTGCGTGTGCATGGAACTGGAGTTCGCCGACCTGCTGCGCCTGGCGCGCACCATGGGCATGGACTTCGACGCGCTGCGCGCCTGGTCGGGCTGCTGTTCCGGCTGCGGCACCTGCGAGCCGTACGTGCGGCTGATGCTCCAGACCGGCGCGACGGCCTTCGCGGTGCTCTCGCCGGAACAGGCCGCGCAGATCATGACCCGCTTCGGCGCACGGCCCGACGAAAAAGGGCCGCCCGAGCGGGCGGCCCCTTGACGGGTCGAGCGGGTTCACGGATCACTTGGTGGCGTTGGCGGTCGGCTCGCCGACGGCGATCTCGACCTTGGGCACGCCCAGCGACTCGTGACGGTTGGCGCCCAGCGCCTCGGCGGCGCGGGCCGCCTCGGCGATCATCCGCACCTCCTCGTCGCCGTCGCCGCCCGCGGGCAGGCCGAGCAGTTTGGGACGGATCGCCTGGTAGGGCTTGAAGCCCGTGCCCGCGGGGATGAGGTGGCCCAGCAGCACGTTCTCCTTGAGGCCGATGAGGTCGTCCATCGCCCCGCGGAGCGACGCCTCGGTGAGGACCTTGGTCGTCTCCTGGAACGACGCGCCCGAGAGGAACGACTCGCTCTGCAGCGACGCCTTGGTGATGCCCAGCAGCAGCGTGCGGCCGGTCGCGGGGCGGGCCTTCTTGGCCTTGGCCGGGTCCTTGCCCGCGGCCTCGGCCCTGGCGTTGGCCTCCTTGAACTCGGCCTTGGTCACCAGCGCGTCGACCGGCAGGTCCGTCCCGCCCGACTCGGTCACGCGGACCATCTCGCCGATCTCGGCGTTCTTGCGGCGGAACTCGAACTTGTCCACCACGTCGTGCGGGAGCAGGTCGGTGTCGCCGGGGTTCTCGACGCGCACCTTGCGGAGCATCTGGGCCACGATGACCTCGATGTGCTTGTCGTTGATCGCCACGCCCTGAGCGCGGTACACGTTCTGCACCTCGTCGAGCATGTAGGTCCACAGCGCTTCCTCGCCCTTGATGCGCAGGATGTCGTGCGGCACCAGCGGGCCCTCGGTCAGCGCGTCGCCCGCCTGCACGTAGTCGCCCGCGTGCACCAGCAGGTGCTTGTCGGTCGGGACGTGGTGGTCCTTCTCGATGCCCGAGTCCGAGATCACGCGGATGGTCATCTTGCCCTTGCGCTTGTCGGAGTGGATCTCGACCCGGCCCGAGATCTCGGCCATGACGGCCGGGTCCTTGGGCTTGCGGGCCTCGAAGATCTCCGTCACGCGGGGCAGACCGCCGACGATGTCCTGCGAGCCCGCCGCGGAGCGCGGCTGCCGCGCCAGCATCTGCCCGGCCTTGATCGACGCGCCGTCCTCCACCTCGATGCGGGCCTTGGCCGGCAGGTAGTGGAAGTCCAGGATGTTGCCGGCGTCGTCGACGATGGTGATCTGCGGGTGCTTCTCGCCCTTGTGCTCGATCATCACCAGCGCCTTGCGGCCCTGGCCCGCGTCCTCCTCGCGCACGGTCTCGCCGACCTCGATGTCGACGTAGCGGACCTTGCCCTCCTTCTCGGCCAGGATGGGCACGCGGTGCGGGTCCCACTTGACCAGTTGCTGGCCGCGCTTCACCTCCTCGCCCGGCTGCACCAGGATGTACGCGCCGTACGGGACCTTGTGCTTCTCCAGTTCGCGCCCCTTGGCGTCGAGCACGGCGATCTCGCCGCTGCGCTTCAGCGCCACCAGCACGTCGGCGCCGTCGTCGTCCTTGCCCGGCACCTGGTTGCAGTCGCGCAGTTCCACCGTGCCGCCGGTCGAGCAGCGGATCTCGCTGTTGACGATCTCGCGGCTGCCGATGCCGCCGGTGTGGAACGTGCGCATCGTCAACTGCGTGCCCGGCTCGCCGATCGACTGGGCCGCGATGATGCCCACCGCCATGCCCGGCTCGACCAGCCTGCCCGTGGACATGTCCATGCCGTAGTCCAGCACCGAGCAGCCCGTGCGGCTCTCGCTGGTCAGCGGCGAGCGGACCATCACCGACTCGATCTTGAGGTCCTCGATCTTCTTGGCGGCCTCCAACGTGATCATCTCGTTCTCGCGGACGATCACCTCGTCGGTGATGGGGTTGACGATGTTGTTCCGGCTGACGCGCCCGACGATCTGCTCGCGCAGCGGCACGTCGACCTTCTCGCCCTTGTAGGTCGCGCGCTTCACGATGCCGCGCTTGCTGCCGCAGTCGTACTCGGAGATGATCACCGACTGCGCCACGTCGCACAGCTTGCGGGTGAGGTAGCCCGAGTCCGCGGTCTTGAGCGCGGTGTCGGCCAGGCCCTTGCGCGCGCCGTGCGTCGAGGAGAAGTACTCGAGGATGTGCAGCCCCTCGCGGAAGTTGGCGCGGATCGGCGTCTCGATGATCTCGCCGCTGGGCTTGGCCATCAGGCCGCGCATGCCCGCCAACTGCATCAACTGGCTCACGTTGCCGCGGGCGCCCGAGTCCGACATCAGGTACACCGGGTTGAGGTACAGCCGGCCCTGCTTGCTGTCGGTCGGCAGTTCGTTGCCCGAATCGTCGCGCCGGTCGTTCTTGAGCGTCTCGACGAGTTTCTTGGTCACCTCCTCGCGGCAGTGCGACCAGATGTCCAGCAACTGGTTGTAGCGCTCGCGCTCGGTGATCAGGCCGCGCTCGTAGTTCTTCTCGACGCGGTCGACCTTCTTCTGCGACTCGTCGATGAGTTTCTGCTTGTCGCCCGGCACGCGCAGGTCCGTCACGCCGAACGACAGCCCGGCCAGCGTCGACTGCTTGAACCCGATCTCCTTCAGCCGGTCGAGGATGTCGATGGTGTCCGGGCGGCCGCGGTAGGCGTAGCAGTCGTCGATCACGCGGGCGCAGCCCTTCTTGCCCAGCGCGCAGTTGTAGTACGGCATGCCGGGCTCGAGGATCTCGGAGAACAGCAGGCGCCCGGCGGTCGTCGCCACGCGGCTGCCGGCCTTGATCGGCCTGGGCGGGTCGCCCTGCCCCTCAACGATCTCGGTGAAGCCCTCGAGCCGCACCAGGATCTTCTCGTGGATGCCGATCTTGCCCTGGTCGTAGGCCAGCAGCGCCTCGGCCCGGTCCTTGAACCGCTTGAGTTCGTTCTCGGGCCGCTCGTCGGGCGGCATCACCGTGATGAAGTACACGCCCATCACGATGTCCTGAGACGGCGAGATCATCGGCTTGCCGTTGGCCGGGCCGAAGATGTTGTGCACGCTCATCATCAGCACGTGCGCCTCGGCCTGCGCCTCGACCGACAGCGGCAGGTGCACCGCCATCTGGTCGCCGTCGAAGTCGGCGTTGAAGCCCGTGCACACCAGCGGGTGCAGGCGGATGGCGTTGCCCTCGACCAGCACCGGCTCGAAGGCCTGGATGCCCATGCGGTGCAGCGTCGGCGCCCGGTTGAGCAGCACCGGGTGCTGGTAGATGACCTCCTCGAGGATGTCCCAAACCTCCGCGTCGCGCCGCTCGAGCATGCGCTTGGCGCTCTTGATGGTGTCGGCCAGCCCGTGCTCCTTGAGCTTGCGGATGATGAACGGCTGGTAGAGTTCCAGCGCGATCTTCTTGGGCAGGCCGCACTGCCAGAGCTTGAGTTCCGGCCCCACGACGATCACCGAGCGCGCCGAGTAGTCCACGCGCTTGCCCAGCAGGTTCTCGCGGAAGCGGCCCTGCTTGCCCTTGATCATGTCGGTCAGCGACTTGAGCGGGCGGTTGCTCGAGCCCAGCACCGGCCGCCGGCAGCGGTTGTTGTCGAACAGCGCGTCCACCGCCTGCTGCAGCATCCGCTTCTCGTTGCGGATGATGACCTCGGGCGCGTTGAGGTCCATGAGTTTCTTGAGCCGGTTGTTCCTGTTGATGATGCGCCGGTACAGGTCGTTCAGGTCGCTGGTCGCGAAGTTGCCGCTCTCCAGCAGCACCAGCGGGCGCAGGTCCGGCGGGATCACCGGGATCACGTCCATCACCAGCCACGTCGGGTCGTTCTCCGACCCGCGGATCTGCTCGACGATCTTGAGCCGCTTGGCCAGGTCCTTGATCTTCTGCTTGCTGCGGGTGTTCTTCAGATCCTCGCGCAGTTCGGCCGCGAGTTTGTCCAGGTCGGTCCGCTCCAGCAGTTCACGCACCGCGTCGGCGCCCATGCTGGCCTTGAAGGCGTTGCCGTACTTCTCGTACGCGGCGCGGTACTCGTCCTCGGTCAGCACCTGCTTGAAGGTCAGGTCCGTGTCGCCCGGGTCGACGACCACGTAGTCCTGGAAGTAGATCACCTTCTCCAGGTCGCTGGTCTTCATCGCCAGCAGGTTGCCCAGACGGCTGGGCATGGCCTTGAAGAACCAGATGTGGACGATCGGCGCGGCGAGGTTGATGTGCCCCATCCGCTTGCGCCGCACGCGCGAGTGCGTCACCTTCACGCCGCAGCGGTCGCAGATGATGCCCTTGTACTTCGTCCCCTTGTACTTCCCGCAGGCGCACTCGTAGTCGCGCTCGGGCCCGAAGATCCGCTCGCAGAACAGGCCGTCCTTCTCCGGCCGGTACGTGCGGTAGTTGATCGTCTCCGGCTTCTTCACCTCGCCGTAGGACCACGAGCGGATGTCGTTGGGCGACGCCAGCGTGATCTTGACCGCGCTGTAGTCGTTGATCCGGTCGTACACGTTCTCGCCGGCGGCAGCAAAACCTGACATGCGGTGCTTCCTTCCTCTGCGTCCGCGTCGCGACGGTCGGCCCGCCGCGCGCGGTGCGTGCCCTGCGTTACACCGACCGCCCGAAGACGTCGATCGGCTCGGATTCCCTCAACCGGTCGGCGAGCGCCGCGCCGTCCCGGACGTAGATCGTGTTCCCCGCGGTGCTGAACGTCTCCAGCCGGCGCACCCGGCGCGACGAGGGGTCGTAGTCGCAGGGCACGAACCCGTGCCGGCGCAACTCGCGGTCGACCTCCTCGTCCTTCACCCCGTACCGCGCCCCCGACCCGTTGAGTTCGATCACCACGCCCAGCAGGCCCGGCTCGCCCAGCACGCGCCGCCCGCCCCGCAGGACGTTGAGTTCGAACCCCTCCACGTCGATCTTGATCAGCCGCGCCTCGCCGGCGGGCGCCAGGTCGTCGAGCGTGATCACCTCGACCCGCTCGGCCGCGCCCTCGCGCGCGTCGGTCGTGACGTGGTTCACCGTGTCCAGCCCGGTGGTCATCATCACCACGCCGCGGGCCTCGCCGACCGCGACCCGCCGCGCGTCGACCAGGTCGGTCACCAGGTTGACCCCGACGTTCTGGCGCAGGCGGTCGAAGGTCGATCGGACCGGCTCGCACGCCACGACCCGCGCCCCGCGACCGCGGGCCGCGAGAACGGTGTACGAACCGACGTTGGAGCCGATGTCCAGGAACAGATCGCCCGCCCGGAGCGCGTGCGCGACGAACAGCATGTCGGGGTACTCGTGCAGGCCGCAGTAGAAGTTGCCCGTCGCGCCCGAGTCGCCGCGCCGGGCCACCAGCACCCCGCCCCCGCCCATCGGCAGCAGGCAGGGCTGGCCCAGCAGGCGGCTGCCCATCTGCCAGCGCACGAACCGACCGATCGCGCCCGCGCGCCGACCGCGGTTGAGCGGGTGGCTCGCGATGTACGAGAGCGTCCGGAAGATGTAGGGTCGTGTGCGCATGCGTGCGTGCGGACCGGCCTCCAACCCGGGGCCGCCCGCGGCGGCCCTTCCCACGAAAATCAGAGCAGGCTCGTCGTGTCGCTCGAGTCCTTCTCCAGCGTGATGTTCATGCCCAGGCCCTTGATCTCGTTGCACAGAACGTCGAAGGCGACGGGCATGCCCGCCTCGAGCTTGTTCGTGCCCTTGACCATGCTCTCGTAGATCTTGGTGCGGCCCTCGACGTCGTCGCTCTTGACCGTGAGCAGTTCCTGCAGGATGTACGACGCCCCGTACGCCTCCAGCGCCCACACCTCCATCTCGCCGAAGCGCTGGCCGCCCGTGCGGGCCTTGCCGCCCAGCGGCTGCTGCGTGATGAGCGAGTAGGGACCCGTCGCGCGCGCGTGGATCTTGTCGTCCACCAGGTGGTGCAGTTTCAGGATGTACATGAAACCGACCGTCGTGCGCTGCGTGAACGGCTCGCCGGTGCGCCCGTCGTACAACTGGATCTTGCCGCCGCGCGGCATGCGCGCCAGCAGTTCGCGCGGGTGCGGCCACGTGCCCGTCTTCTCGTAGTGCTCGAGTTTGCGGGCCACGTGCTCGTTGGCCTCCTCGACGGCCTTGTGGACCTCCTCCTCCAGCGCCCCGTCGAATACGGGCGTGACGGCCTGGAAGCCCAGCACGTGCGCCGCCCAGCCCAGGTGCGTCTCGAGGATCTGCCCGACGTTCATGCGGCTGGGCACGCCCAGCGGGTTGAGCAGGATGTCCACCGACGTGCCGTCCTCCATGAACGGCATGTCCTCCTCGGGCACGATCCGGGCGATCACGCCCTTGTTGCCGTGACGGCCGGCCATCTTGTCGCCCACCGACAACTGCCGCTTGGTCGCCACGTAGACCTTGACCATCTCCAGCACGCCGCTGGGCAGTTCGTCGCCCCGCTTCATGTGGCCGATCTTGCGTTCCTTCTCCTTGCGGTTGGCCTCGATGCGCGGCCAGAACTGGCGGTAGGTCACCTCGGCCTGCTCGCGCGCCTCCTTCGAGCCCTTGATCCACTTGAGGTCGAAGTTCTGGATTTGCTCCAGGATGACCTCGACGATGTCGCTGGCGCCGACCTTCTGGCGGGTGCTGGGGTCGACCATCGGCGTGCCGATGATGTTGTTGATCGCGTTGACCATCTGCTTGAACAGGGCCACCGCGCTGGCGTCCATCTCCGCGCCGTAGGCCTCGATGTCGGCCGCGAGGCGCTTCTTCTGGTCCGCCGTCAGGTGCATGCGCCGGCTGAACCGCTTGGCGCCGATCACGATGCCCTCGACGCCCGCGGGCACCTCCAGCGAGTCGTTCTTCACGTCCTCGCCGGCGCGACCGAAGATCGCGTGCAGCAGTTTCTCCTCGGGCGTCAGTTCGCTCTTGCTCTTGGGGCTGACCTTGCCGACCAGGATGTCGCCGGGGCCGACGCGTGCGCCCAGCCGGATGATGCCCTGTTCGTCGAGGTTGCGGAGCATCTTCTCGCTGACGTTCGGGATGTCGCGCGTGAACTCCTCGCGGCCGAGCTTGGTCTCGCGGATCTCCACGTCGAACGCGTCGATGTGGATGCTCGTGAACACGTCGTCCTTCACGATCTTCTCGTTGATGACGATCGCGTCCTCGAAGTTCGAGCCGTCGTAGGTGTTGAACCCGACCATCACGTTCTTGCCGATGGACAGCTCGCCCATCTTCGTGCTCGGCCCGTCGGCGATGATCTGGCCCTTGGCGACCTTCTGCCCCGGCTTGACGACCGGGCGCTGGTTCAGGCACGTCCGCTCGTTCAGGCCCGCGAACTTGCGCAGCACGTACTCGTCGGAGTTGTCGATGATGATCCGGCGCGCGTCGCAGTACGTCACCGTGCCCGCGTTCTTGGCCTTGACGATCATGCCCGAGTTCAGGCCGACGTCCTTCTCCATCCCCGTGGCCACGATCGGCGGCTCGACCTTGATCAGCGGCACCGCCTGCCGCTGCATGTTCGAGCCCATCAGCGCGCGGTTCGCGTCGTCGTGCTCAAGGAACGGGATCAGCGCGGCCGACACGCCCACGATCTGCTTGGGCGCGATGTCGACGTACTCGACCTGCGTCGAGTCGATCTCCGTCAACTCCCCGTCGACGCGCGCCATGATCGCGCCCTTCTTCAACCTCCCGTCGCGGTCGATCGAGTCCGCCGGCGCCAGCACGGCCTTGATCTCCTCGTCGGCCCGCAGGTCCACGATCCTGCCGGTCGCCTTCCCGTCCTTGGCCACCCGGTACGGCGTGCGGATGAACCCGTACTCGTCGATGCTCGCGTAGATGCCCAGCGACGAGATGAGGCCGATGTTCGTGCCCTCGGGCGTCTCGATCGGGCAGATGCGCCCGTAGTGGCTGATGTGCACGTCGCGCACCTCGAACCCGGCGCGCTTGCGGTTCAGGCCGCCCGGGCCCAGCGCCGAGAGCCGCCGTTCGTGCACCAGGCTCGACAGCGGGTTGGTCTGGTCCACCACCTGCGACAACTCGCTGCGCCCGAAGAAGAAGTCGATCGCGCTGCTGATGCTCTTGGAGTTCACCAGGTCCGCGATCTTGGCGATCTCGTCCGGGTCCTTGACGCTCATCCGCTCCTGCACCGTGCGGCGGAGTTTCAGGAAGCCCTTGCGCAGTTCCTCCACCGCCAGTTCGTCCAGCGTCCGCAGGCGGCGGTTGCCCAGGTGGTCGATGTCGTCGACCTGCGCCGCGGGGCGGCCCGTCTTGGGGTCGATGCGCTTGGACCGCAGGTCCAGCACGTACGTGATGACCTTCAGGAAGTCCTCGGCCCGGATGAACATCGCGTCCTCGGGCACGTTGAGGTTGAACTTCCGGTTGATGCGGAACCGCCCGACGCGACCCAGGCGGTAGCGCGAGTCGTCGTAGAACTTCTCGAAGAACAACTGCTTGGCCTTGTCCACCTGCGGCGGGTTGCCCGGGCGCAGCTTCGAGTAGATCTTCAGAAGCGCCCGCTCGTAGTCGTTCTCGGCCTCGAACAGGTCCAGCCGCTCCTCGGCCACCGTGTTCAGGATCAGCGGGTCCTGCGGGTTCTGGATCACGCGGACCTTCTTGAGGCTCGAGGCCACGATCTTCGCCGCGGCTTCCTCGCCGATCTGCCGGCCCACGTGCACCAGTTCCTCGCCCGTCTCGGTGTCGATGATGCTCGCCGCGGCCCAGTGCTCGGGGCGCACCTTCTCGGCCGCGATCTCGTTGACCTCGTAGAACAGCCCGAGGATCGCGTCGGTGCCGGCGATCGACTCGTCGAGGCAGCGGAGGAAGGTCGTCGCGGCGAGCTTGGTGCTCTGGTCGATGCGCATCGCCAGAACGTCCTTCTTGGTCACCTCCAGTTCGATCCACGAGCCGCGCTCGGGGATGATGCGCGTGGAGTGCAGCGGGCGGTCGCCCTCGGCCGAGACGATCGAGAAGTCCACGCCCGGCGAGCGGTGCAGCTGGCTCACGATCACGCGCTCGGCGCCGTTCACGATGAACTCGCCGCCGCCCATCATGATCGGGAACTCGCCCAGGTAGATCTCCTCCTCGGCCACGTCCGGGTGGCCCTCGCGGGTCATCCGCACCGCCACGCGGAAGGGCATGCCGTAGGTCAGGCGCAGTTCGCGGCACTCGTCGGGCGTGTAGCGCGGCTCCTCGAGCTGGTAGTAGAGGTACTCGAGTTTCATCGTCCCGTCGTAACTCTCGATCGGGAAGACCTCGCGCAGCAGCGCCTCGAGCCCGAGCGTCGGGTCGCGGTCGTTGGGTCCCTTGCTGATCTGCAGGAAGCGCTCGTAGGCGTCGGTCTGGACGCGCGTGAGAACCGGCACCGGCGCCGCATCACCGCGCTTGGAAAAGTCGCGCACGTTGGTCGCTGCCATCGATGACCTCGCGATCGTTGGTATAGCCACAGGCTCCGCGGGGGAGCCGTCTTCAGTTTTTGTTTACGCCGCTGCGATCAATGTCCCTGTGCACCCGCTGCTTGGTCGCGAATCTTCAAGTTTAGCCATCCCTTGCGCGACGGGCAAGTCCCCCGGCAGGAACTGCATCCCCTCCCCCGGGGGGCCGGGTCCGGACCGGCTCGCGCCCCTCGCGGGCACGAAAAGGCCCCCCGGGAGTTGAACCCGGGGGGCCGTGGGGTCCTGCGTTGACGGGCCGTGCGCCGGATCAGGCCAGTTCGACCGTGCCGCCGGCCTCGGTGACCTGCTTGGCGATCTTGTCGGCCTCTTCCTTCGACACGCCCTGCTTGAGCGGCTTGCCGGGGTTGTCGGCAAAGGCCTTGGCCTCGGCCAGGCCCAGGCCGGTGATCTCGCGGACGACCTTGATGACGGCGATCTTCTTCGCCGCGTCGACGGCCTTGAGGATCACGTCGAACGAGGTCTTCTCCTCGGCCTTGGCCGCGCCGCCGCCGCCGCCGCCCGCCGCGGCCATCACGACCGCGCCGCCCGCCGCGGGCTCGATGCCGTAGGTGTCCTTGAGGTACTTGCCGAGTTCGACGGCGTCCTTGAGCGAGAGCGCCGCGAGTTTGTCACCCAGTTCCTGAATCGTGGACATCGTGCACTTCCTTGAAAGCGTTCCGAGTATCTCGTCCGAGAGGCGCCGGACCGTTTCCGGCGTTTAACCCCGAGGGGCCAGTCGGTCGCAGAGTCGATTGAGCGGATCAGCCGGCCTTGCGGGCGATGGTCTCGCCCTTCTCCAGTTTCTCTTCGATGGACTTGACGATGCTCGCCAGCGCCGAGCCCGGGCCCTTGATCTGGGACACGAGTTTGCCGGCGGGGGCGAGGATGAGCGTGACGGTCTGGCCCAGGGCCTCCTCGCGCGTCGGGAACCTCGACAGTTCCTTGACGCCCTCCTTGCCCTTGAACAGCGTGCCGTCGAGCACCGCGCCCTTGAGTTCGATGCCCGGGAACTCCTCGAGCAGGGCGACGACCTCGCGCGCCACCTGCACGACCGACTGCCCGCCGTAGGCGATCGCCGACGAGCCGGTCAGCAGCGACTCGAGCGCGGACAGCCCGGTGTTCTCGAACACCTTGCGGGCCAGCGCGTTGCGGACGACCGCGATCTTGATCTTCTTCTCGCGCAGTTTCCGGCGGATCTTGTTGGTGTCGTTGCTCGACACGCCGCGGATGCTGATCAGCGCCGCGTCCTCGAACCCGCCGAGGCGCTCGCGGTACTCGCTGATGATCATGGACTTGATGGTCTTGGACATGGCTCAACTCCCGTCGGCACCTCAGGCCGGCGCCACCGCGGAAACGATCTTCACCGGAACGCCGGGGGTCATGCACCCGCTGATCACGCACTTCTTGATGAACACGCCCTTGGCCGTGTTGGGACGCGACCGCTCGATGTGCCCGATGAAGTGCTCCAGGTTCGCCGCGAGGTCCGCCGCGGAGAAACTCATCTTCCCGATCACCGCGTGCACGTTGCCGCTCTTGTCGTTGCGGTACTCGACCTTGCCCGCGGCGTACTCCTTGACGGCCTTGGGGACGTCGGGGGTCACGGTGCCGCTCTTGGGCGAGGGCATCAGGCCCTTGGGGCCCAGCACCTTGCCGAGCTTGGACACGATGCGCATCATGTCCGGCGAGGCGACGGCCACGTCGAAGTCCATCCAGCCGCCCTCGACCTTGGCCACCAGATCGTCCGCCCCGGCCTCGATCGCGCCGTTCTCGCGCGCCGCCTTGGCCTGGTCCTCGCGGCAGAACGCGATGACGCGCTTGGCCTTGCCGATGCCCTTGGGCAGCGAGACCGACCCGCGGATGGCCTGATCGGCCTGAGCCGGGTCGATTCCAAGGTGCATCACCACGTTCACCGTCTGGTCGAACTTCGGGCCCTTGTACTTCTTCACCGCTTCGCACGCCTGCGCCGGCTCCAGCGGCTCCTTGGGAGCCACGGCCAGGTTCGCCTTGTGCCGCTTGGACAACTTGGTCGCCATGGGTTCAGCCCTCCACCACCGTGACGCCCATCTGGCGGCACGTGCCCTCGATGGTGCGCATCGCGGCCTCGATCGTCGCCGCGCCGAGGTCCGCGAACTTCTCCTCGGCGATCTTCTTCACCTGCGACTTGGTGACCTTGCCGACCTTGTCCTTGTTCGGAACGCCCGCGCCCTTCTCGATCTTCGCGGCTTCCTTGATCAGTTCCGCCGCGGGAGAGGACTTGAGTTCGAACGTGAACGAGCGGTCCGAGTACGCCGTCACCACCGCGACGACGATCTTGCCGTTGAACTTGGCGGTCGCGGCGTTGAACTGCTGGATGAACTGGCCGGGGTTGACGCCCGCGCCGCCGAGGATCGGGCCAAGCGGCGGCGCAGGGGTCGCCTTCCCGCCCGGGGCCTGGACCTTGAATACCTTGGTGACTTCTTTCTTGGCCATGATGATCTCCACCTCCCACCTTCCCCCTCGCGCCGGGCGAGGTACGCGGCCGCCGGCCAATGGCGTGCCGCGGGATTGGTGGTGCTGACGGTTCTCGATGTCGCCCGGCGCGGCACACAGCCGCCCGGGCAGGGTCACGAGTATAGCGCGACCCGCGGGGTGGACAAGCCGCGCCGTGGTGTTCGCGCCCGCTGCCACCAACCGTCCCCGCAGGCACAGAACCCGAGCGGTTGACCTTACAAACCGGGCGTTCGCTCTTCGTTCGGATCTCTTGGGCCGCTTTCGCGTCGGCGAGACAACACGGCGAAAACCACAGGAGCGGCCCCGATGCCGCACACGAACAGCACGGCCACCACGACGAACGCCGCGCCGGGATCGAGCAGCGCGAACGCCGCGACGATGGCCGTGACCAGAACCAGCACCGCGATTGGCAGAACCCAGAGCTTCACACTTCACCGCCCCGCAGCCCGGCACGGCTCATCACAGGTAGGGAACAACGACCAGCAGAATCAGGGCGGCGATCACCACCGAGAGCAGGCCCAGCGCGATGCCCACCCACGCGTGCACGACGCCCCTGCAGCGCGGGTCGCGGTGGTACGCCCGGATGCCGAAGACGCCGAAGCCGATCGCGAACGGCGCGGCGAACAGACCGAGGAACGGGATGAGCGCGATCACGCCGAGGTAGTACGCCGTGAGCGCGGCGCTGTTCCTGTAGGGGATGATCGTCGAGAGCACACTGTCCGCGGGCGCGGCGAACGGGCCCGAAACGGTCGGCGGCGCGCCGATGATCGAGGCCAGCATCGGCACCGCGAGCACCGAGCGCGGCGGCGAGTCCGGGTCGTCGGCCTGCAGCACCGCGTCGCGCGGCACGCGCCCCTCGCGCGCCCACTGCGCGACGGTGTCGAGAGCGGCAGGCCCGAACCTCCGCCCGTCGGCGAGGATGATGAAATACCGGGCCTGCTCGCTCATGCCCGGCAGTATGCCCGGAGCGCCGGCGTGCTGTCAACCTCGGCGCGCCGTCGCGCCGGTACACTGGCGCGATGCTCACACTCAAGCCCGACGAATGCCGCGTGCTGGGCGTGCTGATCGAGAAGGCGCTGACGACCCCGCAGCAGTACCCGCTGTCGCTCAACGCGCTGACCGTCGGCTGCAACCAGAAGAACTGCCGCATGCCCGTGACCGACCTCGACGAGGAGCGCGTGTTCGACGCGGTCGAATCGCTCCGCGCCAAGGGGCTGGTGCGCGAGGTGATGCTCTCGGGCAGCCGCGTCGCCAAGTTCCGCCACGTCGCCCGCGAAACCTTCAACATCGAGACGCCCGCGCTCGTCGTGCTCGCCGAACTCATGCTTCGCGGCCCGCAATCCGCCGGCGAACTCCGCTCCAACGCCTCGCGCATGCACCCGATCGAGTCGCTCGATGCGCTGCTGGGCGTGCTGAACTCGCTCATGCAGCGCGAGGAGCCCATGGTGCGCGAACTGCCCGGTGGCCACGCCCGCCGCTTCGCGCAGCTCATCTGCCCCGATCTGCACTCGCTTGACGAGCGCGCTGTCCACGCGCCCGGGACCCTTACGCGCCCGCCCGCATCAACCGATCGCGCGGCCCCCGCCCCCTCGCCCGATCTCGCCGCGCGCCTCGCAGCACTCGAACGCCAAGTGGCCCGGCTTCGCGATGCACTTCAGCGCATCGCCATCGACACCGGGACACCCATCAACCTCGATTGACTTGCATCAAACGATTCGCCCGCCTCACGGCGCGGCGTTGCCGATCGCTTGCTGCGCCTGCACCATCGGCACGATCACGCTCGCGGCCTGGCCACAGGCCAATGCGCCGCCAGTGATCGCGACCAGCGTCACCAGCACGCGCCCGAAACCGCCGCCAGCCTTGGCCAGCGCGTACGCCACCGCCGTCAGGCCCAGCACGACCGCCGCGTACACCATGCCGCCGGTGAGTTTGGTCGCGAACACTTCCTGCCGCATCCACGCCGACCAGTCGACGACCGCGAGCGTGACCGCGGGTAGCGCAACGCCGTAGTCGGCAAGGTGCGCGACAAACCGCGGCACGGCCAGCACGAGCATCGGCACGTGGATCATCCACGCGAACAGCGTCAGCGCGGCGAGTTTGCCGGCCGATGAGCCGCACCCGCAGCACGACCGCCCTCCGCCGCACGACTTGCCGCCGCTTGCCCCGTGCACCGACTCGGTCTGCCCTGACATTGGCCTGTCCTTTCGATGGGTCCCGAGCGATTCTTCGGAACCGGCCACCCGCTCTTGCACCGGCCCTTGGGGGCTTCTTCTATGCCAGCGTCCGGCGCGGGTCGCTCGGCAGCGGCAGCATCCGGGCCAGCATCATGAACCGCTCATAGTTGCCGCGGGTCTCCTCCACCGAATCTCCACCGAACTTCTCCAGCATTGCGCGGGCAATCTCGAAGGCAACAACATTTTCCATCACCACGCTCGCGGCGGAAACCGCACAGATATCCGATCGTTCATACGCGCTGGTGGCGGGCTGCTTGGTGTTCAGATCGACGCTCGGCATGCCGCGCAGGAGCGTGGAGATCGGCTTCATCGTGCCGCGAACGACGACCGGCGCGCCGTTGCTCATGCCGCCCTCGGTGCCTCCGGCGTTGTTGGTGTCGCGCACAAAGCCGAGCGAGGGCGTGTTCACCTTCGACAGGTCGAAGCGGATGGGGTCGTGCACCTTCGAGCCCGGCCGCAGCGCGCACTCCTTGCCCAGACCGATCTCCACCGCCTTGAACGCC
>CALKJW010000046.1 GCA_937995595.1 uncultured Phycisphaerales bacterium | reverse complement strand
ATCCGCGGTGCGCCGCAGATCTACATCGTGCGCGACCCGCGGGATGTGCTGGTCTCGTGGTCGTTCCATCACCTTCGGCTGAAGGATCCGAACCTGATGGCCGACCCCTTCCGCGCCAAGGCGGCGGTGATCAACGCGAAGTTCAAGGCCGATCCGGAGGGATTCGACCCGCTGGAAGGGTGGCTGGGGGACGAGTCGTGGCTGCGCTTCCACGCGCGGCAGTGGGCGGACATCTCGCGTCTGTCGCGGCAGAACCTGCCGCTGCTGCGGGCCGAGGGGACAAGCGTGCTCGAGGTGCGCTACGAGGAACTGCACGCCGACCTCGAGCACCAGCGCCGAAGGCTCTACGAGTTCCTGTCGCTCGATCCCGATCGCGCCGAACGGCCCAGCGCCGAGACGAAGACGCTGCCGGGGTTCGAGAAGGAGAACCGTCGGAGTTTCTTCCGCAAGGGCGTGGTGGGGGACTGGCAGAACTATCTGGACGACCGCGCCGTCGCGATCATCGAGAGCGAGATCGGCGACGAACTGCTCGCCGCGGGGTACGAGCGTGCGCCGTCCGCGCCCGCCGCGGCGGACAAGCGGGCGGCTCGGCAGGGCGCGGCATGAACATCGCGACGCACACGCCCGACGGCCGTCCGTACAGGATGTTCTTCATCAGCGGGCACATGCGCTCCGGCACGACGTGGATGCGCAACCTGATGAACCTGCACCCGGACATCAACACGCAGAGCGAGGGGCCGCTGAAACTCCTGTCGCGCGCGGTGGCGGAGGCCAAGCGTTCGTCGTGGCTCACCAGTTCGCGCGACCACATGCCCGCGGTGCTCGACGCGCTCTTCGAGCGCCTCGCGCGCGACTACACGCTGGCGCTGGCGCGCTACAAGCCCGAGGCGCAGTGGATCGGCGACCACACCTCGGAGAACCTGTACATCACGGTGCCGGGCTGCCCGCACTTCAACATCGTCCGCGACGGCCGCGACGTGGTGACGAGTTGGACGTTCCACCAGTTGCGCCTCAGGTTCCTGATCGGCGAGCCGCACCGCACGAACATGGCCGCGCTGACCGAGCGCTTCCACGCCGACCCGGAGTTCTTCTCGCGCAACCCGCACGAACTGTTCAGCGTCGAGTCGTGGGTGCGTGCCGCGGCGCGCGGGTGGCGCGACGTGGTGATGGCCGACCTCGAGATGACCCGCCGGATCGAGGCCGGCGAGTTCCCCGGCACGACCATCTGCCCGCTGCGCTACGAGCGCTGCATCGCCGAGACCCGCGCCGAGCAGCGGCGGATGTACGAGTTCCTCGGGGTTGATCCCGACGCCGCGGCCGAGCCCACGGCCCAGACCAAGACCGCCCCCGGCTTTGCGCGGACCAACCCCATGTGGTTCTACCGCTCGGGCAAGGTCGGCGACTGGAAGAACTACGCGACCGACGACTTCCGGCGATGGTTCAGGGAGGAGGCGGGGGACGCGCTGGTCGCGGCGGGGTACGAGGCGGATCTGAACTGGTAGGGCCGCGGGCTGTCGCCACGAAGTGGCGACGTACCCAGAGCCGGACTGCCACTTTGACGGTCTGGCCGCTCTCATGCCCGGCCATCCGGCGGCACAGGCTTTGCACCTGTGCCACCTCAAACGATCACCGAACAGAGGGAAACTCATGGCCACCAAGCAGATCATGTTCGACGACCAGGCTCTGATCGAGATGAAAAAGGGTGTCGCGGCCCTGGCGCGGGCTGTCAAAGTGACAATGGGCCCGACGGGGCGGAACGTCATCCTGCAGAAGTCCTACGGGGCTCCGGCGGTGACCAAGGACGGCGTCTCGGTCTCGCGCGAGATCACGCTCCCGGGCGCGTTCGAATCGATGGGCGCCAAGATGGTCAACGAGGTGGCCAAGAAGACGGCCGACATCGCCGGCGACGGCACCACCGCCGCGACCGTGCTGGCCGAGGCGATCTTCAACGAGGGGCTGCGGATCGTCTCCAGCGGGGCCAACCCGGTGCAGGTCCAGCGCGGCATCAACGCGGCCGCGGAGGCCGCGGCGGCGGCGATCGACGAGATGGCGGTCAAGTGCAAGGGTTTCGAGGACTACAAGAAGATCGCGACCGTCTCGGCCAACCACGACGCGGAGATCGGCGAGAAGATCGCGACCGCGATCGACAAGGTCGGCGCCGAGGGCGTGGTCGAGGTCGAGGAGGGCAAGAGCGCCGAGACGACGCTGGAGTACGTCGAGGGGATGCAGTTCGACAAGGGCTACATCTCTCCGTACTTCATGACCGACCCCAAGACCGCCGAGTGCGTGCTTGAGAACGCGCTGATCCTCATCCACGAGAAGAAGATCGGCAACCTGACGGACCTGCTGCCGCTGCTGAACAAGGTCGCGGTGGCAAACCAGCCGCTGCTGATCATCGCCGAGGAGGTCGAGAACGAGGCGCTGGCCGCGCTGGTGGTGAACCGTCTCCGCGGCACGCTGCGCGTGTGCGCGGTCAAGGCGCCGGGCTTCGGCGACCGGCGCAAGGCCATGCTCGGCGACATCGCCGTGCTGACCGGCGGCACGTTCTTCTCCGAGGACCTCGGCCGCTCGCTGGAGTCGATCGAACTCTCCGAACTCGGCAGGGCCAAGAAGGTCACGGTCGACAAGGACAACACGACCATCATCGAGGGCGCGGGCAAGAAGAAGGACATCGAGGCGCGGGCCGAGCAGATCAAGGCCCAGCACGACAAGTCCACCAGCGACTACGACCGCGAGAAGTTGATGGAGCGGCTGGCCAAGCTCACGGGCGGCGTGGCGATCATCCGCGTCGGCGGCGCGACCGAGGTCGCGATGAAGGAGAAGAAGGACCGCGTCGACGACGCGCTGCACGCCACCCGCGCGGCGGCGAAGGAGGGATACGTCCCCGGCGGCGGCGTCGCGCTGCTCCGCACGCAGGACGCTATCCGCAAGGCCCAAAGCAAGGCCAGGGGCGACGAGAAGTTCGGCTACGACATCGTCGCCAAGGCGGTCGAAGCGTGCGTCTGGCAGATCGCCGAGAACGCCGGCGTCGACGGCGACCTGGTCGTCGAGAAGGTCAAGGAGGGCAAGGGCGCGTTCGGCTACAACGCCGCGACGGATACCTACGGCGACATGGTGAAGATGGGCATCATCGACCCCGCGCTGGTGGCCAAGACCGCTCTGGTGAACGCCGCGAGCGTGGCCGGGCTGATGCTCACGACCGACTGCCTGATCGCCGAGTTGAAGGACGAGGCGGAAGCGGTGGCCGGAGCGGTGGCCTGAGCATGGTCACGCGGGCGTCATGCCCGTGATCCTCTGAACACTCCGAGCCCGCGGCCGAGAGGTGGCGGGCTCGGTTCACAATCGCGGCCAGTGAACAGACCGCGCGTTGCGGGTGCCGAGTGCCTCGCGCCGAGCGCCGAGTTCAGGGAACTTCCGATGCCCTCCACCCAGCGCGACTACTACGAAGTGCTCTCGGTCGAACGCACCGCCGACGGCGAGGAGATCAAACGCGCCTACCGCCGGCTGGCGATGAAGTATCACCCGGACCGCAACCCCGGCGACCCCGAGGCCGAGGTGCGATTCAAGGAATGCGCCGAGGCGTACGAGGTCCTCTCCGACCCCGAGAAGCGAGCCCGCTACGACCGCTTCGGGCACGAGGGCCTGCGCGGCGGCGGCGCGGCCCAGCACGACTTCTCGCGGATGGATGTCACCGACATCTTCTCGATGTTCAGCGACATCTTCGGCGGCGGCGGCTTTGGCGGCATGGGCGGCGGCGGCAGGGGGGGGCAGGCACGCGGCTACGACCTCGAAACCGAGGTGCACGTCACGCTCGAGGACGTCCTCAAGGGTTGCGAGGAAGAGGTCGAGTTCACGCGGCTGGATCTCTGCGA
This sequence comes from uncultured Phycisphaerales bacterium, assembly GCA_937995595.1. Lineage (GTDB taxonomy): Bacteria > Planctomycetota > Phycisphaerae > Phycisphaerales > UBA1924 > JAHBXL01. Next base: position 13,895 of record CALKJW010000046.1, on the reverse strand, counting down.
GCGGTGCACCGGCACCGGCGCCAAGCCCGGCACCAGGCCGGTCAAGTGCAAGACCTGCGACGGGCAGGGGCGGGTGCAGCAGTCGGGCCTGGGCGGCATGTTCCGCATGGTGACCAACTGCCCGGCCTGCGGCGGCCGCGGGCAGGTTGTCAAGGAGTTCTGCGAAACCTGCCGCGGCAAGGGACGCCAGCCCAAGAAGCGCACGCTCAGCGTCCGCATCCCGCCGGGGATCGCCGACGGTCAGGCGGTGCGCATCCGCGGCGAGGGCGAGCCCGCGCCGACACCGGGCGGCGAGGGCCTCCGCGGCGATCTGCACGTGGTGGTGCGGGTGCAGGAGCACCCGCTGTTCCGGCGCGAGGGCGACCACCTCGTGATGGAGATGCCCATCGGCTTCACGCAGGCCGCGCTGGGGGCCGAGGTCGAGGTGACGACGCTGGACGGCAAGCAGAAACTGACGATCGCGCGGGGCACGCAGCACGGCGCGCTGCTGCGCGTGCCCGAGGCGGGCCTGCCCAGCCTGCGCACCGGCCGGCGCGGCGACCTGATCGTGGTCGTCAAGATCGAGATCCCCAAGAAACTGACCGCGCAGCAGGAGAAACTGCTCCGCGAGTTCGCCGCGACGGAGAACCACGACGTCCTGCCCGAGAGCCAGGGCTTCTGGAGGAAGATGAAGGACGCGTTGCGGAAGGACGCATAGGGAGACTCAACCGCGGAGGACACGGAGAGCGCGTGGAGAACAACGGGAGGGCTGTGGAATCCGAACCAGTCTCGAATCGATCATCGGATCTGTCGTACCGGTCCGTCTCGAACCTTGATCGTCTCCGTGCCCTCTGTGCACTTTGTGGCGAGGTCCGCCTCTGGCACGCGGTTTGAAGCATCACCGACTCAGCATCGAAACAGGGAAGCGAGGTCACGATGTTTGCACGAAAGCAGCACGACGAGCACAAGGCCCGCGACGAGCGCGACCCGCACGCCGCGAACGGGGCCCACGCGGGGGGTTGCTGCGGCGGCGGCTCGTGCGGGAGCGGCGGGGGTGAGCCGCCGGCCGAGGGCGACCCGGACGCGACCGCGGACCTGATCGACCAGATCACCGCCGAGCGCGACGAGGCGATCGTCAACTGGAAGCAGGCCACGTCCGACTACCAGCGCGCGCTGGCCGACTACCAGAACTTCCAGCGTCGCGCGGCGAGCAACGAGGCCGAGGCCCACCGGCAGGGCGTGACGAGCGTGCTGGGCAGCATCCTGCCCGTGCTCGATCACTTCGACCTGGCGCTCTCGCAGAAGCCGACCGACGAGGCGGCGATGAAGATCCTCGAGGGCGTGAAGGTCATCCGCGCCGAGTTGATCCGCGCGCTGGAGACCCACGGCGTGAGGTTGATCAACCCACAGCCCAACGACGAGTTCGACCCCAACCGGCACTCGGCGATCGCCCAACTCGCGGCCGAGGGCGTGCAGCCCGGGCGCGTGAGCGTGACGATGCAGCCCGGCTACATGCTCGGCGACCGCGTGATCCGATCGGCCAAGGTGGGCGTGGCGCCCAAGGCGGAGTGAACAGCGATGCCGACGTACGAGTACGCCTGCAGGTCGTGCGGGCACAGGTTCGACGAGTTCCAGTCGATCAAGGCCGCGCCGCTGAAGAAATGCCCGGAGTGCGGCATAGCCGCGCTGGAGCGGCTCATCGGGACAGGCGCCGCGCTGATCTTCAAGGGCTCGGGCTTCTACCAGACCGACTACCGCTCCGAGTCGTACAAGAAGGCCGCGGAGGCCGAGAGCAAGCCGACCGGCACGGCGGAGTCCGGCGGGACCGGCAACGGCGCGACGAAACCGGCGGAGACAACGGCCAACGGCAAGCCCGAACCCAAGGCCGAGCGCGCCGCCGAGGCGGGCGGCCCGGCCAAGTCCGCGCCCGTCGCCGCGGGGCGGACAAAGAGCAGGACCGTCGCGAAGAGCCCGCGCAGGTCCGCGGCCAAGAAGTAGCCCGCCCGCGGCGCCTCGCGTGGGACAGGCGTCCCGCCGGCCTGTCATCGCGAGATTATCATCGCTCATGCATGTTGTGGGTCATGGCGCCGATCTCGTCGAAGTCGAACGCATCGGCGCGATGCTCGACGAGCACGGCCAGCGATTTCTCGACCGCTGCTTCACGCCCGCCGAGCAGGCATACAAGGCCGACTCGCGCCGGCGCGTCGAGCACCTTGCGGCACGCTTTGCGGCCAAGGAGGCCGTGCTCAAGGCGCTGGGCACGGGGCTGACCGGCGGCATCGCCTGGACGGACATCGAGGTGGTGAACGCGCCCAGCGGCGCACCCCGAATCGCGTTGCGAGGGGCGGCGGCCGACGCCGCCGCCACGCTCGGCGCCACGTCGTGGGTCGTCTCGCTCAGCCACACCGAGACACACGCGCTGGCGTCGGTGATCGCGCTGGGCGGCGCCGGGTGAAGGTATAAGGGGGATGCGCACCGACCGCGCCGGGCGGTCGGTGGCACGATGGAGACCGGGAACGTGAAAGCACCGACCGCGCCGGGCGGCGGTCGGTGGCACGCCCTGACATGGAGTCAGCGCCGCTGCGCCAGCAGGTCGCGGATCTCGGTCAGCAGTTGCTGGTCCTTGGTGGGGCCGGGTGGCGCGGCGGGCGGCTTCTCCTGCTCGAAGCGCTTGCGCGCCGTGTTCATCGCCTTGACCATCAGGAAGATGCAGAACGCCAGGATGACGAAGTTGAGCGCGACGGTGATGAAGTTGCCGTAGGCCAGCACCGGGCCCATCGCCCGCGCGTCGGCCAGCGTCGGCGCGATGCCGTTGGCCGCGGCCGTCGCCGCCTCGATCTTCTCGCGCGCGGACTCGGTGAGGCCGAAGTAGAGGTTCGAGAAGTCGGCCTTGCCGGCGATGCCGACGATCGGCATCAGGATGTCGTTGATCATCGAGTTGATGATCGTGCCGAACGCGCCGCCGATGATCACACCGACGGCCATGTCCATGACGTTGCCGCGGAGCGCGAACTCGCGGAACTCCTTGATGAAAGGCATGTGCTTGTCTCCGGAAGGTGAATGAAGTGTGCGACGGTGCCGCGGCGGTCAGCCGGGCATCTTGCCGGACAGGTCCTTGATGGAAGCGGTCAGTCTGTCGATCGTGACGCCGAGGTCCCTGGAGATCGATTCCCAAGCCTCCGCCCCCGCGGCCTTCAGTTTGTCGAACTGCTCCTCGGCCGCGCCCAACTGCTTCTCGACTTCCTTCATCCCCGATTCCACGGTGGGCTTGACCGCCGCGGGAAGGCCGGCGACCTTCTCCTTGAGTTTGCCCACCTGCGTGCGCGCCTCGGCCATGCGCGGCTCGAGAGCGGCGACGGCGTCGTTGCGCAGTCTGGTGAACGCCTCCTCGGCCCTTTCCTTGGCGCCTTCGATCGCGCCCGCGGCCTTCTCCGCCAAGCCGCTGGGCGCGCCGCCGCTCCCGGTCGGCACCTTGGGGGGCGTGTTCGATTTCTCTTCGCACCCTGCGCAGACCATCGCCGCGCCGAGCACCGACAACCACGCGATCCTGTTCATGTATCAACCTCCACGACGGACGCACGAGAGACACCCGCGTGCGAGCCGCCGGGCGTGCGAATGCGTGGACATGGTATCAGGTGTCGCGTGCCGCTGCGGACGGTGGCCGTTCGGGATGAACGATCCGAGGCCAGCGAGTGAACCCGGCCCATGCGGAACGTAGACTTGCGTTGGTATGGCCCGAAGAACCACGAGCAGGTCGAGCCGCGTCGCTTCGGCGCCGGGCAAGCGGCGCGGGCGGAGCCGGTGGGCGTTCGTGCGCGAGTTCCTCAGGTCGCCGCGCGAACTGGGCACCGCGTTCCCCTGCTCGCCCGCGGTCGCCCGCGCGATGCTCCGCGGGCTCGACACCAGCGGCTGGCGCGCCGTCGTCGAGCTGGGCGCGGGCACGGGCGCGCTCAGCGGCGTGCTGAGCGGGGCGCTGCCGAAGGGCTGCCGGTTCCTCGCCGTCGAACGAAGCCCCGCGCTGGCCGCCGAGTTCCGCGCCCACTGGCCCGACCTCGACGTCGTCGAGGGCGACGCCGCGGACGTCGGCGCGATCTGCCGCATGCGCGGCATGCCGCGGCTCGACGCCGTCTTCAGCGCGCTGCCGCTGCGTTCGCTGCCCGAGGCCGTGCAGGAGCGCATGCTGGCCGGCGCGGCGGGGCTGCTCGCTCCGGGGGGCGTGTTCGCGCAGGTGACGTACTGGCCGCGCGCGCTCGTTGCGGGGCGGGAGATGCGCCGGCGCGTCTCGGAACACATCGGCCCCATCGAGTCGGACCGGCTGGTGGCGGGAAACACGCCCCCCGCGTGGGTGTTCCGGTGCCTGAAGGCGGAGGGGTGAAAGAGGCGCGCCCGTGCCGGGAGCGTCTGACCGCCCAGCGGGCCTGCGCATCCGTACGGGAGCGAAACCGACCATGAACGCAACCAACCTGTTCAAAGCCGCCCTCCGACCCGTCGTGCTTGGTGCGTGCGTCGCCTTCGCGGCCGGCGCGTGCGGGTGCGCATCGACTCGCATCGAACTGGCCGAGAAGTTCGGCTACGCCAAGCGCGAGCAACTGACCGACAAGGTCAAGGCCGCGCGCGACGGGCAGGAGGAGGCCAAGCAGCAGTTCGAGTCCGCGCTGGCCGAGTTCATCGCCGTGACCGGCGTCGACGTGAAGGACCTGGAGGCCCGCTACGCGCGCCTGACGCGCGAGCACGAGCGCAGCAAGGCCAAGGCCGCGGCCGTCACCGACCGCATCCGCGCCGTCGAGCGCGTCGGCGAGGCGCTGTTCCGCGAGTGGCGGGAGGAACTCAGGCAGTACTCGAGCGACACGCTGCGCGCGGCCAGCGAGCGGCAACTGGACCAGACCCGCGCGCAGTACGACCGCCTCGTCGGGGCCATGAAGGCCGCCGAGTCGAAGATGGCCCCGGTGCTCGCCGCCTTCAACGATCAGGTGCTGTTCCTCAAGCACAACCTGAATGCCCGCGCCGTCGCCGCGCTGCAGGGGACCGTCACGCAGGTGCAGGACGACGTCGCCGCGCTCGTGCGCGAGATGGAAGCGGCCATCGCCGAGGCCAACGCGTTCATCGACGAGTTGAACCGGGGTTAGCCGCGCGGCCGCCGCGTGCGGCGGTCGTCGCCGTGGAGCACAGTTCGGCGATGCCGCGCGAGCGCGCGGGCACGACCTTGGGCCCGCGGTAGAGAGTGGACACCTTGTGGTCCAGTTCGGTCGAGGCCCAGATCAGGACCAGGTTCGCCCACGCGACGTCGGACTCGGCATCGGCCAGTGTGCGCGACCGGGTGCCGTCGATCATGCGGACTTCGAGCCGCCCGTCGATGTGCCGGGCGAGGTCCTCGCGAGTCGCGGGCGACCCGCCGACGACGACCAGCCGATTCCACCCGACGGCACGGAAGGCGCTCACCATCTTGTCCGCCGCGGCACGGTTCCGTGAGCCGCCGCAGATCTCGCAATCGGCCTGCGTCGCGGCCGGTACGACCGTCCGCCCGTTGGCGGGCCCCGCCGCGGCGTTCTTGCAGTCGCCGCGCGTGCACACGCGGAAGAAGTGCGTGCCGAGGGTCGCCGCCACCTGCGGGCGCTTCGCCTCCGCGATGCGCTCCTTGCGCGGGTTGGAGAGCCCCGCGTCCCGGAGCGCCGCGGCGTAGAGCGACACGTCGCCGCCGTACCCGAGCGAGCGGAACATCTCGGCCTTGGCGACGTCGTGCGGGGCGGGCGTCATGCCTGGCCCGCCTGTCGCGGCGTGCCGATGCGGACGACGACGAAGGTGATGTCGTCCCGCTGCGGCGCGCTGCCGCGGAAGCGCCGCAGGTCGGCCTCGATGGCGTCGGCGATGTTCGCGACGGGCGTGCGGGCGTTGCCGCGCACGACGTCGCGCAGCCGCTGCTTGCCGTACATCTCGCCTTCGGGGTTGACGGCCTCCCAGATGCCGTCGGTGCCGATGACGATCAGGTCGCCGGGCGCGAGGCCCTCGCGCGTGTACTCGTCGTAGGTCATGCCGTCGTCGACGCCCAGCGGCGCGCTCCCGCCCGCCAGTTCCGAAAAGTCGTTGCTGGCCCGGTGCAGCACGATGGCCGGGTCGTGCCCCGCGCTGGCCCAGCGCGCCGTGCCGCGAGCGGGGTCGATCACCAGCAGCACCAGCGTCATGAACCGGAAGTTCCGGTCGGTGTTCAGGACGTGGTTCACGCGGTCGAGCATGACCGGCAGCGGCAGGCCCGACGCGGCGGCGCAGCGGAGCGCGGCCCGCGCGGCGGTCATGAGCAGCGCGGCGGGCAGGCCGTGCCCGGCGACGTCGCCCAGCGCGATCATCGTCGCGCCGCCGCCCGCGGGCGCGGTGTCGATGAAGTCGTAGTAGTCGCCGCCGGTGTCGTCGCAGTAGCGGCAGCGACCGACGATCTCCAGGCCCGGCAGCGACGGGTCGCGGTCGGGCAGCAAACTCTGCTGGATCTCGGTCGCCAGTTCCATCGTGTGGCGGAGTACCATGGCTTCTTCCAGCCGCGGCACCATCGAGTTAAAGGCCTCGGCGAGCCGGCCGATCTCGTCCCGTGCGCCCACGCGGGCCCGCGCCGAAAAATCGCCGCTCGCCAGCCGTTCCGCCGCGGCGTGCAGTTCGACAACGGGCCGCGTGATCGCCCTCGACCGCCAGAAGGCTAGGCCGGCTGCCAGTGCGGCGACGACTCCCGCGGCGCCGAGGTTCCGCTGCCACAGGTACCGCCCAGCCTCGTCGAACTGCGCCTCGGGCTCGACGGCGAAGACGGTCCACTGCCGCGCGCTCATGCGGGCGTAGCCCGCGACCCAGGCCGAGTGCCCCGTCTCGGCCGCACCGTCCGAACTGGTAAACGAGGTCGAGCCGCGGACACGCTCGTGCGAACCGCGCGCGATGGGCAGAAGCCCCGTTGCGTCGACCGGCTCGATCCGCTCAAACCCGTAGGTGGCCTGCGGGTCGATGGCCCGCTGCTGTTCGTCGGTCAGCGGTCCGAGGCTGCGGAAATGCAGGTACGCAAGCGGGTGCGCGAGGATGACGCCGTGCTGGTCGGCGAGCATCAGGTGCCCGAGCCGGCCAATGCGCACCGAGCCGATGATCTCCTGCACGCGCTCGCCGCGGAGTTTGATGACCGCCGCGCCCAGGATCCGCCCCCCGGCTTCGTCGGCGCGCACGGGCTGCGAGAAGTACACGCCCGACTCGCCGCTGGTCTTGCCGACCAGGAACTCGGAGACGTGCGTGCGGCCGGCCAGCGCCTCGCGGCAGTATTCGCGGAAGGAGAGGTCCTGCCCGATGTTCCGCGGGTTGGTGCTGGCGATGCCGACGCCGCGCGCGTCGATGACAAACGCCGAGGCGATGTCGGGGTTGGCCTCCACCGCGACGCGCAGCCGGTGCTGCACCGGCTCGGCCAGCGCCTGCGCCTCCGGCCCCGCCGCGGCGGCGCAGAGCAGGACGGTGCGCTCGTCGCGCGCCAGTGTCGCGGCGATGCGCGCAAAGTCGGTGATCAACTGGTCGAGGCGGTCCGCCGCGGACTGCGCGTGCAGTTCCATGTTCCGCTGCGCGCCGCGTTCGAGTTCGTGCCGGCTCTGCGCGCCCGTCCACCACAGCGCGACCGACAACGGCAGGAGCGAAGCGACCAGCATCGCGCCGAAGAGTTTGACCGCGATCGGCCACGACGACGGGGACAGACCGGCGCGACCCGAGCGCGGGCCATCGGGCGTGACGGTCGGGGGCGGTGTGGCCGGTCGCGCGGGCATGGCCGCAGCATACCGCCGGTCGGATGGACGCGCCCGATCAGGACGGCGCGCCGGGCGTCGCGCGGTGGGGGGGCTGCGCCTCGGGGGGCGTCACGAGTCTGAGCCCGATGATCCCCGCGGCGATGATCGCGATGCACGCCCACTGGGCCGCGGTCAGCCGCTCGCCGAGCACCACCGAGGCCGCCGCGGCGGCGCCGATCGCACCGATGCCGACCCACACGGCGTACGCCACACCGACGGGCAGCGACCGCATGCCCTGGGCCAGCAGCAGGAAACTCACGATCATCGCGCCGACCGTGAACACGCTGGGCCAGAGGCGCGTCCAGCCCTCGGTGCTCTTCATGCTGGTCGCCCAGACGACCTCGAACAGCCCGGCGACGACGACGTAGAACCATGCGATCATGGCCGATTGTTGCCGCGGCGTTGCTGGCGGGCCGGGGTCAATCGGCGACCAACGGCCTGCCGACCGACGAACCAGAGACTGAACGGAGCGGCTGCACGCGGGGCGACGCACCGGCGACCGCATACGTCGCCGCACGCCGGCGCATGCCCTGCCTGACAGGTGGTCGATGTGGGTGGGCGCCGCCGGGCAAACACGCGGCAGGGCGTGCCGGGTCTGGCCCGCCAGCGAGGGCGCGGCCTGTGGAGCCCGCGCTCATTCCATCCGCTTGTCCGCGTACGGGAGCGTGTCGGGGGTGATGTACACGCGCGTCGTGAAGACCAGCGGCAGGCCCGTCGGCCCCGCGAAGGCGCACTCGACGAGGTACGCCCGCCAGCCCTTTTCGGGAGGATCGACGCGCGCAGTCCAAACCCGGCCCTCGCCGTCGGCGGGCTCGAGGGTCGTAGGTTGCCACTCCTGCCCGGTGGTCTGCAGGCGGAAGTCCCGGGCGGTGGCGTTGTCGCACTGCCAGAGCGTCACCGCGGTGGGCCGCGCGGTCGTCCGCACCGTCAGCACGTCGCGGCCGTTGGTCGTCTCGTGCGTCCACTCGATGCGCGGCAGCGGCGTGCCGCTGTCCACCGCGTGGTAGAAGGCCAGCGTCTCCGTCGGCACGGTGGTGCCCGCCAATCCGTGCGACGCGTTGGGCGCGGTCCGCAGCCGCCACTCGCCCCTGAGCAGCGACTGGTAATGCCGGAAACTGTCGGCGGGGAAGAACTCGTCGCCCGCCGCGGTGACGATCAAACGCGGCAGGTGCTCGACGCGCGGGAGGTACTCCGCCGGGTCCTCGTGCGCCGTGATTCGCCGCAGTAGCGGCGAGCCGAAGAACCGGGAGATCTCGTTCTCGTTGTAGTCGCGGAGCGCGGGCGCCCAGAACCCGTAACTGGCCCAGTGGTGCGCGGTGTGCGCGGGGATGTTCAGCACGTCGATCACCAGCGGCGCGATGCCCTTGACCCGCGGATCGACCGCCGCGAGCAGCCACGCCGTCCAGCCGCGCTTCGACGCGCCGACGGCGAAGAAACCTGTTGGAACAAGTTCTTCGCGCCCGGTCTCCCTCGCCAGTTCGCAAAGGTACGCCTCCGCGGCGTCCATCGCCCGCGCCGCGCTCTTGACCATCGGGAACCGCACGATCCACGCCGCGTCGTCGTCGCGCATCGCCAGCCGCCACGACCGCGCCACCAGCCCGTCCTCCCAGCGGTCGCGTCCGTCGCCCTCCAGTTGAAGCGGCTGGTTGGGCACGTTGTCGACGTACACCACCACCGCGCCCGCGGCACGCAGGAGCAGCATCAACTCGCGCGGCACGCGCGAGGGCGGCGCATCGGCGTGCCGACCCCCGCCGATCACGAGGATCGCCGTCCGGCGCGTCACGCGCTCGGGCACGGCAACGGCGACCCAGTGCCGCCAGATCGGCCGGTCGACCTCGCCCTCGCTGCGCCAGCGCTGCGACGTCAGCCGCAGGTGGTGGACCGTGCCGCCCTCGACCGCCTGTGTGCTTGCCTTGGTCCACGCGAACGCGCCGTCGTCGAACGCGACGTAGCGCTGCAGCGCGAAGACCTCGCCCGGCGCCGCCGCGGCGGGGGTCGCCTCGGCCAGCGGCATCCGCCCGATCCAGCGTGTCGCGTCATCGTCGCGCGCGGTGTTCGCGTCGGGCGCGGCTTGTACGGCCCTCGCCGGCAGCAGCGCGAGAACGGCGAACACAATCAGGACTCGGGTCGGCGTCGTGCTCATCCGCCCAGCCTACCACAAACCCCGCTTCATCGGCACGCGACCGGTCACTCCGGCGGCAGCGGGCAATGCCCGCCGTGCTTGAGGTGGTAGTCCTGGTGGTACTCCTCGGCCTCGTGGAAGGCGCCGGCGGAGCCCTCCTTCTCGGCGAGGCTCACCTCGGTCACAACCCTGCGGCCCTTGAAGCGCGGGTTCTTCTGCTGCTCTTCGACAAAGGCACGCGCTTCGGCCAACTGCGCCTGGTCTGCGGCGAAGATCGCCGAGCGGTACTGCGTGCCGATGTCCGGCCCCTGCCGGTTGAGTTGCGTGGGGTCGTGAAAGCGGAAGAACTTCTCCAGCAGTTCGCGGTACGTGACCCGCGCCGGGTCGAAGACCACCTTCACCGCCTCGGCGTGCCCGGTCGTGTCGGAGCACACGGCCTTGTACGTGGGGTTCTTGACGTGCCCGCCCATGTATCCGCTGACCGCGTCGATCACGCCGGGCGTCTGCTGGAAGCGGTCCTCGACGCCCCAGAAGCACCCCCCCGCGAAGTACGCGGTCGCCGACTTGACCGGCCTGGACGCCTCCGGCCACTCCGCGCCCTTTTCGACAAACTCCAGCGAGGCGGAGTTGAGGCAGTAGCGCAGGCCCGTCGGCGCGGGGCCGTCCTCGAACACGTGCCCCAGGTGCGAGTTGCACCGTGCGCACAGGATCTCCACGCGCGTCATCCCGTGCGACGTGTCGCGCTCGTAGGCGACGTGGTCCCTGTCGAACGGGGCGAAGAAACTCGGCCAGCCCGTGCCCGAGTCGAACTTCGCGCTCGACGAGAACAGCGGCAGGCCGCACAGCCTGCACACGTACGTGCCGTCCTTCTTGTTGTCCAAGAGCGTCCCGCAGAACGGCGGCTCGGTGCCCTTGCGCAGAAGGATCCTCGCCTCCTCGGGCGTCAACTTCTTCGCCAGTTCCTCGATCCTCGTTGCGCTCAGCGGCGTGATGTCGTACGCCGAGCGCGAGTAACGCGGCGCGGCGTCCTGGGCGGCGGTCTTCATGGCGTCCTTTCGGGCCTGCGTGCGGTCGAGCAGGTCCTTCATCGTCTGCTTGGCATCCGGCGGGGCGATCCGCGCGGCGGGAACGAGCGACACCGCCGCGGCAAGGACGGCGGACGCGGCGAACAGGGCGATCATCGCGAGCGGCTTGGTCATGGTTGCTCCCGGGTTCGCATTCCCACATCATTGGATGTCGGATTCACCGGCAGGGTTGCCCGCCGCACTACAGTCTCGCGTGACCGACCTGAACGCCCTGACCCTCCCGGACCTGTATACCGAACTCTCGCGGCAGGGGTTCGTTCGCCGTCTGCTCGAACTGGCCCGCGACGAGGACCTCGGTCCACCCGTCCCCGGTCGCGCGCCGTGGGAGGCCGACGTGACCAGCGCGGCCGGGCTGGCCTCCGGCGCGACCGGCTCGGCCGCGCTCGTGGCGAGAGAGCCGGGCGTCGTGGCGGGGCTTGCGGCCATCTCCGAGCTGCTCGACGTGTTCTCGGTTCAGGCTCGCTGGATGCCCGTCGCTTCGGACGGCCAGCGCGTCGACGCGGGCGTGACGCTGGGCCGGCTCGGCGGGCCGATGGCCCAGATCCTCGCGGTCGAGCGCACGCTGCTCAACCTGGTCTCGCGACTGTCGGGCGTGGCGACCCGAACCGCACAGTTTGTATTGGCGGTCGAGGGCCTTGGCGTGCGAGTGCTCGACACGCGCAAGACCACGCCCGGCCTGCGCGTGCTCGAGAAGTACGCCGTGCGCTGCGGCGGCGGTTGCTGCCACCGCATCGGTCTGCACGATGCCCTGCTCATCAAGGACAACCATCTCGCGGGCGTGCCGACCGACCGGCTCGCGGCGTTTGTGCACGCGGCGATCGGCCGCGCCCGCGCCGCGGCGAGCGCGTCCGGCCGCACGCTTCGGTTCGCCGAGGTCGAGGTCGACTCGCTGGAGCAACTCCGCGCCCTGCTGGGCGCGGGCGGTGCGGGGGCCGACATCATCCTGCTCGACAACATGTCGGCCGCGATGCTGCGCGAGGCCGTCCACATGCGCGACCGGTCCGGTTGCGCCGTGCTGCTCGAAGCCTCCGGCGGCGTGCGGCTCGATACCGTTCGAGCCTTGGCCGAAACCGGCATCGACCGCATCAGCATCGGCGGTCTCACCCATCAGGCCGTCGGCATCGACCTTGGGCTGGATGTTCTCTGAAACAGGCGTCGAGCACCGATCACGTCCTGATAGACGCTTCGTCGCGCGCGATCGACAACACATTGTCGATGCGTCAGGCCGCCAACCGCAGGAGTTTGAACAGATGCTGCATCTGACGTTGTACGGCCTGGTACTGCAGGTCGATCTCCGCCGTCGCGCCGACCTTGGGGCCGGACTTGCACCGGCCCTTGTACGTCAGCAGCGGCTTGAGCACCTTCTCGCGCAGCACCGTGTACCCGGCCATGAGGCGCAGCCCATCCGGCGTGACCTCGTAGCGGTGCGATCGATCGCCGACCTTGCGCACCAGACCCTTGGCGCGAAGCTTCTTGAGGTCGTAGGAGGCGTGACGCGGCGCGTACTCGCCCGCGTCCTTCCATGTCTCGCGGATCTTCGCGGCCAGGTCCGACGCGGTGAAGCCGCGCGGCGCGAGCGCGAGCGAGACCACGCCGGCAATGACGGCGCGCACGCGGGCCTTGTTGAGGTCGATCCCGCCGACGCGGGTCTTGCCGACCACGCCCGGCGCGGGCAGTTCCTCGATGGACTTGTCGCTGATCCACGCCACGTCCACGCAACGCAGCGCTTCGAGGAAGCGGCCCAGGAGCTCCGAGAGCTTCCCGACCACCTCGGGGAACTTCTCCAGCAGACGGCCGCACTTGAGCTCGGCCACGTTGTGGGCGATCGCCTCGGTCCGCAGCACGCACTCGCCTTTGGTGTAGATCTTCAGGGTCAAGCGCCCAAAGTGCACCTTGAAGATCGTGAGGTCGTACACAGGCATCTCGAGCACGGTCTCCTCCCGGGGCGGTTCACCGTTGGGTCGTGCGCGTCGGCGGTGCTTGACCCCGAAGATGGTCATCACTCTTCGGATGTCCAGGAGCGACCGCGTCCGGTCGATCACCCCGTTGAACACCTGCTCCATGTGGTGCCCGTTGTGGAACAGCAGGTTGCGGCTGTACTCGACCTGGAAGACCGAGTAGCGGTAGCGGAAGCCGGTTCGCTTCTGATCCTCGAAGGGCAGCCCGAAGCAGACGCACCGGTAGATCCACCGCTCGCAGACCTGCTCGAGCCGCCCTACAGCGGCCGGAGACCGCAAGGCGTCCGCGACCCGGGCCAGGGCTTCTGCGTCGGCGACCTCCGTGAAGCAGTTGCCCTCCTTGGCGAACGCGATGCCCTTCTTCCGTGCCTGGCACGCGGTGAACTCGTGGCCGTTGAGCATGACCTGCGCCGAGAAGGGCGCGTGCCCGCTCATCTTGATGGTGACGTGACCCCACTCGGGGTCGATGATGTGGAACGAGTAGTGGTACACGAAGGGCATGGGCTGCTTGCGCTTGAGGTGCAGCCCGCCATTGGGGAACCGCAGCACCTGCCACACCGGCGTGGGCACGCGGTTGACCATCACGGCGAAGATGCCGGTGAAGTTCGGATCGGTCGGCCGGTGCTGCTCGGCGATCTGGTGTTTGCGGTCGCCGACCTTGCAGTAGATCACCGGGATGTTGTGCTTCTTGGCCCAGCCGCGCACGCGGCGCGCAAAGCGCCCGGCGACGCGCATCAGGTGGGTATCGTCGAGATTGGCGTCGCCGCCCTGCCACTCGCGCCAGAAGGTACGGAAGCCGCCGGGCGAGCCGCCCAGCGCGAAGAAGGCGTTGATGACGATCCGGTCCACGACGTCGTAGGTGTTGTCCAGCAGCGGCGCGTAGTACGCCGTGAACGGATCGGGGGTGTTCATGGGCGACTCCATAGAGAGGATGGAGCGCGATCGTACCGGACCTCCG
>CALKJW010000045.1 GCA_937995595.1 uncultured Phycisphaerales bacterium | reverse complement strand
TTCCCCTCTCCCCATCGCAGATGGGGAGAGGTGCCCGAGCGTGAGCGAGGGCGGTGAGGGGCGGATCGGTGTGGTTCCCCTCTCCCCGTTGCTCTCAACGGGGAGAGGATGTCGCGCAGCGACAGGTGAGGGGCGCTTGGTCGATCGAGAACCACCCCTCACCGGCTCGGCCTGCGGCCTCGCCACCTCTCCCCGCCGGCGCGGGGAGAGGGGAAGTTCTTTTGATGCTTGCCACAGTCCCCTCTCCCCGCTGGCGCGGGGAGAGGGGAAGGCGTCATCGGCACCGACCGCGCTCCGCGTCGGTCGGTGGCACGGGGAAGGCGCGGGTTCTTCCCCTCTCCCCATCGCAGATGGGGAGAGGTGCCCGAGCGTGAGCGAGGGCGGTGAGGGGCGGTTCTCAATGCACCCCTCACCGGCTCGGCCTGCGGCCTCGCCACCTCTCCCCGCTGGCGCGGGGAGAGGGGAAGTTCCTTTGATGCTTGCCACAGTCCCCTCTCCCCGCTGGCGCGGGGAGAGGGGAAGTTGCCGGCCAGAGGCACAACCACCCCCCAGCCGGTACAACTCCATCATGCGCACCCGCGTTGTCGCCGTGCTGCCGCTCCTGCTGACCGCGTGCGTCGCGCGAGAGGCGGCGTCACCCGTTCGTTCGCCGTGGATCACCCGCGCGGGGGTTGCGTCGCTCGGCACCACCCCGGCGGGGGCGAACCTGCCGCCGCCCGCCGCGGCCGCGCTCGTACCGGTCGAACTGGGCGCGGTCCCCTACGACGGCGTCACGCTCCCCCTGCTCGCGCCCGACGCCCGCATGGTCGCGACGCAGACCGGCGGCCTGCCCGACTGGGACACGCTCCTGGCCGCGCCCGGCGGCAACGCCGCCGCGGCACGGCGCAACACCGTCGAGATCCACGCCCTGCCCGCGACGGGTCAGCCCGTGGCGCGTCTCGCGGCGGGCACGCTGCTGGGCCGCTCGGCGGTCGAGCAGGGCTTCCTGGTCGAGGTCCCCGGCGAGGCCAGCGGCACGCGGCGAATCGGCCTTGCCCCGTGGATAGCGCGCGGCCCGGGCGACGTCGTCTTTCTCACGCCCGATGCGCCCGGCGCGTGCGCGGCGTTCGGCGTGCTCGGCCCGCGCGGGGAACTGGCCTACTGCCTGCGCGAGCACGCCGACGGGCCCTTCGTCCTGCGCGTGCGCGCCGACGCGCTCGACGCGCGCGGCGAGCGCGAGTGCGCGATGCCCGGCGCGTCGCTGCTGTTCCCGATGTTCGAGGACGCGGCGGACCCGCGCGCGGTCTACGCGCTGGCCGCGCCGCACCCGCGCGACGCGCGCCTGCCGCTGCTGCTGGTGCGCATCGACCTCGGCGCGCCGGGCGCGCCGCTCGCCGTCGCCGCCGCCGCGCCGGTCGCGCCAAACTCCGGCGTCTTCGAGGCCTTTCAGTGCGTCGCCGCGGCGCAGTCGCCCTCGCCCGCGCTCGCGTCGGGCGCGTCGCGCGGGCGCGGCGGCGTGCTGCTGTTCGCGCCGATCGAGCAGACCACCGCGTGGGCGCGCGACGGACGCGCCGACACGCTGCGCACGCTCGCCGCGCACCCGGGGCTGCTCGCCTCGGTCTGGGGCGACGAGCGCGCCGAGGGCGCGCCGTGCATCGTCTCGACCACCGCCGCCGACCTGGTCGTGCAGATCGTCGGCGAGCGCCCACAGGACCAGCAGACGACCTTCGGACCGCCACGTCTGGTACGTCCGGGAATATCGATCCCTCGGCGAACCAGCACGGGTTCGCGCCCGTACGTGCTCATCCGCACGGCGGGGCCGGAATCCGGCAAATTTTTGTTCCTGACGGCCCTCGATTCGCCCGCCCAGTAGAGGCATCTGGGCAAGATGAACCCCTGTTTCAGGTGTTTTTGTTCGGGTTCTGAGTGTATGTAAACCCTGATCTGATCGGAGTTTACAGCCGGTTTAGGGGTTGCGCGGTCGCGAAACGGTCAAGGAACGCGCAAACGTGGCAGCGAATTGCAGCAAAGGGTTGACAGGCCCCCGGCTTTGATGTATCTTCCACGCTGTCGTTGTTGTGGTCTTCCGTACTGCCCTCAATAGATCTGAAGGAGATTCCTGTGAACAAGATTGGTTTCCTTGCTGTTGCTGGCCTCCTGGCTGCCGCTGGTTCCGCGTCGGCCCAGCTCGTCGCGAACGACTACCAGCTGAACCTCCTGCTGGTCCCGCGGACGACTACCTTCGGTAACATCGAAGACATCGCCGGCCCGATCCAGTTGGACACCGTCGGCCAGAAGATCCGCTTCCACGTGCGGTACTTCATCACCGACGCGAACGGCACGGCCGACGGGCACGTGTCCGCCGGTCTGTCCGCGACCTCGCTGACCATCTCGTCCAACATCCCGGCCACCCACGGCATGTTCTCGGCCGCCGAACTGACGGAGACCGAGGCCAACGGCCCGAACAACGTGGGCCCGTTCGGCTTCACCAACCCGGACACGTCGGACCCTTCGGGCGACTTCGGCCTGAACAACCCGTTCCGCACGGGCGTGTTCCCGCAGTCCAACGGTGACTTCACCCCGGTCGGCGGCAACCTGAACATCTTCAACGCCCTGCCGATCACGACCTCGGCCCCGGGCCACCGGTCCGACACCCAGGCGTCGCGTCGCTGGGGCGTCTACAGCTTCGAGTTCATGCTCACCGACAACGCGGTCGGCACGTACACGATCAACGTGGACGGTCAGGGCTTCCTGTTCTTCCCCCGCACCACGGGTGGCGCCAACCTGAACGGCGTCAACGGCAACCAGCAGGTGAACGGCTCGTCCTTCACCTTCACCGTCGTCCCGGCCCCCGGCGCTGCCGCGCTGCTCGGCCTCGGCGGTCTGGTCGCGGCCCGTCGCCGTCGCGCCTGATCTGAACGCCTACTCATCTTGAGTGGCAGTTGAATCTCGCAGGAGCCCCGGGTCACCCCGGGGCTCCTGTTCTTTTTGCCGCGACGTTCCCTCTCCCCGCGCCGGCGGGGAGAGGTGAAAGCAACAACTTCCCCTCTCCCCGCCCCGCGGGGAGAGGTGGCGAGGCCGCAGGCCGAGCCGGTGAGGGGCGCCTTTGCCTGCCCGCCCCTCACCGCCCTCGCTCCGCTCGGGCACCTCTCCCCATCTGCGATGGGGAGAGGGGAAGAACCAGCGCCTTCCCCGTGCCACCGACCGACGCGCCCCGCGGTCGGTGCCCACGACACCCCACCTCCCGCTTCCCTCACCCCCTCCGCAGGTTCTCCCGGCTCATCATCAGTTCCAGCGTGCCGCAGACGATGTCCACGTCGCGCTCGCTCAGGTCGTTGAAGAACGGCAGCGCGATGGTGCGCGAACTCACGCTCTCGGCGATGGGGAACTCGCCCTCCCGGCCGCGCACCTTCCCCTCGCGCGCCAGCGCCGCGTAGAACGGCTGCGTGTGGATGCACGGGAAGTAGTCCGCCGCGCCGATGTCGTGCCGGCGCAGGCCCGCGATGATGCGGTCGCGCTCCTCGCGCGTCCACGCGCCCGGCCCGCCCAGCCGCACCACGAACACGAACCACGACATCTCCGTCTCCGGAAGGATCGTCGGCAGCACCAGGTCGGTGTGCCCCGACAGACGCTTGAAGTACATGTTCGCCACGTGCTGGCGCTTGCGGACGATCTCGTCGAGCCGGCGCATCTGCGCCACGCCCAACGCGGCGTTGAGTTCCGACATGCGGAAGTTGAAGCCCAGCCGCTCGTGGCTCAGCCACGACCCCACCGAGCCGCCGCCGCCGCCGATCGCGCCGGCCGTCGGCGCCGCGCCCTTCTCCGCCGCGCTGGGGCGCTCGTGCGCGTCGGCGATGGCACGCCCCTGGTTCCGCATCGAGCGGCACAGGTTGGCCAGCCGCCGGTCGTCGGTCACGATGCACCCGCCCTCGCCCGTGGTGATCTGCTTGTTGGGGTAGAAGGCGAACACGCCGATGCGCCCGAAACTCCCCGCGCGCCGGCCGCGGTGCGACACGCCCAGCGCCTCGCAGCAGTCCTCGACCAGCGGGATCTCGTGCCGCTGCGCGATCGCTTCGTACTCGTGCATGTGCGCCGGGTTGCCGAAGGTCTCGACGGCGACGATCGCCCGCGTCCGCGGCGTGATCGCGGCCTCGAGCTTCTCCGGGTCCATGTTCAGCGTCTTGGGGTCGATGTCCACGAACACCGGCGTCGCCCCGACGTACAGGACGCAGTTCGCGCTGGCCACGAACGAGAACGGCGTGGTGATGACCTCGTCGCCGGGGCCGATGCCCAGGGCCAGCAGCGCCAGGTGCAGGCCGGCGGTGCCGCTGGAGACGGCGACGCCGTGGGCGCGGTTGGCCGAGGCCGCGACGGCCTGCTCGAAGCGCTCGGCCATCGGGCCCAGCGCGAGGCGGCCGGACTTGATGGTCTGCACGACCAGGTCGGTCTCGGCGGGCGTGACGTCGGGGCGGGAGAGAGGGATCTCGTGCATGGCAAGTGCGGAGTTGGGAGTGCAGAGTCGGGAGTGCAGAACGCGGCGCATTCATCGGCGATTCGGGGGCGGACGCATGCCCCGGGCCGTTCGGATCGATGCGACAATGATGGCGGTCAACTCGTTGCACTCGGCTTTCAGATCAGCCAGCCGTGGAGGATTGACCAAGCCGGACTCTTCCAGCAGTTCCAGCCAGTACCCGGTTTCGTCGGCCTCTTCCTCCACGATGCCGAGTTTGCTGACAAAGTCCGCCCACGAGCGGGCCCTGCACGCCGCGCGGTAGTTGGCCCGGACAGATGTCGCCGGCCTGAGCAGCTGACGACCGATCACATCGGCAGCGCGGCCCGCGGGAAGAGCCTCAGCGATTCGGATGACCCGGAGCGCCAACCGTTTGGTTCGGGCCTCGAGATTCTCGTTGGACACGCGGCGCAATCGAGAGACGCGGGGAAGTCCGGCGCCGCGGGCGGTGCGCCGGGATCGGGAGGGAACTCCGCACTCCGCGTTCCGCGATCCGCACCCGGACCTACCCGCGGGCTGATTCGCGCACGACCGCCTCGGTCAGTTGGCGCACCAGCACGGGAAGCGTAGTCGGCTCGGCGGCGTGGTCGAGGGCCAGGGGCTCGTCGGCCTGGAGTTGGCGCGTGAAGCGCTGGTAGGCGGTGATGACGGTGGAGTGCGCGGGGCGGCCCAGGGCGCGGGCGATGTCCGGGAAACTCTGGGTTGTGAGCGCGCGGGCGATATAAGTTATAATTGCTCTCGCGAGCACGACGCGCTTGTGGCGGGTGCGCCCGGCGAGGTCGGCGGCGTCGACGGCCAGCGCGGCGCAGGTCTGGGCGACGATGGTGTGCATGCGCACGGGGCGGGCCGGGCGCGGGGACGCCTCGGCGGCGGCGCCGGCGGGCGCGCCGCCCAGGGCGCGCTCGACCGCCGCGGCGCCGATGCGGCCGTCGGCGGCCACGAACTCGGGCGCGACGCGGCGGAGCGCGTCGATCTTGGTGAGCGCGCCCTCGATGTCGCGGACCGACGGGCCGGCGGACGCCGCGGGGAGCCAGCCGGTGCGCGACGCGACCGCGCGGACCGCGCCGTCGTCGAGCCGAAGGCCGCGGCGCTGGGCAAAGACGCGGATGATCCGCTCGCGCAGGCCGCTCTCGGGGGGCGCGACGCCGGCGACCAGGCCCGCCATGAAGCGCGAGACGAGCGCGGGGCTGAACTTCCGCAGCAGGCGCGGGTGCTGGTCGCTGACGAGGATGACCTTCGCGCCGCCGCGCTCGATCTCGTCGAAGGTGTGGAGGAGTTCGTCCTGCGTGGCCTGCTTGGCGGCCAGGAAGTGGACGTCGTCGATGCAGAGCAGGTCGCAGCGGCGGTAGGCCCTGCGGAAGCGGGCGACGCCGGCGGGTGGCTTGCCGGGCCCGGCGGGGCCGGTGTCGCGGATGGCGGCGACGAAGTCGTTCATGAACGCCTCGCCGCTGGTGACGCGCACGACCGCGCCGGGGTGGCGCTCGCGGAACCGCGCCGCCGCGCCGTGGAGGAGGTGGCTCTTGCCCAGGCCGCAGGGGCCGTGGATGAAGAGGTGGCGGGGCGCGTCTTCGTCGGCGCTCTCGGCCAGGCGCGAGGCGGCGTCGTAGGCGACGCGGTTGGACTCGCCGACGACGAAGTCCTCGAGGCGGTAGCGCGCGGCGGGCGCGTGGCGGGTGCTCGGCGCGGGCGCGGGAGCCGCGGTACGCGGCGCGGCGGGCGCGGCCGCCGCGTGCCCGTTGGAGGCGGGAAGATCGTCGCCGATGAACTCGGCCTCGGCGCCGGCGGCCTGGCGGAGCGCGACGGCGAAGCGCCGGCGGAGAACGTCGGCCGCGGCGCGGCTGGGGGCGTGCACCTCGGCGCGGCCGTCGCGCAGGCGGATCTGCACGCGCCCGCGGAAGTAGCGGTCGTAGGCGGCGTGGCCGATGGTCATGGCGAGGCGCGCGTGGAGCGCCTCGGCGTCGTCGGCGGGGGCGTCATCCGCCGCGTGCGCGTCGCCGGGGACGACCGGCGCGGGCGCAGCGCCCGCGGGCGCGCCGTTGCCGGCGTGGGCGTGTCGCTGGGGGTGCGCGTGCGCGCGGCGTGCGCGGGAGTCGCGGTCGCCGGCGTCGCGTCCGGGGGTGCGGTGGAGCGGGCCGCGGGCTTCGATCCAGACGGTGTCGCGCGGCGCGTCAGTGGGTTCGCATCGTGTGCTCTCGTCTCTCTCGATGGGTCGCTGGGCGGTTGGATCCGAAGCGTGACGTGTCTCCACAGGTCACACCCTTGCGCGGTGGGGCCGGGCCGGTCGCGGAAGAGCCGCGGCGGCGGGGCACGGTGATCGCCGGTCAGCCGGCGGTGGTGTCTCCGCGAATCCGTTCCAACGCCGTCCCAGATCCCGGCGGACCGGCCGCGTCGGGACGGCTCCGCGCCCCGACGGATCGGTCGCACACGTTGTCGCTCCGGCCTCGAAGAGCCAGGCGGAGCAAAGCACCACCCGCGAGCGGGGCCGGACAGCTGTCCGGGCCGGGGTCGCGAGCCGGGAGGAAGCACACAACAGGTCATCGTCGTGATGAGGGACGGTCGGTCGAGTCCCTGACCGATGGGCAGAGCGTACCGCGCGGCGGGCGCGGTCTCAAGGGGCCGGGCGCGAGCGCGAAGAACGAATGAAGCGGAAGGCCGCAAAACCCGGGACTTGCGCGCGACAAAAAACTTCTCCACGGCGCGGCGCGGAAGTTCGGGACAACGGTGGAGAATCGTGTGGAAAACCGCGTGGAACGTCGGCGGGATCGGCGTTCGCGCCGCGCGCAGCGGTCATTGCCGCGCCAGCGGTCGGATCATCGGGATGCGCACGCCGAAGCGCACGAACCCGGCGTGGGCGTAGAGGCGCAGCGCGGGCGTGTTGCGCGTGTCGACGGCGCAGGTGACGCCGCCGGAACGCAGCAGGCCCTTGCCCAGCGCGCGGAGGCAGCGGTCGAGCAGCGCGCTGCCGACGCCGCGGCCGCGGCACGACGGACCCAGGCCGAGGTACACCAGTTCGACCGAGTCGTGCTCGGGCGAGACGGAAAACAGCGCGCACCCGCAGGGCTTGTGGTCGGCCAAGACAACCCACCACAGGGCGGGGTCGTAGCGTCCGACGTGCTTGTGCGACTCGAGCACGTCGGCGACGTCGCGCAGGCCGCACAACTCGGGGCAGTCGAGCGTTTGGACGTAGGAATCGGCGAGCGCGTCGATGAGCAGGCGGTCGACGTCGGCCTCGCCGTGCGTCGCGAGCAGTTCGGCGACCGATCGGACTTCGAAACCCGTGGGGAGTTGCGAGGACGCGGCGTGCCCCGGCGCGGCGGGCATCGGGCCCGGCGGGCGGCGCATGTAGGCCAGATCGCCGATCTGCGTGAACCCGGCGGCGCGGAGGGCGTCGCGCGCGGCGGTCTCGCGCGGCTCCAGGAGAGCCTGCGCCAGACGGACGCCCTTGTCCGTCTTGCCGGGGATCGGCCCGCTGAGCGCGGCGCACGCGGCCTGCACGAGCGCGACCCGCTCGCGGAGGGCGAGGGCATCTGGCACCGGCCGACGGTGCGGCGGATCGCCGGAAAGGAAGAGCATGGCCGTTCGGCCCGCGCCGATGACGGCGAGGCAGACCTGGCGGACGTTCGCGCCGGACTCGTCGAGAACGCCCCAGAGAAGCGAGAGATCGATGTTGAGGTCGTGGGCGGCGTCGATGAACCGCCGGGCGGCGGCGAGCGGTTCGCGCGCGTTGTCGGCGACGAGGCGGGCGCACGCCGCGAGGCGGAGGCGCTCGGGGACAAGCACCACGCGCGGGGAATCGGGGCCGGGCCCGATCGGGGTCGGCGGGGACTCACCGATGAACGTGGTCATGGGTGGAAGGGTAGGGAAGTGGGATGGAGAGGCGGGAGATCGGCGTCAACAGAACCGAGTACGAGTCAACGGAACCCCTCACCCCCTCGCTGCGCTCGGGCACCTCTCCCCATCTTCGATGGGGAGAGGGGAAAGCGCAGATCAAAACGCAACACGCCTTCCCCTCTCCCCGCGCCGCGGGGAGAGGCAGCGGGCCCGGTTGGAAGCGCCTTTCCGACTTCCGGGTTCCCGCTCGCTACCCTTGTCCATGCCTGTGCCGACGCCGCAGCACCGCGACGAGCGCGACTACCCGATCATCGCCCACGAGGGCTGGCCGATTGTCGCCGCGTTCGTGCTCGCGGCGGGCGTGCTGACGGGCGGCGCGTGGGCGCTGCTCGGCTCGCCGGCCGGGCCGCTGGTGGGGAGCGTGACGGGGCTGCTGGCGATGTGGGCGGTATGGTTCTTTCGCGACCCGGCGCGGACGGCGCCTGCCGGCGCGGGCGTGGTGGTGAGCCCGGCCGACGGGGTGTGTTGCCACGCCGGCCCCGCGCAGCCGCCGGCGGAACTGGGACTGGACAGCGCAACGACATGGACGCGCGTGTCGGTGTTCATGAACGTGTTCAACGTGCACGTGAACCGCGCGCCGGTCGGGGGCGAGGTCGAGCGGGTCGAGTACCGGCCGGGGAAGTTCTTCAACGCGTCGTTCGACAAGGCGAGCGAGCACAACGAGCGGTGCGGGATGGTGATCCGCACGCCGGAGGGCGAGCGCGTCGGGTGCGTGCAGATCGCGGGGCTGGTGGCGCGGCGGATCGTGTGCCGCGTGGGGCCGGGGGCCCTGCTGAGGACGGGCGAGCGGTACGGGCTGATCCGCTTCGGCTCGCGCGTGGACGTGTACCTGCCGGAGGGAGCGGAGGCGCGCGCGCGGGTCGGGCAGCGGATGGTGGCGGGGGAGACGGTGATCGCGGCGTTGCCGGCGCGGGGCGCGCCGGCGCGCGTGGAAGCGCCCGCCGCGGCGGCGCAGGGGGCGGAGGTCTGATCGCGTGTTCATCCGCTACCCATCGCGTCAGCGCGAGGTCCCGCTGCGGGTCATCGTGCCGAACCTGTTGACGACATGCGGGCTGTGCAGCGGGCTGGCGTCGCTGCACTTTTCGATCAAGGGGGACTTCGACCGCGCGGTGGGGGCGATCCTGGTCGCGGCGGTGTTCGACATGCTCGACGGGCGTGCGGCGCGGCTGCTGCGGGCCTCGTCGAAGTTCGGGGCGGTGCTGGACTCGCTGTCGGACTTCCTGTGCTTCGGCGTCGCGCCCGCGCTGCTGATGCACCAGTGGATGCTGAAGGACTCGGCACCCGAGCCGGGGGTGCGCAAACTGATCGAGGCGCTGGTGCTGGGGGCGATCATGCTCTTTGCGCTGTGCAGCGCGCTGCGGCTGGCGCGGTTCACCGCCGCGGCGGGCGCGCCGAAGGCCGAGGGCGCGCGGGCCGCGCGGCCGAACCCGCTGGGCGTGAAGTTCTTCGTGGGCCTGCCGACGCCCGCGGCCGCGCTGGCGGTGCTGATCCCGGTGATGCTGGAGATGTCGCGGTTTGTGCAGAACGCGCCGAACACGCTGGCGATCGTGCCGTACACGGTCGCGCTGGCGTGGCTGATGGTGAGCCGCCAGCCGATGTTCTCCTTCAAGCAGGTGCGGATCGGCCGGCCGCTGGTGGTGCCGCTGATGCTGGGCGTCGGTCTGTGGATCGCGCTGGCGGCCAAGGACTTCTGGCTGGCGATCGCGCTGGTGGCGGGCGCGTACCTGGCGAGCCTGCCGCTGAGCATCGTGTCGTACGCGCGGACGGCGCGCCGGCTGGCGGCGTCGGGCGACGATGACGCGGAGCGGCCCGCGCCCGCCGCGAACCCGGACGCGTGAAGCCCTGACCGGCGCCAGCGCGGCTCAGGCCCTTTGCGGGTTGTGCTCGGCGATGGTCGGCGCGGAGTTGTGCGGCGCGCCGTGCACGAGGTCGACGTAGCCCAGCGCCTTGGCGACCAGTTCGCCGCGGCTGTTGGCGCGGAGCTTGCGGTGCAGGCTCTTGACGTGGTCGTGGACGGTGTGGGGGCTGCGTCCGAGTTCGTCGGCGATCTCGCGGACGGACTTGCCGAGCAGGAGGTGCTGGAGGATGATCTGCTCGCGCGCGGTGAGCCAGTGCCCGCCGTCGGTGGGGTCGGCGCCGACGGCCAGGAGCGCGCGTCGCGCCATGGGCACGAGGACGGCGCGAAGGACCTCGGCGTCGGCCTCGGGGTCGACCGGGCCGGGGCCGGTGCGGGCGAACTCGACGATGAGCGACCGGCCGTTGGCCGCGCTGCCCAGCGCGGCCAGTCCGAGGGTGAGCGATGTGTAGGGCACGTCGGCCCAGCGCTTGCCGAGGCCGGACATCTGCCAGTTGGGCCCGAGGCCGAACTGCTCGGGGGCGCCGGCGACGATGGTGCCGGGCCCGATGGGGCCGGGCGCCCACGAGAGGTCGCGGGCCTGCGCGAAACTGGTGCGGACGCGCGCGAGCGTCGCGTCGTTGGGGTCGAAGGCAACGATCGCGGACGAGGACGCGGCCCGGCCGACGGTGGTGGTGACCTCGGCGACGTAGCAGCCGGCGACGCCGGTCGCTTCCTGACGCGCGATGTTGCCGCGCGAGTCGGCCTCGCCGATCATGCAGACGCAGATGGACGGTTGATGAATGCCCAGCAGCGCGGAGGCGGCGCGGTCGCACCAGTCCTGCGTGGCGACGGCGGGGAGCGAACAGATGCTCTCCGTGATCCTGATGCAGGCAGCAAGGGCGTTCGATCCCTCTCGCGCCAATGTGCTCATCCAGACCTCCTGCGCCCCGCGTCACGGAAGGGCAAGTGGTGAACCCGCGTGAATCATCCACCTTGTTCCGACGGTCGCCGACCGACCGGAACAGGGCGAACGCAGAGTACCATAGCGACGTGTTGTGCACACACGCGCCCCTCGTCCGGGCTTTTTCGACCCCCGAAGTGGGTCTGTAGGGCCTGGAACAACAAAGCGGGAGCGCGGACGCGCGTGAGCATACAGACTCCCGTCGCGCTTCGCTAGTGCCTTCGCCCGTGCAGTCGCCCAAGTTTTTTGCGCGCTGGGGTTTGCGCGGCGAGAAAACTGTGCGGGCCGCGCGCGGTGGCGTTCAGCACGTCGGAGCGGGGCTGTTGACGGTTGCGCCGGGGTGTTGGCCTTCAAGCGTTGATCTTGGAAACAGTTGCGCGCCGCTGCGTGCGCGCAAGTGGCGAACAGGACCGCCGCGGCGGTTTTCGCGTGCATTCGGACGCGGGAACGCTATCCTCTTCGCCCACGGGACCGACCGCCGGATGTCGGTCGGGCCGCGCAAGAACGACGCACTTCGGAGTTTTCCACGATGTCGAACGGTCAGAAAACAACCATTTCAGGTGATGATCGTGTCGTCGTCATTGGTGCCGGCCCCACCGGGCTGGGGGCCGGTTACCGTCTGAAGGAACTGGGGCATCGGAACTTCCGGCTGTACGACCGCAACCCCTATATAGGTGGATTGGCGCATTCGTTCGTAGACGAGGCGGGCTTCACGTGGGACATCGGCGGGCACGTGATGTTCAGCCACTACACGTACTACGACCGGGTGTTCGACCGGCTGATGGGCGACGAGTTCACGCTCAACAACCGCGAGTCGTGGGTACGGATGTTTGACCGCTGGGTGCCGTACCCGTTCCAGAACAACATCCGGTACCTGCCCAGGCAGGCCGCGTACGAGTGCCTGTCGGGGCTGATCAAGGCGCAGCACGGCAAGGGCAGGGTGGCGTCGCCCGCCGTGGCGAGGAACTTCGGCGAGTTCATCGACGCGGTGTTCGGCGAGGGGATCGCCAGACACTTCATGCGTCCGTACAACTTCAAGGTCTGGGCGCACCCGCCGGAGATGATGAACAAGCAGTGGATCGGCGAGCGGGTGGCCGTGCTCGACGTCGACCGCGCGCTGCGGAACGTGCTGCTGGAGCAGGACGACTTCGGCTGGGGGCCGAACAACCAGTTCAAGTTCCCGCTGCGCGGCGGGACGGGGGAGTTCTACCGGCGCTTCGGGCCCGTGCTCGGGCTGCGCGACGGCGAGACCGAGAGCGAGCACGTCGCGCTCAACAGGAAGATCGTGGCGGTCGACGTGGACGCGAAGACGGTGCGCTTCGCGGATGGTTCGAGCGACCGGTACGACGTGCTGATCAGCGCGATGCCGCTGGACGTTCTGTGCCGCGACGTGCTCAAGGGGAGCGTGCCGGACTCGCTGCGCGCCGCCGCGGCGAGGCTGCTGCACTCGTCGGGGTACATGGTGGGCATCGGCCTCAGGAGCCGCGCGCCGGGCGCGGGGACGCCGGACACGAAGAGCTGGATGTACTTCCCCGAGGACAACTGCCCGTTCTACCGGGTGACGTACCTCTCGAACTACTCGCCGCACATGACCCCGGACAGGGACAACTACTACTCGCTCTTGTGCGAGGTAAGCGAGAGCGCGTTCAAGCCCACGCCGGGGCGCGAGGGGCGGAACACCGACGCGGTGATCGAGGACGTGATCACGGGCCTCGAGAACGCGGGTCTGCTCGAAGCCGGCGAGCGGGCCAACATCGTCAGCCGCTGGTGCTACTACGCCGACTACTCGTACCCGACGCCGAGCGTGGAGCGCGACGACATCCTCGCGGAGGTCATCCCGTGGCTGGAGACGCGCGGGATCTACTCGCGCGGGCGCTTCGGCATGTGGAAGTACGAGGTCTCGAACACCGACCACACGCTGATGCAGGGCGTGGAACTGGTGAACCGCCTGCTGCTGGGCGAGCCGGAGACCACGATCGGCATGCAGTACCGGGTGACGGCGGACGGACGCAACGCCGCGGTGCACGAGCGCAGCGCGCACGCGGGGAGCGGGGAGAAGAAACCGGCATCGGCTGCGCCCGCGGTCGTGGTTCGCGCCATCGGCGACCGCGAAGAGGCGGACGTGTCCGAGGAGGAGTTGGGCGTGACGCAGGGGCGGGGGTAAGTTCCTCGCGGTCTGTCGCCCCTGCGGGGTGAGGATCACGGCGCTGTCGGACAGGGCAGGCGGGACGCCTGCCCCACCCCAGGCGGCCGCGGACCGTTTCATTCACGCGCGCCCACGCCGCGGCCGACGAACTCGAACCAGTTGATGTTGAACAGCGAGCCTGTGCCGCCGCGGAAGTGGAGCAGGAGCGTGGCGGTGCCGGCGGCGCGCGCGGCGTCGCCGAGTGGCGCTTCGATGGTCGTCCACTTCTGCCAGCCGCCCGTGCCGGGGACGGTGACGCTGGCGAGCAGCGTGCTGTTCTCGATGGATTCGCCGTGGCGCACGTCGATCGTGCCGCCCTGCGTGGCCGAGGCGACGCGGAAGCGCAGCGCGTCGATGTTGAGCAGGTTGACGGGCGCGTAACCGGTCCAGTCGCCGTTCTCGATGTAGGCGCACGCCGCGAGGCCGCCGCCCTCGGGGTCCTCGCACTTCTCGACGACGATGCCGTGGTGCGCGGTGAAGTGCTCCGCCTGCTTTCGTCGCGGCTGCAGGATCACCGCCGCGCGCGTGGTGAGCGGCGCGACGCCGGGGGCGCCCGCGTCGGTGTACGACGCGCTCAGGACGGTGAAGACGTTGGCCCCCTCGCCGTGGCCCTCGCCCGCTTCATCGCGCTCGATGGCGATTGTGCCCGTGCGGGCGTGCAGCTGCCGCATGGGGTGGGCGTGGGTGTCGTGGCCGAGCAGGGGCTGCACGGTGAGCCGCGCGTCGTCGATCGATTCGTCCTCGTCGTCCTCGATGCGCACGTCGAACCGGACGCGCTCGCCGATATCCGCGATGCCGCCGCTCGGCGGCCAGACGAAGGAGACGCGCGGCGCGGTGTTGCCCGCAGCGATGGGGATGTTGGCGACGGCGCTGGACGCTTGGCCGCGGCGGTGATCGGTGACGGTGAGGCGCGCGGTGTAGTTCCCCGCGCGCTCGAAGGTGAACGAGGCGTTCATCTCGCGCGAGTCGATCACGCCATCTCCATCGAGGTCCCACGCATAGTCGATCGACGAGCCGGCGTTGCGACTCTTTGAGCCCGCGGCAGAGAACGCAACGTGCAGGGGCACCGGGCCATCGGTGCGGTCCGCCGCGGCGGAGACGATGGGCGGTCGCACGCCGTCGCGGTAGTGCTCGATGCGGAAGATGGTGGAATCGGCGTTGCCGCCGCCGAAGCCGGTGCCCCACTCGATGCCGTAGAGGCAGCCATCGGGGCCGAGTTCGAGGTCCATGGGGCGAGTGAAGGTCTCGCTGGTCATGAACGGCGCGACGTGGAGGATCTCGCCGGTTTCATCGAAGTGGACGGCCTTGATCCAGTTGCGCGTCCACTCGTAGATGAACAGCACGCCGTCGAAGCACTGCGGCAGGCGGAAGGGGCTGCCCGCGGCGTCGCGGAAGGCGTAGGTCGGCCCGGCCATGGCGGTGCGCCCGCCCTCGCCGACCCACGGGAACTCCCTGGATTCGCCGTAGGGGTACCAGATCCACGCGGGCTGCGCAGGGGGGAGTTCGCGCCGGCCCGTGTTGCCGGGAGCGGCGTTGACGGGACGCGCGGGGTCGAACGCCGCGCCGCTGGCGGAGGTCGCGAAGTCGTACTCGTGGTAGGCGTGGTTGGGGCCGATGAAGAGCGGCCAGCCGAAGTAGCCGGCGCTACGGGTGCGGTTGAACTCGTCGTATCCGGCGGGGCCGCGCCCGTCGCGCGGCGCGCTGGCGTCGGGCCCGACGTCGCCCCAGTAGAGCGTGCCGCGCGGGTCGATGCTGATGCGGAACGGGTTGCGGCAGCCCATCACGTAGATCTCCGGCGCGCCCGGGCCGTTGGAGCCGTCGGGCGGGAAGAGGTTGCCGTCGGGGATGTCGTAGGCGCCGTCGGGGCGCGGGCGGACGCGGAGAATCTTGCCGCGCAGGTCGGCGGCGTTGGACGAGGTGACGCGCGCGTCCCACGGTTCGCGGCCGGGGCGGCCGTCGATGGGCGCGTAGCCGTCGGAGGCGAAGGGGTTGACGTTGTCGCCGGTGGAGAGGTAGAGGCAGCCGTCGGGCCCGAAGGCCAGCGAGCCCCCGGAGTGGCAGCACTCCTGCCGCTGGGTGGGGATGGTCAGCAGGATGCGCTCGCTGGCGAGATCGACCTGGTCGCCCTTGAGCGTGAAGCGGGAGAGGTGCTGCACGGCGCGCCGGCCCGCAGGCGAGTAGAAGACGTAGAACCAGCCGGTGGCGGCGAACGAGGGGTCGTGCGTCACGCCGAGCAGGCCGTCCTCGATCTCGGTGGAGACGTTGAGAAACCCCGCGGCGACGGTTGAGCGGGTGTCGGGCTTCCAGAGTTTCATCGCGCCGGCGCGCTCGACAAACAGCACGCGCCCGTCGGGCAGAACAGTGAGTTCCATCGGGTCCGACGTGTGGTCGTCGAGGATGGTCTTCTGCCAGCACGACTCGATGGTGCCCGAGGCGTCGCCGGGGAGCAGGCCCGCGGCCCAGAGGATGCCGCCCAGCAGATGGTCCAGGACCAGCGGCTCGGCGAAGGTCTCGGCGGTGTGGCCCAGGCCGGTGTAGAAGGCGCGGCCGCCGTCGTACTCGTGGCACCACGCGATCGGGTGGTCGAGTTTCCCGCCGGCCATGTTCGCGCCGGAGTAGGTCGATTCGTCGAGCGTCATCAGGACGTGCACGCGGCCGCGGGGGTTGGTGGTGTAGTCGTACCACTCGTCGGTGCGCGTCCATCGCGCGGGGAGGTGGCGCGTGGCCGGATGGGCGCGGTCGGTGACGAGGATCGTGCCCTTCTGCACGGCGGGGTGGCTCTTGAAGTAGGCGCCGACGAGGCCGCCGTACCACGGCCAGTCGTACTCGGTGTCGGCCGCGGCGTGGACGCCGACAAAGCCGTTGCCGGCGCGGATGAAGCGCTGCATGGCCTCCTGCTGCGGGTCGTTGAGGATGTTGCCGGTGGTGTTGAGGAAGACGACGGCGCGGTAGCGCTTGAGGTTCTCGTCGGAGAAGTCGTTGGGGTCGTCGGTGGGATCGACCTCGAACTGGCCGCGCTCGCCGAGCGCGACGAGGGCGCGGACGCCGGCGACGATGGAGTCGTGCCGGAAGCCGGTTGTGCGGGTGAAGAGGAGGACGCGCGGCGCGTCGGCCGCGGCGGCAAAGATCATGGCGAGGGGCGCGAGGAGCGCGGCGAGATGGAATGGTGCGCGGCGTGGCATGGGCCGCGCAGACTACGGGAGTACGACGGTCATCGCAACGCGGCACGCTCGGAGTCAGGGCGCTTCGGAGGCGGCGCCCGCGTCGGTCATGGGCGCCTGGTCGGTGCGCTCCGGGCCGGAGGGAGGCGGCTCGCTCGTCTGGTCGGGCGGCAGGGCGTCGGGCGCGGCGGGCGTGCGCGGGGTGGGCGACTCGGGCTGCGGGACCGCCTTTTCTTCGTAGAAGATCGACGGGATGCCGGTGCCGTTCACGCGGTTGTAGAGGTCGGTCGCCTGGTCGTCGTTCACCATCACCGGGACGCGGGCCCGGACGACGCCCTGGTAGGGGTTGTACCAGAACGCGGCGTAGGTCTCGTCGATGGCCATGCGGACCGGCGGGTGCAGGAGGCCGGCCTCGTCGGGCGAGGCGACCTCGACCCACGGGCGGTGGGGCGAGAGGAGCGCGTTCACCGGCGGGTGCGGCATGAACCACTCGGGGTCGACGGTGACGGGCCAGCCGCGCGCGTTGACCTCGACACCGCCGGAGGCGGCGCGGTACTTGAGTTCGAGTTCCAGACGCCGCATGTCGGCGCCGACCTTGACGATGGTGGCCTCGCGGTCGCGTCGGGCGCGCTCGTGCAGCAGGACGCCCGCCCCGAGTGCGAGCACGACGACCAGCGCGGCGATGTCGGCCAACCAGCGGAACACGACCACCTCCGGCGACCGGCGGAACAGGACACCCACGCGGGACGCGCCCCGCGCACGCGGCGGCCTGCCCGCACGGCGGGCGCGCCGGAGGGAAGGATCGGCCCGTACGGACCGAGGGGGCGGCCCAAGTTGACGGCGCGCCGGGGTCGGGTGGGTTTATGCGGGGTGTGCGGGGTGCGCGGGCTCATAGACTCCAGCCCCGAACGGCCGCCGGCGCGCTGGTCCGGCGTCGCGGCGGCCGCGCGGCATGCGCAGAGGAAGACCATGCCCGACATCCGCACGATTCAACTGGCCTGCGGCCTGCCGCTGATCCTGGAGCCGATGCCGGGGGTGCGCTCGGTGGGGCTGACGATGCTGCTGCCGGCGGGGTCGGCCTGCGAGCCGGAGGACCGGCAGGGGTTGAGCGCGATGTGGTCGGAACTGCTGATGCGCGGGGCGGGCGCGCTGGACTCGCGCGGGCAGGCCGACGCGTGGGACCGCATCGGCGCGTCGCGCTCGGCGGACGCCTCGACGATGCACATGCGTGTGTCGTGCACGGTGCTGGGCACGCGGCTGCACGAGGCGCTGCCGCTGCTGGCGGACATGGTGCTGCGGCCGCGGTTCGACGAGTCGTCCATCGGCCCGGCGCGCGACCTTGCGCTGCAGGCGATCGAGTCGCTCAAGGACGACCCGCACGAGCGCGCGGCGATCATCGCCAAGCAGACGCACGCGGATCCGCCGCTGAACCGCTCGGGCCTCGGCACCGTCGAGGGGCTGGGGGCGATCACGCGAGACGACCTGGTGCGCGGGTGGACCGACCGGGCGCGCCCGGGCGGGTCGATCCTGGCGATCGCGGGGGACGCGGACGTGCTGGGCGGGACGGGCGGCGACGACGTCGCTCGGACGCTCGACGCGCTGTTCGCGGGGTGGGCTGGCGCGGCCGTGCCGGTGAAGGTCGGCCGGTCGGCGACGCGCGGGACCTACCGGCACGAGGCGGACGACACGGCGCAGGTGCAGATCCTCGCGCTGCACGAGGCCCCGGCGGAACGCGACCCGGACAGCCGGCTGGAGCGCGTGGTCGCGTCGGTGCTGTCGGGGGGGATGTCGGCGCGGCTGTTCACGGAGGTCCGCGAGAAGCGCGGGCTGTGCTACAGCGTGAGCGCCTCGTACGCGACGGACCGCGACTTCGGCCGTTGCACGGCGTACGTCGGCACGACGCCGGAGCGGGCGCAGGAATCGCTGGACGTGCTGATGGCGGAACTGGAGCGGATCAACACGCCCGCGGGCGCGGCGACGGAGGAGGAAGTGGGCCGCGCGCTGGTGGGCATCCGGGCGGGGCTGGTGCTGAGCGGCGAATCGACCAGCGCGCGGGCGTCGGCGCTGGCGACGGACCACTACCGGCTGGGACGGGCGCGGTCGCTGGACGAGGTGGCGGCGCAGTACGACACCATCACGCCGCGGCTCGTGAACGACTACCTGTCGCGCAGGTCGCTGGGCGCGGTGACGATCGTGACGCTGGGGCCGACCGCGCTGCGGGCGCCGGCGCGGGGTTGAGGTTCAGCGCGCCGCGCCCCAGACCCTGCTGAGCAGTTCGTGCAGGCGCGACTCGGCCTCGTCGCCCTCGGCGATGCGGCGCTTCCACGCCGCGAGACCCTCGTCGCGCAGGGCGTCGTCCTCGCGCACGCGGCCGAGGTAGGCCATGAGGAGCGCGGCGTCGCGGGCCATGCGGTCGGACCCGTGCTCGATCTCGTGGCGCAACTGCTCGGCCACAGCCCCGGCGCGCGCGTCCGAGGGGACCAGCGCGGGGTTGAACCGCGCGGCGGACATCTCGGGGTTGTTGCGGACGGCCTCGCGGAGGTTCGACGCTGCGGAGAGGTACAGGCCCGCGCCGATCTGGGCGTGCACGCGGGCCAGCGCGGCGAGCGGGTCGCCGGGCAGCGCCGACAGGGCGCGGGTGAAGCGGTCCTCGGCGTCGAAGAACCGCCCTGCCTTGAGCATCTCCTGCCCGGCCTCCATGTGCGCGGCGTAGGCGGTCTGGTCGGCCGGGGGCGAGGCGGGGCGGAGCGTGTCGATGCGGACGCTGGAGTCGCGCAGGATGCGGACCATCTCGGGGCTGAGGACGGTGCTGCGTCGCTCGCGCTCGGCGCGTTCGCGCTCGGTGGGCGTGGGGCCCAGGTCGCGCCCGGGGACGGGCATCGGCGCGCCGGGGTCGTAGGCCGGGCGCTCGTCGCCTTCTCGTCTCACGGGGGCGCGCTCGTCGCGCCGGGGCGTGTCGATCCCGACCCGGAGCGACTCGCGCAGGCGGTCGAGGTCGGTGCGCCACGGCGAGGCCGCGTCGTCGAGCGCCAGCACGGTCGGCTGGGCCTGATCGGACTCGGCGCCCATGATGCGCTGGTGGCTGGTGCGGAAGGTCTCGAGGACGCGGGTGTAGTTCTCGCTGCGGCTCTCGATGCGGCCCGAGGCCGGCGGCGGGGGCGGGGCCAGCGCGGTGCGGCCAAGGCCGGTCAGGTCCAGCGGCGAGGGCATGCCGGCGACGGTCGGCTCCAAGCCGGTCAGCGGGTTGATGCGCGGGCGGCTGTCCGAAGGGAGCGTGGGGACTACGCCGGTGGGCCGCGCGCCGGTCTCGACGGGCGTCCAGAGGATGCCGACCAGGGGCGAGGCCGTCGCGGTCATGACCGAGCCGTCCTCGTCCTGGCGGTAGCCGATGAGCGTCGGGCGGAGCGACTGGGCGGAGAGAAACTCGGAGGTGCTGCGGAGCGCGCTGGCCGCGGTGCTCCGCGGCTGGAACTCGGGGCTCGCGCCGGCCCGCGGCACGACGAACCCCACGCCGCCGGAGAGCGCGCTGGGCAGGGCCTGTCCGGTGGAGAGGGCGAACTGGTAGCGCAGGGCGTCGGAGGCGCGCACGCCCGCGCCGGCGAACGCGCCGGGCGCGGTGTCGCGCCGGAAGGTGTAGAGGGAGTTGGAGCCGAGCACCGCGCCGAACTCGTCGGTCGCGCGGTAGCCCACCGAGCCGTGGAACGACCGCCCCGCGGCGTTGCCGGTGATGATGGCGTTGTTGAAGCGGATCTGCGACTGCAGGTCCAGCACCTGCGTGTTGCGCCCGCCCGAGCCGACCTGCAGGTTGCGGTCGAGGATGGTGCCGTCGCCGAGGGCGTTCTGGCCGAGGGCCTGGCCGGCGAGCACGAGAACCGCCGCGACGCCGAAGATTGACCATCTGCGATTGGCGCCCATTGCCGCACCTCCGTTGCGTGAAACTCTACGGGTGATACCGGCGCGGGGCCGGGAGCGTTCGCCGCGGGCTGTTATCGGCGAGTCCGGCGTGCGGCTTTGCCGGACCCCTGACAGGTCCCTGCTGTGTACACTCCGGCAATGTCCATCGCGGGCGCGTACTACATCACCACGCCGATCTACTACGTGAACGACCGGCCGCACATCGGCCACTGCTACACCACGGTGCTGGCCGACGTCGCCGCGCGGTTCCACCGGCTGCTCGGGCGCGAGGTGTTCTTCCTGACGGGCACCGACGAGCACGCCGACAAGGTGGTGACCAGCGCCACCGAGCACGGGGTGACGCCGCAGGAATGGGCCGACCGCAACGCCGCGGCGTTCAGGGAGGCGTTCGCGTATCTGGGCTGCACGAACGACGACTTCATCCGCACGACCGAGCCGCGGCACCGGGACAAGGTGTCGGGGTACATCCGGAGACTGATCGACTGCGGCGCGGTGTACAAGGGCGAGTACACGGGGTGGTACGACGCGGGACAGGAGGAGTACGTCACCGACACGGCGGCGCGCGAGCACCAGTTCAGGAGCGCGGTCAACGGGCGGCCGCTGATCAAGCGGACCGAGCCGTGCTACTTCTTCCGCCTGTCGCAGTACCAGGGGAAACTGCGCGCGCTGATCGAACAGCACCCCGAGTTCGTGCGTCCCGACGCGCGCCGGCAGGAGGTGCTGGCGCGTCTGCGCCCGCCGGCGGAACTGCACGACGTGCCGATCTCGCGCCCCGTGACCGACGACCCGGCGACGCAGTGGGGCATCCGCATCCCCGGCGACGACGCGCACCGCGTGTACGTGTGGATCGACGCGCTGTTCAACTACCTGTCGGTGGTGGACACGCCGGAGCGGCGGAAGTTCTGGCCGGCGACGGTGCACCTGATCGGCAAGGACATCCTGTGGTTCCACGCGGTGATCTGGCCGGCGGTGCTGCTGGCGCTGGGCGAGCCGCTGCCGCGCACGGTCTTCGGGCACGGGTGGTGGATCGCCGAAGGCCAGAAGATGAGCAAGAGCCTGGGGAACTTCATCGACCTGGAGCGGGTGAAGGCGTACGCGTCGCGGTACAGCCTCGACGCGCTGCGGTGGTTCCTGGCGACGCAGGGCCCGCTGGCGGGCAACGACGCGGACTTCAGCCACGCCAAGTTCGTCGAGACCTACAACGCGGACCTGGCCAACGGGATCGGCAACTGCGCCTCGCGCGTGGCGAACATGATCGACAGGTACTTCGGCGGCGCGGTGCCCGATGCCCAGGGCGTGCACGCGCTGGCGGGGCACGACTGGGTACGGATCGTCGGCGAACTGACGACGGGGGCCGACGGCGCGGCGAACCTCGCCGCGCGGTTCGACCTGCACGGCGCGCTGCGCAGCGGCGTGGAACTGGTGCGGAAGATCGACGGGTACATCAACACGACCGCGCCGTTCAAGATCGCCAAGCACGCCGAGGCCGACCCGCTGAAGAAGCGGGAACTGGCGGTGATCCTGTACCACTGCGCCGAGGCGGTCCGCATCGCGGCGTACCTGCTGTGGCCGGCGATGCCGTGGAAGATGGACGAACTGCTGACGCGCTGGGGCTGCCCGACGGGGACTCGGGCGGTGCAGCGCGGGCTGACGCTGGCGGAACTGGCCGCGTGGGCAGGGCCGCACGGGCTGAAGGCCGGCGCGCCGATCAGCAAGGGCGAGGCGGGGGCGGGCGGGCTGTTCAACCGCGCGGACGCGGCGGAGCCGGCGCCGGGGGCGGGGTAGGCAAGGTCGCAGCGCCGGCCACGGATGAACACGGATGGCACGGATCAATCGAAGTCGATCGAGTCGACGACCAGATCGCCGTGTTCTTCAAGATCGAGCAGGTACTTTGGCGGGCGCGGTGCGCCATTGGAGTTCCGGCCTTGTCGCATCTGACCGAGTCGGCCGATTACCTCCTTGTCCAACCGTACAAAGAGCACTTGTGAGAGCTCGGCCTTGGTCTTGCGGTACCGCGAAACGTTGGTCCGCCGTCGGCGCGCCTGCTCATAGGCGGAGAGACCACCCTTGGTTCGCTGTGCCACTGTTGGAACGACCGGTTTACATCGTTGTACTCGACGTCACACAGAGCGATGATCACACCGTGCTCTTGATGCGTCTGGATTGACGCTTCAATGGCGGAACAGTCGTTGAGTATGCACGAGTGCTCGTCCGACTTGATTGCCTTGGCTTTCAGGTCCCAGTTGACACTTCCCTTGAGATCAAACTCAACGGTCCTGAACTTCTCTCCTGGAATCTGGAAATCGCGTCCCAGACGGTGGCGGCACAGGAACTCAAAGTCGAACGCCCACCACCCCATCTGCTTCCAGTGGTAGTCTGCTTCCTTCATCTCCAGTATGCACTGCCGACCGTCCCACACCCGTGGCAGGCCTGCAAGTGCCGCCTTGGCCTTGCGGATATCCTCAGAAAAGCCCGGCGTCATTCATCACTTCCTCATTCATTCGTCGTGTCGCGAGGCCGTGGTACCTTTCGTTGATCTCGATTCCAAGGTAATCCCGCTTCGCCTTGGCCGCCATCACGCACGTGGTTCCACTGCCGCACATCGGATCAAGGACGAGGTCGCCCGGCTTGGAAAAGCACTGGATCAGATCGTCCGCGAGTTTGTCGGGAAAAGTCGCGGGGTGCTCCAGCTTGGTCCGATTCCCCTCGGTGTTGCTCGTCGCGTACTCCCAGAGTGTGCCCCGGCATTTCATGTCGTTGACCGCTTTGGGCTCGATTCTCTTGAAGCCGCCGTTGGTCAATCGGTCGGTGCCCGTGTAGATCTTGCCGGCGTGCTTGGACGGCACCATGAGCGTGCTCTTGTCGAAGTGTCGAGGACGGTCACCGCGGAAGAATATCAGGATGTACTCGTGATCCACGCGGAACCGCTGGGTCCACCATGCGCCCGGGTTTCCGTGCCGCTGGTAGATGCAGCACTCGAACAGTCGCCACCCCACGCGGTCTACCCAATCGACCGCCCATCGGAACGTCGTCAGCGACTTGGCGAAGTCCTTGGTGCCATCGCCGATGACCATCGCGCACACCCCACCGTCGTTTGTCGCGCGGTACAGCTCTGATCCGAGCGTCTTGTAGTCCAAACTCCAGTCCTTGCCGTAGTCCCGGATGCCGTCGTATGGCGGACTGAAGACCGTGAGATCAACGTACCCATTCGGCAAGCTCGGCAGCACGGACATCGCGTCACCGAGCACAATCTTGTTCCGAGGCGCCGCCGTCGCGGTCTGGCCCTTGGCAACGTCGGGTGCGGTCGTGGTTGTCATGGTCATCTCCGAGTGTATCGTGTTTGGATTGTCGATGCTCGCGGCAGCGTGTCGTCTTCCCTCCATGACGCGCGATTGGTCCGTGTCGGTCTGACGCTGGCTACTGGTTCGATCCGTTCGTATCCGTGCTCATCCGTGGCCCGTCTTGGCTCGGGTCAGTGGAAGTCGCGCGAGTGGGTGACCAGTTCGGGCACGAGGTGGTCGAGGCACTCGACGTGGTCGGCGTGCACGTGCACCACCTCGCCCTGTCGCTCGACGCGCCCCGCGGCGAGCATGACCGCGCTGAGGCGGACGGTCTTGCGGAATCGCTCAAAGACCCGCGGCCAGATGACCAGGTTCGCCGTGCCGGTTTCGTCCTCGAGCGTGGCGAAGACGACGCCCGAGGCGGTGCCGGGGCGCTGGCGCACCAGCACCACGCCCGCGACGGTGATGCGCGCGCCCTGCGGGCAGGCGCGCTGGTCGCGGAGCGCTTCGTTGCACGCCGCGCCGCGCTCGGCCAGCCGGTGACGCAGAAAACTCATCGGGTGGGCGCGCAGCGAAAGGCCGGTGTGGGCGTAGTCCTGCAGCACGTGGCGGCCGGGCGCGAAGGCGGGCAGGTCCGTCGTCCCTCCATCTTCGTCGTCGTTCTCGGCTTGGTCGAACAGGGGGAGCCGTTCGTCGCGCAGGGCCCGCACGTGCCAGAGCGCGGCCTGACGGTCCAGGCCCATCGAGGCGAACGCGTCGGCCCGCGCCAGGCAGCGCAGCGCGCTGACCGATGCGCCGCTCTCGCGGCGCAGCGCGGCGATGGAACCAAACGGGCCGCGGGCGCGCACCGCCGCGGCGATACGGTGGGCCTGCTGCTCGCTCAGCCCGCGCACCAGGCGCATGCCCAGACGCACGGCGGGGCCGGAGAGGCCCCAGGCGGAGGGCGGGTCGTCTGGTGGCACGGGCGTCCCGCCCGTGGGGAGGGCATGTTCTGCGCCATGGCCGGGACGGCCGTGCCACTCCAGCGTGCAGTCCCACTGGCTGTGGTTCACGTCGACCGGGCGCACGGTGACGCCGTGCTCGCGCATGTCGCGGACGATCTGCGCCGGCGCATAGAACCCCATCGGCTGGCTGTTGATGAGCGCTGCGCCGAACGCCGCGGGGTGGTGACGCTTGAGCCAGCACGAGACGTAGACCAGCAGGGCGAAACTCGCGGCGTGGGACTCGGGGAACCCGTACTCGCTGAAGCCCTTGATCTGCTCGAAGCAGCGCTCGGCGAACTCGCGCGGGTAGCCGTTGGCGACCATGCCGTCGATGAGCCGACGGCCGAACGCGAGGATCCTGTCGCCCTTGCGTCGCCACGCGGCCATGGCGCGGCGGAGGGCGTCGGCCTCGTCGGGCGTGAAGCCCGCCGCGACGATGGCGATCTGCATCGCCTGCTCCTGAAACAGCGGCACGCCGAGCGTGCGGCCGAGAACATCCTCGATCTCGGGGCGCGGGAAGGTGACCGGCTCCTCGCCGCTGCGCCGGCGCAGGTAGGGGTGCACCATGCCGCCCTGGATGGGGCCGGGGCGGACGATGGCGACCTCGATGACCAGGTCGTAGAAGCGCTCGGGCCGCAGGCGCGGGAGCATGGACATCTGGGCGCGCGACTCGATCTGGAAGACGCCGACGGTGTCGGCACGCTGGATCATCTGGTACACGCGCGGGTCGGTCGGGTCAGTGGCGATGCGCGCGTAGAGCGCGTCGGTGCGCGGCCCGCCGACGGCCGGGCCGATGAGTTCCAGCGACCTGCGGATGCACGTGAGCATGCCCAGCCCGAGCACGTCGACCTTGAGCATGCCCATGGCGTCGATGTCGTCCTTGTCCCACTCGATGACGGTGCGTCCGTCCATCGCGGCGTTCTCGATGGGAACCAGTTGCGAAAGCGGCGAGCGCGTGATGACGAACCCGCCGACGTGCTGCGAGAGATGCCGCGGGAAGCCCGCGATCTGGCCGGCCAGTTCGAGCGTCCTGCGGATGGTGGGCTCGGTGGGGTCGATGCCCGCGTCGCGGGCCCAGGCGAGGGTGCGGGCGTCGCGCTCGTCCTCGGGCGGGGCGGGCCAGCGGCTGAGGTTGCGGGCCATCGCGTCCAGGCAGTCGGCCGAGAGGCCCATGGCCTTGCCCACGTCGCGCACCGCGCTGCGGCCGCGGTAGGTGATGACCTCGGCGGTGAGCGCGGCGTGCTCGCGCCCGTACTTGGCATACAGGTGCTGGATCACCTCCTCCCGCCGCTCGTGCTCGAAGTCGATGTCGATGTCGGGCGGCTCGCGCCGCTCGCGGCTGACGAAACGCGCAAAGAGCAGGCTGAACGTGGCCGGGTTCACCTCGGTGATGCCCAGGCAGTAGCACACGGCGGAGTTGGCCGCGCCGCCGCGGCCCTGACAGAGGATGCCGCGCGAGCGCGCAAAGGCGACGATGTCGTGGCAGGTGAGGAAGTAGGCCTCGTACCTGAGTTCCTCGATGAGGGCGAGTTCGCTTTCCAGGTCGCGCCGGACTTTCTCGGGCACACCGTCGGGATAGCGGCGGGCCGCGCCGGCGGCGGTGAGTTGCCGCAGGTGCCGCGTGGGCGAGACCCCGGGCGGGCAGTCGGGCGCGGGGTACTCGTAGCGGAGTTCGTCGAGGCTGAACGCCGCGGCGCGCAGGGCGACCTCGGCGGCGCGGGCCGGCGCGTGGGGGTATCGCCCAAACAGCGCGGCCATCTCGGCCGGGCTCTTGAGGCGGCGCTCCGCGCTGGCGTGCAGCCGGCGGCCGGCCTCGTGGACGGTGCAGCCGTGCCGGATGCAGGTGAGCACGTCCTGCAGCGGGCGGCGCGCGGGGTCGTGGTAGTGCGCATCGTTGTGCGCGAGCATGGGCACTCGGGTGTGGCGCGAGAGGTCGTCGATCTGCCGCAGGCGCAGCGCGTCGCGCCCGTCGAGCGAGCACGATGCGCCCAGCGAGAGGCGGTCGTCGGTCATGCGTGCGCGCAGGCCGCGCACCAGCGCAACGTAATCGTCGTCGATCTCCCGCGGCGGGAGGAGCACGGCGAGCATGCCCCGCTCGAAGTCGAGGAAGTCGTGCAGCGACAGGTCGCACTCGCCCTTGGGCGCACGGCGCTTGCCGAGGGTCAAGAGCGTGCACAGGCGCGCGTAGGCGTCGCGGCAGGTGGGGAAGACCAGCATCTGGAACCCCGCGGGCTCGATGAGCGACAGGCGGCACCCGACGGCGAGCGGGATGGCGCTTTCCTTCGCGGCGACGTGGGCACGGACGACGCCGGCGAGCGTGTTGCGGTCGGCGATCGCCGCGGCGGCATGGCCGAGCGCGGCGGCGCGCTCGACCATCTCCTCGGGCTGGCTTGCGCCGGTGAGGAAGGTGTAGTTGGTGGTGACGGCGAGTTCGGCGTAGGGGACGGGCGCGGCGGTCGTCGCGCGCACGACCGTGGGCGCGCGGTGGGGGTGCGCGGCGGCCCTGCCGGGGTGGGGACGGATCTTGGTCTCGGGGACATCGGGCATGAACAGATTCACCCCTCATGGCCGGCACGGAGTGCCGGCCCACCAAAGACAGGGCCTTAGGCCCACACGCCGTGCACGAACCACCGCGCGGTCTCGGGCTCGTGCACCAGCCAGAGCACGCGCCCGTGCCGGTCCGGGGCGCGGAGGTAGTCGCGCGTGGGCACGTCCCACCCGTCGCGCCACCACTCGCAGGCGATGCGCTCGCGCGACTCGGGCGGGGCCTCGGCGTCGATCCCGTCGCGGAGCAGGCCGGCCGCGTGCACCGGGCGCGGGCGGGCGAACAGCACCGTCGGGCGTTCGCCATGGGCGGGCGCGTCGGGCGCGGTGCTTGTCGCCGCGTCCTCGGCCGCGCGGGTTCGCGGCGGGGCATCGGCCGCGCTGCGCCAGGCCCAGGCGCGCTCGGGCAGGTGCGATTCGACCGGCGCGGCGGTGCGGACGCGCCGCGAGCCGAGGCGGTTGGCCAGCGCGTCGAGCAGTTCCGCCGCGGCCTTGTCGGCCTCCACTTCTCCCTCGCGCTCGCGCCAGCGCTGGTCCTGCTCGTGGCGGAGGCGCGCGGTCCACGGCGCGGCGATGGCGATGCGCTCGACGCCCCAGCCCAGGTGGACGCGCTCCAGGCGCGGGCGGATGAGCCGCCAGAGGTGGCGCGGGTCGCGCGAGGGGCGGCCCAGACCGATGGTCAGCCGCGCCGGCCCGAGGTCGGCGCGGTCGAGCGTGATCTCGACGCGCCGCGCGCCGCGCTGGTGCGCGGTGAGTTGCGCGCACAGGCGATCGACCAGTTCGCGCGTGCAGAGTTCGATCGGCGCGCCCTGCGTGGTCGGGCCGTCGAAGTCGCGCTCGACGGCGATGCGCGCCGCCTCGCGCACGGGCACGAGTTCCTCCATCGCGCCGCCCAGCGCCTGATCGACCCGCAGCAGCAGGTCGGGCCGGAAGCGCGCCGGCAGGGCGGCGCGGGGCAGGTCGAGCAGTTCGCCGGCGCGCGTGACGCCCAGTTCGGCCAGCGCGTCGCGCGTAGCGCCGTCGATGCGCAGCGCGCCGACGGGCAGGGGCGCGAGCGCGGCGCGCTGCCCGCCGTCGGGCACGACCGCGCCGGGCCGGTCGCCGAAGCGCGACACGGCCCACGCGCAGCCGAACGTGGGCGCGACGGCGGCGCGCACGGCGAACCCCAGCGCGCCAAGCCCCGACAGGGCGCGCTCCAGCAGCCGCGCCTCGCCGCCGTGCGCCCGGGCGCACCCGCTGACGTCGAGCATCAGGCCGTCGGGCGGGTCGAGCCCGACCAGCGGCGAGAGACGCG
This sequence comes from uncultured Phycisphaerales bacterium, assembly GCA_937995595.1. Taxonomy (GTDB): domain Bacteria; phylum Planctomycetota; class Phycisphaerae; order Phycisphaerales; family UBA1924; genus JAHBXL01. The sequence continues at coordinate 28,952 of CALKJW010000045.1, read as the reverse complement.
AGCACCACCCCGCGAGCGCGCGGAGGAGCGCGACCTCGCGGTCGGGACGCGCCGGCAGCACGCGCACGCCCTCGGCCCGCTCGCCGCGCGTCGGCAGCACGGCCATCGCCTCGGCCAGGGGCATGCCGGGCCGCGCGCCGGCCGCGCCGGCGCGGGCGCAGCAGAACGCCACCACGCGCCGGCGCTTCTCGGTGCGCACCAGCAGCACCGGCCCGCGCTCAGGCGGCGCCTCGGCGCGGCGGCTCGCCCTCAGCACCGCCTCCAGCGGCAGACTCGGGAACCAGATGCACATCGCCCGTCGCATGATCGTGCCGCACGACCCAGTGTCGCGCGTCCTCCGGTGTGGGCCGCACTCCCTTGCAGCGCAGCAGTTGCACGGACCATCCCGGTCCGCGCCCGTCGAACGGTGCGGGCCAGACGAGCCAGCGCGTCCGCGCGGCGGACAACTGGGCCCGCTCGCGCGAAGGGCGCGCCAACAGCGCGAGCGCCCCCCCGCCCGCCTCCCCCGCCGCGGCGGCGAGTTGGCAGCGGCGCGAGTCGGCCATGCTCAGCCCCGAACCGTCGGCGACGACGGCGCACACGCCCGCGCAGCGCAGCGAGAGGTCGATCGCCCAGACGCGCTCGTCGCGCGTGCCGCACGAGACAAACACGCTCCGCTCCAGCAGGTCGCGCGGCATCGAGGGCGGCGAGGGGTGGCAACGCTCGCCGATCCAGACGACCAGCCCCGCGCGCTCCCCCGCCGCGGCCGCGCGGTGCGCCAGGTGCAGCAGCACCGTCAGCGGCGGGAGCCACCCCCCCTCTTGTCCCCCCACTTGTCCCCCCTCTTTCTCGCTTCCATCCAGCACGGCGGCGTGCAGGCCGAACCACTCGTGCACCGAGCCGAGCGCCAGACCGCCGCCGAGCGCATCGTCGATCGCGGTCCAGTTGGTGGGGATGCGCGCGGTGCGCGCCGGGGCGTGGTGCGCTGCGCGGCACTCGACGGCCTCGATCGCGGCGCGAAGGGCAAGACGGTCGGACGCGGTTCCCGCGGGCGCAGCGGCGAGTACGACGTTGCCGACGATTGATAGCATTGTGTTAGGATACAACCCAAACGAATGCCGATCAAGAAATCGGCGGGCCGAATCCGTCCCGACAATGCAAATGTCTGTTGGTTATGGAGTTACGATCACATTCCGGCTCAATCGTGCCGCAGGGCGACGATCGGGTCCTTGCGGCTGGCCATGATGGCGGGGTAGAGGCCGAAGACGACGCCCGTGAGCGCGGCGACGGCGAAGGAGAGGGCGATGGACCAGGTGGTGAGGTAGGTGGGCATGTTGAGTTTGGCGACCGCGCCGATGGCGAGACTGCCGGAGATGCCCAGGGCGACGCCCAGCAGGCCGCCCAGGACGCTGAGCACGCTGGTCTCGATGAGGAACTGGAGGGTGATGGCGCGTCGTGTCGCGCCCAGCGCGCGGCGGATGCCGATCTCGCGCGTGCGCTCGGTGACGTTGGCGAGCATGATGTTCATGATGCCGATGCCGCCGACCAGCAGCGAGATGCCGGCGATGGCGCCCAGCACGGCCTGCCAGGTGAGCGCCTCGCGCTTGGCCTCGGCGAGCAGTTCGTAGGGGACGATGACGCCGACGTCCGTCATGCCGGGGTGGCGGACCTCCATGATGCGCCGGGCGGTCTCGGCGTAGGCGGCGACGTCGTCGCGCGTGGGGGCGACGATGTACAACTCGCTGATCTGCACCTCGGAACTGGAGAAGTTGCCGCTGGTGCGGCGGACGACGCGGTCGCCGAAGGCCAGCGCGGCCGTGGTGATGGGGATGTGCACGTCGAGGTTGAGGTCGCGCCCGACCTGCGCCCCGCCCGCGCCGCCGGCCAGCCCCAGGGGCGCGAGGATGCCGACGACGCGGAGGGTCTTGTCGTCGATGCGGAGGGTCTGGCCGAGCGGGTCCTCGAGCGGGAACATCTCCTTGGCGACCTCGGCGCCGACGACGGCGACCATGGCGCGCTGCTCGAGGTCGTCGGCGGTGATGTAGCGACCCCGGGCGACGCGGATGCGCGCGGCGTCGAGCAGGTCGGGCGTGACGCCGTGGGCCTGACTGGTCTGGCGGCGCGAGCCGCGGAGCACCTGCCCGCCAACCTCCTTGAGCGGGACGATCGCCTCGGCGCCGGGGAAACTCTGCGAGAGAACCTCGGCGTCGGCCCGGGTGATGCCGTAGCGGATGCTGCGGCCGCGCTGCTGCCCGCCCCCGGCCTGCTGGCTCTCTGGCGGCTTCTGCGAGCGGATGATGATGTTCTTGGCGCCCATCCGCTCGATGCGCTCCAGCGCGTCGCGCTCCTTGCCCTTGCCGATGCTGACCATCGTGATGACCGCGGCGATGCCGAAGATGATGCCCAGCGCCGTGAGCACGCTGCGGAGTTTGTGCCGCAGGAGGTTGCCCAGGCCCAGACGGATCATCTCGTTGAGGAACGACAGGTTCATGGGAAGGCGGAAGTGGGAAGGGAGAGGGCGAAACAATCCCGACTCTGGAACGCTTGTTCACATCGCAATCGGAACCCGAACCCGGCCCGGGCATGGGCCGATAGACTCTGCATCGATGGTACCGGAGCGGGACAACACGGTCGCGGGGGGCGGGACCTCGGTCCAGGCGCTGCGCGAGCGCGAGTCGGCGCGCGGCTGGGTGTTCGACGTGGCCGTCCGGCGCGGGGCCGACGCGGAACCGACGCGCCACGAGGTCTCGCTCTCGTGGGCCGACTACGAGTACTGGTCGCACGGACAGGCCTCGCCCTCGCGCGTGGCCGAGGCGGCCATCGCCGCGCTGCTCGCCGCGCGGCCGGACCTGACGCTGCCCGACAAACTCGACTGCTCGACCTGCCGGCGGTGGACGCGGGACTTCGATGCGCGGATCGCGGCGACGCTGTAGCGGTCGCGCCCGTCGCTCAGCCCCGCACCGCGCCCAGGAGTTCGCGCGGCCGGCGACGCGAGAGCGCCAGAACGGCCGGCGCCGCCGCGCCGAGCGTGATCAGCAGCACGGCGGCCCAGCCCGCGGCGGTGGGGCCGAAGGGGATGCGCACGCTGAGCAGGATGCCCAGCAGGATCTCGTACATGTGCTGGCCGCCCCACGACGCGTGCACGCCCATGGCGGTGCCGACGACGCACGCCGACAGGCCGATCAGCAGCGCCTCGCCCATGACCAGTCGCGCGACCAGGCCGCGCTGCGCGCCGATGGCGCGCAGGACGCCGAACTCGAACTGCCGCGCCTGGATCCCCGCGACGATGAGGTTCGCCACGCCGAAGCACGCCACGAGCATCGCGGCGACGGCCACCGCCGACGACACGACCAGCGAACCGGTGAGGAAGGTGCGGATCTCGGCCTTGATCTGGCGGCCCGAGCCCGCGGCGATGACCTCGAACCCGCCGACGCGCCGGATCTCATTCATCGCCTGCTCGTCGGACACGCCCGGGGCCAGCGAGATCTGGATGAGTTGGATGCCCGTGTTGCCGAACAGCCGCTTGAGGTCGTCGCGCGAGCCGAAGACGGCGTTGACGGCCTGGTCGAGGTACTCCTCGCCGATGTCGAAGAACTTGCTCGCGATGTCGAGCCCGGGCGAGGCGACCACGCCGACGACCTCGAACGACACCGGCCGGTCGTTCCACGTGAGCGTGAGCGTGTCGCCGACGCCGATGCCCCTGGCGACGCGGTACTCGTTGGCGACGATGACGGCCCCGCCGCGGGCCAGCGCGGCCCTCGCGTTCTCCGGCTCGCCCTCGATCCACGTGAGCGAGGTCATGCGGAAGAACGGCTCGGGCTCGAAGGCGACGAACGAGGTCGTGGGCGGCGAGAGCGCGCGGACGCCGAACGCGTCGGTGCGGAAGTTCTGGATCGTGATGGCGCAGGTGTCGGTGACGAACGGCAGCGCGGCGATGCGCTGCTGGGTGCGCTCGGTCATCGACAGGCCGCTGGCGAAGGCGTCGGGGAAGGCCAGCGTGCCGAGCCAGTCGCGCATGATGGCGCGGCCGTTGGTCCAGATGGCGACCATGATCGCCAGGCCGAGCATCATCGCGCCGGAGGTGAGGCCGAAGCGGTACGGCGAGGCCAGGACCGTGCGCACCAGCACGCCCGGCGGCAGGCGCAGGGCGCGCGACACCAGCGGGCCCAGCAGCGCGGTGACGCCGACCGTCACCGGGATGCTCAGCAGGAAGTAGCCGGTGAACAGCGCGGGCAGGCCGAGCGTGACGTCGAGCCAGAAGACGACCTGCGCGTCACGCGGCACGGTGAGCACGCACACGTGGAACGCGGCCAGCGCCAGACCGACGACCCCCGCGAGGGCGATCCCGCGGAACGTGGGCGGGCGGGCGCGCACGGCCATCGCCTCCAGCGGGCTGGTGCGCGAGGCCCGGACGGCGGGCCAGAGCGCCCCGAGCAGGCCGGCGACGATGGAGCCGGTCGCGGCCAGCGCCAGACCGAGGGTGTTGATCGCCAGGCCGCCGGGGAGTTGCTCGGGGAAGACGCGGACCATGACCCACGCGCCCAGCACGCCCAGCGGGATGCCCACCGCCGCGCCCAGCGCGCCGACGATGAACCCCACGGCGAACTGGCTCTCGGCCAGTTGGGCGCGGGTGCCGCCGATGCAGCGGAGCACGGCCAGCTCGCGCTGGCGCTCGTTCACGTTGGTGCTCAGACCGGTGAGGATGATGAACGCGGCGGAGAGGAAACTGAGCATGGACGCGATGACCATGCCGATCTGGCTGGACTGCAGGTTCTTGTTCAGGCCGGTGGTGATCTTGCTGGCGGCGCGGAGGACGACGCCCTTGTCCATCTGCCCGGCGCGGGCCTCGGCGATCGCCTCGGCGCGCGCGGGGTCGCGGACCAGCACGTCCACCTCGCGGAGTTTGCCGGGCTTGTCGGCGATCGCGCCCATCGTGCCCAGCGTCGTGAAGACCTCGGGCCGGCTGAGCATGCCCAGCGGCGGGCGCCTGCAGACGCCGACGACGCGGAGCGCCACCGGCTCGCCGAAGCGCTGCACGCTCAGTTCGTCGCCGACCTGCGCGCCCAGTTCCTCGGCGGCCAGCGCGTCGAGGACGACCTCGCCGTCGGCGCGGACCTCGCGCCCGTCGAGCAGGTCCATCGGGCGGATGCGGTACTCGCGGTCGACCATCAGGCCGTTGCCGATGGCGGTGACCTCGCCGCCGGTGCGCGGGTTGACGAGGCTCAGCGCGCCCTGCATGCGGCCCACGGCGAGCACGGTCTCGGGCCACCGCTCGATCTGCTCGAGGACGCCGATGTCGAAGACGTCCTTGCCGACGCGCTGCACGCGGAGGTCGGCCGCGCCGACAGTCTGCTCGACCTTGGTGCGGATGCCCGCGTGGAGCGAGGCCATGGCGCAGGCGACCGCCGCGATGAGCCCCGCGGAGAGCGCGACCGAGGCGACGAGCAGCGCGGTGCGGCTACGCCGAACGGACAAGGTGCTGATAGCAAGACGCCACGCCGGCCGCATCGAGGCCCTCCGTGTCGATCGAACCGTGCACGCGACCGTCGCGCAGCACGAAGACTCGCCCGCAGTGCACCGCCGCGGCGGGCTCGTGGGTCACCATGAGCACGGTGGTCGTGTGCTCGCGCGCGATCCGCGCGAGCAGTTCCCACAACCGGGCCGAGGAGGCCGAGTCCAGGTTGCCGGTGGGCTCGTCGGCCAGCAGGATGCGCGGGGCGAAGAGCAGCGCGCGGGCGATGGCGACGCGCTGCTGCTCGCCGCCCGAGAGCGCGTCGGGGCGGTGGCCGGCGCGCCGGGCCACGCCGAGGGCCTCGAGCAGTTCCTCGGCGCGGGCGCGGAGGTGCGGCCCGGCCCGCCCGGCGAGCATGCCGGGTAGTTCGACGTTCTCGCGCGCGGTGAGCGTGGGGATGAGGTTGAACTGCTGGAAGACGATGCCGATGTTGTCGCGCCGGAAGTCGGTCAGCTCGCGCTCGCCGAGTTTCGAGAGCGACTTGCCGCCGACGCTGACCTCGCCCCGGTCGGGCGTGTCGAGCGCGCCCAGCAGGTGCAGCAGCGTGCTCTTGCCCGAGCCCGACGCGCCCATGATCGCGTAGAAACCCGGCTCGGAGATGTCGAGGTCCACCCCGCGGAGCGCGTGCACGTCCTGCCCGCCGAGGTGGTACGACTTGTGCACGCCCACGCACCGCACGGCGTTGAGCGGGTCGGGCGCGGCACGGGCCGGCGCGCCGTTCTCGTGGCGCGCGGCGGCGGTCGGCGCGGCGGCGGATGTCCGGGCGGGGCTCACGAGTACTGCTTCGAGTACGCCGCGGCGTCGATGCACTTGGACAGCCCCGACTTGTCGGAAACGCGGATCTTCACCAGCCAGCCGCGCCCGTACGGGTCCGAGTTGAGGATCGAGGGATCCTCGACGACGGCCTTGTTCACCTCGATGATCTCGCCGCCGGCGGCGGAGTAGACGTCGCTGGTCGTCTTGACGCTCTCGACCTCCCCCACCGAGCCGCCGGGGGCGACCTTGGTGCCCACGGGCTTGAGTTCGGCGTAGGTGACGTCGGTGAGCTGGTCGACGGCGAACTGCGTCAGGCCGAGCGTGAGGGTGTCGCCTTCGAGTTTGTGCCACTCGTGGCTCTCGGAATAGACGCGGTCGGCGGGGGCGTTGGCCATGGTCTGGACGGTCCTTGCGGGGTCGTTGGGGCTGTCTCGGGACGGGGTCGGCCGCGCCGCCGGGGGCGCCGGGACACGGGCTTTGATGCTAGGCGAGGGGGCAAAGTGCCGATAAGGCATGCGAACGTCCCGCGAACCGATCCGGCCGGGGTTTGCTACAGTCCGCACCATGCTGCTGACGCTCGCCGCCACTTCGATGCGCGCCCGGCTCCACCTCGGGCCCGGGCGCGCCCCTGCCGGGCAGATGCGGCTGACCGACCTGCCGCGGCACGCGCGCGACACGCTGGGCCTGTACGGCCTGAACGTCTCGACCGACCTGCTGGCCGGGGCGGACGTGCCGCAACTCGACGCGCTGCGGGAAGCGGCGGACAAGGCCTCGTGCCCGTGTCTGGTGCTGGTCAAGCCCGACGCGCTGCCGTTCTTCACCGACGACGACGCCCGCGGCGACGCCGCCGTCGAGCGCATGAGCCGCGTGGTGCAGGCGGCGCACCGGCTGGGCTGCAACTCGGCGGCCATGTTCATCGCCGCCGAGGGGTTCGAGCAGGGGTCCGACACCGCGGACCTAGCGGCCGAGCGCCTGCGGAAGGTAATGTCGGTCGCCGAGAAGCGCGAGGTGAACCTGCTGATCGGCAGCGGGGGCGCGCCGGGCGACGTCTCGCCGGGGCCGACGAGCAACCCCGAGGCGCTGACGGACCTGATCAAGCGCGTCGGCGGGTTCCGCATCGGCACGTTCCCCGACTTCGAGACCGCGTCAAAGTCGGACGACCCGCTGATGTACCTGCGGCGCCTGACGCCCTACGCCGCGGCGGTGACGGCGGCGGTGATGAACTTTAAGAAGTCCAGGAAGGGCATGGACCACGAGCCGTACGACCTCGCGGAGTACGCCAAGACGGTGCTGAGCGTCGGCTACACCGGGACGCTGGCGCTGGACTATCGTGGGGGCGGAGACGCCGACGCCGCGCTCCGCCTTGCGCGGGCCGCGCTGGAAACGGTCGCCGGCGTGCAGAGCGCCGAGAACGTGGAGGAGGTGACGGACGAATGACCGAGCCCGCCCCCACCGCCCCCCCCGCCGCCCCCCCCGCCGGGGCCGCGACCACCGCCGGCCGCACGCTGCTGCAATCGATGGGTGCGAACATCGTCGAGGTCCAGGCCATGCCCAAGCGTCCGACAGCGGGTGCCGCGAAGGGAAAGGACGCGGGGCTGATCGTCACCATCGACGGCCCGGCGGGGACGGGCAAGAGCACGGTGGCGCGGCTGCTGGCCAGGCGACTGGGGGTGGAGTTTCTCGACACGGGCGCGATGTACCGGGCCGCGGCGGCGGTGGCGATCGACGCCGGCATCAGCCTCGGCTCGCCGGACCAGATCGTCGCGGCGGTGGCCTCGCAGGACATGCACTTTGACTGGGACGCCGACCCGCCGGAACTGATCTGCGGCGGCCGGTCGATGATGAAACGGATCCGCGAACCGGACGTCACGCGGATCGTCTCGCCGGTCGCGGCGATCCCCGGCCTGCGGCGCGACATGGTGCGCAAGCAGCGGGCGATCGCGCGGGCGCACCCGCGCCTGGTGACCGAGGGACGCGACCAGGGAAGCGTGGTCTTCCCGGACGCGGACGTGAAGTTCTACCTCGACGCGTCGGCGGAGGAGCGGGCCAGACGGCGGTACGAACAACTTGTAGCACAGGGTACAATCAGGGGCGGGCCCGACGAGTTCCGCGCCCTGCTCCAGGAGATCGTGGCGCGCGACCTGTCGGACTCGACCCGGCGCGACGGCCCGCTGATCTGCCCGGAGGACGCGGTGCGGATCGACACCTCGGACATGACGCTGGAACAGGTCGTCGACGAACTGGAGCGGAGAGTGCGGGCCAGGGCGGGGTAGAGGATGTGGGAGGGTGGTTCGGAGTTTCTGGAGCACCCTCTCCCCGTTGCTCTGAACGGGGAGAGGTGGTCGCGCAGCGACCGGTGAGGGGCCATTGGTAGACTCGGGACATGCGACACTCGCCCGACAGCCGGGATTGCGCTGAGTCGCCGGGCCGCGACAGGGCGAGAGAACTGCGAAGGCGCATGTCCATGCCCGAGCGCAAACTCTGGAACATGATCAAGGATCGGAAACTCGATGGCCTGAAGTTCCGACGGCAGCACCCGATCGGACCGTACACGACCGACTTCTACTGCGCGGCGGCGAGATTGGTCGTCGAACTGGGCAGTTCGTGGCATGCCGGCCGCGTCGCGGAGGACAAGCGGTGCGACGCGTACATGCGCTCGCTGGGGATCGCCACGATCCGGATCCGGTGTTCGGCCGTGGACAGCGATGGGAACTGGGTGCTTCACCGGATCGCTGACGCGGCCCTTGCCAGGATCGAGACGTTGAAGATGGAGAAGGAGAGGAAGCCCCTCACCGGCTCGGCCTGACGGCCTCGCCACCTCTCCCCGCCGGAGCGGGGAGAGGGTGCTCCGAGACAGGTCCGAGCACATCCCACATCCCACATGCGCTCGCTCGACCCCACACAGCCCCTCTGGCAGATCCTCTTCTACAGGTTCTGCTACTGGGTCGTGATGGTGCTGGTCACGCTGCTGTACCGGCTCCGGATCTTCGGGGCGGGGAACCTGCCGCCCCGCGGCGGGCTGCTGGTGGTGTGCAACCACCAGTCCCACTGGGACCCGCCGATCGTCGGCGTGTCGTTCCGCACGCGGAACATGGCGAGCATCGGGCGCGAGGGCTTGTTCCGCGTTCCGGTGCTGGCGCAGATCATCCGCGGGCTGGGCTGCATCCCCATCAGGGAGGACGAGGGCGACGCGGGGGCGATCCGCGCGGCCATCGCCGAACTCAGGAAGGGCCGGATGATGCTGATCTTTCCCGAGGGCACGCGCACGCCCGACGGCAGCATCAAGGAGTTCAAGCGCGGCGCGTGGGTGCTGCTGTCGCGCGCCAGGGTCGACGTGCTCCCCGCGGCGATCGAGGGCGCGTTCGACGCCTGGCCGCGGACCAACCGCCTGCCGTTTCTCTTCGGCCACCGCATCGCCGTGTCGCTGGGCACGCCGATCCCGTACGACGAACTCAAGGCCCTCGGGCCGGAGCGCGGACTCGCTCGCCTGCGCGACGAGGTGGAGCGGCTGCGCGCGGAACTGGCGGAGAAGATGGGCGAGCGACGCTGAGCGCTTGTCCCGCGACGAACAAGGCCGCCGCGGCGGCGCGAGCGGCGGTCGGCTTCATCCCACGCCGTTGGCCGCGAGCCAGCGCTCGGCGTCGATGGCCGCCTGGCAGCCCATGCCCGCCGCGGTGACGGCCTGGCGGTAGTGCTCGTCGGCGACGTCGCCCGCGGCGAAGACGCCGGGGATGTTGGTGTAACTGTTCCGCTGCCGCAGCGCGATGTAGCCGCTGGAATCGAACTCCAGCCCCGAGTCCTTGAGGAACTTCGTCGCGGGCGTGTGGCCGATGGCGATGAACAGGCCGCCGAGTTCGAGCGTGCTGCGCTGCCCGGTGACCGTGTCCTCGAGCAGCACGCCGGTGATGTGCGAGTCGCCGAGCACGTCAACCACGACCTTGTTCCACAGCACCTTCGCGTTGGGGCGAGAGAGGAAGCGGTCCTGCATGATCTTGCTGGCCCGGAGCGAGTCGCGCCGGTGGATGATGTACACCGTCGAGGCGAACTTGGTGAGGTAGGTGGCCTCTTCCATCGCGGTGTCGCCGCCGCCGACGACGCCCAGCGGCTTGTTGCGGAACGCGGGCAGCGCGCCGTCGCACACGGCGCACGCCGAGACGCCGCCGCCGGTCGTCGCCAGCCGCATCTCGTTGGGCAGGCCGAGCCAGTTGGCCGTCGCGCCGGTGGCGATGATGACGGCGTGCGCCCGAACGACCTTGCCCTCCGCGGTGTGCAGCGTGTGGGGGGTCCCGGGCGTTCGCGAGAACTCGCACCGCGCGACATCCTCCATCAGCACCTTGGTGCCGAAGCGCTCGGCCTGCTTCTGGAAGCGGCTCATCATCTCCGGCCCGACGATCCCCTCCGGAAAGCCCGGGTAGTTCTCGACCTCGGTGGTGAGCATCAACTGCCCGCCGGGCAGGACGGGGCCGGGGTCCTGCTTGGGCACGCCGGTGTACACGACCGGGTCGAGCCGCGCCCGCGCGGCGTAGATGGCGGCCGTCCACCCCGCCGGCCCGGAGCCGATGATCACCACCTTGTGCACGCTCGATTCGTTGGACATGTGCCGCTCAACTCCCTTGGCGCGCTCAGCGCAACTGCCCGCGCTCGATCAGCAGGGTGCGCTCCAGCGACATCAGCGGCGGCCAGAGCAGGTAATCGCCCGGCACGCCGCGCCGGTCCTGCGTGACCGTCGACGCCATGCCCGCCACGCCGCTGGGGCCGGTCGAATAGAGGATGAACTGGTCGCGCGCAAAGGGCACCTCGAACTCCGGGTGCGGCGCGGGCGGGAAGAGCGAGACGCGGTACATCTTCTCGCGCCCGTGCTCGTCGCGCGGGGTGTCGCGCATGGGCACGAAGTACTGGATGTCGGCACGCTGCTTGGTGTACGGGTCGGTGTCGAGCGGCGCGCCCTTGGTGAATGTGGGCCGGACCGCCGCAAGGCCCGGCGGCAGGTTGCGGTTGGTGAGCACGAAGGCGTACACCGCCAGCCCCATGCGCGTGCCGGCGGACTCCACGCGCAGGCGCTGGCGGAGCGGGAAGAGTTCCTCCATCGTACCCACGCCCGCGTCGAGCAGGGCGTACTGCGGCCGGCCGCGGACGTTCTTCTGGTAGTCGGTCCGGTTGTCGAGGATCGGGTCAAACGGCGAGAGGCTCCAGCGGCGCGTCCAGTCGTCGCGGATGCGCTGGAGCTGGCGGCGCGTGTCGAGTTCGTTGGCGTGGCCGGCGGCCATGCCCTCCCAGTACGCCGCGGCGGCGAAGCGGCGGAGCGGACGATCGACCGTGGTGATGCGCGCCAGTTCGCGCGCAAACTCGGCGTTGGCCCCCCCGCCGCGGGTCATCACGCGGTCGATCAGTTGCGCCTTGGCGGCGAACTCGCCGACGGGCAGTTGGAGACGGTCGAGGTCGAGGTAACCGTTGCGGAACTTGAAGCGGTCGACGATGTCGACCAGCGTCGCGGAGGTCATCTTCCGCTCCGGGGCGCGGAAGTCCTCGTAGGCCAGGTCGCGCATGCGCACCAGGCCCAGTTCCAGCGCGTCCAGCGCCCAGCGCTTCTCCCTGAGCATCGGGCGGTCGGCGAACTGTCGCGCGAACATCGACCAGTCGGCCATGAGTTTGACCGCGTCGTCGGCGCGGCCCTCCTCCATCAGGCGCGAGGCCTCGACGTGCGCGAGCGTCTCGAAGTGCTCCATCTTCGGCATGTAGAGGTGCTGGGCGCGGGCCAGCAGCGGCGGGTCGCCCAGGTCGGTGTACATGCCCTTGGAGATCAGGTCCACGCTCACGCCCTCGACGCCGTAGGGCTGCGCAAAGGCGTACGCGCGCCGGTAGTCGCCCTCGGCCGTGATCTCGGGCAGCACCGCCAGCAGCGCCTGCTGCGGCGCGCCCTGCGCCCAGGCCTTCCAGTCCGACCAGTTCGGGCCCTTCCACGACAGCAGCGCGGCACGCTCGGCCGGGCGCGTCACCCACGCGGGCGAGCGGGTCTCCAGCGAGCGCGGCGGGTCGGACAGGTCGGCCAGCAGGGGCAGGACCTTGAGGTCGGACCGGCGCGACTCGGGCACGGCGCGGAACTGCGCGTTGATGGACTGCAGCGTGTCGTCGGCCCGTGCGGGCGCGCCGAGCACGGCCACCGACGCGACCAGCGCCAGCGCGAGGGCCGCGGATCGGGAGACAGGAACGGGTCGGACCATCGATCGGGTGCGCGGCATCGGCTTGACGCTCCTCGGTCCAGGGGTGACGGTGACCGGCGGGCCGGGATCTCCGGCCGCGAGGAAGGGGGCGAAGTCTAGCACAACGGACGCCGAACCGGCGTCCCCGAGCGGGACGACGGGCGCGAGCGAGCAGGCGTCGGGCCGGGCCTCAGCCCAGTTTCTTGAGGCGCATCTGCAGTTCGTCGACGTTGGGCGAGGCCTCGATGGCCGTGCGGACGTGGATGTACTCGCCCTCGACCAGTTCGACCAGCGACTGGTTGAAGTCCTTCATGCCCGACTGCTGGGCCTCGATGGTGTTGAAGTACTCGCGGAGTTCGCCCTCGCGCCCCTCGAGGATGTGCTTGCGCACGACCGAGTTGTTGATGAGGATCTCGATCGCGGGGATGCGGTGGATCTCCGGCCGGAGCGTGGGGAGCAGTTTCTGATACACGAACGCGCGCATCTGGTAGCCGAGGATGCGCCGGACCTGCTCGACCTCCTCCTGCTCGAACAGGCCGTAGATGCGGCTGAAGGTCTGCGTGGTGCTCGAGGCGTGGATGGTCCCGTAGACCAGGTGGCCGGTCTCCGCGGCGTGCAGCGCGGCCTCGAAGGTCTCCTTGTCGCGCATCTCGCCGACGAGCACGATGTCGGGGTTCTCGCGGACCAGCGCGCGGAGCGCGATCTTGAAGTCCAGGCAGTCGATGCCGATCTCGCGCTGGTTCACCGTCGCCTTCTTGTCGTTGAAGATGTATTCGATCGGGTCCTCGATCGTGACGATGTGCACGGGCTTCCGCTCGTTGACGTAGTCGAGCATCGCGGCGATCGTGGTCGACTTGCCCGAGCCCGTCACGCCGCACAGCAGCACGATGCCCTGCGGCTGCATCGCGATCTCGGACATGATCGGCGGCAGGTACAACTCGTCGAACTTGCGGATCTTGGAGGTGATCAGTCGGGCCGCGACCGCGAGCTTGCCGCGCGCCTGGAAGAGGTTCACGCGGAAGCGGTGCGCCTCGTCGTAGTCGTACGCGAAGTCCACCGAGCCGAAGTGGCGAAGATCCTTGAACTGCTCCTCGTCCAGGATGTGCTTGGCGATCGACAGGAACTCCTCGGCGCTCACCGGCGTCGTGTCCAGCGGCTTGAGCGCGCCGCGCAGGCGGATCTTGGGCTTCTGGCCCGACTTCATGATCAGGTCCGACGCCTCGAACTTGATCGCGGCCTTGAGGAAGTCCCCGAACCGCGTCGCGTGCGGGTCGTGCTTCTCGTCGGGGTCGAGCGTGACGTGCCCGGCGTGGTGGGGCGCGGTGGGGTGGTGGTCGGAGGAAACGCTCATGGGGGACCCGTTCTTGCCCGCGGCCGCGCCGTTGCTCTGGGGCGCGGCCATGCCGGCGGATTGTTCGTTCAACACAGCGACATCGGCCCCGCGGGCCGCTCCATGTTCAGTGTACCCGACCGACCGCCCGAACGGCGCGCACAAACGCCGCGGACGAACCCGGAAACGGGCCGCGGCCGGAACCAGCGGCCAACGGACGATCGGGACCGGCAAGCCGGTTCGCACGCCAAGGGACGGGGGTTCCGGGCCGGTTCGGACCGCCACGCGGACTCCGACGGTTCCAGCCCTGTGCGCCGCGCGCCGGCTCGGGTCCGACCCGCCCAGGCAGGAACACGGTTGGCACGGTTGGGATACGGATGGGACGGATTGAAGCGCCTGAGTCTTGAGTGATCCGGGCCTGCTCAGCAGGCCGCGGAGGCGGGGAGGACACCGGACTCAGGACTCAGGACTCGGCACTCCCGACTCAGCACCCAGGGCTTCGGGTTCCCGCCTCGACCTCCGTGGCGCCCCGTGCGACTCCGTGGTTCAATCCGGCTTCAAGGCGGGAGCGCAGGCAGGCGACGCGGCGGTCAAGCCGGGGTAGCACGACCGGCCCGGTGCCCTTAGCATTGCCCCTGCCTTGCCCGAGATCGCCTCCCCCTCCTCGCGCAGGAACGCCCGCACGTGCCGAACGATCAGGTCGCCGTCATCTCGGATGTCCACGGCAACGCCGAGGCGCTCAAGACGGTGCTGGCGGACATCGACCGCCGCGGCATCGAGCGGATCATCTGCCTGGGCGACATCATCGGGTACGGCCCGGACCCGCTGGAGTGCGTGGACCTGGTGCGCGAGCGGTGCGCGTGGTCGCTGATGGGCAACCACGACTTCTCGGTGCTGTACGAGCCGACGAACTTCAACCCCGGCGCCGAGCAGGCGGCGTACTGGACGCGCCAGCAGTTCGACGCCGAGCCGGACCCGGACAAGCGCAGGTCGCGCTACGAGTTCCTCGGGCAGTTGCGGGTGCGCGTGGTCGAGAGCACGCCGGGCACGAACCTGCCGATCCTGGCGGTGCACGGCTCGCCGCGGAGGCCGATCAACGAGTACATCTTCCCCGACGACTGCCACACCGCGCCCGACAAGGTGACGACGATCTTCGAGCGCGTGCAGAAGTTGTGCATCGTGGGGCACACGCACGTGCCCGGCGTCTTCACCGACGAGCCGGACTTCTACCCGCCCGCGGAACTGACCGACGGCGCGTACAGGTACATGGAAGAGAAGGCGATCATCAACGTCGGGTCGGTCGGCCAGCCGCGCGACCTCGACCCGCGCGCCTGCTACGCCATCATCCGCCCCGACCGCATCGAGTTCGTGCGCGTCGAGTACGACGTCGCGGCGACGGCGAACAAGATCAAGGCCATCCCGGAACTTTCCGACTGGCTCGGCGACCGGCTGTTTGAAGGGCGCTGAGACCCGGTGAAAACGTGCTCGGGGTCCGGGTCCCGCGGCTCGGGGTCCGGGCTGGCGCTACTCCATCTGCAATCCACGGTCCGCAATCCGCAATCACTCCGAGAACCGATTCCCCGCTCCGCACTCTTCGCTCCGCACTCGTATCATCCGCCCCATGCCCGAAGCCCGGAAGAAGAGTCCGCTGCGGCTGCTGGTGCCGCTTGGCGTCCTGATGCTCGGCATCGGGTTGTTCTACCTGATCGCCACGTCGAACTCGCGCAAGGCGTTGCCCCGGCCCGCGACGCCGCCGACCGCCGCGGCGGCCGAGGGCGCCAAACCCGCGCCGGCCGAGCCGCCCACGCCGGCCGCGCCGGCGGCCGAGCCCCCGCCCGTCGCGGCCGAGCCGGGCGCGCCCGCGCCGCAGGCCGCGCAGCCCGCGCCCGTCGCCGCGCCGCCCACCGCCCCGCCGCGTGCGCTGTCGGCGCGACGATTCCCCGCCGAAGCGGCGCCGCCGATCGGCGGCCTGACGCCCGCCTCCGAGGGCGGGCAGTTCCGCATGCGCCTGGAGTTCTCGCCGTTCGGCGCCGGGCTGCACAGCCTGACGCTGGCCGACTACTTCGAGCACATCGACAGGGCCGACCACGAGACCATCCAGCGGTTCTACTCGCTGGGCGGGAGCGACCGCGTGGGCGCGACGCCGTTCGCCGCGGGCAGCGTGACCATCGACGGCGTCGCGGTGGACCTCTCGCTGGACACGCGCGACCCGGGCGTGACGCTGTGGCGCCCGACCGGGCCCGGCGCGTTCGAGGCGGTGATCGTCGAGCGTGCCGACGACGGGACCGAGCGCGAGGTGGCGCGCCTCACGCGCGCGTACCGCCTCGCGCCCAACTCGCACGAGTTCACGATCGACCAGCGCTTCGAGAACGTCTCGGGGCGCGAACTCTCGATCGTGTGGAGCCAGTACGGCCCGGCGGACCTGCCACAGGGCGTGCTGCGCTACGGCGGCGACGTGCGCCGCGTGCGCTTCGGCTATCTGCCGCCGCCCAACATCAACGACGTGCGCGACGTGCTGGCCAAGGAGTACCGCATCAGCCACGACGCCGCGCTGGGCAAGCCGTCGTACGGGCCGGGCGGGCGCTTCTACCCGATCAGGGAACTCTGGCCCGACGAGCACGCGATCAGGGAGAACTACGCCATCGCGTGGGCCGCGATGACCAGCCGCTACTTCGCCGTCGCGGTGCACCCGCCGCTGCCGGCGGGGGCGGACCCGTCGCGGCCGCGCGGCGTGGAAAAGGCCTTCCCGCTCCTGTCGCGCGTCGAGCGGCTGGCCCTGCCCATCCCCGGCCCGGACGATCGCGCGGGCGCGATGATCCTGCGCGCCACCTCGCCCGCGTTCACCGTCGCGCCCGGCGCCACGCACGACCTGTCGATGGTGGTCTACGCCGGGCCGCTGTCACGCCGGTTCATCGCGGCCGAGCCCGCCGCGGCGTTCTACAACCTGCCCGCGCTGGTCATCTTCACCTTCGGCGGCCCGTGCGCGCCGTGCACGTTCCAGCCGGTGGCGTACTTCCTGCGGTGGTTCCTCGGGACGCTGCACGACTACGTCGTGTTCGACTGGGCGCTGGCGATCATCGTGCTCGTGGTCTGCGTGCGCGGCGTGCTGCACCCGGTGACGCGCTGGAGCCAGTTGAGCATGCTGCGATTCGGCAAGCAGATGCAGGCGCTGGCCCCCAAGCAGAAGGCGATCCAGGAGAAGTACAGGAACGACCCCGCCAAGATGCGCGAGGAGATCACCCGCCTGATGAAGGAGGAGCACGTCGACTACGGCGCCGCGGCACGCGGCTGCCTGCCCCCGTTCCTGCAGATGCCGATCTGGATCGCGCTGTACGCGATGATCTACTTCACCTTCGAACTCCGCCACCAGGCCGCGTTCTTCGGGCTGTTCCAGGCGGTCAGCGGCGGGCGGTGGATGTTCCTGGGCGACCTGGCCGAGCCGGACAACTTCATCAACTTCCACCAGGCCTTCGGCTGGAGCAAGGAGGGCTTCCACGTCCCGCTGCTGTCGACGATGATGGGCGGCATCCAGGGCCTCAACATCCTGCCCCTGCTGCTGGGCGTGGTGTTCTACATCCAGCAGAAGTACATGACGCCGCCCTCGGCCACCCCGCTCACGCCCGAGCAGCAGCAGCAGCAGAAGATCATGAAGGTGATGATGGTGGTGATGTTCCCCCTGTTCATGTACAACGCCCCGGCGGGGCTGTCGCTGTACTTCATGATCAACTCGACGCTGGGCATCCTCGAGAGCAAGTGGATCCGCGCCCACGCGGACGAACTGGAGAAGCGCCGCGAGGCGCACGCCGCCGCGGCCGCGGCGTCGGGCAGGCCCGCGCTCGACCGCAGGGGCAAGGCCGCGCCCAGCAGGCCAGGCTTCTTCGCCCGCCTGCAGGCCGAGGTCGAGCGCCGGCAGAAACTCATCGAAGAACAGAAGCGGCAGGCCGAGAAGAAGAACCGGCGGAAGTGATCCCCCGCCCCACCCACCCGCGCGAAGATCGCGCGACACACGAGTTCAAGGCAGGAACACCGACCAGACGGATCAGAGCCACGGACCCACACGCACAAACGTGGATCCGACGCTGGATTTGAGCACGTCTCATCCGCATCATCCGTGGCCTTGATCTGATTCATCCGTGTTCCCGCGTCGCGGCCGGTCGCCGCCGCGCCGGAGGGCTTCGATCCGTACGCACCCGCGGCCTGCCTTGAACGCCTCTCCATCGCACGCCTCTCCGTGTTGAACGCCCGAACCATCGATGACCTGGCACGCTGGTTCCGCGCATCGGCGCGCGACCTGCCTTGGCGCGGGCCGATCGGCTCGCCGCGCGACCCGTGGGCCGTGCTCGTCTCCGAGACCATGCTGCAGCAGACGCAGGTCTCCCGCATCGCCGAGCGGTTCCCGCTGTTCATGCGGCGATTCCCCACGCCCGGCGCGCTGGCCGCGGCCGACCAGCGCGAGGTGCTCGCGCTGTGGGCGGGGCTGGGCTACTACCGGCGGGCGCGCAACCTGCACGCCGCGGCGAGACTGATCGTCGAGCGCTTCGGCGGCGCGGTGCCGCGGACCGTGGACGACCTGCTCGAACTGCCCGGCGTCGGACGCTACACGGCGGGCGCGGTGGCGTCGATCGCCTTCGGCGACGCGGCGCCGATCGTCGACGGGAACACCGCGCGGGTGCTGCTGCGCGTGCACGGGCGCGCGACGCGCCCTGACGACCGCGCGGCACGCGCGTGGCTGTGGGACCACGCCGCGCGAATCGCCGCGGCGGGGGCGCGGGGCGTCGGCGCGGGCGTCGTGAACGAAGCGGTCATGGAACTGGGCGCGACGGTGTGCCTGCCCGCGCCCGCCGCGCCGCGCTGCGACGCGTGCCCGCTCGCGCCGGCGTGCGCCGCCCGGCGCACGGGAACGCAGGCGCGCATCCCGCTCCCGAAGGGCCGGGCCGCGCGGCAGACGGTGCACTGCGCATCGGCGGTGCTGGTCGATGGCGCGGGCCGCATCGTGCTGCAGCGCCGCGCCGAGGGCGGCATGTGGGCCGGCCTGTGGCAGGCGCCGACGGTCGAGCGCGCCGACCGCGCGCCCACGCGCGCCGAACTGGCCCGCGCCCTCGGCCTTGCCGCGCGCGACCTGCACGCCCGCGGCACGTTCACGCACGCGACGACGCACCGGCTGGTGCGGTTCGACGTGTACCGCGGCGCGGCGCCGCGCCGCTGGCCGCGCGGCGCGCACGCTGGCGACACGGATCGCGCCCGCGTGCGCCCCGACCAACTGGACGCCTTCGCCCTGTCCAGCGCGCAGCGCCGCGTGCTGCGCCTGGCGCTGGGCGGGGCGCTCAGCGCCCGCCGCGAGCGGGCGGCGGCTGCACCTGTGGCGAAAGCCGCGACATACGCGCGCTCCTGAGCATGGAGCGCGCAGTGTACCGCGCGCCGGCGTCGCGTCACGAGCCGGACTCGGTCGCGCTCAGGACTTCCTGGATGCTCGTCAGGCCGCGCGCGACCTTGCGCATGCCGTCGTTGCGGAGCGTGACCATGCCGCGCTCGATGCACAGGCGGCGGAACTCGGCCACGTTGGGGTTGCGGGCGATGATGTCGCGCAACTGGTCGTCGACGCTCAACAGTTCGTAGATGCCCACGCGCCCCGAGTAGCCGGTGTTGCGGCACTTGTCGCAGCCCTTGGGCACCCAGACGCCGTCGGCGTCCATGCCGTTCATGCCCAGGAACTCGGCCAGTTCCTCGCTGGGCGGCTCGTTGGCCTTGCAGTGGGCGCACAGTCGGCGGACCAGCCGCTGGGCCAGCACGGCGCGCACCGCCGCGCCGACCAGGAACGGCTCCATGCCGATGTTGACCAGCCGGGTGATCGAGCCGGGGGCGTCGTTGGTGTGCAGGGTGGAGAGGACCAGGTGGCCGGTGAGCGCGGCCTGCACCGCGGTCTGGGCGGTCTCGAGGTCGCGGATCTCGCCCACCATGATCACGTCGGGGTCCTGACGCAGCAGCGCCTTGAGCGCCTTGGCGAAGGTCATCCCGATCTTGTCGTGCGTCTGGGTCTGCGTGATGCCGTCGAGGTGGTACTCGATCGGGTCCTCGACCGTCGAGATGTTCATCGACTGCTTGTCCATCTGGCGCAGCGAGGCGTAGAGCGTGGTGGTCTTGCCCGAGCCGGTGGGGCCGGTGACCAGCACGATGCCGTGCGGCTCGTCGATGGCCTTCTTCCAGATGACCAGCGCCTCCTCGGAGAAGCCCAGGTCGTCCAGCCCGACGCTGATCGACCTGGTGTCGAGGATGCGGAGCACCGTCTTCTCGCCCGCGCCGTTGGGCAGCGTGGACATGCGGAGGTCGAGTTTGCGCCCGGCGACGGTGCAGCGGATGCGCCCGTCCTGCGGCAGGCGGCGCTCGGAGATGTCGAGGTTGGCCATGATCTTCAGGCGCGAGGTGATCGCGTTGGCCATGCCCGCCGGGGGGTGCATCATCTCGAAGAGCACGCCGTCGATGCGGAACCGCACCTTGAGTTTCTTCTCCGCCGGCTCGATGTGGATGTCCGACGCGCCCTCCTTCACGGCGGTCTGGATGATGTAGTTCACGTACCGGATGACCGGGCTTTCCTCCGCGGCCTTCTCGAGGTCGACCTCCTGCGTCTCCTTGGCCTTCTCGACCTGGACGTCGCCCTCCTCGACCTCGTCGAGGATCTGCGACAGGTCCACGTCGGCCGCCTGCTCGCCGCCGCCGATGATCTCGACCGCGCCGCGGATGTCGCTGGGCGGGACGACGACGAGTTTGACGCCCGTCACCCCCAGCCGCCGGCGCACCTCGTCGAGCAGGAAGACGTCGTCGGGGTTGGCCGCGCCGATCACCACGCGCGTGGGGGCGTTGGGGCCCGAGCCGATCTTGACGGTCCGCAGCGGCAGCACGAGGTTCTGCTTGCAGAACTCGGCGGTCAGGCGCTGGAGGAGCACGCCGTCGAACCCGCCGTCCAGGCCCTTCTCCATGTCCACCCGCTCGAAAGGCACGCCCGCGAACGACGCCACGCCGGCGCAGAGTTTCACCTCGTCGCCGCCCTGCTCGATCAGCACGTCGATGAGCCGCCGGCCCGGCGAGGCCTTGAGCACCGTCTGCGCGGCGGTGTGCTGCTGGGGGGTGATGGCGCCGCTCTGGACGAGGAAATCGCCCAGCGGCGTGGCCGACGCGCCCGACTGCGACGCGTCGGGCTGGTAGACGGTGGACATCGCCGCGCCCACGTTGGCCGCGGTCTCGCGACCGCGCACGGGGACGCTCGGGTCGTGCTCGACGGTCACCGACTCGGCGAACGACCGCTGGCCGCTGGGCACGGCCGGGAGGGTGGCGAAGGACCGCTCGGCCGCGTCGACGGCGTGGCGGCGCGGCGGCTGGGGCGCGGCGTCGGGCGCCGGGGGCGGCGCGGGCCGCGGGCGCGGGCGGGCCGGGGCATCGGCACCCCGGCCGTCCACGCCCAGTTCGGACAGGATGTCGTCGATGTCGAACTTGCCCACGGCCTGCTCACTTCCTCTTGGGGGCCTTCTTCAGGTCGGGCTGGTCGAGCGAGAGGGTGTAGGTCTGACCGTCGGCCTCGAGGTCGACCTCGCGCGCGCGGATGGCGGTGACGGTGAAGTCGCCCACGCGGTCGCCGACGCGGTACATCTCGCCCGAGAGGCGCGCCACGGGCGTCGAGCCGCCCATGATGGCGTTGACCTTGAGCGAGGCCAGGTCGGAGGCGACGCGCTTGGCGCGGGCCTCGGCGTCGCGCCTGGCGCGCTCGGCGCGGGCCCGCTCGGCCGCCTCGCTCGCGCCGTCGTCGATCGGCCCGGCGTCGGTCGAGAGCAGGTCCGCCAGGCGGAAGGGGTTCTTCTGCACCTGGTCCGGCGGGACCTGCGCGCCGGTGGTCGTCGCCTCGAGCTGCGCCAGCACGCGCTTGTGGTCGGCGGTCTTGGAGCCGGGCGCCTTGGTCACGTCGTAGTCGGGCATCTTGGTGGTCGCCAGCGCGCCCATCGGGCCGATGCCCGCCTGGCGCATGCCGTACACCACGCCGCCCGCCGCGGCGACCAGCAGCGCCAGCGCGACGGTCTGCGTCGAGCGCAGGCCCCGGCGGGCGGGCGCGACGGAGGGGTCGACCGGCGCGGGGTCGGCGCCGGCGGCCATCGCCTCGAGCCGGAACGTGCCGCCCACGACCCCGTCGGGCGCGGCGTCGGGCTTGTCGGGCGCGCCCTGCGGCGCGGTCGGGTTCAGGTTCGTCATTTGGCGTCGCTCCCTTCGCCCTCGTAGAAGATCGACAGGACGAGTTTGGTCTTCATCTCGCCGTCGACCTTGTCCGAGCGCACGATCGAGAAGTCGGGGATGCGCATGATGCGCGGCAACTGCTCCAGTTCGAGCAGGAACGAGTAGAACCCGTCGAAGTCGCCGGTGATCTCCAGGTCGATGGGCTGCTCCATCGCCAGCCCGGCGGGCGCGACCTTGTCGGACTTCTTGAACTGCGGCACGCGCAGGGCGCTCTTGCCGGCAAGGCCCGAGACCTGCCGAAGCACGTTGTCCATCTCCTTGGTGCTCGGCAGGCGCGACTGGATGGCCTCGATGGCGCGCTTCACCTGGTCGTTGGCCCGCGCAAGGTCCTCGGTCTGCGAGGTCGCCTGGCGGAGTTTCTCGAGCATCGCCTGCTTGTGCTCGATCTCCTTCTTGGCCTTGGCGATCTCCTCGTTCTGGGGCTTGAACACCAGGAAGTACGAGGCGATCGGCAGCGCCAGCAGGACGCCGAGGAAGAGCAGCTGTCGGAGCGCGGCGTTCATGGGGCGGTCAGTCCTTTCCCCCCGCCTGCGCCGCGTCGGTCAGTTCGCGCGGCTGGGTCGGGTCCATGGGGTCGATGTTGAGCAGACGGTTCATGCCCGCCACGCCCGGGCGCGGCGGCAGGCGCGGGACCTGCAGCGGCTCGATGTGGCGCGCGTCGGCGTTGGGCCGGATCATGCACTCGATCCGGAACTTGCGCATCCGGACCTCCTCCACCTTCACGTCCCCCGAGTACAGGATCTCGACCTTGTCCAGCAGCGGGCAGTCCGACAGGGCGCGGTGGTAGTCGGCGATCTCCTCGTCGGCCCCCGCCAGGCCCATGATCTCGATCTTGAACTCGAAGCGCGGCGGGGCCGGCTTGGGCGGCGGCTCGGCCTTCTCCCCGGGCTTGGGCGCGCCGGGGCGGGCCGAGGCGAGCGTCCGCGGCTGGCCCGCCTTGGGCTGGTTGGGCGAGGGCTTGGGCTTGGGCTCGGCGATGCGCTTGCTCTTGAGGTTCAGTTCGGTCAGCGTCAGTTCCTGCGGCATGCGGTTGATGAGCTCGGCCAGCAGGATCGAGCGCGGGACCTTCTCGATCAGCGCGGTCGTCACCTCCGCCTTCTCGAGCATCTCCTGCTTCTGCGCCTCGAGCACCTTGAGTTGCTCGATCTTGGCGGTCTCGGTCGCGTAGTGCCGGTTGATCTCCTGCTGGCGGGCCTTGACCGTCGTCCACTGGCGGTTGGTCACGAAGAACGCGCCCACCACGCCCAGCGTCACCACGATGAACAGGAAGACCGCGATGAACAGGTTCCTGTTCTCCGCCTTCTTCTCGATGTAATCCTCCGGGAGGAAGGACCCGCCCGTCCCCGGGCGCCGGTTGTAGAAACTCATGCCTTGCTCCTTGGCCTTGTCGCGCTCGGGCGGTCCACGCGTTCAACTCCGGGGTCTAGAGGTCCGGCGGGCACAGCGACAGGCCGAAGGCGACGGTCCACCCAGGCTGCGGCTGCGAGAAGTCCACGCCCACGCACGGCTCGTTGCCGGTGCGCGCCATCCGCGCCACCGGGTCGGCGACCTGCGCCGCCAGCCGGATCCGCCTGGCCACCTGCTGGCACAGCCCGCGGTGCCGGGACTCCCCGCCGAACAGCACCGCCCGCTGCACCTTGCGGCCGGGGAAGATCGCCTCGTAGTAGCGCAGGCAGCCGGCCACCTCGTCGGTCAGCACTTCCAACTGGTCGCTCAGGTCGAACCCATCGGTCGCGACGCGCGCCGGGGGCTGGCTCATCACGTCGCCGCTGGAGCCGGGAACGGGCAGGCCGACACGCCGGTCCTCGGCCAGCGCGACCGGCGAATCGCCTTCGGCCGGCGCGTCGCCCGCGCCGGCCTGTCGGCGCGCCGCGTTGAGCATCGCGTGCCCGGCCGCGCCGGGCGTCTTGGGCCCCGGCGCCGGGTGCGCGACCAGTTCGGCCGCGGCGAGCCTGCGGGCCCGCGCCTCGCCGGTCTGCACGTCCAGCGCACGCGCGACCGCCTCGTCGAACTCGGCCCCGGCCATGGGCACCGTCTTGGCGAACACCAGGTTCGTCCCGTGGCCGATCACGACCTTGGTGGCGCCGTAGGCCAGGTCGAGGTAGAGCGTCGCGAGGTTGGCGTCCTCGGCGCGCCGGTTCAGGTGCGCGAAGGCCGCCATCGTCGCCGAGTACTCCGGGTGCATCCCCACGCACTCGAGACGCGCCTCGCGCAGCGCGATCATCATGCGACCGATCATCTCGCGCGCCGCGGCCAGACAGATCACCTCGGTCTTGCCCGCCCCCGTGCCCACCGGCTGCGCGCCCTCGACCGGCACGTGCCGGTAGACCAGCGCCTCGGGCGGGCAGGCCAGGTGCTGGTGGACCGCGGCCTGCACCAGCGACTTGAGCTCGACGCCCTCGGCCTTGGGGAACTGCATGTGCTTGCAGAACATGTGCGCCGCGGGGATCGCGCACATCGCGCGCCGGCCCTTGAACCCCGCCGAGCGGATCAGTTTCGGCAGCGCCTGAAACTGGAACGCGAAGCGCTTGCCCGCGTCGTGCAGGATGTTGTCGGGCACGTCGACCGCCGCCGCGGCGATCAGCGACGGCGCGTCGCCGCCCTCCAGTTGCAGCACCTTCAGGCTCGATGCGCCGAAGTCCACGGCGATCGGCAGCGTCCCGAGGGCCAGGTGGCCCATCGCGGCGGACTTCATGCGGCCGAACGAGAACGCCATGAACACACGCCTCCCGGCGCGACGGCCCGCGCCGACCTCGGCGCGCGCCAACCGCACCGGGCGAGCATCGTCGCGCGGAGCCGGGGTGTTGAGACAGCCTGTGACGGGAACGGCCGGGCTTGCCGTCGGCGACGGAACATCCCGACCAGAGCGCGCCGTTGCGCACCGCGCGCGGCCGGAGGGCTCAGGTCCGAGAACCGGCCAGCGCCGCGGCGAGGCCGGTCAGCCGCGCCAGCGCGCTCCCGAGGTCCCAGCGCTGGCGCGAACGGTCGCCGGTGGTGTTGCTCACGACGCGCAGTTCCGCGAAGCGCGCCGACGGCGCCAGCCGCGCCAGCGCGTGCCCCACCGCCGCGCCCTCCATCGCCTCCGCCGCCGCCCCTGTGCGCAGCGCGACCGACCGCGCCAGCGCGTCGGTCCCCGAGCACGTCGAGACCGTCGCCACCGGCGCGACACGCCCCGCCAGCGGCGAGAGCGCGCCCAGCAGCACGCCGTCGCACGGCACGCCCGCGCCCCCGAACGGCCCGAGGGCAAAGCCCATCTCCGGCACGGTCTGAAAGCCCGCTTCCGTCTGCACGCCCTCGTCGGCGTACACCGACTCCGACGCCAGCACGCAATCGCCGATCCGCGGCGGATCGGCGGCCGGCAACGCCCCGCACACGCCGAGGTTGAGCACGGCCCCGTACGACGGCCCGCGCACCGCCGCGGCCGCCGCGGCGTTGACCTTGCCAACGCCCGTCTCCAACAGGTCCACACCCTCGGCCAGCGGCACGACGGGCCAGTCCCACGACGCGGCCGGGCCCGACCGATCCCGGCTCAATCCGAACCCCGCGGCGACCGCGCGGGCCTCGGCGGGCGCGGCGACCACGAGCAGCACACGCCCGTTGTGCGAGATGTCGCGCAGCGCCGCGCCCATGCGGCCTAGGGTACCGGCGCCGAATCCCGCACAGGCCCCTGACTCGTCAACCGGCCCGCCGTTGGACGGTTCAATCCTCTATCGGAGTCCTTGCGCCCGCCCATGCACTGCCCGGAGATCACAATGCCCACGATCGTCCAGCCCGACACCGCACGCCAGCCCGTTGCCCGGCGCAGCCGATCACGCCGCGCGCTGGTCGGGGCGTGCCTTGCCGGCGCGTTGGCCGTCGGGGCGGGCGTGCTGGTAGCGGTGTCGCCCGCGTCGCCGCAGCCGTCCAAGGCCAAGGCCCCGGCCGCGGCGGTGGACGTGGCGGTCGTCTCGCGGATGGACTTTGACGTGACGACGACGGCGACGGGCGACCTGCGCACGCGCAACCAGATCGAGATCCGCAACAAGATCGACTCGGACACGACCATCGTCGAGATCATCGAGGAGGGCCGGCGCGTCAAGGCGGGGGACATCCTGGTGCGCCTGAACGCCGAGCCGATGCAGCAGCGGCTGGACACCGAATCGCTGGAGAGCGACTCGGTGCGGGCCGCGCTGGTCGAGGCCGAGCAGGGCTACGCGATCCAGTTGCTGGAGAACGAGTCGGCGCTCCGCGCGGCGAACCTCAAACTCGCGCTGGCGATCCTCGACCTGGAGAAATGGCGGTCGGGCGAACTCGTCAGCAAGCGGCTGGAGTTGCAGCACAGCGTCGAGCGCGCCACGAAGGAGGAACTCCGCCTCCGCGAGAAGTTCGAGAAGAGCGTCAGCCTCCACGAGCGCGGCTACTACAGCAAGGACCTGCTCCGCCAGGACGAACTGGCGTGGGAGCAGGCCGTCAGCGACCTGACACGGCGCAAACTCGATCAGCAGGTCTACGAGGACTTCCAGCGCGTCCGCGACGAGAAGCAGCGGCTCTCCGACGTCGAGGAGGCCGAGGCCGAGGTCGAGCGCGTCGAGCGGCAGAACATCAGCCGGCTGGCCAGCAAGGAGGCCACGCTCAACAACCGGCGCGAGGCCCTGGCGCTGCGCGACAAGCGGCTGGCCAACCTCCGCGAGCAACTGGCCGCGTCGGTCATCCGCGCGCCCTCCGACGGGCTGGTCGTCTACGGCACCAGCATCGAGCAGAGCCGCTGGGGCGACAACGAGGGCCCCCTGCAGGTGGGCACGCGCGTCTTCCCAAACCAGTTGCTGATCGTGCTGCCCGACACGGCGGAGATGATCGCCGCGGTGCGCGTGCACGAGAGCCTCGCCGGGCGCGTGCGGCCGGGGCAGCCGGTGACGGTGAAGGTGGACGCGGTCGGCGACGCGCGCTTCCCCGGGCGCGTCGAGACCATCGGCGTGCTGGCCGAGCAGACCTCGCGCTGGATGGACCCGAACCTGCGCGAGTACACCGTGCGCATCGCGCTGGACCGGGAGGCGCTGTCGTCGGGCAAGGGCGCGGACCTCAAGCCCTCGATGCGCTGCGAGGCCGAGATCACCCTCGGCCGCGTGACCGACGCGCTGACCGTGCCGGTGCAGGCGGTCTTCAACGAGGGGCCGGTGCGCTTCGTGCACGTGCAGGAGGCCAACTCCTCGCAGTTCGTCCGCCGGCCCGTCCTGCTCGGGCAGCGGTCCGACCGTTTCGCCGAGGTGCGCGCGGGCCTGAACGTCGGCGAGCGCGTGCTGGCGCGCCGGCCCGCGCCCAACGAGGTGCGCCAGCGCCCTTGGGACGAGGCCGAACTGGCCGCGGTCGGCCTGAAACTCGGCGAACAGGGGCAGATCGTCTCGGCCACCGGCGGCGACGGCGACGCCCGCGGCGCGGCGCGCCCCGGCGGCCCGGCGGGCCCCGGCGGCCAGCGCCCGCAGAGGCCCAACCCGGCACGCCCGACCCCCGCGGCCGAAGAAAGCGGCGCGAGCAACGCCGCCCCCACCGCTCCCGCCGCCACGACCGCGGGCCCGCCCGCTCAGCCCGCCGCGGCCGAGGGCAGCGCGCCGGCGAACACGCCCCCGACGAACTGATACCGCAGGTCGAACTCGCGCGCGTTGCGCGCGTGGAACGAGTCGGCGCCCACGTGCTCGCCCTCGGCCAGCGCCACCGACACGTCGCGCCGGTTGCGCAGGTCGATGACGTGCCCGAGCCGCGGCGGGTCGTCGGCCGGGGCGCGGGGACGCAGGAAGTCCTCCGTGTCGGGCACGATCTGCACCACCGGCTCGCAGGGGCGCGTCGGGTCCCACGACACCACGACGCACGACGTGCCGTCGCTCAGTCCCACCAGCGAGCCGGGCGCGAACGCGGGCACCACGGCCAGCAGCGCCTTGAACACCACCGGGTCGAGTTTGCCGGCGCGCACCAGCGCCAGCGTCTGCCGCAGCGCGCGGACGGTCGGCACGCGCTGCGACGGGGCCCCCGCCGGGCGCGGCGGGTTGCGGAACCGGTCGAACACATCGGCCACGGCGATGATGCGCGCAAAGACGTGGATCTCCCCACCGGCCAGCGGGCGCGGCGGGCCCATGATCCGCGGGCGCTTCGGGAAGCCCGTGCCGTCCATCCGCTGGTGGTGGTGCAGCACCGCCGCCGCGGCCGTCGGGGCGACCTTGCCGCGGACCGTGTCGAAGCCCAGCGCGGCGTGCTTCTGCCAGCGCGGGTCGGTCTCGTCGCGGGTGCGCTCCCAGTCGGCCACGACCTCGGGCGCCAGTCGCAGCATCCCGACGTCGTGGAGCATCGCGCCCACGCCCAGGTTCTCGACGTTCTGCGCGCGCCGCGCGCCGATCAGCGGACGCTCGCTGATCAGGTAGCCGTCGAGTTTGAGCGCCATCAGCAGGCTGAGGTAGCAGACGTTGCTCGAGTGCGCCACCAGCGGCGCCCCCGAGTCGAGGATGTCGCCCAGGAACACCGCCGCGTTCGGCTCGTCGAGGATCGCCTGCGCGAACGACCGGACGGTCGAGGCGTAGTCGGTGAACTCCAGGTCCGCGTGCGTGTCGGTGGCGACGGCGTCGAAGCACCCGGCCAGCCGCGAGGCCATCCGGCCGTGCTCGGCGATGATGCGCGGGCTCGCGTATCGCAGCAGGAAGTCCGTCGGCGGGTAGCGGATCCAGATCCGCCGCACGCCCATCTCGCGCATCTTCTCGATCGCGGGCATGTCCAGTTCGGCGCCCGGCTTGAGCAGCAGGTGCTCGGGCTTCTCGGGGTGCAGCACGGGCAGCGCCAGCGTCATGCGCGGGACCGCGTTGTCGACGGAGATTCTCAGCACGGAGTCTCCTTCGCGCGACGGCGCTGCGGGGCGGGGGGGGGGGGGGGGGGGGGG
>CALKJW010000044.1 GCA_937995595.1 uncultured Phycisphaerales bacterium | reverse complement strand
GCAGGCTCCTGGCATGAGGCACGCGGCCCAACCCCCCGCGTGACCCCGGCGACCCGATCGACACCAGCCACCCGCCCCCGGCACCCGCGCCGAGCAACGCCCCCGTCCCGTCACGTACACTTGTTCAACGACCTGCTAAGGCTTTCCGGCCACCTCCGCGCGCAACGAAGCAAGTTCATCTGAGTTCAGTGTGTTGTAGTCTTCCTGCGTCCAATGGACCACGATGGAATGGGGCACATCAAAACTTATCGCCCGTTCGATCTCCGAAACAAGCGACCGCCGCACCTGCGCTTCCGTTGGCTCCAGTGCGAGAGATGCAGAAGGACCGGCTGCAGAGCAGGCGGTTATGACCAATGCAGATGCCGCTCTGAGCCCTTCCATCATGAGAGTCAGAATAACAGTGGGGGTGGATGCGTGTCAAGTATGGGATCCAAGATCATTCAGTCGCAATCACATCTGGTCCAGTGATCCTCGCGGTTGATACCCGTCCCGTGCTGCGGCTTCAGCACGCTGCGTGCGATGGTCGATGTGTGTATGCTTGCACGTGCTGTGACAAGATCCCCGGCAAAGGGTGGTGCGAGTCGGGGGAGCGAGAGGGAACCATCGCATGCTGCGAACCAACAACCCCGTCCTGAACGAGCGCGTCTTTGCCCCCTCGACCGCGTACGAGCGGTTCGCCGAGACCAGCCGGACGCACATGACGCTCAACGGCGCGGTCACGGCGACGGCGATTCTGCTGGGAATCTGTGCCGCGGCGGGGGTCGCCGTCTGGGGCTTGGCCGCCGGCAGCCCCGGGCTGGTGATGCCGGCGTTCCTCGGCGGCCTGCTCGTGACGTTCGTGCTGACGCTGGTCTGCACGTTCAAGCCGGCGGCATCGCCGTATCTGGCCGTGCCGATCGCGCTGGCGCAGGGGGCGTTCGCGGGCGGCGCATCGGTGTTCTGGTCGAACTACGCCGCGGGCTTCAAGAGCGGCGCGATCGCGAGCCTCGGCCCGGGGCTGGTCATTCAGGCGCTGCTGCTGACGGTGGCGGTCGCGGGCGCGCTGCTGTTCGCCTATGCGACGCGGATCATCAAGCCGACGGAGAACTTCAAACTCGGCGTGTTCGCCGCGACGGTGGGCATCGGCATCGTCGCGCTGCTCTCGATCGTGCTGAACCTCGTGGGCGTGCAGGTGCCGTACATCTGGGGCAACGGGCCGCTGGGCATCGCGTTCGCCGGGTTCGTGGTGGTCGTCGCCGCGCTGAACCTCGTTCTGGACTTCGACTTCATCGAGCGGGGGGCCGAGCAGCGCCTGCCCAAGCACATGGAGTGGCTGGGCGCCATCGGCCTGCTGGTCACCCTGGTATGGTTGTACGTGTCGATCCTGCGCCTGCTGGCCAAGTTGCAGAGCCGCGACTGAGCCGCCGGCGCAGCGCCGGGAGGTGACCGATGCGCAAGCCCTTTGTCGGCGGCAACTGGAAGATGAACCTCGACGGCGCGGCGGCGCGCACGCTGGCCGACGACGTGGCCCGCGCGGTCGCGGCGGACAAACTCGACCGCGCGTGCGACGTGGCGGTCTTCCCGCCGTTTGTCTACATCCCGCACGTCTTCAACGCCCTGCGCGACCGCTCGTCGGCCGTCATGCTCGGGGCGCAGGACTTCTGGCCCGAGCCCAACGGCGCGTTCACCGGCGAGGTCTCGCTCTCGCAACTCAAGGACTGCGGCGTGCAGGCCGTGCTCGTCGGACACTCCGAACGCCGGCACGTCATCGGCGAGAGCGACGAACTCATCAACCGCAAGACGCGGGCCGCGCTCGCGGCGGGGTTCGAGGTCATCCTCTGCATCGGCGAGAAACTCGAAGAGCGCGCCGCGGGCAGGACCGACGAGGTGAACGAACGGCAGTTGCGCGCCGGGCTCGCGGGCGTCCCGCCCGAGCACGCCGCGCGGCTGACGATCGCCTACGAGCCGGTGTGGGCCATCGGCACGGGCAAGAACGCCACGCCCGCCGACGCGCAGGCCGCGCAGGCCCGCGTGCGCGCCGTGCTTGGGTCGATCTTCTCGCCCGACGCGGCGTCGCGCATCCGGATCCAGTACGGCGGGTCGATGAAGGCCGCCAACGCCGCCGAGACGCTCGCGCAGAACGACGTCGACGGCGGTCTGATCGGCGGCGCTTCGCTGAAGGCCGACGAGTTCATGGCCATCGTGCGGGCCGCCGCGGCGGCCCCGCGGGGCCGATAAGCACGGCAGAGCGGGGCGGGGCGCGAGCCGGCCGCGGTTCTGTGCCGTGGGCTTTGCGCGTTGGCGGTCCTAGACTTGGGACTCTCCCAAGGATGCCTCCCCCATGTTGACTCTGGCCCAACTCAGCGGCGTGGTGATCGGCCTGTTGGTCGTCGGGTTCTTCTTCTTGTGCCTGATCATGATCCTGACGGTGCTGATCCAGAAGCCGCAGGGCGGCGGCCTGTCGGGCGCGTTCGGCTCGGGTGCGGGGTCGGGGCAGACGGCGTTCGGCGCGCGGACCGGCGATGCCCTCACGGTCGCGACGATCAGCATCTTCGTGCTGTACATCCTCGCCGCGATCGGCCTGAACTACGTCGTCCGGCCGACCATCGCCGCGCCGCCGGGCCCCGAGGCGCGGCCGACGGGTCAGGCCGCGCCGGATGCGCCGCCGGCGACCGGCACGACGCCCGCGCCGGTCCAGCCGACGCCCGCGCCGGTCGAGCCCGCGTCGACGCCCGTGACCGAGCCCGGCCAGAGCGAGCCTGCCCCGGCGTCGCCCGGTTCGGATGAGCCCGCGGGCGTTGACCCGAATCCCGGCGAGCCCGCGCCCGGCGAGGGCTGATCGCGCTCGGCGCACGTAGGGAGGCACGATTGATCCGAAGCATGACCGGGTTTGGCGAGGCCTCGCGCCAGGTGGGCAGCGCCCACTACTTCGTCGAGGTGCGTTCGCTCAACAGCAAGTACTTCAAGGCGATGATCCGCCTCCCCGAGGACCTGCAGCCTCTGGAGGCGGAACTGGAGAACCTGCTGCGCCACAAACTCTCGCGCGGGTCGGTGTTCCTGACGGCCAAGCACTCGGACACGTCGGGCGGCGCGGCGCACACGATCAACCAGGCCGCGCTGGCCAACTACGTGCAGCAGTTGTCGTCGATCGCCGGCAGCGGGAAGGTGAACCTCGACCTGGGCGCGCTGGTCGCGCTGCCGGGCGTGCTGCAGCCGCCGGCCGACGAGGAGAAGCGGCTGGCCGAGGCGCGGGCGGTGCTGAACGACATCACCGCGCGGGCGTGCGAGGGCGTGCTGGCGATGCGACTGCGCGAGGGCGAGATCGTGCGGGCCGACCTGCTGGCCAACCGCGACGTCATCGCCGACCGGCTGCGGCTGGTGACGCAGCGCGCCCCGATGGTGATGGCCGAGTACGAGAAGCGGCTCAAGTCGCGGATCGCCGCGATGATCGCCGAACTGGGCGTGACGGTCGAGGCGGTGGACGTGGTGCGCGAGATCGGCATCGCGGCCGAGCGCGCCGACACGTCGGAGGAGATCAGCCGGCTGACGGCGCACATCGACCACTTCACGCAACTGCTCTCGGGCCCGGACCCGCGCCCCGTCGGCCGCACGCTGGACTTCCTGACCCAGGAGATGCTGCGCGAGGCGAACACGATCGCCAGCAAGTGCCAGGACGCGGAGATTTCGCGCTGGACGGTGGAGATCAAGGGCGCGATCGACCGCATCAAGGAGCAGGTGCAGAACGTCGAATGACCGCGGAGGCCTCGCGTGTCCGACGACCGAGCACGGTTTTCCGCGGGCGAACTCGCCGTGGTCTGCTCGCGCTACGACCTGGGCGCGGTGCGTTCGGCGCGTTCGTTCGAGGCCGGCTCGCGCGCCAGCCCCAAGGCCCTGCTCGTCACCGAGCGCGGGGCGTTCATCCTCAAGCGGCGTGCCGCGCCGCCGCCGGGCGCGGCGAGGGTCGACTACCTGCACCGCATCGCCGCGTCGCACGAGGTGGTCCTGCACCTGGCCGCGTGCGGGCTGCCCGTGCCGCGGCTGCTGGGCACGCGCGACGACCGCAACACCATGCTCCACCTCGGCGAGCACGTGTACGAGGTGTACGGGTTCGTCGAGGGGCGCGCCTACGCCCGCACGCCGGCCGAGGCCGGCGCGTCGGGCCAACTGCTGGCGCGGTGCCACGAGGCGGCGCGGTCGTGCACGCCGTCGTGGACGCCGCCGCGCCGGTCGTTCCACGCGCACCCGAGGCTGCCCGAAGCCCTGCGCGCCCTGCCCGCCACGCTCAACAACCCGGACCTTTCCGAGGTCGCCTCGGACCTGGCCGAGCGCTACGGCCGCGCGGCCCGGGCCGCGTCCGACTGCGGCGCCGACGCGCCCGAGCAGGTCGTGCACGGCGACTGGCACCCCGGCAACATCGTCTTCGCGGCCGATGCGACCGTCGCGGGCGTGCTGGACTTCGACGCCGTGAGCGTCGCGCCCGTGCTGGCCGACGCGGCCAACGGCGCGCTGCAGTTCGCCCTGCGGCGGCGCGCACTGGAAGACCCGCCGCCCAACCGCGCGCCGTTCGCCGTCGATTTCGACCCCGCGCTGTTCCGCGCGTTCTGGGCCGGGTATCGCGCCGCCGACCCCGCGACGGCCGCGCGTCTCGCGTGGCCCGCCGTGCCTCATCTGTGCATCGAGGCGATCATCGCCGAGACCGCCCTGCCGGTCGCGGCGACGGGGAAGTTCGGTCGTTATTCAGGGATGGGCGTGCTGCGGCTGGCCCGCCGCACCGCCGCGTGGATGGAAAGCCACGCCCAGACCCTTGCCCGTTGGGCCACCAACCCGTAGAGTGGCGGTAGAACTTCCCGGCGGAGCGGCACCGGAACCGCCGTGATGGCGGCGCTTCGCGGCACGGAGCGGAGACGGGCATGACCAGTGCGCGGTTCACGACGCGAGCGGCTCTCTCGGCGTGCATGGCCGCGGCGCTGGTGACCGCGCCCGGGCGTGCGCCGGCGCAGCAGGACGCTCCGACCGCGGCCGATCGCGCGCCGGACGTGCTGGAGGCGTTGATCGCCGACCTGGGTTCGCCCGATTTCGAGACCCGCCAGCGCGCCAGCGACCGGCTGGCGCTGGACCCGGCGGTGACGTTCGCCGACATCGAGCGCGTGCTGAAGACCCGGCAACTGCCGCTGGAGGCGCACGCGCGCCTGCTGACGGCGGCGCGCGACCGGTTCCGGTTCTCGCCGCGCGGGGCGATGGGCGTCGGTTTCAACCTGCGCTTCCTGCAGAGCCGGATCGTGATCGACCGGACGTACGCGCCGTTCCCGTGCCACCGCATCCTGCAGCCGGGCGACCTGATCGTGCAGGCCGACGGCGTGCGCCTGCACGGGCCGACGGCCCAGCCGACGATCCAAGGGCTGATCGTGGCGCGCGACCCGGGCTCGGTGATGAAACTGGTCGTTCGCCGCGGGGCGGAGAAACTCGAACTCGACGTGCCGCTCGGGCGCTTCGCCGACCTTGAGAACAGCAACCTCGACGAGCTGCGACTGGCGCGCGCCTGGCGGACGCGCTCGCGCGAGTACCTCGCGCCCGAGGGCGAGCCGATTGTCCCGCCGCTGCACCCCGCCTCCTGGCCGGGGCCCAACGTCTCGGCGCAGATGCGCCAGGCCGAACTCATCCGCGTTCGCATGCAGCAGCAGGCCGTGCCGATGCAGGTGACGGCGGGCGGCGAGTCCGGCGACGCGCGGTACACCGGCGACAGCAAGTCGTACGCGGTGCAGGTGCGGTTCTTCAACGGGCAGCGGCTCAACCAGTTCCTCGACAACGCGCAGGCCGCGCAGATGCTCATCGAGTTCGACAACGCCAACCCCGGCGCGACCCCGCTGCCGGCCGACGACCTGCGCACGATCGACAACGAGATGATGCAGCTGCTCAACAGCCTCGACCGCGCGCGGGCCGACGCCGTTCGGGCCCGCCCGGGTTCGGCCGAGGCGCGCATGGCCGCCGAGCGCGCCGAGAACCTCGAGCACCAGCAGCGCGTCCTCACGCGTTTGCGCGAGGCGATCCTCGCCGAGCAGGCCGAGGCCGAGGGCGAGGCCGAGCGCCGCTCCGGCGCGGCGGCCACGGTCCCTGGTCAGGACTGATTCAACCTCTCCAGCACGACGCGGACGGCCGCTCTGGCGCGGTCGGTGCAGTCGCGCCCGCGGTCGCGCTCGGCCAGCGCAAGAGCGCGTGCGGCGCGTGCCGCGGCGCGGGCGCGGAAGCCCTCGTCGCCGCCCGCGAGGTCGCACAGGTTGTCGTACTGGTCGGCGAGTTTGACGAGCCGGGCCCGCCAGTCGGCCGCGGCCAGGCGCGCGTCGTAGTCGGCCTCGCGCCGCGCCTCGGGCAGGGCCATGTTCTTGGTCAGCGCGGCGACGCAGTCGGCGACCTCGGGCCCGAAGCGGTCGAGGATGTCGTCGTAGTCGGTCCCGGTGTCCTCGATCACGTCGTGCAGCAGCGCGGCGGCCAGGCACACGGCGTCGTCGCAGCCGAAGACGTGGCGCACCGTCATCGCCACGCGGAACGCGTGCGCCGCGTACGGCGTCACGCCGTCGCGCCGCGTCTGGTGCCGGTGCGCGGCCGCGGCGAACGAGGCCGCGCGTTGCCAGAGGTCGTCGCCAAGCATGGCCGCTCCGATCACGCGCCCCACACGCCGCCATCGGCGGGCAGCACGCGGCACTTGCCGGGACCGAACCCGTGCTCGTCGAAGACGCACACCTCGTTCTCGGCGCCGCCGAGCAGCGCCGAGGGCGGGATGTACAGGCGGGTCTGCGGGCCGACGGGCTTGCCCGCGCCGGTCGCGGTCCAGTAGCGGCCGACGTGGTGCCTGTTCACGAACAACTGGCCCTTGGACAGCCCCGCGCAGTCGAACAGCAGGCCCTGGGGCGCCGCGCCCTCCTCGGGTGGCGGCGCGACGAACGTCGAGCGCCACCACGCGGGCAGGCCGTCGGACTTGCCGCGCCCGGCCGGCGCGCCGCCGCGGAGCGGCTCGAAGGAGTCGGCCCCCGGACGCTCCCAGCGCGCATAGGCCCACTCGCCCCTGGCGGTGAAGCAGTCGAGGCAGTCGTAGATGCGCACCTTGGCGCTCAGTTCGTCGGCGTGTTCGCGCGTGGCGTGCGTCAGCGCGATCTGGATCTCGTTGTTGCCGCGGCTCAGCGCGGGCAGGTCGAGGAAGACCATGCCCGCGCCGGCCCCCGCGCCGCCGGTCTGGAAGTAGTGGAACGGCCGGCCGTTGACGATGAGCACGCCCGAGACCGACGCCGCGGGGCCGTCGAGTTCGGGGATGTGCACGACCAGCGGCGTCTTGCTGCGGTGCGGCACGGTCCACGTCAGCCGCGCCGGGTCGGTCACGTCGTCCTCCTGCACGCGCCACAGCGGCGCGCGGAACGCGAGCAGGTTCACCGGGTCCGACGCGATGATCTTCGGCTTGCCGACGCGGACTTCCCTGGCCTCCCACGCGTGCCCGTACAGGCCGGTCTGTTCGCCAAGGTCCGAGCCGCCCGCGACGCGGCCGAGGTTCTCCGCCAGCGCGACCAGCGCGTGCCGGCCCTTCCTGAGCGTGAGCGTCGCCGTGCTCGTTGCGCCCGGGCCCACGCCGACGATGCCCGCCGATTCGCCGTCCATGTACAGGTGCAGGCGGTGGGCCGAGTGCGGGAAGATGACCTTGGCCTTGCGCGGCGAGTTGGCGGACAGAACAAACCGGTACCACCCGTAGCCGTAGGGCGCGCCGAGCGTGACCAGGTCGGCCGGCTTCTCGATCGCGGCGAACCGGGGCCCGGTCCCGTCGGCGTAGGGACGCTGCGGCGCCAGCGACCATTCGCCGAAGGTCAGTCGCGTGGCCCGCGCCGCGCGCGGCGCGCCGTTGGACGCCGCGACCTTGTGCGTCGCGACGTTGCCCTCGTGGCCGATGAACTGGTAGGCCTTGACGTCCGGGTGCGGCACGGGCCGCCCGTCGGCATCGAACCCGGTCACGCCGAGGTACACCCCGCCCGGCGCGGCGGTGCCGTTGCCGATCGGCTGGTCGGACAGGTGCACAAGGTCGAGTTGCGCGTAGTTGGCGATGACGACGCTGACGCCCTCGTGCTCGATGATCGTGGGCAGGCGCGCCGCCCCGCCGGGGACCGGCGCCTCCAGCGGCGAGCCGTTGATCGAGAGGTGCGCCCGCGCCCCTTCCGGACCGGCGCACACGAAGACGCGGCCCACCAGCGCGAACGCGCTGAGGTTGCAGTAGTTGAGTTGCGACCGGCCGGCCAGGCGCGTGTCCAGCAGGCACCACGCCGCGGGCTCGTCGCCCATCGGCACCTGGAGCGTCGACCCGTCCTGCAGCAGGAGCGTCGGGTCGGCGCCGCGGGCCCTGCCGCGCTCGCCGCCGGAGAACACGAACGCCACGCCGCCCTGCGCGCCCGAGCAGTGGATCACGCTCGTGCCCGCGCCCTGCGGCAGCAGTGAGACCTGCGGCGTGCGCAGTTCCAGGTGCGAGAGCAGGCGCGAGAACCGCGAGGCGAACGTGCACGCGCGACGGACCTGACGGAAACTCGCGGCCCGTTCGCCCGTCTCGCCCACCGGGGCGCCGGCGTCGGCGCTGGTGACCGCGAACGCGTCCGGCCGCGCGGGGTCGCGCCCCGCCGCGAAGGCCTCGAACGTCCCGCCGGCAAAGGGCGACAGGTTGAACTGCCCGCCCGCGGCGAGCACCTCCATGATCCGGGTCAGGATGTCGCCGCCGTCGCGCGCCGGCTCGGCCTGACGCCCCCAGACACGCTCGCGCCCCAGTCGCAGGTCCATCACCAGCCGGGGCTGGTCGGGCCGCACCCAGCCGAGTTGCCGCAGGTGCGAGAGCAGACCGTCGTAGCCGGTCCAACCGTCGATCTCGCCCTCGACGCTCTGCCAGAGGTCGTTGGCGTTGACGATCGGCACCGCCAGGCCCGCCTCGCGGTAATACCTGTCGAGTTCGCCGAGGTACCCCGCCGCCAGCCCGTCATGACCGCACGTCCAACCGCTCTCATTCTGGATGAGCAGGATCGGCCCGCCCCCCGCGGCCGCCGCGGCGGTGCGACGAGAGGCGGGGC
Organism: uncultured Phycisphaerales bacterium; assembly: GCA_937995595.1. Classification (GTDB taxonomy): domain Bacteria; phylum Planctomycetota; class Phycisphaerae; order Phycisphaerales; family UBA1924; genus JAHBXL01. Next base: position 29,545 of record CALKJW010000044.1, on the reverse strand, counting down.
TGACGACCTGAAGGTCGCGCACCTGCCCGGCCAGCGCGGTGATGTAGCGCGAACAGGCTTCGAGAAACGCCTGGCTGTTGGTCCGCAGGCGGACGTTGGGCGTCGTCAGCAGCCACGGCGGCAGACCGCCCAGATCGCACCCCTGCCCGACGAACGGACCGGGGCGGAGGATACAGTACATGCCCGCCTTGCCGACCAGTTCGACAAAGTGGCGGATGTCGTTCTCGCCCGTGAAGTCGAACTGCCCGGGCCGGGCCTCGTGGCGCGACCAGATGACCGGCGTCTCGACGCAGTTCAGGCCGGCCTCGCGGGCCTTGCGGATCCGGTCGGCCCAGCAGCAGCGCGGCACGCGTGCGTAGTTGATGCTCCCGCTGACGATCCAGATCCGCCGACCGTCCAGCACGAAGGATTGACCGTCGTAGGTGATCGAGGCCATAGGTGGTCAGATGCTCCGCAAAGGGCCGATCAAGCCGCTGGACCAGTGTTCCGGCCGCGTGCGGACCTTCGGGGGCCCGCGGTGAACCGGCCCCCCTGATTCCCAATCTGGCCAAGGTTATGCAAGGCACTTGCCAATCGCCATAAACCACGGGAATTTGGGGCAAAAACGCATCGATCTTCTTCGATCATGATGACTTCTAACAATATCATCGCGGTTCGGACATGGCTCCGCACTGGGCTCGCCGTTTCGCTGGTCGCCGCGCTGGGCCTTTCGGCTGGGTGCGATTCGGGTCTGCGGTCGATCGACCGCCGCACGGATGCGCTTTTGCGCGAGACCAACGAGCGTCTCGGCCGCGAGACGCGCACGCCGGCGCGGCAGTGGCCCGACCCGCCCTCGCTTTCCGACCGCGTCGGCCTCGACAAGCGCCCCGGCACCAACAACCCCGACGCGGACCAACTCACCTTCACGGTCGCCGACGAGACGCGCGACGTGGCGGAGCGGCTCCGCGCGATGCAGGACGAAGAAGCCGCGGCGGCCGACGCGCTGGTGCTGGACCTGCCCGGCGCGCTCCGCCAGGCGCAGTTGACCGCGCGCGAGTTCCTCTCGGCCGAGGAGGACTACATCCTCGCGGCGATCCGCCTGCTGATCGAGCGGCACCGCTGGGAGCCGCGGCTGTTCGCGACCTCGACGGTGGGTGTCTCGGGCGGGTGGGACGACGGCGTGCCGCGCTCGGCGCTGAACATCGTGAACGAACTGTCGGCGCGCCGGCAGTTGCCCTTCGGCGGCGAGGTCGCGGCCCGCTGGGTCTGGCAGGCGGCCGAGGACCTGCGCAGCAACGTCTCGGGGCGATACCGCCAGAGTTCGGCGATCGTGCTCGACGGCAACATCCCGCTGCTCCGCGGCGCGGGCTGGGTGGCGCAGGAGAGCCTGATCCAGTCGGAGCGGAACCTCGTCTACGCCGCGCGGGACTTCGAGGAGTTCCGGCGCAACCTGTTCGTCAGCATCGCGTCGGACTACTTCGGCCTCCTGCAGCAACTCGACGGGATCGAAAGCCAGGAGCAGCAACTCAGGAGTTTCGAGGCGCTCGAGGCCCGTCAGAAGGCGTGGTACGACGCGGGCAAACTGCCCGAGATCGACGTGAACCTTGCCGCGAACAACACGCTCAACGCGCGGGCCAGCCTCGCCAACCGGCGCGAGAGTTATGTTCTCGCGCTGGACCGGTTCAAGGTGCGACTGGGCCTGCCGGTGCGGCAGGCGGTGGTCATCAAGCCCTTCGAACTGACCATCCCCGAGCCCGACGTGACCATGACCGCGGCGACGGAACTGGCGCTCTCGTACCGGCTTGACCTGCAGAACCAGCGCGACCGGCTGGACGACGCCAGGCGCCAGGTGCGCGTGGCGAGGAACAACCTGCTGCCGGACCTGGACCTCGCGGCGGGCGTGACGTTCCCAACCGAAGAGGACGCGCGCGAGGGGGGCATGGTGTACGAACTGGACGACACGCGCTACAACGCGTCGCTGACGTTCGGCCTGCCGCTGGACCGCGAGATCGAGCGGCTGCAGTTGCGCGCGGCGATGATCGCTCAGCAGTCGGCCGAGCGGGCCTTTGCGCGGTTCCGCGACGAGGTGATCCTCGACGCGCGTGCGCGCGTGCGCGAGATCGAGCGTGCGCGGTTCAACCTCGTGCTGGCCGAGAAGCGGGTCGAGATCACCAAGCGCCGCGCCGAGGAGCAGGAGATCCGCGCCGACGAGGTGGACACGCAGGCCCGCGTCGACACCGCCACCGACCTGCTCAACGCCGAGCAGGCCCGCGACCAAGCCCGCACCGACCTGCGCAACTCGGTCCTGAACTACCTTCTGGCCACGGGGCAGTTGCGCGTCGCGCGCGACGGCACCATCGTGCCGCTGCCGGGGATGGCGAATCAAGAGGACTAACGAAAGTCGCGGCCGGTGACCCCGCCGATGGTGTGGTGCAGTATGGGCCACCAACCGCCGTGCATTGCCCCGTGCCAGGGGCCATCCCCGCTGGCGTACCACTCCCCGTTCACTTGCGATGACGGCCTCTCGTCCGCCGCGCCGTCGACGGTCGCGGCCAGAACGCGCGGGCGAAGCGTTTGAACCTCGTCCGGCACAACGACGTCCGACTCGACCAGGAGCGCTTTTGCCGAAGTGAACACGACCTGGTCGGCCCTTGTGGGTACTCGCTGATGCGGACCCTCACGCTCCTCGTATCGCCAGTATGCGGGCGAGGCGATGAAGGTGCACGGGTACCAATAGGCCGTGTGTCCCGGCGCGATGTCCTCACGCCCCGGTGGCCTGAAGGCTTTGCTCGTATGGTCACCGCTGTAATAGCCGTCCGCGAGTGCCACATGCCATGTAAAGTGTGCCCCGAAGTACTGCACAACGAGACCGATGTCGCGCGACGGATTGCGAACGACCGACGCCGTGGCGCTCGGGGACGTGAAGTACGGGTAGGTGTCGCGCCAGTCTCCCACGTATGAGCCGAGAATGGTAGCGTGCGATCGCAGATTCGATGCCGACACCAGCCGCCGCGATCGCTGTCGTACATCAGCGATCGACGGCAGGAGCAACGACACTAGTACCGCGACCAGCATGCAGGCGAGCAGCGACTCGATGAGTGTGAAGGCACGATCTCGACGAATCGCGCTCATGGTGCACCCGCTCTCGCCGCGGCCGATTGAACACGAGCACCAAGGCTCGACAGATAGGTGCCGAGGATTATCAAACTCGCCAGGGCGAATGCGCGACCGGCAACCGTCCAGCCTTCCGTCGTTGCCTCCATGACCCGCTGGAGCGCGCCCATGCAGGCACACGATGGCCGGATGCCATGCGCAAGGTGCAAGGTGTACATGCCGGCAAAGCCCAGAAGCAACACCGCGCCCGCGAGTGCACAGCAGATGCGTCGTCCACCTATGAACCACCACACCGATATCGTGAACTCGCAGGCGACGATGAGGAATGCGATCGGAAGCGTCAACGTGGGAGGCACCAGTGCCCATGTCTTCAGCGAGGCCACGAACTGCGGCATCTCTGCGAACTTGGCAATGCTCGAAACCCCGAGTACGAGCATCGGCACAGCAACCAATGCCGCGCCGGCCGATGTCGCCAGGTTGCTGCGCGACTTGGGAGCCATATCAGCACGGATTGCCCTTGATGGCAAAGGCATAGCAGTTCGCCGCGGAGCCCGCGCAAGGGGCGTTGCATGGAACACAGACGCCTGTCACCGGGTCGCAGTGTTGCTTGCACCACCTGCACACCGAGAAGTTGCTCCCCGTGCCCGGGATGACGACTGATCCGAAGTCGTCCCGTCCTGGGCTCCCGCTGGCCACATCCGGGATGTTGGCGTTTGATCCGGGGCAGATACTGTCCCAACAGGCAATGCCGAGGCAGACTCTTGTGCGATCAGGTTGGCCCCCGACGGACACAAGGCAGCACGGGTATGTCGTATTGATGTAGCACACCGTCAATGAGGCCAGTGCCGATGTGGCGAAGAAGCCCGACGTGATGAGCATCAGAGTTGCAAGAGTTGCCCGGCGCTGTACAAAGTTCAACCGTACCATGAACTGCACTCCTTTCTTAAGGACCTAAACTTCTGCGCAGCAGGCCCTGCCTGAGTCGCAGAAAGAGCAGCATTGCCGCCAATGAAGCGGCAACAATCCAACCGGTGACTGTGATCCACTTTCGGTTTGATTCGTGTGGGATGAGAGGCAGCGGCTCGGTCTTCGTGCTGCCCTCACTTAAGGTAGTCAGTTGTCGGTGGGCATTCCGGCGATCTTCGATAACCACAAATGTCGCTGGGCCGCGAACTACGTCCGCTCCATCAGCGGACGGGACTCTGCTCAGCTCGGCGAATCGCTCGCGCGTAACAGGTTCGGTGACACCCCGCTTCCAAAGCAGGCCGGCGGTCTGCCCAATCGGCACCGAATGCACTTCACTGGCTGCCCAGGAGTTCAACACGCTGTCGATGCTCCAGCCAGATACATGGAGCGTACCGCCCGTGGGCACATCTGATCCCCAGCGAAGCTCGATACTCTCGATGAAGCCGCGGGCCAAGGCCGTATCCCAGCGAGCAGAGACCTTCACGTCGGCGTTCCTTGGGCCGCCGCGGCATTCGATAACGAGCGAATCGCCGCTCTGCTTGACTGACCCCTTGGGAACTTCCGCACGACGCAGGATGCCAAGCCCGCCGTCGATGAACTGGCTGTAGATGATCTCGGCCCCACCGACGGCCGCCACAAAGTTGTACCCAGGCTCGCTTGAGTCAGGGTCAAGTAGTGCAAGACCGCGAGGTGTCAGGCCCCACACGGACTGCGGCGTGATCACCCGGTCAAAATAGTCGCCCGGCTCAGTGCGTGAGTGGTGATTGAATCGTAGCGAGCCGCTATCGCCGAACCAGATCGCGAACTCACCGACCTGAAACTCTCCCAAGAGGCGCTTTTCCAGATCGGCAAGCAAGATGCGTTCGGGGTGGTCGGGCTTCCCGGCAGTTTCCCGGCGCAGTCGGTTGATATCGGCCAGTGGAGGAATCCAGCGGTCCTCCTGTGTCCAGGCAACTCGGACCCACTTCCATTCCGACTGGCGGCCCGCTCGCTCCCATTCAGCATCGAACCACTGCTGTGGAGAATCATACCGGCGATTGGCATCCTGTTGCCCTGTGCACGGGGGCACGGCGATCAACATCACCAAGAGGGTGAGCATTACTCGCTGCATTGTCACGAGTGTACAGGGGGGGGGGGTGGGGGGGCAAGGACTTCCTAAACTTATGCACATGCACTTCTAAGGCAGTTGTCAGCAGTCTCCGTTCGCATGATGTTTGCATAATGCCTTAGTCAATCGTCGCGACAACTGCCAAGGTGCTCCTCGGCCAGTCTCGCGAACATCACGTGGTCCTGCCAGCGGCCATCGATCTGGAGCAACTTGCGGCCCAGCCCCTCCACGCGGAAGCCGCATCTGCGGGCCACGTTCAGGCTCGCGGTGTTGCTCGGGATGACGTTTGCCTGCACGCGGTGCAGCGCCAGCCCCGATGGCGCGGGCAGGAAGGCGTAGTCAAGCAACGCGCGCACGCCTTCGGTGGCCAGCCCGCGGCCGACGAGATCGACCATCACGCTCCAGCCCACATCGGCGTTCTGAAAGACGCCGCGGGCGATGTTGTTCAGGCTGAACGTGCCCGCCATGCGTCCATCGTCGAGGAACCCGACAAGTCGTGCGCTACGGCCTTCGGCAAACTCGGTGCCGGCGCGGAGCAGCGTCCGTTCGAACCACGCCTCGATATTCTCGCCTTCAGGCCGAGCCGTCCACCACGGCCGCAGGTGCGGCTCGGAGCGTGCCATTGCGCGGACAAACTCGGCACGGTCCGACTCGCGCAGCAGGCGCAGCGTCATCCGCGCGGTGCGGAGCACGGGCGGGCCGAAATGCGCGCCCCGCGGGAGAGTGGGGGGCTGCTCGCCGGACATGCCAGTCCTCACGTCGCGGCGGGGATGCACGCCTCGGCGCGGATCACCGTGTCCAGCGATCGCGCGAAGCGCGGCGGCAGATCCTCAATGCCGCGCGGAGCGGCCTCGGCGTTGCACCAGCGGACAAAGCGGATGTGCGCGACCTCGCGCCCGCCGATGACAAGCACCGGCCAGTGGATCTCCTCGGCGGGCGCGAATCGCAGCGACCGCATGATCGCCAGCGAAGGTGCGTTTTCCGGCGCGACCAGCGCGTCGACGCGCGTCAGTCCCAGGCCCGGCCGCGCGGTGTCGCGCAGCAGGTGCGGCGAGCGCGGCGCAAAGGCGTGCGCCAGCGCGGCGCGGATCATCTCGCTCGCCAGGCCGCGCCCGGTGTCGGGCGTGCGGACCCAGAAGTTGAGTTCGGCCGCGTTCTCAAGCCCGAACGTGATGGTGTTGAGGTTCACTGCGCCCACGATACGGCCGGCGCGGTCCTGTGCGATGCGCCGCCAGGCGCGGCCGGTCGCGTCGCCGGCGCGGCACAGGTCGAGCAGGCGGTCGAACGTCTGGTCCTCGCGCTCGCCCTCGCGCGCGATGGGGCAGAACTCGGCCGCGGCGTCGCCGGTCTCGCGCAGCGCAGCGACAAACGCCTCGCGGTCGCTCCACGCCAGCGGTCGGACGCACAGCCGCGCGGTGCGCAACACGTCCGGCGGATCGACCCGCACGGGGGCGCCGGGCAGCACGCGCGCCAGCCGTGCCGCGGTGGTCAATCGTTCGAGTTGACGCGCCCGTTGAGCGGGGATCGTGGCCATCCGTGGTCTCCGTTGAAGCGAGCGGGCGCGAGCGGTGCGCCCGGCCCCGCGTGTCAGGCGTCGTGCTGCGGCCGGTTGGGGTCGAGCCAGTCGAGGTGGAAGAACCGGCCGCGGGGCTGGTCGACGCGCTCGTAGGTGTGCGAGCCGAAGTAGTCGCGCTGGGCCTGCAGCAGGTTGGCCGGGAGTCGCGCCGAGCGGTACGAGTCGTAGTACGAGAGCGCCGAGGCGAACGCGGGCACCGGCACGCCCTGCACCGCGGCCCGGGCGACGACGCCGCGCCAGTGCTGCTGGGCCTTGTCGATCGTCCGCGCGAAGTAGTCGTCGAGCAGCAGGTTTGGCAGGTCGGCGCGCCGGGCGTAGGCCTCGGTGATCTTCTGCAGGAAGCGTGCGCGGATGATGCACCCGCCGCGGAAGATCGAGGCGATCTCGCCGAGTTTCAGCCCCCACTCGTTGGCGCGGCCCGCCGCCTGCATGAGCGCAAAGCCCTGCGCGTACGAGCAGATCTTCGAGCAGTACAGCGCGTCGCGCACCGCCTCGACCCAGTTGTACTCGCCCGAGCCGGTCGAGTGCGAGTGCCCTCCGACCTTCGGCCCGTGCAGCACCCGGCTCGCGGCGACGCGCTCGTCCTTCTGCGCGCTGATGTTCCGCGCGAAGACCGCCTCGGCCATCGTCGGCGCGGGCACGCCGAGGTCCAGCGCGGAGTTGATCGTCCACTTGCCCGTGCCCTTCTGCCCCGCGGCGTCGAGCACCACGTCGACAAACGGCCTGCCCGTGACGGGGTCCTTCTGTCTGAGGATGTCCGCGGTGATCTCGACAAGGAACGAGTCGAGGTCGCCCCGGTTCCACTCGGCGAAGATGCCCGCGATCGCGCCCATGTCCAGCGCGAGCACGTCGCGCAGGAAGTGGTACGCCTCGCAGATCAGTTGCATGTCGCCGTACTCGATCCCGTTGTGGACCATCTTCACGTAGTGCCCCGAGCCGCCGGGGCCGATGTACGCCGTGCACGGCACCGCGCCCGGCGCCGACACGGGCCGGCCCGGCGCGGCGTCGAGGTACTGCCTGCCGGTCGCCGGGTCCACCTTCGCGGCGATCTCCGTCCACACGGGCTTGATCAGTTCCCACGCCTCGCGCGTGCCGCCCGGCATGAGCGACGGCCCGTATCGCGCCCCGGCCTCGCCCCCCGAGACGCCCGAGCCGACGAACAGCAGGCCGCGCTCCGCCAGCGCCTTCTCGCGGCGGACCGTGTCGGTCCACTCGGCGTTGCCCCCGTCGATGACGCAGTCGCCGCGCTCCAGCAGCGGCACGAGGCTGTCGATCACCGCGTCGGTGCCGGGCCCGGCCTTGACGAGGATGACGATCCGGCGCGGGCGCTTGACGCTGGCCACAAAGTCCTTCAGTTCCGCCGCGGGAATGAGCGCGCCGCCCGGACCGAGGACCGACGGCGGGTTGTCCTTGATGAACCGCTCGGTCACGCTGACGGTGCGGTTGTAGACCGCGACCTTGAAGCCGTGGTCGGCCATGTTGAGCGCGAGGTTGGCGCCCATGACGGCCAGACCGACCAGACCGACGTCGGCGGAGTTGGGAGCGGGGCGGGTGATCGTGGCGGTGGCGGGCATGCTTGGGGCCTTGGTGTGCGGCGCGCAGGATCTCCCGCGGCCGCGGGTTATCGGCTTTGAGGCGGGACGCACCGGATTCTGGGAGGGGCGGGTCGCGGAAGCAAGTGTTATCGGGCGTGGAACGCCGCTCTCAGGCCGAGGCCGGGCGGTGGTCCGGCGTGACGTGCCGCCGTTGGTCGCGGGTGCGGCTGCGCGATGGTCGCGTCCGCCGCCGCTGGGTTGGTGGTCCGGCGCGCGCTACTCCACGGTCACGCTCTTGGCCAGGTTCCGCGGCTTGTCGACGTCGTGCCCGCGCAGCACCGCGGCGTGATAGGCCATCAGTTGCAGCGGCACCACCGCGAGCATGGGCGAGAGCGCCTCGGGGATGTCGGGGATGTACAGCACGTCGTGCGCGTGCTTGGCGATCTGCGTGTCGCCCTCGGTGGCGACGGCGATCACGTGCCCGCCGCGCGCCTTGACCTCGGCGATGTTGCTCATCACCTTGTCGTACTGCCGGCCCCTGTTGGCGATGAACACGGCGGGCATCCCGTCGTTGATGAGCGCGATGGGCCCGTGCTTCATCTCCGCCGCGGGCATGCCCTCGGCGTGGATGTACGAGATCTCCTTGAGTTTGAGCGCACCCTCCAGCGCGGTGGGGTAGTTGTACCCGCGCCCGAGGAAGAGCCAGTTCTCGCGCTCGACGTACTTCTCGGTGACGCGCCGGATCTGTGCGTCCTGCGCGAGGATGCGCTCGATCTTCTCGGGCACCGTCTCGAGGTGGCGGAGCATCTCGGCGCACTGGTCGGCGGACATCTGCCGGCGGCGCGCCCACCACAGCGCCAGCAGCGTGAGCACGGCGACCTGCCCGACGAACGCCTTGGTGCTGGCCACGCCGATCTCGGGCCCGACGCGCAGGTAGACGCCCGCGTCGGTCTCGCGCGCGATCGTCGAGCCCACGACGTTGATCACGCCCAGCGCCAGCGCGCCGCGCTCCTTGGCCTCCAGCAGCGCGGCGAGCGTGTCGGCGGTCTCGCCCGACTGCGACACGGCGATCGCCACCGTGCCCTCTTCGATGATCGGGTTGCGGTAGCGGAACTCGCTGGCGTACTCGGCCACCGCGCCGATCTTGGCCAGGTCCTCGAGCATGTACTCGCCGATCATCGCCGCGTGCAGCGCGGTGCCCTGGCCCAGCAGGATCGTGCGCCGGGCCCTGATGAGTTCCTTGGCGAGCGTGGCCACGCCGCCCAGCACCACCTTGCCCTCCTTGGCGTCGATGCGCCCGCGGAAGGTGTTGGCCAGCGCCTTGGGCTGCTCGAAGATCTCCTTCTGCATGAAGTGCGAGAAGCCGCCGAGTTCGATCTCCTCGAGTTCGATCTCCAGCTGCTGCACCTTCGGCGTCACCGGCACGTTGTGGATCGTGCTGGTGCGGAACCCCGTCGGCGTTACCTTGACGACCTGATAGTCCTCGAGCGCGAAGGCCTGCGACGTGTGCGACACGATCGCCGAGCCGTCGGAGGCGATGATGAACTCGCCGTCGCCGACGCCGACCATCAGCGGGCTGCCCTTGCGGGCCGCGACCAGCGTGTCCGGCTCCCTCTCGCACATCACGACGATCCCGTACGCGCCGGTCACCTCGCGCAGCGCGGCCTGCACCGCGGCCTCCAGGTCCCCGTCGTACAACTCGCCGATCAGCATCGCGAGCACCTCGGTGTCGGTGTCGCTGCTGAAGGTGTGGCCCTTTTCCTGCAGGTAGGTCTTGAGCGCGGCGTAGTTCTCGATGATCCCGTTGTGGATCAGGCAGATGCCCGCGCGGTCGTCGGTGTGCGGGTGCGCGTTGGGGTCGGTCACGCCGCCGTGCGTCGCCCAGCGGGTGTGGCACATGCCGATCGTCCCGCGAAGACCGCCGACTTCCTCGAGTTTGTCCTCGAGGTTCGCCACGCGCCCGACCGTCTTCACGACGCGGATGCGCCCGTTCTCGATCGTCGCGATGCCCGCCGAGTCGTACCCGCGGTACTCCAGCCGCTTCAGGCCCTCGAGCAACAGGTGCTGGCACGACTTGGACCCGGTGTACGCGACAATCCCGCACATCTGGATGACTCCCGCTGGGCCCGCGACCCCGAGCCATTGTAGGAAAGTGTTCGGATCTGGGCGCGATCGCCCACATCGCCATCGTGAAGCCGCGGCCCGTGGTTGAGACGATCGGCCGCGGCACGAGGGCCGATCGGATTCTCGGACGATCCGCGAATCGCGCGGCCCGCGCCTGCGCATCTACGCCGGGCCGATCGCGAGGTTCGCGGCCGGTTGCCCGGACTTGGGGTTCGTCACTTCCCGGCGTTGGCGAGGATCCAGTCGCGCACGAGGTCGAGCACCGCCGGGTCCACCGTGGTCTCGATTTCCTGATACTCCTGCACACCGCCGGTGCGGGCGGGCTGGAACATGTGGTTGACGCCCGGCACGACCTTGACCGTCACGCGCTCGTTGCCCGCTTCGCGGAGCGCGGCCTCCACCGCCGGCACGTTCTGCGCCGGGACCACCTGCGCGTCGCGCTCGCCGAACAGCGCGAGCACGGGGACGCGCACCTTCCTCAGGTCGGTCGCGGGGTCGTGGCGCAGGAACTCGGCGAACCACGCGCGGTCCAGACCCGCCATCTGCTGGTCGATCATCGGTTCCATCTCAGGAGTCAGTTCGTCGAGCCCGGACTGCGCGAGCACGAGGCGCGTCATGCGCTCGCGGATCTTCGCGGCATCGTCGCCGCGGGTCATCGACTCGAACAGCGCACGCGCCGCCGCGGCGACCTGTTCGATTGTCTCGTCGTTCGCGCCCGCGGCACGCATCAGCGCGCGGTTCTGTTCGACGAGCACCTCCGCGCCGTTCACGCCCGTTCCGGCGAGCATGACGACAAACGCCACGTCCTTGCTGCGTGCGGCGACCATCGGCGCGATGATCCCGCCCTCGCTGTGGCCGATGATCCCGACCGGGCCGATGTCGGGCCGCGCCTTGAGGAACCGCACCCACGCCTCGGCGTCGGTCGAGAGCGTGGCCGTGGTCGCGGCGGCGTGGTCGCCGGTGCTGTCACCGACGCCGCGGTCGTCGTACCGAAGCACGGCGACTCCCGCGCGGGTCAGATGATCGGCCCAGACGGCAAAGGGACGGTGTTCGAACATCTCCTCGTCGCGGTTCTGCGGGCCGCTCCCCGAAACCATGACGACCGCGGGGAAGGGGCCTTGTCCGGGCGGCAGCGTGAGCGTCCCGGCGAGCGAGACGTCCCCGTTGGTCGTGCGGACGTCCTGCTCCGCGTAGGGGAGGGGGGGCTTGGGGTCCTGCGGGCGCACGCGCTTGGCGAGTTCGCCGCGGCTCAACTCGAAGGGGAATGATGCGCCGCCCTGCGAGAACTGCCCGCTGATTCGCGCTGCGCCGTCGGGCCTGCCGACAAACGTCGGATCGCCGGCAACGCCGGCGATGCGGAACGAGACCTCGTCGTCGCTGGCCACGATGGCGTCGAGTTTCAGTCCTTTGGCGCCCTGCTGGGGGATGTCGATCGTGCCCGACCACGCTCCGCCCGCGGCGACGAGGGACACCTGGATCTTCAGATCCAGCCCGGGCAGTCTGACGACCCCGTACCAGTTGCCCGCGACGCTTGGCGCGTCGGTCGCCGCGAGCGGCGGTTGAACCGGGACCGCTCGAGCGGGCGGAGCGGCCGCGATGAACAGGCACGCCGCGACAAGGCATCCTGCCGGAAAGAGATGTGCACGCATCGCAAGGCCTCCCGGTCCCCCCGCCACCCCGGAGCGTGACTCAGCGTACGGGTTGTTCGGCGGTCGGTGCTTCGGTTGTTGACTGGTTGACCAGCAGAGCGATGTGGGCTCGGGCCGCGGTCAGCGCGTCGTGCAGGGTCTCGAACATGTTCTCCGTGCCCACGACGCGGTCGAACCCGGCCTGCGTCATCGCGAACAGAGGTTGCGCGTGGACCCCCGAGAGCATCAGCCGAGTACCGTCCCGCTTGCACTTGTCGTGGAACTCGCGCAGCGCGTGCAGGCCGGTGGCGTCGATGGCGGGCACCTTCCGCATCCGCAGGATGAACACCTTGGGCGGCCGCTCGAACTGTCCGAGCGTGTCCTTCAGCCGGTCGGCAACGCCGAAGAAGAACGGCCCGGCGATCTCGTAGATCTCCACGCCCGGGGGCACGTCCGTGCGAGTGACCGAGGTGGGGTCCTTCAGGTCCGAGACGATTTCGTCCAGTTCTTCGTCGTTCCCCCCGAACTCGCGCGTGATCGCCTGAACGCCCGAGACGTCGGCCATCCGCTTCATGAAGAGCATCGACGCGAGGACCATCCCCACGCCCACGGCGATCGTCAGGTCGGTGAACACGGTCAGCCCGAAGGTCGTGAGCAGGACCAGCACGTCCGATCGCGGCGCGCGCAGCAGCCGCTTGAAGTGGTCCAGTTCGCTGATGTTCCACGCCACCATGACCAGCACGGCCGAAAGCGTGCCGATGGGGATCAGTTTCGCCGCGGGCGCAGCGACGAGCATGAACACCAGCAGGATCACCGCGTGCAGCATACCGGCCATGGGCGTCCTGCCGCCGTTCTTGATGTTGGCGACGGTTCGCGCGATCGCCCCCGTCGCCGGGACGCCGAAGAAGCAGGCCGAAGCGATGTTGGCCGCGCCCTGGGCTACCAGTTCGCAGTCCGACTTGTGCCGGCGGCCCGTCATGCCGTCGGCGACCACGGCGGAGAGCAGCGATTCGATCGCGCACAGCACGGCGATGGTTGTCGCCGCGGGGATCATCTCGCGCACGAGTTGGAGAGAGAAGGGCGGAAGGTGCGGCGCGGGCAGCGTGCTCGGGATCCCGCCGAACCGCGTGCCGATGGTGGAGACCAGCGGTCGGCCGGCCGGGTCGAGGGCGTCGGCCCAGCCCGCGATCCAGACAAACGTCGACGCGCCGACCACGGCCACGATCGCCCCGGGGATCCGCGGCAGGAATCGCCGAAGCACGATCAGCACGAACAGCGAACCGGCGGCGACCAGCGTGGTGTGCCAACTGATCGAACCGGCGCTGTTCCACAGCGCGATGACCTTCGGCACAAACTCCGCCGGCAGCGAGGTCGCCCGGCCCTCGGCGTCGAGCACCGTCAGCCCGAGGAAGTCCTTGATCTGGCTGACAATGATCGTGACCGCGATGCCGGTCGTGAACCCGGTGGTAACCGGGTACGGGACGTACTTGATCATCGCCCCGAACCGGAACACGCCCATCAGGATCACGATCACACCGGCCATCGCCGTGGCGGTCGCGAGCCCGGCGTACCCGTGCGTGGCGGCGATTCCGAAGACGATCGGGATGAACGCGGCGGTCGGACCGCCGACCTGGACCCGAGTCCCGCCGAAGGCCGAGATGATGAACCCGGCGATGACCGCGGTGAACAGGCCCATCGCCGGGGGCGTCAGCCAGGGGCCGTGGTCGCGCACGAGTTGGTCCGAGACCTCGCGCGGGATCGACGCGATGCCCAGCGCCATGGCCAGCGGCAGCGCGATGATCGCGACCGTCAGCCCGGCCCCGAGGTCGCCGACAAACTGTCTGGCGGTGTATCCCTCGCGCAAGCAGACGACAGACTTTGGGATCAGGCGGTGCATGAATGCGCCGGGCAATGGCCACGGTGGGCGGAGGCCACCATAGGTTTGTCCGAACCGATCGGCAATTTCTTCCTGTTTTCTCCGTAATGGCGCGTTCGCGGCGGCCGCGATGGCTCCACGCCCCGTCGCGCATCGCGCGCCGGGTGGGCGACTCGACTGCTTGGACCGGCCCCACCCGCCGCGGGCGCTGTGCGTCGCTCCGGCGTGCAAACAGGCGCGTCGATCCCTATCCTCTCGCCGACCCGCGCCGGCCGTCTCGGCGGCGGAGCAAGGGAGAGCGATGCCCAAGCGCACCGACATCAAGACGATCCTGATCATCGGCTCCGGCCCCATCGTCATCGGGCAGGGGTGCGAGTTCGACTACTCGGGCACGCAGGCGTGCAAGGCCCTGCGCGCCGAGGGCTACCGCGTGGTGCTGGTGAACTCCAACCCCGCGACGATCATGACGGACCCGGAGTTCTCCGACCGGACGTACATCGAGCCCATCACCCCAGCCGCGATCCGCCGGATCATCGCCGAGCAGCAGCGCATCGGCGACCCCATCCACGCGCTGCTGCCGACGCTGGGCGGGCAGACCGCGCTCAACGCGGCGTGCGCGCTGCACGACAACGGCACGCTCAGGGAGTTCGGCGTCGAGATGATCGGGGCGGACCGCGCGGTGATCCACCGCGCCGAGGACCGCGCGGCGTTCAAGGAGGTCGTGGAGCGCTGCGGCCTGAAGATGCCAAAGTGCAGGACCGTCAAGAGCCTCGACGAGGCGCACGAGTTCCTCAGAGAGATCGGCCTGCCCGCGATCATCCGCCCGGCCTTCACCCTCGGCGGCACCGGCGGCGGCATCGCGTACAACGTGCAGGAGTTCGAGGAGATCGTCGCCCGCGGCCTGCGCGCCAGCATGATCGGTCAGGTGCAACTCGACCAGTCGGTCCTGGGCTGGAAGGAGTACGAACTCGAGGTCGTCCGCGACAAGAAGGACAACTGCATCATCGTCTGCTCGATCGAGAACATCGACCCGATGGGCGTGCACACCGGCGACTCGGTCACGATCGCGCCCGTGCTGACGCTGACGGACAAGGAATACCAGGCGATGCGCGACGCCGCGTTCGCCATCATGCGCGCCGTCGGCGTCGAGTGCGGCGGGTCGAACGTGCAGTTCGCGGTGAACCCGAACCCCAAACCCGGCCCGGACGGCAGGAAGCCCTTCGAGATGGTCGTGGTCGAGATGAACCCGCGCGTGTCGCGCTCCAGCGCGCTGGCGTCGAAGGCCACGGGCTTCCCGATCGCCAAGGTCGCCGCCAAACTCGCCGTGGGCTACACGCTCGACGAACTGCGCAACGACATCACCGGCACCACCAGCGCGTGCTTCGAGCCGAGCATCGACTACATCGTGACCAAGATCCCGCGGTGGACGTTCGAGAAGTTCCCCGAGGCCGACGAGACGCTCACGACGCAGATGAAGTCGGTCGGCGAGGGCATGGCCATCGGCCGCACGTTCGCCGAGAGTTTCCAGAAGGCCGTCCGCTCGATGGAGATCAAGCGGTTCGGGTTCGGGCTTGACCGCAACGACGCGTGGCTGGCGTGGAAGCGGGCGGGCGAGCGGGTCGAGCCGGGCGCGAAACTGGCCGACGGGTCCGACGTCGAGTGGCCCATCCCCGAGGAGAAACTCACGCGCAAACTCGCCGTCCCCAGCCAGGGCCGCCTGTGGTACCTGCGCTACGCGATGAAGATGGGCTGGAGCGACGAGCGGATCCACGAGCTGTGCCGCGTCGACCCGTTCTTCCTCGACCAGTTCCGCAGGCTGGTCGAGTTCGAGGACGTGCTGTGCTCGTACAAGTCGCTGCAGGAGGTGCCGCGCGAGGTGCTCTTCCGCGCCAAGCAACTCGGCTACTCCGATGCGCAACTGGCGATGGTGTACCTCGGCACGATCAACCCGGACACGATCCTGCGCGTGAGGGCCCACCGAAAGGCGCAGCGCATCGAGCCGGTGTACAAACTCGTCGACACCTGCGCGGCGGAGTTTGAAGCGGTCACGCCGTACTACTACTCCACCTACGAAGCGGCCGCGACACTCCCTGCCTCCTCCTCGCATCCGACATCCGACGCCCCGCGTCCCGCATCCGCCGACGACGAAATCCGTGTCACCGACAAGCAGAAGGTCGTCATCCTCGGCGGCGGGCCCAACCGCATCGGACAGGGCATCGAGTTCGACTACTGCTGCGTGCACGCGTCCTTTGCCGCGCGCGAACTCGGGTTCGAATCGGTGATGATCAACTCGAACCCCGAGACGGTCTCGACCGACTACGACACCAGCGACCTGCTCTTCTTCGAGCCGCTGACGCTCGAGGACGTGCTGAATGTCGTCGAGCGGCTGCGCGCGCGGCCGGGCACGCTTCTCGAAGCGCCGCATCCCTCGAAGTCGTCCGTGTTCGAGTTCGATGATCCGGAGCACGCCCGGCGGATCAGGCCCGAAACGGTCCGAGCACAGGTCCAGAAGGCGATGGCCGATGTCGGCACGTCCATCGGTGTGCTCTTCGATGTCCGGCCGGTGCGGGACACGGACGGTCGGGGCGAAGTTCTCGACGCCCACGCCGGGTGGTCCGCACGGTTCGTCGCCGCGAACGGTGTTGTTTATGAGATCGAAGCGGGACCGGGGAACCCGCCGGCCGCGGTGAAGGTCTGGGAGGAGTTTGAAACGGTCGCTCCTCAGGGCACCTTCGCGAATCACCCCGCGCTTCGCGAGGAGCCGGCGCATCTCAAGCGGGTTGCGGACGCGCTCAACGGCGCGTCCCGGGTGCTTGGTCTGATTGTCCAGTTCGGCGGGCAGACGCCGCTGAACCTCGCCAAGGGTTTGGTCGCCGCGGGAGCGCCGATCATCGGCACCAGCGTCGATTCGATCGACCTGGCCGAGGACCGCGACCGGTTCGACGCGCTCCTGAACAGACTCGGCCTGCACAAGCCGCCCAGCGGCATCGCCCGCTCGCTCGACCAGGCCGTCGAGATCGCCTCGCGCATCGGGTACCCCGTGCTGGTCCGTCCGTCCTACGTCCTCGGCGGCCGCGGCATGGAGATCTGCCCGGACGAGAAGTCGCTGCGGCACTACATGACGTCGGCGGTGAACATCTCGGAACTCGACGGCGCGCCGGTGCTCATCGACCGCTTCCTCGACGACGCGACCGAGGTCGATGTCGATGTCATCGCCGACTTCAGTGCCACCGACCTTCAGGTCGGTGGAGGTTTCGGCACTGACCCGAAGGTCGGTGGCACCGCCCTGGTCTGCGGCGTGATGGAGCACATCGAGCAGGCCGGCATCCACTCGGGCGACTCGGCGTGCGCCATCCCGCCGTGGTCGCTGGCGCCGGAAACCGTCGAGGAGGTCCGCCGGATCGCGCGCGAACTGGCCCGCGCGCTCCGCGTCCGCGGCCTGATGAACGTGCAGATGGCGATCCAGCGAGACAAGGGCAGGGACCGCATCTACATCCTGGAAGTGAACCCGCGCGCCTCGCGCACCGCGCCGTTTGTCGGCAAGGCCACGCACGTCCCGTGGCCGCGGCTGGCGGCGAAGGTGATGATGGGCCGCTCGCTGCGCGAACTGGGCGCGGCGGAGGTGTACGAGACCGGCGCGTACGCCGTGAAGGAATCGGTCTTCCCGTTCAGCAAGTTCCCCGGCGTGGACGTGGTCCTCGGGCCGGAGATGCGCTCGACCGGCGAGGTGATGGGCATCGACGCGAGTTTCCCCATCGCCTTTGCCAAGAGCCAGATGGCCGCGGGCGGCGAGTTGCCCACCAGCGGCGCGGTGTTCATGTCGCTCCGCGCCTCCGACCGCGCCAAGTGCGCCGAGGCCGCGAAACTGCTGCAGCGCGCCGGTTTCGAGTTCTACGCCACCGACGGCACGGCGGAGTTCCTGCGGACGCTGGGCATCCATGCGCAGGTGGTGCAGAAGATCGAGACCGGCGCGAGGCCCAACGTCATCGACCTCATGGCCGACGGGAAGATCCAGCTGGTCATCAACACCGCGACGCGCACCGGCTGGCAGAGCGACGAGGGGCGCATCCGCGCCGCGACGGTGCGCCTGGGCGTGCCGCTGATCACCACGACGACCGGCGCGTTCGCGGGCGCCAGCGCGATCCTGGCCATGAAGACCGACGGCTGGGGCGTCAAGGCGATGCAGGATCACCGTCGCGAGGCAGAGGCGTTTGAGAACTGGCAGCAGAACCTGATGGCCAAGTCGCCCCTTGCGGCGTCCGGGCCTGCGCCGCGGTGAGCGCGGCACGGACCAGCGGCTCGACCGCCGCGGCCATCACTTCGCAGCCGTACGACGTGAAGTGGTCCGTGTCGTCGATCAGCGCGCCGACGCCGCCGTCGCGCTCCGCCGCGGCTGTTGCGAAATCCGGCGTCGGGTCCAGCAGCGTGATCCCGAAGCGGTCCTTGAGTTGCCGTGCAAGGTCGGCGGCGAGCGCGACGGCGTGGGCGTCGCCCCCGGCGCCCGCCCCGACGGGGATGAGCGCGACCGACAGCGTCGCGCCGCGGTCGGCGCACAGCCGCTGCAGGTCGGCGACGCGCGGGAGGTTCCGCTCGCGCGTGCCGTCGTAGAGCCACTGGTACCACTCGACGCTCGGCAGCACGTCGCCCTTCTTGGCGCGGTACACGGCCTTGCGCACGAACCACGGAGACTTGAGCCATGGCATCTCGAACATGCGGTACAGGCCGTTGTCCGCGCCCTCGTAGACGCTGGAGCGGAGCGCAAAGTCGTTGAGGTTGAGCAGGTACACCACGGCGTGCGGGCGGTACGCGTCGAGCGCCTCGCGCAGGCGCTCGGGCATCTGGGCCAGCGCGTAGCCGGGCACGCCGGCGTTGAGCACCTTCACCGACTCTCCCGCGGGGTCGATCAGCCGCTGCAGCGCGGCGGGCACCGTCTGCTCCTGCGAAAGGCCGGTGCCGAAGACCACCGAGTCGCCGAGCACGACGACGCGCACGTGGCCCTCGAAGCGGGACTCCGAATCCTCGCGAAACCCCAGCGAGTTCACGCGCACGCGCCGGCCGTCGTGGTCGCGCTCGTAGCCGCGGCGCAGGCCGTAGGCCAGCGCGGGCCGGTCGGAGCGCTGGTAGTAGAACTCCGGGCGCGACATGACCTGCGCAAAGCCCCGGCGCACGACGACCGCGTAGGCCTGGCAGGCCAGTTCGAGCGCACCGGCGACGAACAGCAGCGCGATGCCGGCGAGCGTCGCCCGGCGGCGGGCCGGCGTTCCGAGGAGGATGTGCCTCGCGCTGGACATCGGCGTGGTCCGCGTCCCGTGCCGCGCCCGTCGCCGGGGCGGTTCAGAACAGCGTGTAGATGAACGGGGCCGCGGCGGTGCTGCCGAGGACCACCAGCACGCCGACCAGCAGCAGCACGACAATGACGGGGATGAGCCACCACTTCTTGTTGTGCCTGAGGAGGTCGATGATCTCGGTGAACAGGCCCGGCGATTCCTGCTCGGCCTGCTTGGCGAAGTCGTTCTTGTTATCGGTGCTCATGACGGCGCTCCCCGTTGGCGCGGGCGCACGCCCGCGTGCGGTTCAGAACTGACGGAAGTAACGCGAGGCCTCGGCCGGCGGGGGCCGCTTGATCCAGTATGTCGGCGCGCTCGGCTCGAAGCGGCGCTCCATCGGGTCCTTGCCGAGCAGGCGCATGACCAGCCCGATGGGCGTGAAGACCAGGAAGTAGACCATGCCCAGCAGGACGTGCGAGATGGTCCAGCCGATGGGCAGCGCGGCGAACATCCAGCCGCGGTAGAGCGCGCGACCGATCTGGCGCGACGCGAGCGTGCCCAGCGCGCCCGCCGCGCCGACGACGCCGAGCAGCACCAGCAGCGACAGGGCCGCGCCGTCGAGTTTCGCAAAGCCCAGTTGGCCCCTGCGCGCAAAGAACTCGACGCCCGACAGGCGGGTGTAGTGCTCGAAGGCCCAGATGGCCAGGATGCCCAGCGGGATGCACAGGCCCATGAGTTGGGCCCTCTTGGGGAAGTCGGAGTTGAGCGCGATGCTGACGACAAAGCACGCGCCCGTGAAGACCGCGATCTTGAGCAGCGCGGTCTCGGTCGAGAGCGCGATCACGCCCATCACGACAAAGAACAGCGCCCACAGCAGCGCAAAGACGCGCAGTTCCTTCGGGCTCGGGTCGATCTTGATGTCGATCATCGCCATGTCGGCGTCTCCGGTGGGGGTGCGCGGCCTAGCTCTTCGCGCCGAGTCTGCCGCGGAAGTACTCCGCCACGACATCGGCTACCAGGCGGTTCCCGTTGATGTTGAAGTGGCAGTCGTCCCAGAACGCCTCGGTGGTTCGGGGGATGCGCCGGTCCAGGTCGATGCAGTCAACGCCCTCCTCGGCGCAGGTCTGCATGAGCGCGTCGTTGACCATCCGCATCATGCGGGCCAGCGCGCCGCTGGTGAACGTGCCGCCCCTGGCCCGCTGCCAGCACAGGGCGTCCAGCGCGGGGTCGATGTTCTCCTCGTACATCGTGGGCTGGGTCATGAAGACCACGTTCAGCCCGCGCTCGCGGCAGACGCGGATGATCTCGCGGATCTTGTTCCGGTAGAGTTCCAGGTCGGGCTCGAAGTTCGCGGGGATGTCGTCGCGAGCCTCGGTCCGCAGCAGTTCCTGCCGCTGGGTGCGCAGGTCGGCGAACCAGAACCCGCGCCCGTCCATGTACTGGCGCGTGTTGGAGTTGTCGTAGCCGAGGCGGATGAGCAGGTTGCGCACCACGCCGTAGAGTTCCAGCCGGCGCCAGTACACGCCGGTGCTGCGGAACGCCGGCATCGAGAACGCCTCCTTGCGCGAGTTGGCCTCGCGGACCGTCCACGGGCCGTTGGGCAGGTCGTGCCGCGCGTTCTCGCGCAGGCCCGCCTGGTCGTTGATTCCGCAGAGGATGACGACCCAGTTGAAACGGTCCATGTAGCGGTAGTCGCGCACCATGTGCAGGTGGTGGGCGGTCATCGCGCCGGCCATGCCCGCGTTGCCCACGTACACCGACCTGCCGCCGACGCCGTCGAGTTTCTGCATGAGCAGCCACGGCCACGACTCGGCGTCGTCGCTGTAGTAGTTCTCGGTCGTGCTCCCGCCGATGCACAGGATCCGCACGTCCTTCTTCGCCAGTTCGTCGGGGGTGATGTGCGGGCCGCGGACGCCCAACTGGTTGAAGGTCAGCGTGCAGCGCCCGGGCGGGTTGCCCGGCAGCCAGTCGCCGCGGTGGATGTACTGCACGCCCGGCTGTCGCGGCAGGTTGGGCACGTGCTCCGGCTTGGCCAGCCGCAGCGCGACCTCGCCCAGGGCCAGCACGGCGACGCTCGCCACCACCAGCACGGCCAGCAGCAGCGCCCAGCGCCGCCGGAGCAGGCACACGCCGGCGACCGCCGCGTAGAGCGCGCCAACGCCGAGGAAGATCGCGCGGTCGCGCGGGTCGGTCCAGAACTGGCCGAAGGACTCGCGCGCGGTCCACAGCGCAAGGCCCACGTGCAGCGCGAGCGGGGCGGCGAGGATCACCAGCAGATCCGCGCCCGCCCAGCGGCGGCGATTCTGGATGCTCCCACCGGCCATGTGACCTTCCGACCCTCCGCTCTGCGCGCGGCGCGATGCGCCGCGCGGTGGTTCAGTCCAGCGCGAACTGCTTGAGGTACTCCTCGTTCTTCAGTTCGCCCGCGCCGGGCTGCTCGGTCTTGAGCAGCACGAAGTTCTCGAGCACCAGCACGTCCATGTTGGTGCCCATGAAGCAGCGGTACGCGTCCTCGGGCGTGCACACGATCGGCTCGCCGCGGACGTTGAACGACGTGTTGATCAGCACCGGGCAGCCGGTCCGCCGGTGGAACGCGCTGATGAGTTTGTGGTAGCGTCTGTGCCGCTCGGGGTCGACGGTCTGCACGCGGGCCGAGTAGTCGACGTGGGTGATGGCCGGCACGACCGACCGCTGCACCTTGAGTTTCTCGATGCCGAACAGCCCGTCGGCCTTGCCGTTGAGTTCGATGCGCTTGGACTGCTGCACCGGGGCGACCAGCAGCATGTAGGGGCTCTGCTCGCCCTTGCGCACCTGGAAGAACTCGTCGGCCTTGTCCTCGAGCACCGAGGGCGCGAACGGGCGGAAGCTCTCGCGGAACTTGATCTTGACGTTCATCACCGTCTGCATCGCCGGGCTGCGCGGGTCGCCGATGATGCTCCGGCTGCCCAGGGCGCGCGGGCCGAACTCCATGCGGTCCTGCACCCAGCCGACGACCTTCTCCGACGCGATCAGTTCGGCCACGCGCTCGCACAGCGCGTCCTCGTCGGCGTAGTGGTGGTACTTCACGCCCTTGGAGTCGAGGAACCGCCGGATGCGGTCCTCGCCGTACCGCGGCCCCAGCAGCGAGCCCGACTGCAGGTCGCGCGGCCGCGTCGTGCGCGGGTTGTCCAGCAACTGGTACCACGTGAACAGCGCCGTGCCCAGCGCCCCGCCGGCGTCGCCCGCGGCGGGCTGGATCCAGATGTTCTCGAACGGCCCCTCGCGCAGCAGTTTGCCGTTGGCCACGCAGTTGAGCGCCACGCCGCCGGCCAGGCACAGGTTCTTCATCCCCGTGACCTTGTGCACGTGCCGGCCGATCTTGAGGATGATCTCCTCGGTGACCCGCTGGATCGACGACGCGATGTCCATCTCGCGCTGCGTCACCTGCGACTCCGGCGGACGCGCCGGGCCGCCGAAGAGCGACGCGAACTTCGCGTTGGTCATCGTGAGGCCCTGGCAGTAGTTGAAGTACGACATGTCCATGCGGAACGAGCCGTCTTCCTTGATGTCCAGCAGGTGCTTCTTGATGACGTCGACGTACCTCGGCTCGCCGTAGGGCGCAAGGCCCATGAGTTTGTACTCGCCCGAGTTCACGCGGAACCCGGTGAAGTACGTGAACGCCGAGTACAGCAGGCCCAGCGAGTGCGGGAAGTGCAGCGCGTGCGTCAACTCCATCCTGTTGCCGCGCCCGGTCCCGAACGACGCCGTCTCCCACTCGCCCACGCCGTCGAGCGTCAGGATCGCGGCCTCGTCGAACGGGCACGGGAAGAAGGCGCTGGCCGCGTGCGACTGGTGGTGCTCGACGAAGATGAACCGCTTGGTGTACTTGCCGCCCAGGCCCTTGCGCATCGCCTTGGGCAGGTACAGTTTGTCCTTGAGCCACTGCGGCATCGCCTTGCAGAACGAGCCGAAGCCCGCCGGGGCGTACGCCAGGTAGGTCTCCAGCAACCGCTCAAACTTGACCAGCGGCTTCTCATAGAAGCCCACGTAGTCGAGTTGCTCGGCGGTCAGCCCCGCCTCCTGCAGGCAGTACTCGATCGCGTGCTTCGGAAACTCGTGGTCGTGCTTTTTCCGCGTGAAGCGCTCTTCCTGCGCCGCGGCGACGATCTTCCCGTCCACGACCAGCGCGGCCGCGGAGTCGTGGTAGAAGGCTGAGATTCCCAGGATCGCGGTCATGTCTCGCTCTTCCTTCACTCGGACCGAGTTGGACTTTATCCGAGCGCCTGCAGGGGTTCTACGCAGATCAGGCTAGTCTCACCCCCGTTCGGGTGTCGATTGCCTGCATTTCGCGCAATGCCAACATCTCCCGCCGCGGCCGCGCTGGCCCCGACGAACCGACCGCTATGCATCGGTCAGGTTGGGGTCGGTAGTGAGTTCACCGAACAGGGTTGGATTGCCGGAATGGCCTGTTTAGGGGGGTGAAAAGTCGTTGGCTCAGCCGGGCTTACGCCTCGCGGCCGGGCCCGATTGATCGACCGGCCGCGGCGCGAGATTGCCCGCGGTGTCGGCCTGCCAGTCAATCTGCCTTGGCCGACGCAGACGGACACGTTCCGACAGCGCGATGAACCACGCCGTCCCTGCGACGCCCCAGCCCGAGACGCCCAACCCAATGACTCCCACCATCAGCGGCACGATCTGCAGCGAGAACCCGCGCCCGTAGGGCCCGGGGCGCTGGTTGAGCGCGAGGTCGAGGTAGGCCGGCACGATCAGCACGAGGTTGATCAGCAGGGCCGGGCCGGTCAGCGTCCAGACCAACCAGCCCCGACGGCCCGCCCGCGGCACGACGCTGAGCACCGCGAGCAGGCACAGCGGCGTCCATACGCCCGCGCACCCCCACGCCTCTTCGCCGGGCGTGAGCGGCTGAGCGAGCACGACGTACAACACCGACAATGCGCAAGCAACTCCCACGATGACCGCGCTGCACAACCATCGCCTTCGGTCGAGGCCCGCCCGCGCGGCCGACGAGTCCAGCCCGCACTCGGGGCACTGATCGGTCGGCTCCAGTCCCGCGCGGTCGTAGCCGCACGCGGCACACAGGCCTCGCGTCGCGTCGCGCGCGATCAACGCCTCCCCCAGCCGCGAGGCGGCCCACCAGCCGACAAACGGCCCGACCGCGGCGAGGATGACGATGAAACACGCGAGCATCGGTGGTTGGCTCGGGTCATGCTACCCGACCTGCACGACGCCAACCCTCGAACGGAAGAAGCGTCCCGGCGGGCCCGCACGGCCGAGAACCGCCGCTGCATCAGGGTTTCTTCGGTGGCATCACCGCCCGATCGATGTAGACTCGTCGTACATGAACCTTTCTCTGCGAGCAGGACGACGCGGCGGCCGTTCGAAGCGTGTCGGCGCGGCCGCGGCGGTGGGTATGTGCGGCGTGGCGGTTCTCGGTGCCGCTGCCTTCGATCCGCCGCCGCCGCTGCTGCCGCTCCAGACCACTCGTGTCGACTTTTTCAGCGGCGGAACTCCCGCCGGCTCGCTGCACGATTCGATGTCCTCGCCGGCCACCTGCGCGCTGTGTCACAACAACACCAACGCCCCGTCCAACCTGTGGCCCGCGACCATGATGGCCCAGTCGGCCCGCGACCCGATCTTCTGGGCCGCGTTCTCGATCGCTCAGCAGGACGCGGCGTTCATCGGCGACTTCTGCCTGCGCTGCCACGTCCCCGCGGCGTGGGCCGACGGGCGCGTCGCCGAGCCGCACCCGACCGACGGTTCGGCGATCTACAACACGGAACTCAACGGCGTCTCCTGCATCGCCTGCCACCGCATGGTCGACCCGGACTACACGCCCGGCATCGACCCGCCGAGCGACGCGCTCATCCTCGCCGGCATCGCGGGCAGCGGGCACCTCTGGCCGCACAACGCGAACATGGTGCTGGACCCGGACGACGTCCGGCGCGGCCCGCTGAACCTCGACGCGGACTGGCCCGGCGGCTGGCCCGGCTATCACCAGTACGCGCGCTCGCCGTTTCACTCCGACTCGCGCCTGTGCGCCACGTGCCACGACGTGAGCACGCCCACGTACACCCTCGACACCAGCACCGGCGCGTACGTGCCCAACGCGCTCAACGCGCCGCCGCCGGTGAACAAGTACCACCAGTTCCCCGAGCAGCGCACCTACAGCGAGTGGACGGTCAGCCTCTTCGCGGCCGGCGGTGTCAACCTGGGCGGACGGTTCGGCGGGGCGCGCGGGCCGGTGGTCTCGTCCTGTCAGGACTGCCACATGCCCGGGCGCGCCAACTCGCGGAACTGCACCGCCAACCCGCCGGTTCGGACAATCCCCCTGCACGAGTTCAACGGTTCCAACTCGTGGGTGCTGCGGGCGGTGGACGGGCTGATCCCGCGGTCGCTCACGATGCTGACGCAGAACTCGGTGAACACGTCGGTCTCGCGCAACGCCCAGTTGATGCGCGACGCCAGCGACATGGAACTGAGCGTCGTCGACGACGAACTCAACGTCCGCGTCATCAACTACTCGGGCCACAAACTCCCCACCGGCTACGCCGAGGGCCGCCGCATGTGGATCAACGTGCGGTTCCTCGCCGCCAACGGCGCGCTCCTCGCCGAACGCGGCGCGTACAACGCCGCCACGGCGGAGTTCCACGGCGACGACACCAAGGTGTACGAGGCCGTGCACGGGCTGGACGCCACCGCCGCGGCGTTGACCGGCGAGCCCGAGGGGCACGCCTTCCGCCTCGCGCTGGTGAACGTCATCCTGAAGGACAACCGCATCCCGCCGATGGGCTTCAACAACGCGATGGCCGAGGCCGTGCAGGCCGGGAGCGTGCCGCCGGGCCTCTATGCCGATGGCCAGTACTGGGACGACACGCGGTACGCGGTGCCGGTGGGCGCAGCCCGCGCGGTCGTCACGGTGTATCACCAGACGACGACCAAGGAGTACATCGAGTTCCTGCGCGACCAGGACCAGCGGGCCTTCGCCGTTGATCCGCAGACGCAGGAGCGGATCTTCCCCGAGTTGCTGCTCGAAGGCATCCCGGCGCAGTTCGACTCGCCCCGGGCCAACACCTTCGGGCAACTGGCGTACAACCTCTGGAACTTCTACGGCAAGAGCGCGCCGGTGGCGATGGACACCGGGTCGATCGTCGTCGGGTGCCTGACCGACTGGAACGCCGACGGCGTGTCGGACGTGCCGGACATCTTCGCGTTCCTCGTGTCGTGGTTCAACGGGCAGGGCGACTTCGATCAGAACGGCTCGACGCAGATCGCCGACGTCATCCTGTTCCTCACGCACTGGTTCAACGGGTGCGGGTGATCGCCGCGCGGGCCGCGGCCCACGGGCGCGCCGCGTGCGCGCCCGCACGCTCGCGGGTTGGCCGTCACCGCTCGCCCTTGTCGCCGGACGTCGTGCTCAACGCTCAGTACACCGACTCGGGGAAGTAGTAGTTCTTCGCGTTCTGCGGCGTGATCAACTCGACGTCGATGAGGAGGTGGCGGGGCATGAACTTCATGACCTCGTCCTTCTTCCCGTCGCGCAGCGTGCTCACGCACAGGTGGATGCCGGTGGCGATCATCGACGGCGGGTAGGTGATGTTGGCCGGGACCATCGCGTCCTTGTCCATCACCATCTTGACGACCTCCTTCATCCCCGCGCCGCCGAGGATCCACATCTGCTTGGATCGCCCGGCCTCCTCGATCGCCTGCCGCGCGCCCAGCAGCATGTCGTCGTCGCTGGCCCACACCGCGTCGATGCGCGGGTACTTGGTCAGCATGTTCTCCATCGCGGCCAGCGCCTTCTCGCGGCTCCAGAAGCCCGGCTGCTGCGCCAGCACCCTGATGCCCGGGTGCGCGTTGAAGACCTCCATCGCCGCGTTCACGCGGTCGGTGTCCACCGTGCACGGGATGCCCGTCAGGATGACGATGTTCCCCTTGCCGCCGAGTTTCTCGACCATGAACTGCGCGCTCTTGCGCCCGAAGGCCTTGTTGTCGCCCTCGAGGAAGATGTCCGCGATCGGCTCGCCGTCCTTGCCGGGCAGGAACCCGCGGTCCACGTTGACGATGAACACGCCCTTGTCCTTGGCCTTCATCGCCACCGGTGTGAGCGGCGCCGACTCGGTCGCGAGCACGACCAGCGCGTCCACGCCGCGGACCAGCATGTCCTCGATGTCGGCGATCTGTTTGTCGGGGTTCGCGGCGGTGGAGAAGACCCAGTCGACGTCGGGGTAGAGTTCCATCGCCTTGCGTGCCCACCAGCCGACGCCGGCGGTCCAGCCGTGATCGGCCGCGGGAACGGTGATGCCGATGCGGAGCCGCTTCTTGGCGGGTTGGGCTTCGGCGGGCGCGGCGGGGGCTTCGGTGGTGGGCGCGGGCGCTGGGCCGGAACCGGCTGCGACGAACAGGCACGCCGCGGCGGCGGCGAATCCGAGGGCAAAGGTCTTGAACATGGGGCGGGTCTCCTTCGCTTGGTCCGTGCAGGATACCGGCAGCCCCGGGTACGTCGCCACTCCGCGGCGACCCACAAAGAGGCAGCCGAGGATCGGTTAGCCTGCCCGCATGATCAGCCGACTCGGCCTGCGCATCTGCGAGCTCTTCCGCCGCACCGCGCCCGACCCGTTCGTCCTGGCGGTGCTGCTCACCCTCCTTACCGCTGTGCTGGCGATGCTCTTCGGCTTTCAGGGGGTCGCGGCGGGCGAGCGCGCGGGCCGTCTGCTGGATGCCTGGGGCGGGATCGACCGGCGCGCCGACGGCACGGCGACCGAGAGCGCGCGTCTGGGCCTGTGGACGCTGCTCGGCTTCGGCATGCAGATGTGCCTGGTGCTGGTGACCGGCCACGCGCTCGCGGCGAGCGGGCCGGTGCGCGGGCTCATCGATCGGCTGGCCGCGCTGCCGCGGAGTTGTGCGCAGGCCGCCGCGTTGGTGTCGTTCGCGGCGTGCAGCACGGCGGTGGTCAACTGGGGCCTGGGTTTGATCGTCGGCGCGCTGCTGGCGCGCGAGGTGGGTCGGTCGATGGCGCGGCGCGGCGTCGCGGCGCACTACCCGCTGCTGTGCGCGGCGGGGTACACGGGGCTGATGGTCTGGCACGGCGGCCTGTCCGGCTCCGCGCCGCTGAGCATGACCACCCGCACGGGGATCGAGAAGGTCTCGCCCGCGATGGCTGCGCAACTCGGCGAGCGCACCGTGCCGTTGAGCCAGACGCTCTTCTCACCCATGAATCTGGTCGTCACGCTGGGACTGGTGGCGATCGTCCCGTGCGTGTGCGCGCTGCTGTCGCCGCGAAGGGCGGAGGAGATGAGCGCGGTGCCGGCGGTGGGGGAGGTCGAGATGAAGTGCAGGCACGGGCAGGATGCCCGTGCCATGGCTCGGAACGAACACGGGCAGGATGCCCGTGCCACCTCGGTGCCGGAGTGGCTCGAAACCTCGCCGCTGGTGGCGTGGGTGCTGGCGCTGGCGCTCGGCGCGGTGGTGTGGCGCTACATCTCCGGCGCGGGCGCGGCGGCGATCAGCCTGAACCACGTCAACGCCCTCATGCTCGCGCTGGGACTCGCGATGCACGGCTCGGCGCGGTCGTACGTCGCGGCGGTCGACGAGGCCGCGCGCGGCTGCGGCGGCATCGTCGTGCAGTTCCCGCTCTACGCGGGCATCATGGCGATGATGGCGGCCTCGGGGCTGGTGGCGCGGCTGTCGGAGTGGGCCGCGGCGAACTCGTCGCCCGGCTCGCTGCCGGTCCTGATGTTCATCTCGGGCGGCGTCGTGAACCTGTTCGTACCCAGCGGCGGCGGGCAGTGGGCGGTGCAGGGGCCGATCGCGGTGAGCGCGGGTGTCGAGGCGGGCGTGCCGATCGGCAAGATGGTGATGAGCGTGGCCTACGGCGACCAACTCACCAACATGCTCCAGCCCTTCTGGGCCCTGCCGCTGCTGGCGATCACGGGCGTGAAGGCCCGCGAGATCGTGGGGTACACGGCGATCGTGATGGTTGTCGGCGCGGCGTGGATCGGCCTGTGGCTGGCGCTGCTCTGATCGGTCACCCGCGGCTCAGCACGTACGCCCAGTTCGCGGCGACAACGCCGATCAGGATCAGCACCGCGGCCCAGACGGGCACGCGCCGCTTCCGCGGCGTCGTGGGTGGCGGAACGGCGATCCACCACAGCAGCAGCAGGGGCGTGGCGATGACGATGGCCGTGGCCAGCGGGTTGAGCGCGACCGCGCCGAACACGTCGCCGCTGAAGAGCCGCTCGGCGGCGCGTGTGCCGCCGCAGGTGGCGCACGGGTAGCCGGTGATGCGCCGGAACGGGCAGGTGTAGACCTCCCGCCCGTTGAGGCGAGAAATCGCCAGCGCGGCGACGACCATCGTGCCCCACAGCAGCGCGGCGAG
>CALKJW010000043.1 GCA_937995595.1 uncultured Phycisphaerales bacterium | reverse complement strand
TCGACCATGAGGCACACGCGGTCCGGCGTGATGCCCAGCTGCGCCGCCAGCTGGCCGGGCGTGAGCCAGCCCGGCCTGCCCCGGCGGTGGAACGCCGCGTGTCCGCCGTCATTCGTTCTGCTCATCGCCATCTCCTTTCGCATTGTCTACCTTCTCCGCGCCGCGGCGCGCTTCTGCCTTGTGCGTTTCACCTGCGCTCCCGCTTCAACCGCATCTCAGCGAGAAACCGCTCGTAGGACTCTGCCGGGACTGTAACGGTCACAAGACACTCAACGCGCCCGTCCTCGTACCGGTGCGCAGTCCTTGCCCGCTCCGTGGTCCCGTAGACCCAGCCCCCAAGCACGCCGCTGATCGCCAGCTGGCGCATCTCCTGAGTGTCACCGTCTGGCGGCTCCCTGTTCATCACCGTCTCCTTTCGCGCTGCCTGCGCTGTCGGTCGTCTGTGCCCCGTCGAGCAGTGCCCTGCCGATCCGCAGTGCGTTTGCGACCTGGTACTGCGTCACGCCGAAATAGAACGCGATCTGCTGCTGGTTAAAGCCCATCAGCCACAGTTCGGTGAACACCAGCGCTCGGACACGCGACCATGTTCCGTGCCGCGGGTGCGCGCTGCGCCCGTCCATGCAGCCGACGTTCGCCGGCTTTACGCCCAGCTGGTCGCAGACGGTCTTTGCCGCGTGAATGATGCTCTGGCTGTTTGCGTGGTTCACAGGCAGCCTCCACGCAATCCCTGCCAGACAACACACGCGCGCGCCGCGGACTCGATCGTTTCCCGTGTCGCGCCGCTGGCGACCCACTCCCTCACGTCCTTACAGCCAGGCGCCGGCGTCAGCACGCGCACGCGCCGGCCGTCTCTGGTCAACTCGTCGGCCAGCGTTGCCGCGCCCCTGCGGCCGGGGAGGTCGGCGTCAGAGACGACCACGATCAGAGTCGGCCTTGGCAGGTGGCGGACCAGGCCGCGCACGTACTCGCGCCCGCCCATGCACGAGGGCCTGCCGATCGCCCACAGGCCGACGCCAGCCAGGGCGGCGGTGTCGGTCATGCCCTCGGGCAGGTAGAGCGTGTCCTGAATCTCCATTGATGGGCCAAGCCCGAAGAGCCCGTTCCGCGAGCCGCTCATCGCCCACTTGCGGCCGTCGTCAGCGCGGAACCGCACGCCGATTGGTTCGTCGTCGGGCCCGTACATCGGCGCCGCCAGCGCGCCGATGCCGACCGCCCAGACTGCGCCGATGCGGCGCAGGCTTCCCGGCGGCAGGCCGAGCATCTTCTCGCGGCGGTCAACCTCGGCCGGTCGGCTCGACCGCACGATCTCGCGCCAGTTCGGCGCGATGTACGCCGCCACGTCGCGGCGTGGCGGCGGCGCGAGGCCGACGACCTGCCTGGGCACTCCCAGCGCGGACCGGACCTGTTCAAACGTGCAGCCGGCGTGGCAGTACAGCAGCAGCCGGCCGCCGGAGACGCACGCCGACAGTGACGGAGAGCGATCGTCGTGCGCCGGGCATCTGCACTGCCACCCCTTGCCGGCGCGGCGCGGGGAGAGGTTCATTGCCAGAAGGGTTGCGTAGAGCCCGGCGTCGTCGATCGGTCCGTTCATCGTCGTCCTCCAGGTCGTTGGTCGATCAGCCGCCTTGCCTGCTCAAACGTCATGTTCGCGGCGTCTGTGTAGCCGAACCGCTCCAACAGCCTTGCCTGCTTGAGCGTGCAGAGTCCGGCCATGCGGCGGGTAATGACCCTGCCGATCAGCCGCGAGCATTCGTTCCGGCTCATCTGCTCAATATCCGTGCGAGCGAACCCAGCCCGCTCGAGCGTATCTATCTGCGACTCGGTCGGCGCCTTGCCGACAGCCCATCCGCGCTCGCGGCCCGGAATGTTCGCTGCGCCGTCGAACAGGTCCTCCTCGGACAGCACGTACTTTGCAAGGGCGACGACCCGGGCGCGGCTCGCGCGCAGTTCTTTGATGGTCTGCTGCGCCTCGTGGTCGACCGACTCGCGCTGGGCTCGGGCCTTCTCGAGCGCTTCCGCCACGTCCGTCTCGCCGTCGAGCATCATCGCCGACGCGGCATCGATGTCGGCGTCTGGGTACGCACCGCCCAGCACGTCGGCCGGCGTTACCAGTTTGTGCCGGCCACAGTTGCCAGTGAAGTCCATCACAGTCAGACATGGCTTGGCGCTCGCAGCGATGGCGCTCCGCCGCGCGGCCGCGTCCGTGAGCCCGTCCACAACGCCGGGGAGGGGCCGCGTGCCGCGCCCAAGGCACTGCGCGAAGAGGGCGCGGCTCTTGGTGGGCCGCGCCATTACGATCATGGAACAACCGGGATCGTCGTAACCCTCGGTGAGCACGCCGACGTTGCAGCAGAATCGGTATCGGCCAGCGCGGTGTTCCGCGAGGTCGAAGGCCCGCCGCTCCCTGGGTGTCTCGCCGCACACGAACCGGGCCGAATCGGGCTCGTAGTCGTTGAGGATTTCGGCGAGCCGCGCCGCCTGGCGGACGCTGACGGTGAAAATAATCGCTCTCCGTCCGTCGGCCTCGCGCGTGATCGACGCCGCCACCTCGTGCAGCACTCGCTCGGCTTCCATCTGCTCGGCGAGCTCGCCCTGGTTCAGGTCGCCCGCCGTTGTCCCGACGCTGGCGAGTTGCAGTTCCTTGACGAACACTGTGTGAGCCCGGACAGGCACGAGCCAGCCGTCGCGGATCGCGTCGGCAATCTCGTAGACCATCGCCACTGAGGCGAACACCTGCCCCAGAGCCTCCTCGTCGAGCCGGTCGGGCGTCGCGGTCACGCCAAGATGGGGCACGCTGCGGAAGTGTTCGTACACTCGGCCGTAGGTTCTGGCAACGGCGTGATGACATTCATCTGTGACAACGAGCCCGAACTCGCGCGGGTCCAGCCGCGCCAGTCGCTTCTCGTGCAGAGAGTCCTTTGAGGCGACGACCACGCGCGGCTTGTCCAGACCCGGCAGATCGGTGTGCTTGTCGGCCATCTCGATTCCGCACGGCTCGCCGAGTACGGCCTCAATCGTCCGCGCGTTCTGTTCGATGAGCTCCTGCCTGTGCGCCAACACGAGCGCGCGTTTCTTGCAGTGAGCGCGGATGGTGTGTGCGATCACAACCGTTTTGCCTGTGCCGGTCGGCATGACCAGCAGCGTCGATGGGTTTTCCGACAAACAGAGTCCGACGGACGCGACGGCGCGCGCCTGGTAGTCGCGCGCGTCGAACCCGCGCGGCGCCGTAGCAGGCTGGAGCGGACACCTGACCGGCGGCGCGCCCTGGTAGGTGAACAGACTCACGGGTTGCTCCCCTTGAACTCACGCGGCAGGTTCTGCCACTGGCTCTCGCTGATCCACTGCGTGCCGCGGCACAGTCTGCAGCCGTCGTCGCAGGGGTCGCCCAGCGGGCACGACGTGTAGGGCGCGGTGTAGCGCAGCTGGCGCAGCACGTTGTCGAGGTCGGTTTCGACCGACTGCCAGTTGAGGAGCCGGCCGGCCGGGCTCTC
>CALKJW010000042.1 GCA_937995595.1 uncultured Phycisphaerales bacterium | reverse complement strand
TAGGTCTCCTTCATCTTGGCGCGCACCTGTTCGCGCTCGGCGTCGGTCCACGGTGCCGACGAGCCGAGGATGTGCCCCATCGGCCCGCGGGCGCGACCGACCGACCGCACCCTGAGTTTGTCGTACAGGCCGGTGGTCGCCAGTTTGCCGCCGACGACGCCGATCGATCCGAGGATGCTCGACTCGTTGGCGTAGATGCGCTGCGAGCCGACGGCGACGTAGTACCCGCCCGACGCGGCCATGTCGCCGACGCTCGCCCAGACCGGCTTGGTCTTCGACAGGCGGTGCAGGCCCTGCCAGATGATCTCGCTGGCGGTGGCCGAGCCACCGGGCGAGTTGATCCGCACGATCACGCCCTTGACCAGATCGTCGGACTCCAGTTCTTCGAGGATGCGGCGGATGGTCGTCGACCCGACGCCGGACTCGCCGAACAGGCCGCCCTGGGTCGATTCACCGTCGATGATCGGCCCGTCGACGTGCACCACGGCGATGGTGTCGCGGTCGGGCGCGGTGTCGGGCTGCTGGAAGAGCGAGGCCAGCGCGGCGAAGGGGTTGCTCATGTCCGGCGCGGCCGCGCCCGCCTCGTGCTCGATGTTGACCCACGACACGCCCGGCGCGCCGTAGCCGCGCGCGAGGTGGTCGGAGAGGTCGGGCAGGTCGACGGAGGCGTCGAGCAGCCCCGCGGCTCGGGCGGTCGCGCCGTCGGCCATCCACGCGGCGCGCATCGCGCCGTCGAGGCGCGCGTCGTCGAGTCTGCGGCCGCGCTTGATGGCGCCGCGCAGGTTGGCGTACATGCCGTCGAGCAGCGCGTTGATGTTCTGGTCCCATTCGGGGCTCGGGGCCGAGCGCGTCATCGACTCGTTCGCGCCCTTGTAGGCGCCGACCTGCACCAGTTCGGCCTTGACGCCGGCCCACTCCAGCGCGTCGGCGAGGAAGAGTTCCTCCATGAACAGGCCGGGCAGCGACGCCGCGCCGCCCTCCTGGATGATCACCTCGTCGGCGTGCGCGCCGAGGACGATCTCGGCCGGGCCGTAGAAGTCGGTGAAGACATGCACCTTCTTGCCCGACGCACGCACCCGCCGGATCTCGCGCCCGAGTTCCTCCGCCTGCGTCATCGAGAGCGGGGCCTCGCGCAGGCGGACCACCACGCCCTTGGACGCGGCGTCGTTGGCCGCGCGTCTGACGAGCGTGACCACGTCGCGCAGGGTCGGCTCGCTCTCGGCCCCCAGCAGCCACGCCAGCGGGCTGGGCCGCTCGACGGGTGTCGCCTCGATCTCGATGAGCGCGATGGTGGGGTTCGGCGCCGGCTCGTCGGCGCGGGCCAGACTCGCGGCCAGCGCACCGGCCAGCGCGCACGCTCGGGTCAGTCTCGAGAGCATCGGGTGGGCTCCTCCGGCGGGTCGGTCGCCGCCCGCCGCGGCGAACGGTAGCGCACCCGCGCGGGCCGCCGCGTGCGGCGTAGACTCCCCGCGTGCCCGGGTAGCTCAGCTGGATAGAGCAGCGCTTTCCTAAAGCGCAGGTCGCACGTTCGAATCGTGTCCCGGGTGCTTGGCCTTGGCCGCGGGCGCGGCGAGCCGCGCTAGACTTGGCCCCCTGCGCGGGCGGGCACGCCGCCCGCGGATATCGCGCAAGTTGGCCAAGGATCTGCACTTATGGAAGCCGGGATCGTCGGTCTGCCCAACGTCGGCAAGAGCACGCTCTTCAACGCGCTGACCAAGGCCGGCGCGCTGGCGGCCAACTACCCGTTCGCGACCATCGAGCCCAACGTTGGCGTGGTGCCGATCCCGGACCCGCGGCTGGAGACGATCACGCGGTTCATCCCGACGCAGAAGGTCGTGCCCGCTGCGCTGCGGCTGGTGGACATCGCGGGGATCGTGCGCGGCGCGAGCAAGGGCGAGGGCCTGGGCAACAAGTTCCTCTCGCACATCCGCGAGGTCGACGCGATCGTGCAGGTCGTGCGGTGCTTCGAGAAGGCGCCCGGAGGCGAAGAGATCACGCACGTCGAGGGAACGGTCGACCCGGTGCGCGACCTGGAGACGATCAACGCCGAACTGGTGCTGGCGGACCTGCAGACGGTGGAGAACTCGATCGGCAAGGCCGAGCGCGCGGCCAAGGGCGGCGCCCGCGAGGACGTGGCCCGCCACGAGGTGCTGAAGAAACTCCTGCCCGTGCTGAGCGAGGGAAGGCTTGCGGGCACGGTGCGGTTCGACGACCCGGACCAGATCAAGGCGATGAAGGGGCTGGGGATGATCACGGCCAAGAAGATGCTCTACGTCGCCAACGTTTCGGACGACGACGTGAACGGGCGCGGGCCGCTGGCGACGAGGGTGCGCGAGTGGGTGAAGGCGCACGGCGGCGACCCGGAGTTCGACGTCGTGCCCGTGTGCGCCAAGATCGAGAGCGAACTGGCGGAGTTGAGCGACGCCGACCGGCTCGAGATGCTCCAGAGCCTTGGCATGAAGGAGCCCGCGCTCAACGCGCTGGCCCGCGCCGCGTACCACCTGCTGGGCGTGCAGAGTTTCTACACCGCGGGCCCCAAGGAGGTGCGCGCGTGGACGGTGCCGATCGGCGCGACCGCGCCGCAGGCCGCGGGCGTGATCCACACCGACTTCGAGCGCGGCTTCATCCGGGCCGAGATCTACTCGGTGAGCGATCTGGAGGAACTCGGCAGCGAGAAGGCGATCAAGGACGCCGGGCGCCTGCGCGTCGAGGGCAAGTCGTACGTCATGCGGGACGCCGACGTCTGCCACTTCCTGTTCAACGTGTAGGCGCGGGGAGCGACACCGCGGATTCGGGCACTTCTTCGCGGCGGACCAGACGCCGGCGCAGTTCGTCGGCCTTCTCGGCGTCGGCGAGCAGGTCGGGCTCGAAGGCCCGGCGTGCGGCCATCAGAAAGAGCAGCCGAAGGGCGCGGTTGTGCGCATCGCCCTCGAGTTGGTCGGCCAGCGCGAGCAGGTCGCGCGCGGCCGACTCGACAGCCCGCCTCGAATCGTCGGCCAGCGGCGCGCCCGGCGGGCGGTCGGCGGCGCGCAGCACCGCCGCGGTCAGGTGCATGCCGCGGCGGAGGTCGCGCCAGCGGTCGGCGGGCGCGAGGATCGGCTCGTAGTAGGCGTCGTTGGCGTCAAGAAACCGCTGCGCGGCGGCGTGGTCGCCGGTTCGCAGCGCCCAGAACGCCAGCGCGTCGCGCCAGAGGAGCGTCTCGTAGTCGCCCGCACGCCCGCGCGACTCGAGGTCCTGCACCAACTCGGAAACGACCTTGACGCGGTTGGCCCAGAGTTCAGCGGACTGTCTGTTCGCCTGATCGGAGAAGATGATCGGCCCGGCAAGCGACTCCATCATCGTGAGTCCGGGCATCCAGTCAATTCCAACGCCCCCTTCGCTCTTGCCTCGCAAGAAGTGGGCCATCGACCCAATCATGGTGAGCGAGTTGTCGATGACGCGTTTCTGCTCGGCGTGCACCTTCCTGAGCGCTTGGTTCTGTCCTTCGAGGATCTTCTGCTGCGCCACAGCGTGCGAGCGTGCCACGCCAGCCGCGGCTGCCACGATCACCATCATCAAAAGGATCATCGCGGTGAGTACAAGCGGCTCTCTGCGAGCGAACAACACCGTCCGTTTCCAGATGGACGGATGCCGCCACTCCAGCGGCCGGTGCTCCAAATACGCTTCCAGATCTTCGGCCAGCGCGTGCGCCGAGGGGTGCCGGTCCGCCGGCCGCGGGGCGAGCGCGCGTCGGCAGACCGCGTCGAGATCGGCGGCCACGTCGGCCCGGGCCGCCCGCGGCGAGGGCGCGGGAGAGTCGGCCCGGGTGTGCCGCGCCGCCACCTGCGAGGGCGTGTCGCCGTTGGGCGCCTTGCCTGTCAGGAGAAAGTACAACAGGCCGCCCAGCGCGTACACGTCGGCGGGGATCGCCTGCGCGCCTTCCTCGGCGCGGTACTGCTCGGGCGCGATGTACGCGAGGTTGCCCACGGGCGTGGCGTCGGGCACGCGTCCGGAGTTGGATCGCACCGCCGCGGCCACGCCGAAATCGGCCACCTTCGGCTCGCCAGCGCGGGTCATCAGGATGTTCGAGGGCTTGAGGTCGCAGTGCACGACGCCCGCGACGTGCGCAGCGTGAACGCCCCGCGCGATGGCCGCGACGAGGCGTGCCGCCTCGCTTGCGGGGATGGGGCCGGCCTGCTGCGCGAACCACCGGGCCATATCGCCCGCGTCCACGTGCTCGTAGACGATGTACTCGATGGACCGATCATCCGTGCCCCGGTCGAGCACGCGAACGACATTGGGGTGGTCGATTCGGCGGGCCTTGAGGCTTTCGGCCGCGGCGTGGCTCGCGGCGTCCGCCGCGGCGATCGGCCGGAGCCGCTTGATCGCCACCCACGCGGGCTTGTCGGGCTCGCTGAGCAGGTGGTCGGCCGCGAGGTACACCTCGCCCTGTGCGCCGATGCCGAGCCGCTCGCGCACGTCGAACCGGCGCCGGCCGTCGGGCAGGCGCGGCCCGTACTCGCAGGGGACCTGCAGCGGCACCGAGCGGCCCGCCGAGCGTCCGAGCGTCGTGGTCGACGCCAGACCGTCGGAGAGCGCGACGGCGGTCTCGATCGCCGCGGTCAGGCGTGGGTGCTTCCGGATCAGCGCTCGCGCGGCCTCGTTCTCGGGAGTGCCGGCGGCGACCGCCGCGCGAAGGGCGAACTCGATCGCGGCGTCCGCGGCGATGCGCATGCCCTCGATGCCGGGCACGGATTCGAGGTAGCGTTCGATCTCCAGCGGTAACCCGCGAGCCAGTCGCTCGCGCGCGTCGGCCTCGATGGCGTCGGCCAAGTCGTGGTCCTCGACGGCGCCGGTCGCCGCACGGACAACGGCGAAGTCGGGGTCGGCGTCGGCGAGGTAGCAGGCGGCGACGGCCGCGGTGGTGTCCTGGGACGTGCGCACGGGCATCAGAGTTCCCCGGCGTCGAGTTTCTCGCGGAGCAGTTCTCGGATGGCGCGCCACCGCTGCCGGACGGCGGCGGGGGTCGTGCCCAGCGCCTCGGCGATGCGGAACAGCGGCCAGTCGGCCAGCCAGAGGGTCAGGATGGACCGGTCTTCGTCAAAGTGAAGGGCCCCCAGCGCCCTTTCCAGCACGATGTCGGCGCCGCTGGCGCCGCCGCGCTCCGCCGAGTCGATCCGCGCAAGCAGTTCTCGCGCAATGGGGCCGTCCTCGCCCTCGGCCAGTTGCAGGCGCTTGACCGCGCGGACCTTGTCGACGACCGCTGCCTCGGCCATGCGGAACAGGAGGCTCCACAACTGCGGCTCGTCGACCGCCTGTAGTTTGCCGTCGCGCACGTACCGGTCGAACCGCCTGCCCACGGTCGACAGGATGTCGAGAGAATCGAACATCCGCCGCACCGATGCGCCCAGTTTGCCGCGCACGCGGCGGCGGATCAGGTCGCCGTAGTTGCTCAGGAACAGGGCCGCGGCCCGGCGGTCGCCCGCCCGCATGCGCGCCAGCAGTTGATCCACCGGCAGGGCCCCCGCCGCGGACCCGCTCCCGCTTGGCGGGTCCCGGAATGTTGCGGGGTTGGGCTGGGTTGCGAGCATGGGGGACCGAGCCGGTGGTCGAGTGACCTCAAAATTTTTTACCGGATTGCTCACACGGCGGGTTCGAGGCACGACTGAACAGGTGGAGGGCAGGCAAACGGGGACGCCAAGGAGCCGCGTGCCACGCGGCGGCGATCCCTGCGCACCTGCCCCGCCCCGAGACGGGAGTCAGCACCATGTCAGTCCAGAACAGACAACAGGTTACCAGAAAGTGGGCGTGGATTCCAAGGGTTTCCGTGGTGATCGCGGCAGGGCTCGCCCTCGGCTTGGCGGGGGCGTCGCAGGCCGCCCCGACGCCGGCCCGTGCCGAGTCTCAAGTCCGTGCAATCACGGACTGGGAGGCTTGGATTCTGTTCCTTCTGGAACTGCTCATTAATGAGCTCTCCTGCCCCAGTCTGCAACTCCCCCCGGATGTCCCCCTGGCCATGGAGGTGACGGTGGACTGCTACAACACCGGCGGGCTGTCGCCCATGACGCTGGAGGAGCGGCTGGCCTTTCTGGCCGTGCTGAACGAGGCGGAAGAGGCCTGCAAGCAGGCCCCGCCCAACTTCCCCGAGAACACGCTCAAGGCGTTCGTGGACGCCATCGCCGCCATGCGACAGGACGCGCAGGCTGTTCCATGAATCAGGATCCCTCACTCCGAGTGGAAGCGCGTGGCAACGGGGGGGCCGAGTCCGTCGGCCCCCCCGACGCCGCGTTGCAGGCGCGGCTGCAGTCGGTCTGCCGTCCGTTCTCGTTCCGCGAGATCGCGGACCTGACCGGCAGCAACCACGAGTCGGTCCGCCGATACCTGAACGGGCAGAACCCCGGCGTGCCGTTCGTGATCCGCCTGTGCGAGGTCCTGCACATCAGCGCCGACTGGCTGCTGCTGGGGCGGGGCACGCCGATGTACCTGGCCGAGAGCGCCAAGATCAACGATGAATCGCTCACGCGGACGCTGGACACGCTCGGCGAGCACTTCAAGCAGTTGGCGCTGGAACTTGCCAAGTCCGGGCAGATCGCGCACGCGGCGGAGAGCGCCGGCTCGGAGTTTCGAAACCCCGCCGAGACGAACGGCCCTCCGCCGCCGCTCAAGGTCCGCCTTCTGCTGGGGCCGGCCAACGGCCTGTCGCTCGAA
This sequence comes from uncultured Phycisphaerales bacterium, assembly GCA_937995595.1. Classification (GTDB taxonomy): domain Bacteria; phylum Planctomycetota; class Phycisphaerae; order Phycisphaerales; family UBA1924; genus JAHBXL01. The sequence goes on along the minus strand of CALKJW010000042.1, from coordinate 43,175 downwards.
CTGGCGCAGCCGCCGCCCGGGCAGATCGCTCTGCGAGTCGAACCCTCCGGCGAGGTCGTCGTGACCGGGCACGACCGGCCGGCCGAGCCGGGCGAACTGCTGTACAAGCGCGTGCTGGATCGCTCCTACCGGTGGTCGCCTTCTGACCGGTAGGCTGCAAGGCCGCCCCTACCCTTGCGCGATGCGGGAGAACCAACTGCTCGCGCACATCCACGCACGCTCGGCGAATCTCGCCGCGGCGTTCGGTCAGATCGTTGTCGGCCCGGGCGACGACTGCGCTGTCGTGCGCGCCGGCTCCGGCGCGCTCCTGCTGCTGACGGTCGATCAACTCGTCGAGGGGCGGCACTTCGCCGCGGACGTCCCCGCGGCGGACATCGCGCACAAGTGCATCGCCCGCAGCGTCTCCGACATCGCGGCCATGGGCGGCACGCCCGCGTGGGCGCTGGCCACGGGCCTGCTGCCGCGCGGCTTCGCGCACGCCGACGCGCTCTTTGACGCGATGTCGCGCGCGGCGCGCGAGATGAGCGCGCCGCTGGTCGGCGGCGACGTCGCCACGTGGGACGGGGCGCTCGTGCTCACGTGCACCGTCGGCGGCGAGCCGCACGCGGAGCGCGGGCCCGTGCTCCGATCCGGCGCGCGGCCGGGCGACGAACTGTGGGTCACCGGGCGCATCGGCGGGAGCGTGCGCAGCGGCCGGCACCTGCGCTTCACGCCGCGCGTGGCGGTCGGCGCGTGGCTGTGCGATGCGCTCGGCCCCGACCTGCACGCGATGATGGACGTTTCCGACGGCGTCGGCATCGACGCCTCGCGCCTCGCCGCGGCGTCGGGCGCCCGCGCGGTCATCGACCTGCCGCGCGTGCCGCTGCACGACGACGCGCCCGACGCGCTCGCGGCGATCGGCGACGGCGAAGATTACGAGCTCCTCTTCGCCGCCGCGCCCGGTTTGGCGCTGCCCGCGCGCGCGCCCGACGGGACGCCGCTCACGCGGATCGGCTCGGTCGCGCGCGGCTCGGGCTGTGTCGCGATCGACGCGGCCGGACGCGAGCACGACTGCGCGCAGCGCGGATGGGAGCACGCCTGATGCGGCTGACCGCACGGACCGGCCACGAACGCCAGACCGTCGCGCTCGGCCGCGCGCTGGGCGGCGTCCTGGTGCCCGGCGACGTCGTCGCGCTCGAGGGCGAACTGGGCGCGGGCAAGACGCGCTTCGTCCGCGGCGTGTGCGAGGGGCTCGGCCTCGACCCCGCGCAGGTCAGCAGCCCCACGTTCGTATTGATGAACGAGTACGCCGCGCCGAACGACCCGCGCACCACGCCGCGGGCGGCGCTGCGCCACGTCGACGCCTACCGCCTCCGCGGCACGGATGACTTGGAGTCGATGGGGTGGGACTGCGTCGCCGACGGCGCGGCGGTGGTGGTCGTCGAGTGGGCGTCGCGCATCGCGTCCGCGCTGCGGGAGGCCGTTCGACGATCGTCTGATCACGAGATGAAACCATCGCTGTTCAACGTGCGGATCGATACCGACGGCGGGCCTGACGACGCCGACGGCCGCGGCACGCGGACGCTCACGCTCGACGCGCCCGACGACGCGGCGCAGCGCGCGGGCTGGGCTCGCGTCGCGGCCGCGTGGTCCGGGACAGGTTCCACGGGTTCGCGCGCCGCGCTGCCCGAGGGCTGGGCCCGCTGCCCGACGACCGGCAAGCCCGTTCCGCCGGACAATCCGACGTTCCCGTTCATCGACGAGCGGGCGAGGCTGGCCGATCTGGGCCGGTGGATGACCGGCCACTACCGCATCAGCCGCGAGATCACGCCCGACGACGCGGACGACCCGCCGCCGCCCGAGAGCAACTGACCGACGCGCGGCCGCGCGCCCGAAGCGAGTACACTCCCGCCCATGCACGTACCCTTCACGGACCCGCGAATGAACAAGCCTTTCCCGGTCGTCTCCCGGCGCGCGCCGTGGTCGCGCTTCGTGGTCCTGCTCGCCGTCGCGTGCACGCTGGTCGTGGCGCTCGCGGGCGGCGCGGCGGTGGCGCAGGGAACCGGCTCGCCCGGCCCGGCCGTGACCGAGAGTGGGCGCGTCTCGCTGTGGGAACTGTTCAGCCAGTCGTTCGACCTGTTCACCGTGCTGCTGGTCATCGGATCGCTGGCCGGGTGGACGATCATCATCATCTGCCTGATCGAGGTGCGCAAGAGCAGCATCGCGCCCGACGAGCCGGTCGAGATCATCTCGGGCCTGTGCCGCGCGGCGCGCTGGGCCGATCTTCGCGCGTTCGTCGCCGAGGACGACGCGCTGGTCAGCCGGGTTGTCCGCGCGGGGCTGGCCGTGCCGACCGACGACAAGGACGCGGTGCGCGAGGCGGCGGAACTGGCCGCGAGCGAGGAGTGCGCGCGGTGGTTCCGCAGGGTCGAGCCGCTGAACGTGATCGGCAACCTCGGGCCGCTGCTGGGCCTTGCGGGGACGGTGTGGGGCATGATCATCGCCTTCGCCGCGCTGGGGCACGCGGGCGGGCAGGCCTCGCCGGCGAACCTCTCGCTCGGCATCTCCAAGGCCCTGTTCCACACGCTGCTGGGCCTGCTGCTGGCCGTGCCGTGCCTGACGGTGTACGGCTTCTACCGCTCGCTGATCGACAAACTCTGCACTCGGGCGATGGTCGCGGCGAGCGAACTGGTCGAACTGCTGCCGCGCGAGGCGCGCCTGCGCATGGGCGATGCGCCCGCGGCGCAGCACCGCGCGCCGGTCAAGGCGCAGTAGACCCGCGTCGGCAAGCGTGGCGCAGGCCGATGTCGGCGTGCGGTTATCTGCTGTTCTGCTGCTTTGCTGCCGTGCCGCTCCGTGCGGCCTCTTCCCACCGCGTGTTCAGTGCGTGTTCGACCTTGAGCAGGTCGAGCACCTTGCCGACCATGAAGTCGACGATGTCCCCGATGCGGCGCGGGTTGAGATAGAACCCGGGGTTGGTCGGGCACACGATCGCGCCCGCGAGCGTCAGCGTGCGCATGTTCTCGATGTCGATCAGGCTCAGCGGCGTTTCGCGGTGGCAGACGATCAGCGGCCGACGCTCCTTGAGCGTCACCATCGCGGCGCGGGTCAGCAGGTTCGAGCCCGAGCCCGTGGCGATCGCGCCGAGCGAGGTGCTCGAACACGGCACGACGACCATGCCGTCGTGCAGGAAACTGCCCGAGGCGATGACCGCGCCGACGTCCTTGTTGGGGTGGATCACCAGCCGCGCCGCCGCGGCCGAGTCGGCGATCGTCGGGCACAGGCTGGCGAAGTCGAGGTGCGTGACGCCTGCCTCGTCGAACAGCAGGCGGCGCCCGTAGTCGCTGACGACCAGGTGCACCTCCGCGCCCGTCAACAGCAACTGCTCCAGCAACCGCAGGGCGTACGCCGCGCCCGATGCGCCGGAAATGCCCAGCACGAACCGCCGGGGGCGGGTGGCTGTTTCGGGCGTGGCCAGGGCGGTGGACATGCACCAGAGTATTCGCACGCCCCGCGGCAGCGGATGTTCTCATCGCTCGAAGCGAGACTCACGCCGCGGAGATCGTGCCGCTGATCTCGTCCCCCGCCCAGACGACGCGGGTGGCGCGCCCACCGTCACGCCGAGACGGTCCGGCGCGGTGGCGGTGAGTTTGCCCGTGATCTTGCCGCCGGTGTAGGTGCTGCTGACCATGCGGCCGCGGGCCTGGATGCGGCGGATCGCGCCGGCCTCGATGCTGCCGGTGATGTCGCCTCCAAAGGCCACGGCGACACGGGTGATGTCGCGGAGCGCGGTGCTGCTGAAGGAGAGGCCGACGAAGTCAATCGCCCCGACGGTCATCAGTTCGGGCGGCGTTATCGGAAAGCTACTGTCGCCGTCGGCGATCAGAACTTCGACCAGCGGCGTGCCCGATGTGCCGACCGTACCACTGATCGTCACCGCGCCGATGCTGCTCGACGGCACGCCGCCGTTGACGTCGAGCGAGTTGACATCGTAAATCATGACCTGCACGGTCCCGGTAATGGTGTTGCTGATCGTGACCGAGATGGGTGTTGATGCGGCGTGTTGCGTCGTTGATTGTCCAGTCACCTCCACACGGATTGGTGTTTGGGCACAGACCGATACCCCGCTCGCCAGCAGGCATGCGCTGGCGATTACTACGACTTTCTTCAGTTTCATACGCTTCTACTCTCGCTTTCTTCGAGCGACCACGAGGACGCACCCGGAGGCAAGCACCAGCAGTATGCTGGGACCGGGGACTATTGAGGCAATGCGGAAACCGCTGTCGAATGGCGCCCAGTTCGGCGAAAGCTGTCCGTAGCTAGCCCAGACAGCGTCGGCGATTCCAAATCCGGGAGCGCTACCCCAGTAACTTCCCTCGAGGAACCTCGCGCTGGGCCCTTCAAAGGTGCCAAATGCGATCTGTTCTGTCCATTCGGTTGTCGCTCCCGCGACATCGAGCAATCCCCACGGGCTCTGGACATCGGGGTACGCGCCCAGCGGCACGGTGAACGGGCTGCCGTGGCCGGGGAAGGTGAAGGTGTCCCAGCCGTAGTTGGCCTGCGCAAGCGGCCCATTCGGGTTGGAGCCGGGACCGCCGGGGCCGAGATTCACGTTCACGCCCGGCGGGCCGCCGGGAACCCACGAATCGGTCGAGTTGGAGAACTCCCAGTACCCGCCCTGGTCCGGCCCGTAGCGGTGCGGGTCGTAGTGGGCTGCCTTGATCCATTCATCCCTCGTCGGGATGAAGTACCGCGCCCCGGCGAGCGCGTCGGCTGGTCGCCAAACCCGCCCATCCCGTTGGGACCGAACGTGCTCACGTCGTACGCGCCGCTCAGGAAGTTCTCCCGCGGCACGACCCCGCCCGGTCCCGCAGCACCGGCCCCGCCGCTTTGCAGGAAGTTGCAGTACATCGCGGCCATCCGCCAACTGATGTTCCCCACCGGCAGCACCTCGTTGCCCGCTGGCACCTGCCACCTTCGCGCGTTGGGGTTCGATTTGTTGATAGGCTTCGTGCCCTGCGCGCCCCAGAACGTCGGCGGCGTCAGCCACGGCAGGTTGGGCTGCCCCGCGGGGCGGTCGTACGCCGCGTTGAAGAACTGCACCCACTGGCTCGTGGTGACCTCGTACCGCCCGATGAAGTACTCGTAGTCCACCCCGCCGCGGCCGATGGCATCGTCGCCCTGCGTCGGCGGGGTCGTCCCCCTCCACGGCGCGTAACCGGGATACGTGATGCGGACAAAGTCGATGCCGGAGAGGGGGTCGACCCCCCACCGGCAAGGGCGGGAGCGGCCAGGGCGAACAGCGACGCGCACGCCGCCGCCGCAAGCGCCCAGACCTTCCCCTCTCCCCGCGTTAGCGGGGTGAGGTGGCGAGGCCGAAGGCCGAGCCGGTGAGGGGTGCTTCTCGATCGACAATCCGCCCCTCACCTGTCGCTGCGCGACATCCTCTCCCCGTTCAGAGCAACGGGGAGATGGGAAACAAACCGATCCGCCCCTCACCTGTCGCTGCGCGACATCCTGTCCCCGGCGACCGGGGAGAGGGGAACAGAGGGCCGGTCCGATACCCCGCCGCGTGCGCACGGGGCGTTGCTTGTCCGCCCTCTTGCTGCGAAGGACAGACTACCACACCCTTCGCTCGCAACCAAGCGGAGTTCCCGCGAAGCGCCCTCACACCGCCGCGAACCACACCGACAGGAACTGGAAGATGTCCGCCACATCGGCGGAGCCGGAGTTGTCGTAGTCCGCGCCGTCGGATCCGGCGAACCACGCCGCGAGGAACGCGAAGATGTCCTGCACGGTGCGCTGGCCGTCGAGGTCGAAGTCGGCGTGCGGGGTGCGCGCCAGGCCCGTGTACGGCATGAGCGTCACGGCGCGGTTGGTCGGCGTCGCCGCGCCCACCGGCTCGATGCGCACGGCGAAGCGGTCCGCGTCCGCCTCGCCCGCGCCCGGCCACGGGCTGAGGATCTCGACTCGCACCGTGCCGTCGGGGTCGGGCACCGCCGGGCCGATCTGGGCCCGGCCCGCGCTGCCCGGCGCGTGCAGCACGCTCACGGTTCCGGGAGTCGCGGCGACGTCATGGCCCTGCCAGTCGCGCAGGCGGATGGTCAGCGTCTGCACGCACGGGCCCGCCGCGCCCTGCGGGGCGCGCGGGCGCGAGAACTCGGCCGAGGACCGCTCCGCGTCGGGCTTGCCGGCCAGCGCGGCCCGCCACGCGTCGTACTGGGCCTGCAACTGCAGGACCGGGTCGGGCGCGGCCGCGCCCTGATTGGCGATGTTGAACGACATGTAATAATCGCCCGTCGCGCAACCGACTCCATTGTTATATATAAGTTGTCCGCCGACGTTCGGCACCACCACGCCGTAGTTGCTCCCCTGTATCGGCACGACCGCGTCGGGGTCGCCGTCGCCGTCGATGTCCGCCAGGTCGAGCCGGCCCGGCGTGCTGGGCAGCGCGACCAGCACGGCCGGCGACGCGAACGCCCCGCCGCCCAGCCCGCGGAACACGCCGAGCCTGCTGGCGGTCGTCTGGCGCGTCAGGCCCACCAGGTCGGCGACGCCATCGCCGTCCACGTCGGCGATGGCCACGCCGCCGGGCGCGGGGCCGAAGGCGATCGGCTGGGCCACGAATCCCGTGCTGTTGCGGAAGACGATCAGCGCGTTGCTCCCGCCCGCGGCGCAGGCGATGTCGGGCGCGCCGTCGCCGTCGGCGTCGCCGATCACCACCTGCGCGATGTTGCTCCCGCTGCCGGCCAGCGGCGCCTCGGGCGCGAACAGCGGCGGCCCGCCCGGCGGCGAGACGTTCCGCACGATCTGCACGCCCTCGGCGAACGCTCCGCCCAGCACGAGGTCCGCGTCGCCGTCGCCGTCGAGGTCCGCCGCGGCGATGGTCACCGGCCCGTCGAGCACGGCCGTGTGCACGCCGGGCGCGAACGCCCCGCCGCCGAGTCCTCGGAAGATCGTGAGCGTGTCGTCGGCGAAGTTGCACGCGGCGATGTCGACGATGCCGTCGCCGTCGAAGTCCCCGGCGACCACGCCGTAGGTGCCGGCTCCCGCGGACAGGTGCACCGGCGCGCCGAACTGCCCCGTGGGCGCGCCGCTGGCATCGGTCAGACCCGGCAGGATGGAGACGCGGTTCAGGCCCTGCACGGCGATGAGGATGTCGGGCGCGCCGTTGCCGGTCACGTCGCGCACGTGCACGTCGCGCGGCGCCGAGAACCCGGTGATGTGCGCGGGCGCGGCGAAGGCCCCCTGCCCCGGCCCCGTGCTGATGTTCTGCAGCAGCGTGACGCTCTGCGACGCGCTGTTGGGGCCGAGCAGTTCGGGGAACCCGTCGCCGTCCAGGTCGGCGGCGATCAGTCGCACCGGCGTGGTCTGCATGCGGTAGATCTGGTTGCAGCCGTCGCGGTCTCCGGTCCGCGCGATGAGCATGTAGGCGATATGGGCCGACTTGGTGAAACTCGGCGGCGGCGCGCCGCAGGCCGTCGGCGCGCCCGACGAGCACGAGCAGCGGCCGTCGCCGCCCATCGCCCGCGCGGCCTCCATCGAGGCCATGAGTTTGGCCGCGAGGTCGCCCGGCGTGTTGATGACCGCCGCCTCCGCCGCGGCGACCACCGGCTCGCCCGTCAGCACGTTGCCCTGGATCGCGTAGACGACGTCGGCGCCGAGGTGCCCCGCGGCGACGGCGCGCCCCGTGCGCCCGCCGGCCCACGCGCCAGCGCCGGTGCCGGTGAAGGTCGCGCAGCGGCCGTTCTCGCGCGTGTCGCACAGGCCGTACTGGCGCGTCTGGTGGCCGGTGTCGAACGCGGGCAGCGCGGCGAGAATCGCCGCGGGCAACCACCCCGCCGCGAGTCGGTCGCGGATGAACGTGCGGTTGAAGCCGCCGGCGTCGACGAACGACTGGGCCGTTGCGCCGCCGACGCCGGTGATCAGGACGGGCGTGTTGGCCTGCAGGTCGAAGTTGGTCAGGCAGGTGGCCGAGCCGAGCGCGACCTCGCCCGTGCGCGTGTTGATGAGGATGATGGACCACGTGGCGCGGGCCTGCCCCGCCGCGGCGAGCAGGCACGCCGCCGCGGCCGCGCAGCGGGCGAGCATTCGGAGGGTTGGGGCAGGTTGGGTCATGGTTGAAGTGTTGCACACGGAGGACGGGTGCCCACCTTTCGATCCGGCAAACCGAGAACGCCAGAGTGCGGCCGACAATCTCCGGAGCGACCTCGGGTCCACCGGCCCGTGACCTCTTGCGTCCGGAAACATGGGCCGTGTTGAAGGTCCGCGCGAGGTCCACTATCCTCTGCGTCCCTGTGGGGCCGGCCGCTTCGGGCGGACCGGTCCCCTGCTGTTCCGCGTTGTGTTCCTCGCCCGAGTTTTTCCCGCCGCGCGTTGGAGTTCGCCACCTTGGACGGCCTTGTCAGCCCGATCCTCCTCTACCTCGGGTGTGCGATCGGCGCGGTCGGTGTGTGCTTGGCCCTGCCGCGGCGGGGAGTCAGCCCGCAACTGCTGGGGGCGCTGATCGCGGCGGTGGGCGTGGGCGGGGTGTTCCTGGGCCTGGGCCTGCGGTCGGCCGAGAACGGCACCCTCCCGAACGCGCTGTTCTACGTGTTCACGGTGATCGCGCTGGGCTCGGGCCTGCGGGTGATTTCGCACCCGCGGCCGGTGTACGCCGCGCTCTATTTCGTGCTCACGATCGTCGCCAGCAGCGGGCTGTATGTCCTGCTTTCAGCGGAGTTTATGGCGTTTGCGCTGATCATCGTCTACGCCGGGGCGATTCTCATCACGTACCTGTTTGTCATTATGCTCGCGACCGAGTCGCCGACCGCCGATCAGGTCGAGGCTCTGGCCGAGTACGACCGCTACAGCCGCGAGCCGGTGCTGGCCTCGGTGGTCGGGTTCGTGCTGGTCGCGGCGATGACGACCATGCTGGCGCGGGGTGTGCAGACGCTCCAGCCGCCGACGGAAGTTTTGACGCAGCAACAACTTGCGCTCCTGCCCGGGAAGGTCGAGCGGGCCTTGCGGCAGGCCGGGTTGATGACCGCCGACGAGCGCATAGCCCGAGGGCCGGACCGGGCCGACGGCACGCCGGGCGCGCCGCTGATCGACCTCTCTTCCGGCGGGTACGGCGTGCAGATCGCCTACGGGCAGGGTCAGGTGCGGACGGTCGGCCCGGATCATCCCGACTGGCCCAAGGATCTCTACGTGACCAACCCCGAGGGCGTGGGCTTTGCGCTGTTGAACGGCGCGCCGGGGGCGATCGAGGTCGCGGGCGTGATCCTGCTCATGGCGATGCTGGGGGCGGTGGTGCTGGCTCGCAAAAAGGTCGAACTGGACGAGGCGGAGAAACTCGCCGCGCAGGCGCGGCACCTGCCCGATTCGCCCCCATCGCCGGTGCACGGGGGTGTCGCGTGAGCGTGCTCGGAGCGGCGGCGATCTCGGCGTGCGTGCTGGCGCAGCAGGGCTTCCCCGCGCCGATGGCGGCGGCGACGCTGTACCACTACGTCGCGGCGTCGGCGATGCTGTTTGTGATCGGGCTGATCGGGTTCGTCACGAGGCGGAACCTGATCATCATGTTCCTGTGCACGGAACTGATGTTCCAGGCGGCGGGGATCGCGCTGATCGCGTTCGGCCGCTACCACCTCAACCACACGGGCGAGGCGTTCGTGATCTTCGTGCTGACCATCGCCGCGGCGGAAGCGGCGCTGGCGCTGGCGCTGGTGGTGCTGCTGTTCCGCCGGCGCGAGACGCTGGACGCGACGAAGTGGTCGGAGATGCGCGGGTAAGGGCGGGGCCGGGTTTTCTGCGGGCAGAGCGAGCACGTGACGCAACACCTCGACAGCATCGCCTCGTTGATCTTCGCCGCGACCGGCGCTTCGGGCGCGCCCCCCGCGCCCGCGGGCGACGCGCTGTCGGAGATCCCGCACGGGGCGGGGCTGATGGTCCTTGTGCCGCTGCTGGCGCTGGCGGGCTGCGTGCTGTGCGGCGTGTGCGCGGCGTTCCGCGTGAAGAGCAAACTTCCGGCGTGGATCACGGTCGCGTGCCTGGGCTCGGCGTTCGCGCTGACGCTGCTGACGTACCTGGACATCGGCACGCAGCCGCGGATCGCGCACGCGTGGGACTGGATCACGTTCCAGTACGGCCCTGCGGCGGCGCAGACGTTTGTCGCGAACTTCTCGTTCTACGTCGACGCGCTGACGCTCCTGTGGATGCTGTTCGTCACCGGCCTTGCGACGCTGATCGCGCTGTACGCCAGCGAGTACATGTCGCACGACCTCGGGGCCGGGTACTGCCGCTTCTTCGCGGCGTTCAGCCTGTTCGTGTTCTCGATGGCCTGCCTGGTGATGGGCGACAACCTGCTGCTGCTGTTCCTGGGCTGGGAGGGCGTGGGCCTGTGCTCGTACCTGCTGATCGGGTACTTCTACAAGAAGCCCTCGGCGGTCGCCGCGGCGAAGAAGGCGTTCATCATGAACCGCGTCGGCGACCTCGGGCTGTCGCTGGGCGTGATGCTGACGTTCGTGTACTTCGGGACGATCGAGTACGCCAAACTGCTGGGCGCGCCGGGGTACGGCCTGGACGGCGCGGCGAGCGCGTATTTGGCGCTGGCGCAGCAGGGGAGGTTTGACCAGATCCCGTTCCTGGTGCAGTTGATCCCCGTGCTGCTGATGATCGGCGCGTTCGGCAAGTCGGCGCAGGTGTTCCTGTACGTGTGGTTGCCCGACGCGATGGAAGGCCCGACGCCGGTGTCGGCGCTCATCCACGCGGCGACGATGGTGACGGCGGGCGTGTACCTGGTCGCGCGGTGCCTCCCGCTGTTTGTGTGCAGCGAGTGGGCGCTGCCGCTGGTGGCGTGGGGCGGGGCGATCACGGCGTTCTGGGCGGCGACGATCGGCATGGCGCAGTTCGACATCAAGCGCATCATGGCGTACTCGACGGTGTCGCAACTGGGGTACATGTTCGCTGGGCTGGGCGTGCTGGGGGCGGTCGGCGGCGCGTCGCACGTGTTCACGCACGCGTTCTTCAAGGCCCTGCTGTTCCTGTCGTGCGGGGCGGTGATGCACGGCTTCGCGGGCCAGCTGGACCTGCGGAAACTCAGCGGCGTGGGCAAGATGCCGGGCTGGCGGCTGGTGGGCGTCGCGATGCTGGTCGGGTGCTTCAACCTGGCGGGCTTCCCGTTCATCACCGCGGGCTTCTACTCCAAGGACATGATCCTGGCCGACGCGTTCGGCAACACGCACCTGTTCCTGATCGGCTGGCTGCTGCTGCTGACGGCGGGCATGACGGCGTACTACACCTTCCGCGTGTACTTCCGCGTGTTCGTCGGGCCGCAGCACTACGAGGCCGGCGAGGAGGCGCACGCGCACGATGCGCACGCGCACGATGTGCACGCGCACGGCGCCGAGGGGCACGGGGACGACGCGCACGGCACCGAAGCGCCGGGGCACCCGGCACGCGGCGCGCACGACTTCCACCCGCACCCGCCGGGGGTCGCGATCAACTTCGTGCTCGGCGCGCTGGCGGTGCTCTCGATCGCGGCGGTGGGCACGTTCTTCGTGCACAAGGACCACCACGGCTGGGCGGGCATGATGGTGCACGCGTCGACGGCGGGCGTCTCGCCCGGCGCGCACGGGCACGCGCACCCGTTCGGCATGGACGCGCACACGTTCGCGATGGTCGCTTCGAGCGTTGTCGGCGTCGTCGGCATCCTGATCGCGTGGTGGCTGCACCTTGCCGGCCGCACCACCGCCGCGACGAGCCGCGCCGACTCGATCAACCTGGGCGCGCTGGCGCGGGGCGCGCGGGCCAAGTGGTACGTGGACGAGATCTACGACTGGCTGATCGTCACGCCGCTGTGGGTGCTGTCGCACGTGCTGCACGCGATCGACAAGGTGCTGGTGGACGGTCTGGTGAACGTGTTCGGCTGGGCGCCGCGCGGCATCGGCGGCGCGGCCCGCACCTCGCAGACGGGCGTGCTGCACGACTACGCGGTGCGGATGGCCGGGGGCGTCGCGCTGGTGATCGCGCTGGTGCTCATCATCCGGGAGGTGCGGCCGTGACGGGTCTTGCCCTCCTGCTGCTGGTCCCGCTGCTCGCGGCCGCGCTGGTCGCTCTGTCGCCCTCGCAGCGGGCCAAGGACCTGGCCCTGCTGGGCACGCTCGCGCCGGTCGCCGTCTTTGTGTGGATGGCGTGGACGTTCGACTGGTCGCGCGGCGCGGCGGACGTGCCGGGCTTCGTGGGCGCGGCCGACTGGTTCGCGCCGCTGAACATCCGCCTGTCGCTGGGGCTCGACACCGTCAGCATGCTGCTGGTCGGCCTCACGGTGCTGCTCGGGCCGGTCTGCGTGCTCGCGTCGTTCACGGCGGTGACCGAGCGGGTGCGGACGTACTACGCGTGGCTGCTGGTCCTGCAGACGGCGATGACGGGCGTGTTCGCCGCGCGGGACGTCGTCGTGTTCTACATCTTCTTCGAGTTCACACTGGTCCCGCTGTACATCCTCATCAGCCTGTGGGGCTCGACCAACCGCAGGGCCGCGGCGACCAAGTTCTTCCTCTACACGTTCACCGGCTCGCTGGTCACGCTGGCGGGGCTGGTGTACGTCGCGTACCGGCACCACGCGATGACGGGCTCATGGACGTTCGAGTTCGGGCCGCTGGCGCAGACGTGCGCCGCGCTGCCGCTGCCCGAGCAGGGGCTGGTCTTCTGGGCGCTGATGTGCGGCTTTGCCGTCAAGGTGCCGCTGTTCCCGGTGCACACGTGGCTGCCGCTGGCGCACACCGAGGCCCCCACCGCGGGGTCGGTGATCCTCGCGGGCGTGTTGCTCAAACTCGGCACGTACGGGCTGTACCGCTTCGCGCTGGTCATGTGCCCGGCCGCGGCGATCCACTACGCGCCGGTGGTCGGCGTGCTGGCGGTCATCGGCATCGTGTACGCGGGGCTGATCTGCTGGGTGCAGAAGGACGTGAAGAAACTGGTGGCGTATTCCTCGGTCAGCCACCTGGGCTTCTGCGTGCTGGGGCTGTTCGCGCTCAACAGCATCGGGCTCACCGGCTCGGTGCTGTACATGATCAACCACGGTCTCTCGACCGGCGCGCTGTTCCTGCTGATCGGCATGATCTACGAGCGCTACCACACGCGCTCGCTGAAGGAACTGGGCGGGCTGGCGGGCCGGATGCCCGTGTGGTCGACGTTCATGGTCTTCTTCGCCATGGCCAGCGTCGGACTGCCGGGGCTGAACGGCTTTGTGAGCGAGTTCATGTGCCTGTTCGCGGCGTTCCAGGCCGACGGTTTCCGCTGGCAGGGCGCGGGCTCGGGCCTGCTGCCGGGCGCGACGCCGGGCGAACTGGGCCCGTTGTTCGGCTTCTTCGCCGGCACGGGCATGATCGTGACGGCGATGTACATCCTGCTCATGGTCGGCGCGGTGGTGTGGGGCCCGCTGAAGGAGCCGCACGGGCACGGCGGTCATGGGCACGGGCACGGGCACGGCGGCCACGCCCCGCTGCCGACGGACCTGAGCCGGCGCGAGATCGGCGTGCTGCTGCCGCTGGCCGCGCTGTGCCTGCTGCTGGGCCTGTACCCTCGCCCGCTGCTGCACGTGCTCGAAGCGCCGACGCAGCAGATGGCGCAGATGCTCGACGACGTCCGACGCAACAACCCTTCCCTGAACCGCTCGCCCGAGGGCGTTGCGGCCGCGCCCGCGGCCCCCGCCGCGGCGGCGAATCCGAACTGAACTCGATCCCCCCTCACCCACCTTGGCCTGAGAAACTCGATCGGTCAACATGGTAGAGAAAGTCGCCCAACTCTGGCCCGAGATCGCGCTGTTCGTCGGCGCGTGCGTGGTGATGGTCATGGGGCTTTCGCCCGACCGCTCGACGCGTCGCCAGTGCGGGCTGCTGTCGATGGTCGCGCTGGCGACGGCGGGGTTCCTCGCGTGGTACACCACGCCGCCGACGCCCGGGCCCCTGCCGTACATGGCGATGTACGCCAAGGTGCTCGTCGCGGGCGTCGGCCTGCTGCTGCTCATGCTCATGGAGGGCGGGGTCGATCGCGACTACGAGGCGAGCGTGGTGCGCGGCGGGACGTACGACCCGATCCGCTCGACGACCGGCGAGTTCTGGGCCTTTGCGCTCTTCTCGCTCACCGGGCTGATGCTCTGCGCCGGGGCGGACGACCTGATCTTCCTGTTCCTGGCGCTCGAACTCACGTCGCTGCCGACGTACATCATGGTGAGCCTGTCCACGGCGCGCAACCGGTCGATGGAAGCGGGCGTGAAGTACTTCTTCCTCGGCGCGCTGGGCGCGGCGATCTTCCTGTACGGCTTTGCGCTGCTCTTTGGAGCGACGGGCACGACCTCGTTCGCGGAGATGCAGCGCGTGCTGGGCGCCGGCCCCGTGGGCGACGTGGCGATGCTCGGCCTGCTCCTGGCGGTGCTGGGCATCGCGTTCAAGATCGCCGCGGTGCCGATGCACTACTACACGCCGGACGTGTACCAGGGCGCGTCGTCGCCGGTCGCGGCGTTCCTGGCCTTTGTGCCCAAGGCGGCGGGGTTCTTCTCGATCATGAGCCTGCTGGGCCTGGTGGGCTGGCGGTTCGGCGCCGGCGGCGAGAGCCTGCCCGAGATGCTGCGGATCGTGCTGTGGGCGCTGGCCGCGCTGACGATGACCGTCGGCAACGTGCTGGCGCTGTGGCAGAACTCGGTCAAGCGGATCCTGGCGTACTCGTCGATCGCGCACTCGGGGTACATGCTGGTGGGGGTGATCGCCGGGCCGGGCGGGGGCGGGGCGTCGCTGTCGCGCAACGGGCTGAGCGCGGTGCTGTTCTACCTCGCGACGTACGGCGTGATGACGATCGCCGCGTTCGCGGTCGTCGCGTGCCTGGAGCGGCGCGCCGCCGACGGCGGGACCGAAGAGGCCGAGGACGTCGCCGATCTTCGCGGCCTGTGCAAGCGTGACCCGCTGCTGGGCTGGACGATGGTCATCAGCGCGGTCGGCCTGCTGGGCCTGCCGCCGCTCCTGGGCTTTTTCGGCAAGTTGCCGCTGTTCGCCGCGGGCATCGGCGCGGGCGAGGTGCCGCTGGTGCTGATCCTGGGCGTGAACTCGGCGATCGCGGCGTACTACTACCTGCGCCTGGCGGGCGCGGCGCTGCTGGCCGAGCCCGAGGCCGAGGGCGTCGCGCCGCGCGTGGCGCGGCACGGCGCGCGACGGATGGCCGGCGCGATCGCCGCGACCGCGGTCGTGGTCGTTGCGGTGACGGGCGCGGGCTCGTGGCTGGGCGCCCGCGCGGCGGAGGCGGGCCGCTTCCGCCCGGTTGAGGCCGCCGCGAGCGCGGCCGAACCCCGACCGACCGCCGCGGCATCGCAAGGCCGATAGACGGCGCCACGACGCGGCGGGAAACCGCGGCCTATGCTCGCCCGTACAAGCACGCGGCGAACGCCGGCCTGCGCCGGCGAACGAGCCGCGCAGGGGCGCGCCGGCTGGGCGCCAGCCGCGGGGAGCGGGCGGGTCGATCACGGAGCAGGAGCCATGAAGAGTCGCTTTGGGCGTCGGGCTGCGCGCCGGACGGCGTGCGCGAAGGGGTCGGAGCCGTTCGGGGTCGAGTCGCTGGAGCGGCGCGACCTGCTGACCGCCGACATCGGCGTGGAGTTCAACAACTTCGAGGTGCCCTCGACGCTGGTGCCGGGCGACCGGTTTGTCGCGGGGATCATCCTGACGAACAACGGCCCGATGAACGCCACGGGGCAGATCAGCATCAGTTTCTACCTCTCGACCGACGTGACGTTCTCGAGCGACGACCTGCTGTGCGGGTCGTACCCCAACCAGCAGATCCCCGGCGTGTTCGGCAACGGGGAGGAACTGTTCTTCTCGGACAACTTCACGGTGCCGTCGAACGCGACGCCGGGCAACTACTTCCTGCTGGCGCGGATCGTGCCCAGCGCGTCGGTCGCCGACAACAACCAGTCGAACAACGTCGTGGCCAGCGACAACTTCTTCCCGCTGGAGATCAAGTTCGGCAACATCCCCGGGCGCGGCAACGCGGTCCTGCAACTGACCGACCCCGAGGGAACCGCGGTGCAGTTCCAACTGCTCGACGGCGGCGTGGGCACGGTGACGCGCGACTCGGGGGGGCGGTTCGTCGTGAACATCACCGGCTCGGGCGCCAACTCGCGCCTCGGCATCGCCACCAGCGGCGGCGACGGCGTGGCCGACATCGCGCAGGTGACGATCTCGGGCTCGATGCAGTCGATCGCGGCGGTGAACACGCGGCTGCTCGGCTCGCTGACGGTCTCGGGAACGCTCGGCTCGCTCACGCTGGGCGCGGTGGGCGGCACCGCGGCGGAGGTTTCCATCACCATCGGTCAGGCGGGCGTGAACACGGCCATCACCCTGGGCGCGGTGACGAACGCGAGCGTCACGACGCCGGGCGCGATCCAGTCGCTCACCGTCGCGAGCTGGACCGACACCAACGCCTCGCCGACCGACCTGATCTCGGCGCAGTGGATCGGGACGCTGACCTCGGCGGGCAACTTCGGCGCCAGCATCCGGCTCTCGGGCCGCACGGGCGGGCCGACGCTCGGCAGCGCGACGATCGGGGAGTCGATCACCGGCGGGACGTGGGGCGTCATCGGCCGCGGCGGGAGCATCCAGACCAAGACCTCCGCCGCGCGGTGGAGCGCGTCGTTCACGGCGACGCTGGACTCGCTGGCGAGCACGCGCACGCTGCGCGGCACGATCGCCGCGAAGAACTTCCTGAGCATCAACGTGGGGCTCGACCTGCTGGGGGCGAAGATCCTGGCGGGGGCGAACCTCGGCGAGGACGCGAAACTGGGCGGGACGGGCGACGACGCCGACCGCTTCGCGTTCGGGCGGATCGACTCGCTGACGGTGGCTCGGAAGGTCAAGGGCGTGATCGTCGGCGCGGGCCTGGACCCGGTGAACGGCGTCCTGAACGACGGGGACGACCGCATCAAGCAACCCGCCAAGAGCCGGATCGGGAACGTGACCATCGGCTCGACGATGGCGCCCGCGGCGCGGATCGTCGCGGGCCGGTTCACCGGCACGGTGAGCGTGAACGGCGGCACGATCAACCCCGCGAACGACGCGCGCTTCCGGGTGCGCGACCTGGTGACGCCCGAGGCGGTGATCGTGAGCGTCAACACCGGCGTGACGCCGTCGCTGATCACCGTGCGCTTCACCGACAACCGGGCGGTGCTGCGGTCGAGCATCGGCGACGGGGACATCCGCATCGACGCGCCGGACAACCTCTTCTCGGTGCTCGTCGAACTGGTGAGCGTGTCGCGCGCCAACGACGGCACGCCGATCAGCGCGACCTACCGCTTCGCGCCCCCCGACGGCACGTGGGACCCGGCCGACAACGGCACCTACACCGTGGTGCTGCTGGCCGGGGCGGTGACGGACACGGCGGGCAACGCCGTCAACGGGGGCAACCCGCTGACGCTGGGCACGTTCGACGTGTCGGTCTGACCCCCCTTCCCCCGGGCGCGCGGGCCTGCGCGGCCGGCGCGGAGCGTCCGGGCGCGCGGTTGTGATATCGTGTCGGCGTCATGGTTGTCGCCACGCTGGTCCTGCTGATCGTCTGCAGTTCGCTGTTCACCGCGGCGGAGATGTCGCTGGTGTCGGCGCGCCGGTCGCGGCTGGAATCGGCGCGGGAGCGCGGCGCGGCGGGGGCGCGGGCCGCGCTGGGCCTGCTCGACACGCCGACGCGCCTGTTCTCCACGGTGCAGATCGGCAACACGCTGATCACGGTGCTGATCGGCGCGCTGGGCGAGTCCGCCGCGGCGGGCACGATCACGCCGCTGATCGCCGCGCAGGGCGTGCCGGAGGCGACCGCCCGGCACGCGTCGCTGGGCGTCACGGTGGTGGCGGTGACGTTCTTCACGATCATCTTCGGCGAACTGGTGCCCAAGCGCGTGGCGCAGTCGGCCCCGGAGCGGGTCGCGTCGATCCTGAGCCCGCCGATGACGCTGGTGGCGACGGTGGCCGCGCCGGCGGTGTGGCTGCTCTCGCACCTGACGGACCTGGTGCTGGCCGCGCTGCGCGTGCGCCCGCGGGCCGAGCACGAGGGCGCGGAGGACGAGGTGCGCTCGCTGATGCGGGCCGGTGCGCGGGGCGGGCTGTTCCACGAGTCGGAGCGGCAGATCGTCGAGCGGGTCTTCGCGCTGTCGGACCGGACCGTCAAGTCGATCATGGTGCCGCGGACCGACATCGACTGGCTGCCGGCCGACGCGAGCGTGCACCGCATCCGCGTCGAGGTGGCGACGACGAGCCACTCGCACTTCCCCGTGTGCCGCACGGGGCTGGACGACCTGATCGGCGTCGTGCACGTGAAGGACCTGGTCAAGAGCGGGCTGATCAGCGACGACGTGAAACTCACGGAACTGGCGCGCAAGCCCGTGTTCGTGCCCGAGTCGCTGCCCGCGCTCAAACTGCTGGACCTGTTCCGCCAGCGCAACGAGCGCGTGGCCTTCGTGCTCGACGAGTACGGCGTGCTCGAGGGGCTGGTCACGCTCAACGACGTGGTCGAGGCGATCGTGGGCGACACCGCCGCGGCGGGCGAGGCCGAGCCCGAGCCGATGGTCGTGCGGCGCGAGGACGGCTCGATGCTGCTGGACGGGATGCTGCCGGTGGGCGAACTGCGGCGGCTGATGTTCGGCGAGCACTCCAGCGCCGCGCTGCCCAAGGAGGACGAGGCGGCGTTCGAGACCCTCGGCGGGTTCGTGCTGGCCTACCTGGGGCGGATCCCCGCGACGGGCGACACGTTCGCGTTCGACCGGTTCCGGTTCGAGGTGGTGGACATGGACCGGCACCGCATCGACAAGGTGCTGCTGACGGTCCGCGATGCCGCGCCGGCGGAGGAAGCGCCGCGGCCGGGCGGGCTGGGCGCCGACGCGGCGAAGTAGCGGCCCGGGCCGGGCTCAGCGCTGCTCGATTCGCCCGGCGTCGCGGTCGGTGGGCGCGACGCGCCCGGCCTCGCCGAGCATGAGCGAGCGGTACATCTGCAGCGTGCGCTCGTCGCCGTTGTTGGGCGGTGGGAACCAGACGTCGAAGGCGGGCTGGCCCTGAGCGGCCATCTGGTCGATCATCGCGCGCAGGTTGGTGCGCTCGAGCAGCACGTAGGCGCGGCCCTGCAGGTCGGCCGGGGCGCGACGGTACATGAGCGGCCCCTGCGGGATGCCCGCCTCCTCGATGAGCCCGGCCAGGAAGGTGGCGGCCATCTGGTCAAAGGGCGGGAAGGCCATGCGTCCCTCGCGCCCGGTCACGGCGGTGCGGACGCTGCCCTGCTCCTGCTGGTAGCGGTCGTGGAAGAGGCGCGCGTACTCCATGTTGCTGCGGAACTGCTGCTCGTCGCCGCCGAGCAGGCCGGCGACGAAGGCGGACATCATCGCGCCGGCGATCTCCTGCATCGCGACGGTTGGGTTGGTCTCGCGCGCGTCCTCGACGATCTCGTTGACGACGAACTCTCGCAGGGGCACCGTGATCTTGGCGACCAGTTCGGGGTTGTGCGTGTTCAGCCCCGGCCAGGTGCGGAGGTAGCGGTAGTAGTCCTCGGCCGCCTTCAGGTCGCCGCGCCGGTAGAGGAAGCGGATCGAGTCCTTGATGTGGTTCTCGTTTCCCGCGGCGTAGAAGCTGTACACGCGCGTGGGGGTGTCGAACTCGGACCGCGCGGCCAGTTCGTCGAGCAGTTTCGGGTAGATGGGGATGAAGTCGGCGTGCGGGAGCGTGCGGTAGAACATCGGGTTGATGATGTCGTACTGCACCCAGCCCGAGCGGAACAGTTCCTGGATGGCCTGGATGGTGACGCGGTCGGTGTTGAGCAGGTCGAAGTCCTTGCGGTTGGCCTCGGTTATGCGCAGCAGCGCTTCCTCCGAGCCGCGCGCGGACCAGTAGACCGCGTGCGCGGCGGGGTGGCGCCAGTCCAGCGGGCCGTACTTGGCCGTGTAGCGGATCATCGTCCGCGGGTCCATGTTGTAGTCGTCGATCAGCACGCGCTTGCGGAGGTGACGGATCAGCGTGGGGCCCGCCTGCGCGAAGCGCTGGTCCGACAGGATGCGCACCAGCGCGTCGTCGGCGAAGCCCGGCGGCAGCGGCACGCCCGTGCCCGAGAGGTTGACGTAGGACCGCACCTCCTCGACGTATTCGAGCAGTTTCTTCCCCGGCGTGAGGCCGGCCTCGTCGCGCAGGCGCGCGACCAGTTCGCGCGCCTGCGGCTGCTGGGCGTAGACCTCGTCGAGCGTGTCGGGCGCCTCGGCGATGGGCCGGAGCCAGCGCTCGATGTAGAGGTTCCTGAGCGCGTCGGGCTCGGTGCGCTCGCCGAATGGGATCCTCGGCGGCGTGCCCATGACGATCGTCCACTCGCGCGCGTGCATGCGCTTGTAGTAGCGGTGCGCGTCGTCCATGTAGCCCTGCACCTTGTGCAGGTAGATCCACGCCAGTTCCTTGTAGAGCAGGATCGAGCCGGGGTTGTTGGGGATGCCGTCGCGGCGGAGCAGCGTGATGCCCGCCTGCACCCACTGCCACCGCTCCTGGGCCGTCTGGGTGGCGACGGAGATGTTGTACGCCAGGTTCCATGCGTGGAAGACCCACACGCGCGGGAAGCGCGGCTGCAGGCGCGTGATCGTCCGCGCCAGGTCGACCGATTCGTGGTACTTGCCCTGCTCCTTGAGCGTGTTGGCGCGGATCCACAGGAAGTTCACGAACACGCCGCGGAACGCGCCCATCGCGATGCCCAGCGCGACCTCGGGCGGGTCGCCCGCCTCGGCGCGGTCGGCGAAGACCAGCCGGTTGCGCCCGACCGACGCGGCGAGTTGCGCCGACAGCACGCCCTGGGCCGCCAGGAAGACGACCATCAGGCACGCCGCGGTCAACTGGATGGCCCTGTCGCGTCGCATGGGAAGAACCGCCTCCTGATGACTACTGGCCCGAGTAGGTCGCCAGTTCGCGCTTTCGGAAGATCGACACGGCGACGGCGAACAGCGACGCGGTCAGCACGAACAGCACGCCCACGCCGCGGGAGACCGTGCCCCAGTCCAGCAGTTTGCCCTCGACCAGGTGCGAGGAGGGGCGCAGTTCGGCGTAGAACTTGAACCCGTAGGCGACGGGCACGGCGATGGTCCGGATGAGCACGCGCCCCCAGAGGATCTCGTCCTTGTTGCCGCGCGACTCGTAGTACTCCAGCGACTCGACGAGGAACGAGGCCGATTCGGCCATGAGGAACACGCCGAAGGCGACCAGGCACGACACCGAGAACGACAGGTGCGTCGCGGCGCAGATGCCGACCATCGCCAGGAACGCGAGTTTGAGCCACAGCACGCCCACGACGCGCAGGTAGTTCATCCGGTAACTCGACACCGGGTAGTAGACCTCCAGCCCGTCGGGCGGGAAGGTGATGGTCTCCTCGTTGACGGTCCTTCGCGCGGCGTCGCCGTTGACGACCAGCACCTCCAGCACGCCCTCGGCGTTGATCGAGGCGGGGCTGACGCGGATGGTGAGCGTCTGCCCGAGGGGGATCTCCTGGATCACCGGCTCGGCGTTGGGCAGGAAGAAGGTGACGCGGTAGGTGGCGCGCGGGTCGTTGGCGCCGGCGTTGACGCGGTAGCGCAGCGTGACGGGCAGGCCGCGCTCGCGGACCTCCCTGAGCCCGGGGAAGCGGAACACCTCGCGCTCGCCGGGCCCGATCGAGAGATACGACTGCTGCACCTCGTTGAGCAGTTCGTTGAGGATCTTCTGCCGCTCCTCGGGTCCGTCGCGGAAGGACGGGTCGGCCTTGCGGGCGCGCTCGGCGCGCTGGTCGACCTCGTTGCTCAGCGCGGAGGGGTCGAGTCTGGGCAGCGTCGGCATGACTGACCTGCGCGCCGTCAGCACCTGCGTTTCGAGGATCCAGCGGTCGTCGGTGACCAGTTCGTTGCCGCGGGGCACGAAGGCCCGCACCTCGCCGATGGCCGGCTGCTCGCGCAGGTAGCCGACGAACAGGAAGACGCCCGACGCGCTCACGCCCAGCAGGACCGCCGCGACGCCCACGACGCCCAGCCACTTGCCCAGCAGGTACTGCCACGCGGCGACGGGCTTGGTCATGGTCTGCCAGATGACCTTGTCGCGCTGCTCGAAGGCGACCGAGCCGACGGCGAGGAAGAGCGTGAGGATCGCGGTGATCCAGAACGTCGCGCCCACGCCGTACTGCAGGAACGACTGCACGCGGTAGCGCAGCGGCCGCTCGGGGTCGAGTTGCTCGGGCAGCGCGGCCAGCACGATCACCAGCAGCACGATGAAGACCACGCTGACCTTCATCCGCACCGCTTCGAGCACGACGTTGCGCGCGATCGCCAGCGGCTTGAACGGCCCGCTGAACGCCGCCTTGAGCAACTCCATGAGCACCAGGAACGAGAACGTCAGCGCGCCCGCCGCGGCGACAAACCGGCCAAGGTCCTGCCAGCCCCCGGACCCGAAGACGATCAGCGGCCCGGCGACCAGCGAGAGCACGAGGAGCAGACCCAGAGACCACAGCCCCAGACCGATCCACACGACCGCGACGGTCACGGCGACCGCCAGCGTCACGCCGACGGCCACGGCGGTCGGGTCGCCCTGCCCTCGAAGCACGGCGTTGGTCGCCTTGGCCATGGCGTCGGCCGAGAAACGGACGCGCTCCCACTGCTCCTTGATCTGCGGGTCGGCGTCGTCGGGCGGGCGCGGGAACATCTCCTCGAAGTTGGACCGCACGCCGGGGTCGGCGTTGGCCTGCTGGTGCACGATGTAGGCCGCGAGCCCGCCGATGCCGAGCAGCACGACGACCGCCGTGACCGCCACCTTGAAGGCAAACGACCGCTGCACGCGGTCGAGGCGTCGCCACAGTTCGCCGAGGTTCACGGGTTGGGCCCCTTGCCGGGTTCGCCGCGCGGCGGCGCGCCGTCCACCAGCCCCTCGATCACGCTCAGGTCGATGTCGGCCGAGCGGCGGGGCGTGGTCGCGGCGGGCGCGGGAGGCGGCGCGGGCGCCGCCGGCTGCGCGGGCTGCTCGGGCGTGAGCAGTTCGGCCAGCACGTCACGGTCGGGCCCGGAGGGCGTTTCCGCGGCGGGCGCTTCGGCGGGGCGGGGCGTCTCGTCGCGCCGGCCGGCCTCGACCAGCGAGGAGATGAGCCCCTCGCCCTCGTCGCCGGCGAGGAACGCGGCGGTCTTGCCGCCGTGCTGGGCGCCGCTGGTCTCCTGCTGCTCGGCGCGGGCCTCGTCGACGATCTGCACGAACAGGTCCTCGAGTTTCTGTCGCGGGCGCGCGACGCGGACGAGGCTGCGCGTGCCGCCGCTGCGCTCGCGGATCAGGCGGTCGATCGCGCTGATGGTCGCCTCGTCGAGCGGGTCGGTCTCGATGATGGTGGCGTCCTGGGTCTCGAGCAGGGCGTCGCAGGTGCCCTCGCGCTGGATGCGTCCGCCGTAGAGGATGACCATGCGGTCGACGCAGTCCTCGACGTCGGAGAGCAGGTGGCTGGAGAGCAGGATCGTCTTGCCGCGACGGCCCAGCGCGAGGATCAGGTCCTTGATCTGGCGCGTGCCGAGGGGGTCGAGTCCGGTGGTGGGCTCGTCGAGGATGAGGAACTCGGGGTCGTTGATGAGTGCCTGGGCGATGCCGATGCGGCGCTGCATGCCCTTGGAGTACTCGCGCACGGGGCGGAACTGCGCGCCGGCGAGGCCGACCATGTCGAGCAGTTCGTCGATGCGGCGCCTGCGCACCACCCGGTCGAGTTGGAACAGGCGGCCGTAGTAGTCCAGCGTCTCGCGCGCGTTGAGGTAGGGGTAGAGGTACGACTCCTCGGGCAGGTATCCGATGCGCTGCTTGATCGACACGTCGGTCGGCAGTTTGCCGAACACCGACACCAGGCCGCTGGTCTTGTGCAGCAGGCCGAGGATGATCTTGATCGTGGTGGACTTGCCCGAGCCGTTGGGGCCGAGGAGCCCGAAGACCTCGCCGCGCCCGATCTCGAAACTCACCGCGTTCACGGCCTTGGCGCGCGGGCGGAGCCAGAAATCGCGGAAGACCTTGGTCAGCCGTTCGCAGACGACGACGGGCGCGCCGGCGGGCGCGGCCCGCGTGGCGGAGAAACTGGTCGTGGTCGCGGCCTGCGTCATGCGTTCTCCGGTCGGGCGCTGGTCACTGGGTGAACTTGGTCCCGCTCGAGCCCAGCCGCTGCTCGAACTGGGCGCGTTCGCGCTCCTTCACGCGCTGCTGCTGGGCGCGCTGGAACTCCTCGGTGTTGCGGGCCATCTCCTGCTCGCGCGCCAGGAACGGGTCGCGGTTGATGTTCAGCACCCACCGGCCGGCCGACTGCGGCGGCAGCAGCAGCACCTGCACCCCCGGCCGGGCCAGGAAGGTCGAGTAGGCGTCGGCCCAGTCGGAGTTGACCAGCACCAGCGGGTTGGACTCGAAGGCCTTGAGTTTGGCCGCGAACAGTTCCGCGTCGGACCGTGCCGCGGCGACCATCGTCGTGCGCTCCTGGCGGGCCTGGTCGAGTCGCGAGGTCACGTCGCCCGAGACGCGGGGGTTGAGAAGCGCGCCGTCGATCTCGACCGGCTCGCCCAGCAGCAGTTTGTTGATCGCCGCGAGCGTGCGCTCGGCCGCGTCGGCGTCGCCCCTGAGCAGTTCGACCTCGTAGCGGTCGATCTGCTCGATGATGACGGCCGCGGCGTCGCCGGCGGTCTTCTGCATGGACTGCTGCCAGACGCGCTCGGCCTCCAGCACCGCCGCGCCGGCGTCGGACTCGGCGCTCTGCACGCGGTAGTAGTCGGGCATGACGCGCCGCGGCGGGAACTTCTGCGTCATCACGAGCTGCTGGACGCGGATGCCGGCCTCCATGTCGTCGAGCGCGCGCTGCGTCAGGTCGCGGGCGCGCTGCTCGAGCGTGCGGAAGGTCTCGGGGTCGCGCCCCGAGTCGGGGATGTTGCGCATCATCTCGTCGAGCGTCATGCTCGCCGCGGCGGTGACGATCGACCGGCGCGCCACGGCCTTGACGATGGCGGCGAGGTGGTCGGGATCGATGTTGCGCTCGCTCTCGTCGGGGCGGAGGTCGTCGCGCCGGTAGGTGAGCGTCCACCGTGCGTGGGCGATGCTGCCGTCGGCGGTGATCAACTGCCCGTCGGAGCCGGGGTCGAGCGAGTCGGGCCCGCCGCCGGCGAGGACGGTCGGGCCGTCCTTGTTCAGCGAGGTCTGCTCGGTGTCGCTCAGGTTGGGGAAGAAGGTGATCTCGACGGACTGCTCGTCGACGCGGACCTTGACGATCTCGCCGATGGGCGGGGGCGCGCTGAACTGCGGCCCCGGCGAGAGGTTGGGCGAGACGACGCGCCCGAAGAGCAGGCGCATGCCGCGTTCCGACTCGCCGACCTTCTGCACGCCCGAGCCGAAGTAGAGCGCGACGAGGACGACGATCGACGCCAGGAGCAGGCGGTAACTGATGCGCAGCGCGTCGGCCAGCGACTTGGTCGCCGGGTCCATCATCGAGGCCAGTTCGGCCGCGGCGCTGGGCCCGGTCTCGTTGAGGCGGACCGAGGCGGTCTGGCGCCGGCCGCGCGGGGTGAGCGGGTTGGAGCCGGGGTTCTGGCTCATCGGCCGGTCTCCTGTGCGCTGGCGACGGGCTCGCGCCGCTCGGCGGGCGCGCCGGAGGCGGGCCTGCGCGCGGCGTCGTCGTGGAAGAACCGCTCGAAGTCGGGCACGGGCACCGTGCCGGGGCGGAACGACGCCGGGGCGTCGGGGCCGAGCAGTTCAAGGCCGGGGATGGTCGTGGGCAGCACGAGCGTGGTCTGCCGCCCGTAGACCTCGCGGAGCATCTTCATGTTCTTGAGGAACAGCGCCAGTTCGGGGTGCGTGTTCATCTGCTGGATGTACCCGGCGACCTCGGTCTGCCCGCGGCTGCGGAGTTCGTTGGCCATGCGGTCGGCGAAGGCGAGGATGCGCTTGGCGTCGTTCTCGGCGCGGGAGCGGATGGCGTTGGCCTGGCTGGTGCCCTGGTTGGTGATCTCCTGGGCGACCTTCTTGCGGTTCTCGTTCATCCGGGCCACGACGTTCTTGGTGTTCTCCTGCGGGAAGACGATCGACGACAGGCCGACGGCGCGGGCCCTGATGCCGTAGTCGGCCAGCGCGGCGCCGGCCTGGTCGCCCCCGCCGGGCCGCTGGAGCATGGCGAGGATGCGCGCCTCAAGTTCGGGCAGGCGGCTGCCGCGCTCGTCGGCGGCGAGCAGGTCGGTCAGTCTGAACGCGCTGATCTCGCTGAGCGAACTGCGGAGTTTGGACTTGAGGATGCTCTCGGCCTCGCGGTAGTGGTCGCGCGCGGCGTCGCCCGCGCCGGAGAACTTCTTGTAGAACTTGAGCGGGTCCTCGACGCTCCAGGCCAGGTACGCCGTGACGACCAGTTGCTTGGAGTCGAGCGTGGACTGGGTCTCGGGCGCGGACTCGACGAGCCGCGCGCGGGTGTCGTAGGTCGTGACGCGCTGGACGAAGGGCAGTTTGAAGCCCAGCCCGGCCTCGCGCCGGACGGAGGACTCGTCGGCCCGCCCGAACATCGAGACCACCGCCGCCTCGTTGAAGCGCACGGTGTAGGTCACCATGAACGACACGAAGACCAGCACCACGATGCCGATGATGATGAAGCGTTGCAAGGCCGGTTCTCCTGGTGCGGGGCGCGCCGGCGCGGGGTCGCGCGGGCGGGCGCCGCCGTCGGGTTCATTCCTGCTGCTGCCGGGGCTGCTCGAACAGGTTGCCGCCCAGCGCCGAGTCCTCGAGGTTCACGCGCACCTCCACGCCGTCGCCGCGGACGAAGTACACGCGCTTGTCCTTGATCAGGTCGCGCAGGGTCTCGAAGTACCTCCCCGCGGCGTAGATGCGCGGCGCGGCGCGGTACATGGCCAGTTCGCCGGCGTAGGCCTCGGCCTCGGCCCGCGCGGTCATGTGGCGCTGCCAGCGCTCGGCGCGGGCCTCCTGCAGGCGGACCGCCGCCTGCCCGCCGGCTTTGGCGATCAGGTCGGAGATCTCGGCCTCCAGTTCGGCACGCCGGGCGTCGTCGGTGGTGTGCTCGGCGTCGTCGATCAGCGCGACGAGCCTGCGGGCCGTCGCGAGGCTGCCCGCGGCGTTGATGAGCATCTCCGACGCCTCGCGCTGGCCCATGTCGATCAGCGCCTCGCGTTCCTGGTTGGCGCCGACGTACTTCTCGTATTCCTCGGCGGTCTCGCGCGGCGGGTGCACGCCCTCGATGCCGACGAACAGCACGCCCACGCCGGTGTTGAGTTCGGCCAGCCGCGCGCTGATGCGCCGGTGCAGTTCGGCCGCCGCGGCCGAGCGCCCGCGCCCGAGCACGTCGTCCACGTTCATCGCGGCCATGTAGCGGAGCACCTCGCGCTGGGCCTCGGCGCGGATCACCTGCTCGCGCGCCTCGGGCGCGGCGAAGAGGTGGAACTTGATCACGTCGTCCACGCGGTAGTACAGCGGGATCTCCGCCGCGACCAGCGAGTAGTCGCCGGTGGCGACGCCCGCGGTGCGCTCCAGCGCGGCGGGCTGGACGAGGAAGAAACTCTCCGCGGCCTTGTGGTCGTTGGTCCACAGGATCGCGCCGGAGATGGTCGGCGCCTCGCCCGCGACATTGATTCGGCGCACGCGCTCGGTGTCGAATCGCTCGATGCGCTCCAGCGGCCAGGGCAGTTTGAGGTACGGGCCGGGCGGCAGCGGCTCGGCGCTGGCCAGACGCCCCAGGCGCACGCGGACGCCCTGCTCGTTGGGCTGCACCACGCCCACCGTCGTCATCAGCCACAGCACCGCGACGCCAACCACCACCAGCGCGCTGAGCGAACGCGACAGCAACTGGTAGAACCAACTCCCCGTCACGTCGAACCCGAACTGGTAGTTGAGCGCGCCGCCGATCGACTCGGCGATGCGGTCGGGCGCGGCGACGAACGAGAGCACGCGCGAGTCCATCGCGGGGCGCGGCACCTCGCCCGGCCGGCGCGGGCGGTAGATCCCCAGCAGGAAGTTCAGCATTACCTCGATCGACAGCGCGATCATCAGCGCGGGCAGCACCGCTTGCAGGTAGCGCGTCCCGGCGTCGGTGCCCATGTAGTCGATGAACCGCGTGACCGCGATGGCCAGACCGACCAGCGCCGCGCCCACGGCCTGCGCCGCCCCGCCGCGGAGGTTGGCCCACACCGGCTGCTTGGCCATGCCCGCCACGTACCGGGCGAACATGAACCCGACGAACGCCAGCGCGATGCCGATGGAGATGGCCCAGCCGTGCTCGGCAAAGGGCTTGAACGACCCGTGGTCGATCAACGCCTCGCCCGAGCGGAACCGCCACAGGCCGATGCCCGCCAGCGCCGCGGCGTACAGCAGGCTGACCACCGGCAGCATGACACGGTGCATGCCGGCCAGCCGCTTGGCCGCGACGCGCAGGTCGGACGCGCCCTCGCCGAAGACCGACAGCGCCCGCCCCCCCTGCTGGGCGATGGCCTCGGCCTCCAGCGCCTCGATGCGCTCGCGCCGGTGCTGGTCAAAGACGATCGCCAGGCTCAGCCACACCACCCCGCCGAGCAGGATGTACAGCGCCCCGGTCAGCCCCGCGTGGTTGTGCGACAGCACGCTGTGAACCAGCAGCGTCAGGCCCATGGCCAGTTGCAGGAACAGGCCCAGCAGGCAGACGCTCGCGGCTCGCTTGTAACTCTGGTAGTCGGCCTTCATCGGCTCCTCTGACTGGATCGACCAAGGACCCGGTGGCACGCCGCCCGCACGCGCGGCGGCGGGGCAGATTGTGACCGGGCACGCCCGGCCTGTCCACAACCCGGTCGGACGCGTCGGCTGCCGGCCGCGGCGTTCTGCCGCGGTCCTCCGCCGTCGCTGCCGACTCCCGCCCGCCCCTGTCCCGGATTCGCCCCTCTCTCTCCGCCGACAGAACGCCGACCGGGGCGATAGATTAGCCGACCGGACGGGCCGGTGCGCGAACCGCGCGGCCCGCCGGTACGTTGATGTACGATCAGGTTGGCCCTATGTTCGTACCCGCGCCGGGACTTTCTTCGCCCGCCGTGCGTCGCCGCCGCCGTTCGCCGCCCCCGCACGCCGTCGGCGGGCGTTCCCCGACCGACACCGCCCGCAGGCCGACCGCACCCCACGAACCATGTTCTCGCAACTGCTCACCATCGCGCGGAACACCTTCGTGGAGAGCGTGCGCCAACCGATCTACTTCATCATCATCGCGCTGTGCGGCCTGTGCCAGTTGTTCACCACCTGGTCGGCCGGGTTCACCATGGGCATGAGCGAGTCGTCGGAGGTGTCCGGCGACAACAAGATGCTGCTGGACGTCGGCCTGGCGACGATCTTCGTGTGCGGGCTGCTGCTGGCCGCGTTCCTCGCGACGGCCGTTCTGAGCCGCGAGATCGACAACAAGACCGTCCTGACGGTGGTGAGCAAGCCGGTCTCACGGGTGACGGTCGTGCTGGGCAAGTACGTCGGCGTGGCCGGCGCGATCCTGATCGCCAGCCTCACCATGAGCCTGTTCCTGTTCGTCGCGCTGCGGCACGAGGTGATGTCCACCGCGGCCGACGATCTCGACGGTCCGGTGCTCCTGTTCACCGGGCTGGCCGTGGCGGTCGCGCTGGGCGCCGCGATCTGGTGCAACTTCTTCTACGGCTGGGTCTTCCCGCAGACGGCGACGATGCTCCTGTTCCCGCTGATGCTCGCGGCCTACGCCGGCGTGCTGCTGGTCTCGAAGAAGTGGCACCTGCAGTCGCCCGCGGCGGACTTCAAGCCGCAGATCCTCATCGCGACCATGTGCGTCGTCATGGCCCACATGGTGCTGACCGCGCTGGCGACCGCGGCCTCGGCGCGGCTCGGGCAGGTCATGACGCTGGTGGTCTGCTGCGGCGTGTTCCTGCTCGGGCTGCTCTCGAACCACTTTCTGGGCACCAAGGCGATCGACAACCGGTTCGTGGCGCGCATCCGAGAAGCGACGCCGGACCTGGTCAGCCAGCGGACGTTCGACCAGAACGGCGACGTGTACCGCATCCGTCTGGAATACGACCCGCGGATCCCGATCAACGCCGGCTCGCCGCTGTACTACGGGCCAAACCCCAACGGCATGGGCCTGTCGGTCGCCCCGTTCACGCCCTTTGACGGCAAAGTGACGGAACTGGCGGACCTTTCGGACCGCACGCGCCCGCCGGCGGTGGTCGTGAAGAGCACCGACCCGGCCGAGCGATTGCTGGTGGTGCAGAGGGTCGGCGCCGACCGGCCACTCGTCCGCAAGCCCCCCACTTCGGGTGATTATATCTTCCTCACACCTACGAAGGTCAATCCGCCCGTGTTTGTTCTTTGGTCGGTGATTCCGAACGTGCAGTACTTCTGGCTGCTCGACGCGATCAACCAGAACCAGCGGATCCCGGCGTCGCACGTGGTGCTGGTCGGCTTGTACGGCGCGGCGCAGATCGGCGTGTTCCTCTGCCTGGCGGTCGCGCTGTTCCAGAGGCGTGAAGTCGGGTAGGCTAGTGCGACGGCGTGGCGCAGAGCACGCGCTTCAGGAGAACTTCACACATGGCACGAACATCACTCGAAGGCGCGGGTGCGAAGACTTCGCCAAAGACCGCCCCCGCCGGCAAGGGCGGCAAGGGTGGGCAACTGGAGCGCGCGCAGATCATCAAACTCTCGGTGTCGGTCGGTGTGATCGTGCTGGTCATCGTCTGGCTGCTGTACAGCATGGAGATCATCTCCTTCGGCGGCTCGAACCACCCGCCGGAGGTGAGCGCCGAGGAGCAGCGAGCGCTCGACGAGCAGATCGCCCGCGACGCCGAGATGCGGCAGCGCGCCGAGCGCGAACCCACCGCGCCGCGCCCGCCGCCGGTCGGCTCTCAGTGATGCCCCGCTCAACCCGCTTCTGAACGCTCGACCGCGGGCCGTGCGCGGCTCGCCGGCGCGATAACCGCGCCGGCGTCAACCTGCGCCGGTCGTGCGGGTGGTGTCGCGTCGGAACAACCCGAACGGTCGGCGTCCGACGATCGGCCTCAACCCGCGAGCGGGCGGGGTCGATGGCGGTCGGGACGAATCGCCCCCGGTCCACGACCACCGACCGAACCAAGGAGGCGCAGTGAGCAGCACGTCCGATCAGTCGCACCGCCCCGCGCGCCTTGTCGTCGCCGACGACGAGACGCACATCCGCCTCGTGGTCGCGGAGAAGTTCCGCGCCGCGGGGCACGTCGTGTTCGAGGCGCGCGACGGCGAGGAGGCGCTGGACCTGGTGCGCGAGCACCGCCCCGACGCGATCATCACCGACCTGCAGATGCCGTACATGAGCGGGCTGGAACTGTGCGAGCGCGTGGCGCAGGACGCCGCGGCCGAGAACCGCACGCCCCCGCCCGCGGTGCTGCTGACGGCGCGCGGTCACATCCTCGAACCCGACCAGTTGCAGCGCACGGTCATCCGCCGCGTGATCGGCAAGCCCTTCGGCGTGCGCGACCTGCTGGACTACGTGCAGACGCAGTTGCTCGGACGCGCGCCGGCCAAGCCCGACCCGTCGTCCGTCCCCGTGGAGTGCCGCGCTGCATGAGCGACCAGCGCACAACGCAGTCCACGCCGATCGCGATCCGGGACGCGCACGCGCCCTCGATCGAGGCGCTGCGCGAGCGCTGCCTGGGGCTGGGCCTGGCGACGTGGCGCTGCGACAACCTGGGCGCGATCCTGTCCGAGCCGCTGGACACCGGCCCTGTGGGCCTGCTGCTGGGCTCGTCGACCTTCACCCGGCTGGTGCGCGACGCGGCCCGCGCATGGGGCGAGGGCACCCGCGACCGCGCGCCGGGGATCGTGGAACTGTTCCCCGGCTGCTGGGCCATCCCGCTGGCCGAGCAGCGGCGGCGCGAGCGCGTGGGGTTCATCGTCGCGCTGGCGTTCGGCGAGCGCGCGCTGCACGAGGAGTTCTTCCTCGCCGCGTGCCGCACGGCCCACCTCGACGCGCAGGCGACGCGCAGGAGCCTGCTCCCGCGGGCGCGCTACGACGCCGCCTCCGCCGCGGCCCTGCGCGACGTGCTGCTCTGGATGGGCGGCGACCTGAACCGCATCGAGGAGCACTCCAAGACGGTGTCGGGGTTCACGCGCCAACTCACCGACTGCTTCGAGACCATCGACCTGCTGTACACGCTCGGCCGGTCGATGAACGACCTGACGCAGCCCTCGCAGTTCATCCAGCGCATGTGCGACCGCCTTCGGTCGACGCTGCCGTTCAACTGGATCGCCGCGACCTTCAACTCCCGCTCCGACGTCGCCGGTCCGGTCGCGGGCCGGTTCTTCGGCAGCGGCGAGGTTGATCTCGATCCCGACGCGCTGGCCGCGGCGTCGGCCAACATCCCGGCCGACCACGAGCCGCACGTCCCGCTGATCCTCACCGAACTGGACGGACGGTCGCTGCCGGGCTCCGGGCAGGTGCTGGTGCAGCCGATCTGGCGCGGCGGCGAGCAGGCCGGCGCCCTGCTCGCCGGCGACAAGCACGGCGACGACCCGCAGGTCAGCAGTTACGACATCCAGTTGCTCGAGGCCGCCAGCGGCTACGTCGGCGCGTTCCTCGACAACGCCGTGCTCTACGCCGACCAGCAGGCGCTGTTCCTGGGCACGCTCGAGGCCCTGACCGCCTCCATCGACGCCAAGGACCGCTACACCTGCGGCCACTCGCGCCGCGTCGCGCACCTGTCGCACCGGCTGGCGCTGGCCATCGGCATGAACGAGGAGGACGCCGACCGGGTCCGCATCGCCGGGCTGGTGCACGACGTCGGCAAGATCGGCGTGCCCGAGGCCGTGCTGACCAAGACCGGCCGCCTGACCGACGAGGAGTTCGAGGCCATCAAGCAGCACCCCGAGATCGGCCACCGAATCCTGAAGGACATCCCACTCCTGGCCGACGTCCTGCCCGGCGTGCTGCACCACCACGAACGCTACGACGGCAAGGGCTACCCGCACGGGCTGGCCGGCGAGGCGATCCCCGTGATGGCGCGGATCATCGCTCTGGCCGACACCTTCGACGCGATGAGTTCGAGCCGCTCGTACCGCGCGGCGATGCCGCGGCAGCAGGTGCTCGCCGAGGTGGCCCGCTGCGCCGGGGCGCAGTTCGACCCGGCCCTGTCGCGGGCCTTTATCGGGCTCGACTTTGCCGAGTACGACCGGATGGTCCTGGAGGACGTCTCGGCGGGCGTGCGCCGCGTCGCGGCCTGACCCCCATCGCGTCGCTGCAGAAACTGCGCGGTACGGCGCCGAGACCCTCCGGGCCGGTCGCTCCCGTTTTGGGTCGAACCGTTGGGCGGTGGCGGACGAATGGGCTATCCGGTAGACTCCCGACACGCCCGGGGGCGGGGTGGCGGCCGGCGCGACCGGAGCGCGGCCGCGGGGGAGCGGTGTCGGGCCCATGTTCAAGGACGGTCGAACAGGAGTCGTGTCGATGGGCAAGCCCAAGCCTGGTCTCGGAGCGGACGCGGTGTGCGCGCTGGAGGGTCTGGAAGCACGGATGCTGCTGGATTCGGCGCCGCTCCCGTCGGTCGGTGAACTGCTGAACGTGAACAACACCGTGGTGCGGTTCGAGACGTCGATGGGCGACATCGACATCGAACTGTTCGACAGCGCCGCGCCGGTGACGGTGAACAACTTCCTGGGCTACGTCCGCCGCGGCGACTACGACCGCACCTTCTTCCACCGTCTGGACGACGACTTCGTGGTGCAGGGCGGCCTGGCGCGGATCGCCCCGTCGGGGACGGGGTTTGCCGAGATCCCGCGGCGTCCGCCGATCGTGAACGAGTTCAACCAGTCGAACCTGCAGGGCACGATCGCGATGGCCCGCGTGGGCGGTCAGGTGAACTCGGCCACGAGCCAGTTCTTCTTCAACCTCGCGAACAACACGTTCCTGGACACGGTGGACCAGGGCTTCACGGTGTTCGGTCGGGTCGTGGGCGGGACCAGCGGGCGCTCGTGGATGGTGCTGCAGGACATCAACAACATGATGACCAGCAACCAGGGCGCGCCGTACAACGAACTGCCGGTCAACCCGGGCTTCAACGCCGCGGACGGCATCCAGGAGAACGAACTGCTGGTGATCTACGACGTGGAGATCATCAAGCCCCGGAACGTCGCGGCGTTCTACACGCACCGGTACTACTACCCCGAGGGCTTCGCCAGCGGGACGATCACCGAGTTCGTGCCCATCGGCAACCCCGGCGACACGACGGTGCACTTCCAGGCCATCGCGCGGGCCGAGACGCGCCAGCCGCAGACCGCGCCCACGCCGAGCCCCGACGACGTGGACCCGCAGTTCTGGTACCGGGACCAGGTGATCCGCACGGGCACCGTCGCGCCCAACACGCGCGGCGGGTTCACCGTCTCGCGCTCGGCCAACCCGGCCAACGACCTGCTGCAGCGGGACGTTCCGTACGCGCTGGAGATCTGGTCGACCGGTCCGCTGTCGGTCAACCTGAGCCACTACGACTTCGGCACGGCGACGGGCGAGGCCTTCGCGACCCAGACCGCGACGCGTTGGGTGCTGCCGGACGTGCGCAAGGGCGCGGACATCTTCGACTTCATCGTGTGGCAGAACACCAGCGACACTGACACGACCGTCACGGTGCAGTTCTTCTTCGAGAGCGGCGCGCCGCAGACGATCACGCGGACGACCGAGGCGTTCCGGCGCGGCGGGCTGGCGATCGCCGACATCCCCGCGCTGCCCAACGGGCGGATGTCGGCGGTGGTGACGAGCGACCAGCCGCTGGTCGCCGCGCTGACGCACTACGACAACTCGGGCAGCAAGGCCGGGTCGACGGCGCTGGGCATCCGCGGCAACGGCTCGACGCTGGGCGTGCTGTCGATGGGGAACACGGCCTCGGGCGTGATCGACAGCGTGAGTTTCGTGAACACGAACACGACCGGCGCGATCGTCACGCTCACGTTCATCTTCGACGACGGCTCGCCGGAGTTCTCGATCACGCCGCCGGCGCTGTTCCTCTCGGCGCGCGATCGCGCGACGTTCAACCTCTCGACGATCCCGCAGCTGAACAACAAGACCTACACGATGCGGTACAGTTCGGGCTCGACGCCGATCTACGCCGCGAGTTCGCACGAGGAGTTCGGCGACGGGCTGGCGACGCCGGTGGCGACGCACGCGGCGACGAACCACGACTTCGCCGAGGGCTTCATGAACGCGTCGCGCGCGGGCGTGGACCTGTTCGAGCGCATCAGCGTCTTCAACCCCAACTACGCGCCCTTCGGCGTGACGGCGACGCCGGCCGAGGTCACGTTCCGCCTGTACTACACCGACGGGTTCGTGCTCGAGATCACGCAGGTGATCACGGGCGGCGAGCGGTTCGACCTGGACCTGCACGCCAACTCGCAGGTGCTGGCGCAGGCCACCGGCGGCCGGCAGTTCTTCTCGATCGACGTCGCGTCGGACGTGCCGGTGGTCGCGATGATGCGGCACATCGACAACGGGCTGGGCTTCGGCAACGCCGACCCCTCCGGCGGGTTCCACACGCTGGGCGCGCAGCGCGGCACGGTGGTGGCGCTCACCGAACTGGGCACGGCGGGCTGATCAGCCCGCGAGCCGGCGCGCGGCGCGGAGCAGCGCCCGCAGCGGCGCGGCCAGCGGACGCGGCAGCGCGTCGACCGCGCCGTGCAGGCGGCGCGACAGGCGCAGCGCGGGCTTGGCCTCGAACTCGGCGCGCACGCGCGCGACCTGCTCGCGGGCCTCGGCCGCGGCACGCTCGGCCGCCTCGCGCGCCGCGCGGTCGCGCGACGACTGCTCGCGGAGCGCGAAGCACTCCCGGTACACGTCCTGCACGTGGGACCGCAGTTGCGCGAGCAGGACGGACCGGCGGTCCTCGTCGACCCAGTGCGCGTCGCCGGACCGGAGCAGGCCGTTGGCCAGGCGGATGACCTCGACGGCGTGGGCGTCGAACAGGGCCCGGTGCCGCGCGACCAGCGCGCCGTACAACTCGTCGTGGCGCAAGACCGCGTCGGCGATCATGGTGTCCGGGCTGTGGCGTCGCCAGGTGAACAGCGGCTCGGCGACGCGCACGCCGCGCCAGCCGCGCGACGCGAAGCGCAGCCACAGGTCCCAGTCCTCGTAGCCCAGCCGCATCGTCTCGTCGAACCCGCCGGCCTCCTCGAAACGGTCGCGCCGCACCAGGCACGTGACCGGGTGCAGGTTCGTCACCATCAGCAGCAGAGGGTCCCACTCGGGCACGCGCCACACGCCGCTTCCCAGGCCGACGAGCGTCTCCTGGCAGTAGGCGTGGCTGGTGCGGGCGGGGTCGGACGCGCGGAGCCGCTCGCCCAGCTTGCGGGCAAACGACGGCTCGACCCAGTCGTCGGCGTCGAGAAAGCTGAGGAACTCAAAGCCTGGCGCGAACCCCGCCGCGGCACGCGCTCCGGCGTTCCGCGCGGCGGGCAGGCCGGCGTTGGCCTGGTGCAGCACGAGCACGCGTGCCGGGTCGATCTCGGCGCACCGGTCGCACGCGGCGGGCGTCGCGCCGTCGTCCGAGCCGTCGTTCACGACGACCACGCGGGACTCGGCGCCCTCCTGCGCCAGGCACGAGCGCACCGCCTCTTCCACGAACCGGCCGTGGTTGTAGCAGGGGATGATGAACGCCACCCGGGTCGGGGCGGCGGGGTCCGGGTGCGTCACGGGGCGACGATAGCCCCGGGCCGTCGCGGCGTCCGGGCCGTGCGGCCGATACCCTGTGCCGGTCGGACCCGCCCCGGAGCGCCGCGCAGGACGATGACGCACTTCTGGACATTCGCCCGCCGCATGCTGCGCTACCGATGGCTCGTCGCCGCGGCGATGGTGTTCGCGGCGTTGTCGGCCGGCGGGCTGGGGGCGGGCCTCCTGGGCATCAAGCCGGTTCTGGACAACATCCTGGGGACGCGCGAGGGCGGTGCGCGGACGCTGCCGGCGCTGGCCGCGGAACTGAACGCGAAACTGCCGTCGTGGTCGCCGCGCGTGCCGCAGGGCGTGATCGACGCGCTGCCGTCCAAGCCGTTCGACGCGGTGCTGTGGATCATGGTCGGGCTGGGCGTGCTGACGGTGCTCGGCGCGGCGTGCAACTTCCTGCACGCGTACCTGTCGCTGACGGTGATCTCGCGCACGATCGCGAACGTGCGTCGCGAGGCGTTCCACCGGGTGGTGCACCTGCCGCTGCGGACGGTGCTGCGCACCGGGCCGAGCGACATCGTGAGCCGCATCGTGTACGACTCGGCCGCGCTGGGGGCGGGGTTCAACGCGCTGCTGTCGCGCGCGGTGGCGCAGGTGACCAAGGGCTTTGCGGCGATGTGCGCCGCGTTCTGGTTCGACTGGCGGCTGGCGTCGATCGCGCTGATCGTCGCGCCGCTGCTGGCGACGGTGATCCGCAAACTGGGCAAGCGGATCCGTCGGGCGTCGCGCTCGGCGCTGGAGGGGCAGGCGGGGCTCTACCACGCCGCGGGCGAGGCGCTCGGCGGGCTGCGCGTGGTGAAGGTGCACGCGGGCGAGCGGCTGGAGGCCGGGCGCTTCCACCGCATGAACAAGCGCGTGGTGGAGCAGGAGTTCAAGGTGCGGACGGCCCGCGCGCTGGCGAGCCCGCTGATCGAGACGCTGGCGATGTTCATCCTCGGCGCGCTGGCGCTGGTCGCCATCAAGGCCATCCTCGACGGGCACCTGGAGCCCAACCGCTTCATCCTCGTGCTGGGCGCGCTCGGCCTTGCCGCGGCGAGCCTCAAGCCGCTGACCGGGCTGATCAACGACATCCAGCAGGCCTCGGCCGCGGCGGGTCGGCTGCACGAACTGGTCGCGCAACCGACCGAGCCGGGGCACGACCGACGCCTGCCGCGCCTGCCGCCGGTGCGCGAGTGCGTCGAGTTCGAGCGCGTCACGCTGACCTATACGGGCGCGGCGACGCCCGCGCTGCGCGAGGTGAGCCTGCGCATCCCGCACGGCTCGACGTACGCCTTCGTCGGCCCCAACGGGTGCGGCAAGACGACGCTGCTGTCGCTGATCCCGCGGCTGTTCGACCCCGACTCGGGGCGCGTGTGCATCGACGGTCGCGACGTGCGCGAGTTCAACATCCGCTCGCTGCGGCGGCGCATCGGCGTGGTGACGCAGGACACGGTGCTGTTCCGCGGCACGATCCGCGACAACATCGCCTACGCCGCGTCGGGCCTCGGCGACGCCGCGGCCGCGGACGCGAAGATCCGCGAGGCGGCGCGGCTGGCGCGGGCCGAGGAGTTCATCCTCGCCAAGCCGGGCGGATACGACTTTGCGATCGGCGAGCAGGGCGCGGGCCTGTCGGGCGGGCAGCGGCAGCGCATCGCCATCGCGAGGGCCATCCTGCGCGACCCGGCGATCCTCATCCTCGACGAGGCCACGAGCATGGTCGACGCCGAGTCCGAGGCGCGCATCGCCGAGGCGGTCGCCGAGTTTGTGTCGCCGAAGTCCCGCGGCGAAGCGGGGCGCGAGGGCGGGCCTGTGCGCACGTGCCTGATCGTCGCGCACCGACTCTCGACCGTGCTCGCCGCGGACCAGATCGTGGTGATGCACGAGGGCCGCATCATCGACCGCGGCACGCACGGCGAGTTGCTGGCGCGGTGCGACCTGTACCGATCGCTGGTGAGCAACCAGTTGATGAAGGGCGGGGTAGGCGGGGAGTGAAGAACGATTCATGAGCGCCGGGGGCGGGGTCCTGGGTCCTGAGTCCTGAGGTGGCGCTTCGGGTTTCGGGCTGGTACACGATGGACACAAGGGTCCAGCGCCTGGAACGCAGGACTCAGGACTCACGACTCAGGACTCCGGACTTTCGAACTCTCCGAGGACCGCTTCCATGGCCGCACTCCCGTTCATGGCACGACTGTTCGACTACTCCGACTGGGCGAACGCGCAGGTGCTTGCCGCCGCGGCGGGGCTGAGCGACGAGCAACTCGACCGGCCGCTGGAGATCGGCCCCGGGCCGGGGACGCTGCGGCGCGTGCTGATGCACACGTGGGCGGGCGAGGACACGTGGCTGCGGCGCTGGCGCGGCGAGGTGGAGGCGGAGTGGCCCAAGGAGGGCGAGCGGTTGAGCGTCGCACAGGTGCGTGAGCGGTTCGAGGCGACGCGCCTCCAGCGCGCCGCGTTCGTCGGCACGCTGGACGAAGCGGCGCTGGCGCGCGAGCAGACGTACCGTGACTCGCGCGGCGGTCTGTTCCGCGCGACGCTCGGCGACATGCTGGCGCAGGGCATCGTGCACTCGGTGCATCACCGCGCGCAGGCGACCAACGCGATCCGCCGGCTCGGCGGCGCAGCGCCCGAGATGGATTACATGGTGCGCATCAGGCGGCCGGCGTAGAACAAGATCATTGAGAGCAAGGACCCTCCAAGGCTCATTGCCGATCTCGGTACCAGACGAACGGCACTTCCAGAATGAGGTTCGCGGCGTCATCGAGGACACGGATCAATGCCCGTCCCGCGACGCGATTGGATTGGATTGGCGCTGGATCAAACTCGACACCAACGCTGTAACGCCCCGCAGCATCTGGACCAGTCAGCACACACTTTAATATCCCGGGCGGGTCGCACTGAACAAGGTCCAATCCTGCAGGAACCGGCGCGTTTGCGACCACAGCCCGCAATGTCACGTCCACATGGCGATTCGAGTCGTTGAAGATGTTCGAAACGACTCCGTTAGGCGTTGCCTCCCAAGCAGGCAAGACTCGGACGGTCGCCTGTACCGCTCCAACCGGCTGTTCGGTGCTGTTGGTCCGGAACGTCACCCAACCTGTACGTGTGCCGGGAGTGGTCCACTCGCCGCGCATTGCGATTCGCTGAACGGTCGGATTTTCCGCAACCGGCACAGGCTCCAGGGCGATCAGGCCCTGCACATCGGTGGCAGGGTCTTCCACCGCGAGATCACCAGGGGACTTTCGAGCGACATAGACATTCCATGTCGCGGTTGCTCCGACACGCGCCGTTCCAACGAAACGTCTCGGCAGGTACTCGTATTCGCGCATGGGTGTGAACGAAATGCCGATCTTAAACACCTCCTCACGTGCCCGTGGCGACCCCGCTTCCCTTGCTTCGAGCACGAGGAAGTGGTCCTGCCGACCGAACCCGCCCGCAACGAGTACTGAAAGGACGATCTCTGTCTGCTCCCCCGGCGCGATTTGACTGGAGGCCAATCGGTGTTGCAGACAATGGCAACTTGAGCCGAGGACCTTCAGTTTGAGCGGCGCATCGGACGTGTTCGTCAGTTTCACCGTCCGTCTGGCCTCGAGGCCGATCGAGATGAGCCCGCGATCGACAGCACCCCCGGCGACGTCCAGCAACTTCGACTGTGAGACTTCGGCGTTCCGCGGCGGCTCGACCACGCGGTCCGTGTCGCGACACCGGACGTCTGATACCTCCAGCAACGCCGCAACGACGTATGTGTATATGACCATGCGCGCTCACTCGTCGTCGGGGTCTTCGATTCGGTCGCCATCTTGATCGACAAAGCGAAAGCCATCGACCCATTTCGCGCCCGCATCGTACCTGATGCGAAACTCTTCTGGCGCGATCGGTTCATTGAGCGAAATCACGCGGGTGACCTGGAACCGCTGAGGGCTCGTGTCCATCTTGGCAATCGGCAATCCCCTTTCGCCAAACACGGCCCTGATAGCGCGAATGTAGGCCTGCCTGGCGCCCTCATCGCGCGGGTCAAACTTGCTCTGCGGAAAGCCCTCGTGTCGGGCAGCCTCATTGAGCCGATCGAAGTCGCCTTCCTTCCACTCGCAGCAGTAGAACGTCTCACGCACACCCGCCATCGGCAGCCACACCCCGGCGTGAGGCTCCGCGCTGGTCACGGTCATGATCTCCATCGGAAAGTCCTGGGTACTCTCGCGGTTCTCGATGCGGACCGGCATGAACCCGCTTCGAGGATCGACGTCCACTACAAGCACGGCAATCATCCCGCCAGTCGCGACTGTCCCACGCAGACGGAACAGCCAAGGCCGATCCGCCGGCGGATCAGCCAACTCAAGATCGGGCGACTTGAGGAGGAGTTCACCCAAGCGAAAGGCACCATCAACCGCAACGTTCCGGCCGAGAAACATGGCAAGATTGGGAACCCACAGAATCGCCCTGTCCGTGTCCTTGATCAGCCCGATGTTGCGATCGCGTTGCAGGGACTCCTGCGCTACGCCGTCGGGGCTGCGATACTGCCAACGATCGAATACGGGCAACCGGGTGTCTGGGTCCATACCAACCCAGTACTTGGTGATGTCGGCGTACCAACCGCCATCCTCAGCGAACCCGTGCGTCGCCTCCTGGAAGCGCGGCCAGTCTTCGCCGAGTTCCGGGAAGGTCCCTTCGGCAACGAACTCATACTCTATCGACCGCACGGACAAGTCGTGCATCAATAGGGCGGTCGCGATCGCGACGGCATCGGCCGACTGTCGACTCGCTCCCAACGAACCATCTGGGACGAGCGAATACACACCACCGCATATCGGAGCCCCAGCGGGCGGACTCAGCGCGAACCACACGATCGCTGCCGCGACTGACAACACCATGAATTGGTCTCCTGCTCGTACAGAAGCCCCGCTGCCTAGATCAGGCAATCGGTGAACGAACATCCGGTTCCGCCGGTCGTACCGGGCGTCGTCCCACAATAGCAGTCGTTGTCTGTCTGGATGCTCTGACCAGCCGGCGTTCCCGGCGGGGTCGCCGAGAAGACGCAGTTGTACTTGATGTACGCCCCGCACGCAACCGGCGTTGTGCCGGTGGCCATCTCGCACTTCTCGTACGCGACTCTCTTGCACCGGTTGACCGCCGCCGTACCACCGGCGCAGTAACTGCAGACACCTGAACACGGGTTGCCGGTCCCAGTACCGCCCTCGCACCCCTTGATCTTCTGGCCGTTCACCGTAGGAACGTAGACCGCCCCGGCCGGACAAGACGCAAGGGACACGCACTTGAAATCGTTGATCTGCCACCCAGGAATCGCGGACTCCGCCAGTACGCCGACATACTCATCTCCGGGGTCGACGTTCGCTGCGCCCATTCCAAGGAACCCGATCAACATCGCCGCAAGTATGTGAAGCATGGCCGTCTCCTTATGTGGGAACAGCCGCAGCATACCCCCCCCCCCCCCCACCAGCGTTTGGGATTTCACACAAATGTCATCACTTTTAATTTAAACTCTTATATTAAGCAAACCAATTAAGTAATATGCAAGTATTATATATCATTTAAAAGAGAAAATTCTGCTTTTTAACCTGGAACATTGTTGTAAATTTTACCTAAATCATGAATCAGTGAATATTTATTTTAATTTAAAAATATTAATATTATTTTCTTTTATTTATTTTTCAATAACTTGATTTTTGTTGCATATATCAATTCCATTATTTTTTCATATAAAGGAACAGATTCATAGCTAAAAGTTCCATGTTTGAAAATATGGTCTTATATTTTTAAGATTTACTGAAAAATCACAATTTTTAAAAATTAATACATTTTTTTATAAATATTTTAATTCAACTCAATTTTTTTGCTACAGCTTTCATTCTCTGTTTTGTGAATATCACACCATGAAGTTTTTTTCCAATGAGGGTATTTGCATAGAGATATGATGGATGGTTTAAAAGTTATGAAAGCTTAACCCTTTTCTAGCGAGTGTTGCATGCATGCAACATCAGAACCTTTCTTCCTTAAGCTTTCATAACTTTTAAACCATCCATCATATCTTGATGCGAATACCCTCATTGGAAAGAGAACAAAATTGTGCATTTCATGGTGTGATATTCACAAATCAGAGAATGAAAGCTTTAGCAAAAATTTTGAGTTGAATTAAAATATAAATAAAAAAATATATAAATTTCTAAAAATTGTGATTTTTCATTGATACTTAAAAATATAAGATCATATTTTCAAACTTGAACCTTTTAGCTATGAATCTGTTCCTTCATTTGAAAAAATAATGTAGTTGATATAGGCAACAAAAATCAAGTTATTGAAAAATAAATAAAAGAAAATAATATTTATAATTTTTAAATAAAAATAAAAATTCACTGATTCTTGATTTAGGTAAAATTTTAAACGTATAATCCAGATTAAAGAGCAGAATTTTCTCTTTTAAATGATATATAATACTTGCATATTACTTGATTGGTTTGCTAAATATAAGAGTTTAAATTAATGTAATGTAATTTGTGTGAGACCCGACAAATTGTTGGGTGGAA
>CALKJW010000041.1 GCA_937995595.1 uncultured Phycisphaerales bacterium | reverse complement strand
GTCTTCGTTACG
Source organism: uncultured Phycisphaerales bacterium (assembly GCA_937995595.1). GTDB lineage: Bacteria > Planctomycetota > Phycisphaerae > Phycisphaerales > UBA1924 > JAHBXL01. Next base: position 30,806 of record CALKJW010000041.1, on the reverse strand, counting down.
GGTCTCGATGTAGTCGATGGCGGCTTTTTCGAGTGCCGCGACGCTGGTGAACACGCCGCGGCGGAGCTGTTTGTGGGTCAGGTCGGCGAACACGCGCTCGACCTGGTTGAGCCAGCTCGCGCTGGTGGGCGTGAAGTGCATGTGGTACTCGGGATGACGTTTGAGCCAGCGCTGTACCGCGGGCGTCTTGTGCGTGGCGTAGTTGTCCAGCACGATGTGCACCGCTGTTCCCCCGGGCTCGGTCGCCTTTACCACCTCGTCGATGGTGTTCAGGAACTTGATGAACTCCTGGTGCCGGTGGCGGCGGTGGCACTCGCCGATCACCACGCCGGTCTTGACCATCAACGCCGCGAACAGGCTGCTGGTGCCGTGCCGGTGATAGTCGTGCGTGCGACGCTCGGGCGTGCCCGGACGCATCGGCAGCAGCGGCCGTGTGCGGTCCAGCGCCTGCATCTGGCTCTTCTCGTCGCAGCAGATCACCACGGCGTTCTCCGGCGGGCTCATGTACAGCCCCACGATGTCCCGCGTCTTCTCGACGAAGTTCGGGTCGGTTGAGAGCTTGAACGTCTCGGTGCGGTGCGGCTGCAGGTTGAACGCCCGCCAGATGGTGTTGATGCTGGTGCGCGAGATGCCCGTCGCCGCGGCCATCGATCGCGTGCTCCAGTGCGTCGCGTCCGGCGGCTTCTCGTGCAGCGTCTTGCGCACCACCTCGGCGACCTGCTCGTCGGTGATCGTCTTCCCGACCCCCGGCCGCGGCAGGTCCTTCAGCCCCGCCAGCCGGTGCCTGAGGAACCTGCTCCTCCACTTCAGCACGGTCTGCTCGCGCATGTCGATCTTGGCGCCGATGGCCGCGTAGGTCAGGCCGGAATCGTCCAGCAGCACCACCTTGCAGCGGTCGGCCAACGCCCGCGGCGTCCGGGGTTGCCGCACCAGCGCACGCAGTTCATCCCGCTCCACATCGGTCAGATTCAACGGCGTTCGTGTGCTCATCCTTCGACTCCAGATTACCCCGGAGTCGATACACGCCACGCCGCAAACGGTTGCGCTTTTTTCTAGATCACCACGCTAGCTGGTCGTTGAAGTTCTGCCGCCGCACGGTCAGCCTTGCCCGGCGCACCGGGCCGTCGTGCGGTCTGATCCGGGGTCGCCCTTCGCTGAGGCGGCTCAGGTTCGCTTGCTGCCAGCCAATGACAGCGCCATCGTTCGAGTGACATTGGTACTGAGTTCCGGCCCGCTTCCGGTTCACGGCACCGCCGATGTCCGACTGCTTGACAGCGAGGGCAACGAGGTGCTCACTCTGCCCGTCGCGTGGGTCCGAAGGGCCGTCGCCGATTGAATCTCCCCCGCCTGTCACGCCCACGTCGCGCCGCCCACGTCAAACTCCAGCGTGTAGTCAAACGCGCCGGGCAGGCCCAGCACGTAGTGCGTCACCTGCACGTAGTACGTCCCGGGCGCGAGGTCCGACAGGTCCAGAGAGGTCTGGCCCATGTAGCCCGCCGCGAAACCGACCGACTCGCGGTCGGCGTTGAACAGCGACAGGTTGAACGGCGTGTCGGAGATGATCCGCACCGCCGCGGCTTGGCCCGGCGTCGTGCCGATCGTGAACCGGAAGATGTCGCGCGCATCGTCGAGCGTCAGGCCCGCGAGCGTGAGCGACCCGGAGATCGCACCAAGGTTGGGCGAGCCGGCCGCGCCCGGCGCGGCGGTGTCCACGCCGGCGATCGAGTCGTTGGCCTCGCCGACCACCGGGTTCTCGCCCGGCTGCACGCCGCCCGTGGGGGCCGAGATCGTGAGTCGATAGTTGGGGTTGGTCGTTCCGTCGCGCCCGATGATCCGGACCATGTACCACCCGCGCGACAGGCCCTCGAGGCTCATCGCCTCCGTGGAGTCGTTGGTTCGGCTGGCATCCAGCAGCACCCGCCCGCGGCCGTTGTAGAGTTCCAGGTCCAGGTTCCCGGCGCGGTTGCGGAACGAGATGGCGGCCTCGTCGCCCGGCCCGCCCTGCCGCGGCAGTCGGAAGCGGAACCAGTCGGCCGAGTCGGCCAACACCAGGCGGCGAAGGTCAACATCGGAGTGGACATCCCCGAGATTGGGGCTATTGGGCCCGTTTTCCGCGGTCAGGACCTGCCGCGGGACATCGTTGTTCTCGTAAACATCGTCGAGCAAAGCAGTTGCGTCGAGCAGGCAACGCGGTTCCAGTGCGTCGAACAACGTCGGAGAGTTTGGGCGGCGTGCGGCGTGGGTGTGTGTCACGGATGGCCTCCAGAATCGGGTCGAGCGACGGTTGGAATCGGGAAGCGGTTGCCGCGCGGCCAGCGCGCAAGCGGCTTGCGGCGACATCGCCTGCGGAAGCCTGCGGGTGATGTGGGTTGGCCGCGGCGTGCGGGTCCGAATAACCGTGCCCGCGTAAGGACGGAGAAAACACCGGAACGTCGAAGCAATCAGCGGGGCGCGTGAAACCGCGACCGAGCGGGGTCCGTATCGCGCACGACCCGAGGTGCTGCCCGACGCGTTCGGGCGGTTCCGCGGGTTGGAACCAGAGGGTCGGCATCGACTTGCGAGTGCGCACCGCATCCGTTAGTCTGCTGGCTCGCGGGCCGCTGGAGCGCTCCGATGGACACCGGGGTTCGGCAGCGCACCGGCAACGGCCCACCCGGCCCGCGACAGGCGGGCACCGCCCGCGAGGCCCGACGCTTTGGCTGACACGACCTGTCGGCCCTATCGTCCCGGCCATTTGCGGGCGAAGGACACGCGGCTCGCGGGAGCCGCCGCCCCACCAGAGGACCCCGCGTCCGGCAGGAGCGCCGGCCGCCGCAACCGTCCAGAGGACATCCCGTCCGCCGCATGCGCAAAGTCGCCGCGGCGGGCCCCGCAGCCAAGGCAGGAGTCGCCATGAAGAAGTTCCGTCGCGCGGGATCTTCGATGCTCAACACGCTCGCCGGTCTGTTCACTCTCAGGCAGCGCGCCAGCGCGCCCGGTCGGTTGGCGCGTCGCGCCGGCGCGGCGGAGATGCACGGCCTTGAGCAACTCGAAGAGCGCCGGCTGCTGTTCACGCTGACCATCGGGCCCGACCAGGTGGACCCGACCACGGGGCTGGGCACCGTCACCGCGCAGTTCGGCTACGTGATCCCGTACCTCTTTGCGCCGATCCCCGATCCGGTTGCGCCCGTCACCGTCGTCGAGGAGTTCGCCGACGAGATGGGGTTCTGGACCCAGGGCGTGCCGGCCATCCCGCCCAGCGGCACGTTCTTCGAAGGCTCCGACATCCGCATCTCCTACGCCACGCAGGCCGCGGGCGCGGTGCGGCTGGTGCCCGGGCCCGACCCCGGCATGGCGGGGGCCAACGACCTCGACCTCCGCATCCAGTTGCAGGTCAACGACCAGGTCACCTTCTCGTTCTTTGACGGCGTGCAGGAGAACAACCCCACGCCGCGCCTGACGACCTTCGCGGCCTTCACCATCCGCGCGGCGACCTTGGCGACCGAACTGCCCGGCGACGGCGACGGTCTGCGCACCACCGACGACGGCACGCGCATCTCGCTGCTGCGCAACGGCCAGGTGGTCGCGACGTTCCTGGGCGCGCAGTTGGCCGCGCTGGGCGCGCCCGTGGTCGGCGGCGGCGTGCGCTTCGACCTGAACTTCGCCGCGGGCTTCGACGCGGTGCGGTTCTCCAGCGCGCAGACCGCGCCCGACAACGCGCTGTACCAGGACATCTTTGTTCTCGACGACATCACGGTCGTGTACCCGCCGGGGCGGTTCACCGACTTCATCAGCAACCGCATCTTCGGCGTGAGCGTCTCGTTCACCGGTCCGGCCGGCGCGAGCGTGCAGTTCCTCGACCTGTACGGGCGCGACATCCAGCGACGCATCGACCTTGGCGCGCCCGAGGGCGTCGACGTGCCCAACGTCGACCCCAACGACGACGGCGTGCCCGACTTCAACGACGGCATCGGCCGCGTGATCATCAGCGGGTCCAACGCGCTGACCAACCTCACGATGATCGGCGGCGTGATCGACAACCAGATGGGGTTCACCTTCGCGTTCCCGGACGACTTCCTCGGCCTGTACGACGCGTTCGAGGACGCGGGCTTCGGGTACGGGGTGACGAACACGACGCCGCCGCAGGTCATCGGCCTGCCGCCGGGGCCGGGGTCGCTCATCATCGGCTCGCCCTTTGTCCGCAACAACGCCACGCCGGGGCAGTACCTCGCGCAGCCGACGTTCACGCAGGCGGGTTTCGTCCGCGGCGACCAGGGCATCTTCGTCACCGGCGGGGCGTCGATGGGCTCGGTGGTGGTGCACGGCATCGTGCACGGCTCCAGCCAGTTCACCGGTGCGCTGGAGCGCTACAACGCCGGCCTGCAACTCGGCTCGGTCAGCGTCGCGGGCGACCTCGGCTCGTTCATCGTCGCCGGCGATGCGTCGATGTGGGTGCGCGACGACAACTTCGTCATCAACCCCACCAACGCGCAACTGGTCGTCGGGCGCACGGCGCGCGAGATCGCCATCGGCGGCCGCTCGTCGCTGGACATCAACGTCCAGGGAGACATCAACAACGCCAACCGCCCGCGACTGGACTTCCTCACCTACTTCGAACGCGAGGTGATGTACCGCTTTGCCGGCGAGGAGACCGACACCTTCGCCGCCACGCTCAACGCCAACCCCAACCGCGCCAACCAGAACGTCTTCTTCGGCAACGGCTTTTTCCGCAACGACTCGCTGCTCTCGGCCGAGTTCATCGGCTACAACGGCACCGCGGCCCGGGTCGTCGGCTCGCTCGGCGGCGGCGACCCGATCAACACCGGCTTCGACTCGGCGGACGTGTTCGCCTTCCCGGCCGACCCGACGCGCGAGGTCGTTATCCAGGGCGACGGCGCGCGCTACTTCCGCGTCGTCGACCGAGACGGGCGGCCGCTGGCCGCCTCGGACCTCGGCGCGCCCGGGCGCGGCCCCAACGGCAACAACCTCGGCCTGAGCGTCATCCGCTTCCGGCCCGACTACGCCGACGTCTACTACCTGGTTGTCAATGCGCCCGGCGGCGCCGTCGGCACCACCACGCCCTACGACCTCACCATCGTCGGCATGGCGCCGGTGACGCTGGGCGCGCTGCGCGTCGTGTCGGGCGCGGGCGGGTTCAACGACCCGTTCTTCCTCAGCCTGGGCGCAGGCTCGATGGGCTCCGTGCGCATCGGCACCGGCTTCATCGACGGCTCGCAGATGGAAGGCGATCCGACCGCGGTCCTGAACAACAACCAGAACGTCGACGACCTGTTCAACTACTCGGCCAGCACGGTCACCGTGTCGGGCGACCTGTACAACATCACCACCGGCTCGGACATCAACGGCGCGCAGGTCTTCGTCGGGCGCGACCTGGGCGTGCTCGTCACCGGGCAGTCGCCCGCCGTCGGTATCGGCGTGACCCAGGGCGACCTGACCAACGGCGACATCCGCGCCGGCCGGCGCATCGGCATCCTGGACATCCGCGGCGCGCTCGCCTCCGACCAGGACCCCGCCCCCGACTCGCGCGCCGGCATCGTCAACATCCGCTCGGGCACCACCGGGCAGCCCGGCCACATCGGCCAGATCCTCGTCGGCGCCTACGTCAACGGCCTGGGCCTGACCGTCATCACGTCCAACTTCTCGATCATCGACCAGTTCATCGTCGGCAACAACAACGGCGGCGCGGGCTCAGAGTTCCCCGGCGGGCAGATCATCAACGGCACGCCCGTGTTCCGCATGGGCACCGGCTCCGACCTGCGCTTCGCCGACTTCAACCTCATCCAGCGCGGCGCCGACACCAACGTCGTCACCCCGCTGGTCTACAACACGCCGATCACCTTCGTCGACGACGGCGGCGCGACCTTCTCCGTCCGCATCCGCGGCGGCGGGCCCAACGCCTTCCTCTCCACCGCCACCATCCGCGTCCTGCCCATCGACGGCTCGCAGGGCGTGGCCTTCGCGCGCATCAACGCCGACCTGCAGGACGGCGCCGAACTGGTCTTCACCGGCCTCATTCCCGGCGTCGTCAGCATCGGCCGGCTCAGCATCACTTCGACTTCGAACCTCCCCAGCATCATCTTCAACGGCGTGGCCGAGATGGACGTCTGGCGCATCGACGTCACCGGCACGCCGCTGAACGTCATCCGCAACGAGACGCAGCGCGGCGACATCGTCGCCATCGACGCCGCGGCGCTGCGCGAGGTGCGTATCGGCACCGGCAGCCTCGGCCGCACGCAGACCTCGGGCGCGGGCCCGTCGCGACTCGGCCCGTGGCTGGGCCTTGCGCAGGGCCGCCAGGGCGGCGTGGGCGGGCCGCTGGGCGTCAACGGCCAGGCGATCGACGGCGTCGCCACCGAGGACGCCGACTGGGACGGCAGCATCTTCGTCGACATCACCAACCCCGACTACGACCCGCTCTCGCCGCTCGAGGACCTCGGCTCGCCCATCGACGGCTGGCTCGACGGCGTGGTCGTCCGCGGCGGCGACCTGCGCAACGTCGACGTTGGCGGGACCGTCGGCGACGTGATCGTCGAGGCCGGGCACCTGCTGCGGCTGGTCGCCAACTCCGACGGCGTCGCCGCGCCCGGCGTGTTCGAGGGCATCGAGGGCAACGTCTACGCGGTGGCGATCAACGTCATCAACGTCGGCATGGGCCTGCGCGGGTCGGGCGCGTCGCCGTTCGCCGCGGCGGGCATCTTCGCCGACGACGACATCGTGCTCGTCACCGGCACCAACGCCGTGATCAGCGGGGTGATCATCGCCGGCAACATCGATGCCGCGCCGCGCGACACGATCGGCACCGAGGACCCCGTCGGCCTGCCCAACGCGGTGTTCGGCCTGAACAACGTCACGCTGACCAACGGCCGGTTCCAGGAGGCCTACATCGAGGCCGGGCCGATCGACGACTTCTGGCTGTCCAACCGCGTCCGCGACGTCAACTACTACGGCGGCAACGTTCGGCTGGTCCGCGCGATCAACAGCGACCTGTTCGGCACGTGGATCCGCGGCACGTCGATCACCGAGGTCACCATCACCGGCGGCGTGTACGACGCGTCGTTCCTCTCGACCAGCGGCAGCATCGGCACCGTCAGCGCCGACGCGTTCCGCAACTCGACGCGCCTGGGCCGCCCCGACGAGATCCGCGTGTCGCGGATCGAGGCCTCGCTCAACGCGCAGAACATCCAGACCAACGGTCAGAACGGCGACATGTCCGACCTGGACATCGACCTGGGCGGCCGCCTGTTCGGCGCGATCGCGGCGCGGAACATCGTCCGCGTCAGCATCGCGGTGAACAACGAGATCTTCAACGTCCTGGCGCGCAACGACCTCCGCGCCTCGACCATCGTCTCCGGCAGCCTGCGCAACCTGACCGTCGGCGGCGACATCCGCTCGTCGTCGTTCGCCATCGCCGGCCCGATCCTGCAGATCATCGCCGCGGGCGAGATCACGCTCACCGAGATCCTCTCGACCGGCCCGGACGGCCGCATCGACCTGATCCGCTCGCAGGGCCGCATGCAGGGCCGCGTCGAGTCGTCGGGCGAGATCGGTACCATCGAGTCGGTCGGCAACGACGTGGACATGTCGATCACCACGACCGACGCGAGCGACGGCACGCTTGGCACGCTCCGCGCGGGGCGCGACCTGCTGGTCGACCTCACCATCCTCAACGACGCGACCACGATCGTCGCCGGCCGCAACATCGGCCGGAGCATCGACGGGCGCGACCGCGCGCTGGACATCCGCGGCAACCTCGGCAACGTCACCGCGACCACCGGCCAGATCTACAACGACATCCTCGTCGGCCAGAACATCACCGGCACGGTCCGCGCCGGGCGGGTCAGCGCGACACCGATCAACGACTTGGTCAGCGTCGGCAACATCGTCGCCTTCGGCCGCATCAACGCCGTGCAGATCGACGGCGACTGGGCCGGCGACATCATCTCCTACTCCGGCGGCATCGGCTCGATCCTCATCACCAACGGCTCCTTCCGCAAGGGCTACCGCGTCTTCGCCGGCGACGGCAACATCACCTCAATCACCATCCGCGGCGGGCACCTGCTCGGCAACGTCGAGGCCGACGGCTCGATCGGCTCGATCCAGGTCCTGCGCGGCGACGACGGCTTCCTCGGTCACATCGGCATCGCCAACGCGCTGCGGCCCAACAGGCCCTTCGGCCCCTCGGGCGGCCAGCGCAACCAACTGCCCCCCGGCACGATCCGCACGGCCGCGATCGACGGCCCGCAGATCCGCGCCCGCACGACGATCGGGTCGATCGTTACCGACGGCAGCGTCTGGGAGGCGGGCATCTTCGCCGGCGAGAGCATCGGCACGGTCTCCGCCACGCGGTTCGGCAACGACGGCCTGACGCGCGGCCAGAACACGTTCATCGCCGCGGGCGACTTCATCCAGTCGGTCGTCGGCGCGACCGCGGGCGGGTTGATCGTGATCTCGGGCGTGGTGGACCTTGGCGCCGACAACCGCATCGGTGGCCAGCGCAACACCGACAACTACGACGTGATCCGCTCGGGCGACATCGGCTCGGTGGTGTTCACCGGCAAGGTCGCCAACACGCGCATCGTCGCGGGCATCTCCGCCGCGCCGGGCGGCCGGTACGGCAACGCCAACAACCGGACGGGCCCGGGCGTTTCGAGCATCGCCAACGTCTCGGTCGGCCCCGGCTCGACGGGCGTCAAGGCCTTCGCCGACGGGTTCATCGGGACCACGGCGGGCAACATCCAGCGCAACGCGGGCGGGAACCTCGCTTCGTCGTTGCCGGAACTCATCGCTTCGCCCTCGATCTCGGCGGTGCCGATCGCGGCCGGCGCGGCGTTCAACCTCACGCTGCCGGGCACCGGCGAGCGCGCTTCGGTGCTCTTCAACGGGCCGGGCGAGGTCTTCTGGGACGCGTCGCAGCGCCGCATCGTGTTCCGCAACACGACCTCGGCCAGCAACATCACCGTCACCGCGCTCGACGGGACGCTGACGAGCCTGAGCATCCTGGGCGCCAACAACGCCGTGCTCGGCGCGGTGACCGTCAACGGCACGCTGCAGGGCGCGTCCAGCGTCTACGCCGACGGCGCGCTGGGCAACGCCACCTTCGGCGTGCTCAACACCACCGGCACGGTCGGCTCGGGCGGAGACATCCAGACCTTCACCGCCGGCTCGTTCCCCGCCGGCCACCTGCTGGCGCGTGACCTCCGCTCGTTCCGCGTGAACGGCGCGCTGGGCACGACCACGTCGGAGACCGAGCAGACGGTCGTGGCGCTCAACATCGGCACGGTCAGCATCCTCGACGTGTTCGCGGGCAACATCAGTTCCGACCGCGAGGTGACCTCGTTCGACGCGGGCTCGATGAACCGCGCCGGGCTCCGCGCCGGCAAGATCATCCGCGCCTTCCGCGCCGGGACCGTGACCGACTCGCGCGTCTCGGCACGCGACGAGATCACCACCGTCAACGTCACCGGCGACGTCGACGGCTCGGCGTTCCTCGCCGGCGTCGACCTCGGCATCGACGCCAAGTTCGGCAACACCATCAACCAGCGCCGCGCGGCCGACGTCGTCACCGACGGCGTCATCGGCCAGGTGCTCATCGGCGGCAACTTCCGCCGCTCCGACATCTCCGCCGGCGTGCTCCGCGGCGTGGACGGCTTCCTGGGCACCAGCGACGACCGCGCCGACGACGGCCGCTCGTCGATCGGCAGCGTCACCATCGTCGGCACGCAGACCGGCTCGCAGTTCAACTCGCAGCAGTTCCGCGTCATCTCGACCGGCACGATCGGGCCGGTGCGCGTGGGCGGGGCCAACTTCGAGTCGGCGGGCAACTTCCGCGTCACGCGGCTGACGGCCGGCCCCGTGCCCGTGCAGGTCGTGGACCTGCAGGTCAACGAGGTCGGGCGCGTCTACGTCGCCACGCTCCAGTTCAACCAGGCCATCAACTCCAGCACGCTCTCGCCCGCGCTGTCGATCTTCGAGGTCCGCAGCGGCGGCGGCGTGCTCATCGGCCTGGCCGAGGGCGTGGACTACGTCCTGGCCTACGACCCGGCCTCGCTCCGCGCCACCGTCTCCTTCTCGACCCTCATCACGAGCCGGAACCTGCCGGTCGCGCCGGGCGTGCCCGGCCCCGGCGTGTACCGCTTCGTGCTCGACGCCAACGTGCTGCGCGGCGCTTCGCAGTCGTCGCGACTGGACGGCAACGGCGACGGCGTCACCGGCGACGACTTCTCGGCCGACGACATCGTCGGCGACGCGGGCGACAAGATCAACGCGGGCAACCCGGCGTCCGATCCCACCATCGACTTCTACGGCGCGATCGACCTCGACCTCGTCCTCGACAACAACTACACCTCCGACGGCCTGCCCGACACCAACCGCGTCTACACCATCCGCGGCAGCATCGGCGACCACCCCGACGCCAACGCGACGACCTTCCGCGCCGGTGCCGACGTCGACGTGTACCGCATCACGCTCCGCGCCGGGCAGATCCTCCGCCTGGGCGGCATGCAGGGCGTGGCGCAGCGCGCCTCGCGCGGCATCTACGACGCCACCGGCACACTGCTGGCCGGCAACGCGGGCCTGGGCGCGTTCGACCCCAACGACCCCTTCGGCGGCCTGTTCGGCAACCAGTTCGGCGGCCAGTCCGGCCCGATCCTCTCGCTGCCCAACGCGCCGCTGGAGCAGGGCGAACTCTCCAGCGATGACAACTACCTCGTCACTGTCACCGGCACCTACTACATCGTCATCGCCAGCAACCTGGCGCAGGTCAACATCGCCAGCGTCAACGCCATCAACGCCGGCCAGCCCGCGCCGGGATCGATCGGCAACTACCGCTTCGACATCGAGGTCTTCGACGACGGCGACACCGGCTTCCGCGGCGACACCGACTCGGGCGACGGCGTGAACCTCGTCAACGCCCCCGTCCCGCGCGCCTTCGCCGGCACCGACAACGTCTTCGGCACCGCCGACGACCAGCAGACCATCGTCATCGGCCGCTACACCTTCACGCTCGACTACGGGCCCGACGGCATCCCCAACACGCGCGACGACGTGGTCCGCGGCACCAGCACCGACGGTATCGTGTCGATCCGCCGCGCCGGCGCCGACGGCCTGTGGGGCACGCGCGACGACGTGATCCGCCAGACCGTCGAGTCGGCCATCGGCACGCCGGGCGCGGCGGGCAACCCCACCACGGTCCAGCCCGACATCGACGTCTACCACCTCAACAACGGCCAGCCCATCGCCCCCGGCACGCGCATCCGCATCACGCTCCGGCTGACCGAGACGGGCTCGAACATCGGCCTGTCCGAGGTCATCGCCGGGCGCGACCGCCAGGGCCTGACCTTCGGCAGCATCGACCTGCTCGGCGACGCGATCCTGGGCATCTTCGAGGTGCCGCAGGGCACCGGCTTCGGCGACGCGCGACTGGTCGCCGCGCCGTCCGAGTTCCTGCCCATCGGCGGGCAGGACGCGGCGATGTTCAAGACGCCGCAGAACAAGTACGGCTACGACGACCAGGGCGACTTCTTCATGGAGTTCATCGTGCCGGGCGCGCAGGGCTTCGGCAGCCCCGTCCCGGCGGCGTACGCGATCTACCTGCAGGGCGCGATCCGCTCGGACTACACGCTCGACGTCCTGACCCGCGGCCGCGGCGCGATCAACACCGCACCGCAGAACGTCCTGCTCGAAACCCTCGGCGGCGTGATCGACTGGCTCGAGGCCGGCAGCGGGATCACCACCAACATCGAGCCGTTCAACGCGTCGGTCCTGGGCTTCTCCGGCCAGATCGACGGCATCGGCGTCAACGACTACGTCATCCAGCGGCTGGTCGCCAACCTCAACGAGATCTTCCTGGCGGCGAACCTCGACGTCCGCATCTCGACCAGCCCCGCGGCGTTCGAGGGCCAGCCGTTCTCCACGGTCTTCCTCGCCGGCAACGCCGAGCCGAGCCAGTTCTTCAACAACGACACCTTCGGCGCGGCCCAGCGCTCCGACTCGTTCAACATCAACAAGACCGACGAGGCCGTCGTCTTCCTCTCCTCGCTGGGCGTGCTCGGCATCGAGCCCAGCCAGGCGGGCGTCGACAACCTCATCACCCAACTCACCGCGGCGGTCGCGCGCCGCATCGGCGAGATGGCCGGCCTGCGGATGGAGGGCAACATCGCCGTGCCCGTCGCGCCCACGCCGGTCATGGCGAGCAACTCGGTCAACTTCCCGAGCGTGTTCCGCTTCGTCGACGCGCTCCGCCCGCTCTCGGGTCAGTTCGATTCGACCTACGACACCAAGTTCTACATCGGCTTCCAGAACTCGCTGGCCCGCGCCCAGCAGATCATCTCGCCGCGATTCTGAACCGCGTCATCCACGTCGATCCCCGAGCCCCCGGCCCGCGCGCCGGGGGCTTTTTGCCTGTCGGGCGTACCATTGGCCGTGCAGCAGGTCACACGATCCCGAAACGCCGTGCGGCTCCAGCGCGCCCTCGCCGACGCGGGCGTCGCGTCGCGCCGCGACTGCGAGGCGATGATCGAGGCCGGACGCGTGCAGGTCAACGGGCGGACCGTCCGCGACCTGCCGGTGTTCATCAACCCGCGCACCGACCGCGTGCGCGTCGACGGCCGCGAGGTCCGGATCGAATCCTCGCCCCGCGCCACGCGCGAATCCCGCGTCTACATCGCCGTGCACAAGCCCGATAACACCCTGTCGTCGACCACCGATGCCGCGGGAGCATCGGCCGCAAGCGGCCGCGTCGGCGACGAGGACGCCCGGGGGGCCCGCCGCACGGTGCTGGATCTGGTCAGGGGCAAGGGCCTGCCGCGGCTGTTCCCCGTGGGTCGGCTGGGCTTCCACGACACCGGGCTGGTCCTGCTGACCAACGACGGCGAACTGGCCAACCGCCTGACGCACGCCCGCTACGGCGTGCCGCGGACCTACCGCGTGGTCGTGCGCGGCCGCGTCGGGCAGGACGTATTGGGCCGCATCGAGCGCAAGGTCGCGGCGTCGCTGGGGCCGCGGGCCGATGGTGCCGCCCCGGCCCTGCAGGTCGCTCCGAGCGATGGGCCCGACACGACGCTCGAGGTCACGCTCCGCGAATCGCCCAGACTCCGCATCGACGCCCTGCTGTTCGAGGCGGGGCTGAAGGTCAAGCGGCTGGTGCGGCTGGCGATCGGCCCGGTCTCGCTCCGCGGCATCGTCAGCGGCGACTGGCGCAGACTTCGCGGGCACGAGATCGACGAACTCCTCGCCGCGGCCGGCATGGGCGACGCGCCGGCCGTGACGCGCAGACGCAACAGGCCCGCCGGCCCGCGGCGGGGCCCGCGGGGCACGCGACCAGGACGCATCCGCGGCGGTCCGAAGGCCGATCAACCCTGAACGGGAGAACCATGCTCGGCAAGCCCCGACCCAACTCCGACCGTGCATCGACCGAGCCGGCGCGCCCCGCCGCCAGCGGCGCGCTCACGGGCATCCCGAACGCGCAGGCCAGAGCGGCCCGCGGCGGCGGGTTGTTCAAGAAGCGCACGGAGTCGACGACGGCGACGCTCCGCTCGGCCGCGGCCGATGCGCAGCGGTCGCGTCTCCCGCAGATGGCCGCGGCGCTGGCCTACCGCACGATCTTCGGGCTGCTGCCGGTGCTGATCGTCGCGCTGGTGGCGGTGAAGTACTTCGCGTCCGAGGAGCACGTGCGCACGGTGGTCGAGCGCGCGCTGTGGTACACGGGCCTGTCGAGCATCGCCGTGAACGAGAACGCCGGCGGGGGCGCGGGCGGCACGTGGTTCGATGACATGATGGGCCCGCCGCCGCCGCCAGCCGCAGCGCCGGCGCCCGACGCCGCGCCCGATCCCGCGGGCGACGCGCCGCCGCCGCCGCCGCCGGGCATCGACAAGTGGATCACGGGGCTGATCGAGCGTGTGAACACGATCTCGTTCAAGGCCATCGGCTTCATCGGTGTGGTGACGCTGATCTACGCCGCGATCGCGATGCTGGTGGAGATCGAGCGCGCGTTCAACCAGATCTACCGCGTGCCGCGCGGTCGGAGTTGGATCCGCCGGATCATGCAGTACTGGACGCTGCTGACGCTCGGCCCGCTGGCGCTGCTGTCGACGTTCTACGTCGGGCAGCAGTTCGCGGGGCGCGTGGAGAAGATGGCGACCGACCACGGCTACAGCCTCGGCTCGGGCGCGTTGACGATCTCGGCGACCGGCTACGCGGTGACCGTGCTCATCAGCACCGGCTTCTTCCTGCTGGCCTACATCTGCGTGCCGAACACGAAGGTGAAGTTCCGCCCCGCGCTGGTCGGCGCGCTGGCCAGCGCGCTGCTGTGGGAGGCGGGCAAGTGGGCCTTCACGCAGTACCTGGCGTACTCGACCTTCAACGCGAAGATCTACGGCGCGCTGGCGCTCATCCCGCTGTTCCTGCTGTGGGTCTACTTCACCTGGCTGATCGTGCTCTTCGGCCTGCAGATCGCCTACCAACTCCAGCACGGCCGGGCCAACACCCGCGCCCAGCCGTTCCTGGACATCGGCCCGACGCTCGTGGACCCCGCCGCGGCCTTGGTCGTGCTGTCGGCCATCGCGCGCGGGTTCGACGCGGGACGCGCCGAGGACGCGCCGTCGCTGACCAAGGCCACACGCCTGCCCGAGCCGGTGGTGCGGCTCGTGCTCGCCAAACTCAGCGAGCGCGGCCTGCTGCACAGGCTCGAGAACGATCGCGAGGAGGCCGAGCCGACCTTCGTGCTCGCACGCTCGCCGTCGAGCATCCGCGTGGCCGAGATCCTCGAACTGGGCTACGAACTGGCGGGCTCCGCCGAGCCCGACGAGGCGGTGGACCGGCTGCACCGCGTGCAGGTCGAGGCCGTCGGCGACCAGACCCTCGCCTCGATCGTCGCCCACGGCGGGCAGCCGCGGATCGGCACCCCCGCCGCTCAGGGCGGGACATCCCGCGGTGCGGCCGACGCTCGGTCGCACGAGGGCCCGCCCGCGGCTACCCTTGCCTGAGAGGCACCGACAGGAGTTCGCCCATGCCGACGACAGGCACAGCCCGCGTCCTGCCCCGCCCGGTCCCGCCGCTTGCGCTGGCGGCCTTGGCCGTCGCCGCGGCGTGCTGCGCGGGCTGCTACACGCGCGTGACCCGCGCGACGGGCTTTGGCGCGGACCAGTACACGGTGTCGGAGCCGTACCAGGAGAGCGGCAAGATCGACGACTGGTTCTGGGGCAAGCCGCCCAGCAACCGCTCGGGCTCGCGACTGCCGCCCGCGCCGCAGCGCAACTGAAGTTCACCACAGGACCGAACGCACCATGGGCATCGAAGCAGCACTGCCTGTCGACGGGTTTCTGACCACGCAACTCCGGCGCGTGATCAACTGGGCGCGCCGCAGCTCGCTCTGGCCGATGCCCTTCGCGACCGCGTGC
Source organism: uncultured Phycisphaerales bacterium (assembly GCA_937995595.1). Taxonomy (GTDB): domain Bacteria; phylum Planctomycetota; class Phycisphaerae; order Phycisphaerales; family UBA1924; genus JAHBXL01. The sequence goes on along the minus strand of CALKJW010000041.1, from coordinate 15,411 downwards.
TGCGGCATCGAACTCATGGCCGCCGCGTCGAGCCGGTACGACCTGGCCCGGTTCGGCATGGAGCGCATGAGTTTCTCGCCGCGCCAGGCCGACCTGCTGATCGTCGCGGGGCGCATCGCGATCAAGACGATGCCCGTGCTGCAGCGCATCTACGAGCAGATGACCGAGCCGAAGTGGGTCATCTCGATGGGCGCGTGCGCCAGCACCGGCGGGGTGTTCGACACCTACGCCGTCGTGCAGGGGTGCGACCAGTATCTCCCGGTCGACGTGTACATCCCCGGCTGCCCGCCGCGCCCGGAGCAGTTGCTCGAGGGCATCATGGCCATCCAGCGGCACATCGATCAGTCCGGCATCCCGCCGACGCCGCCGGGCGGCCGTCGCGTGCCGCTGGGGCTGGTGATCGAGCCGACGCACCGCGTCCGCCCGCAGCCGGTCGGCATCACCGTCGGCGGCGTGTAGCCGCCGGCGCTCTCCGGCGCGCCGCGGCCGAACCCTCCGCGGCGGGTCTCACAACCGGGTGCGTCGCTCCGGCGTCGATCCCGCGGTGCCGGCGCGGTGCGCTTTGCAGGCAAAGGACTCCCGCCCCGGCATGCCCAAGCGCCCCTCGCTCATCGTGGTCGCCAACCGCCTGCCGGTCCGACGTGTCGGCGCGGGCGCAGGCGCGCGGTGGGAGCGATCCCCGGGCGGGTTGGTCTCGGCGATGGAGCCGGTGCTCGAGCAGTTCGGCGGCACGTGGGTGGGCTGGTCCGGGTCGCCGGGGCGCGGGCCGCGGCCGTTCTGGGCCGACAACGTGCGCATAGTGCCGGTCGCGCTGTCGCGCCGCGACGAGGAGCACTTCTACAACGGCATGAGCAACCGGACGTTCTGGCCGCTCTACCACGACGCGGTGCGGACGCCCGAGTTCAACCGGCAGTGGTGGGGGGCGTACGTCGAGGTGAACCGGCGGTTCGCCCGCGCCGCGGCCCGCGCGGCGCGGCGCGGCGACGTGGTGTGGGTCCACGACTACCACCTGCAACTCGTGCCCGCGATGCTGCGTGAACTCAAGCCCGACCTGCGCATCGGGTTCTTCATGCACGTGCCCTTCCCGCCGGAGGAACTCTTCGCCTGGCTGCCGTGGCGGACCGACATCCTCCGCGGGCTGCTCGGGGCCGACCTGGTCGGCTTCCAGACGCAGGCGGCGATGCAGAACTTCTCGCGCCTGGCGCGCCGGTACACCACGGCCGTGGGCACCGACAGCGAACTGGAGTTCGGAGGTCGGGCCGTGCGCTGCGGCTCGTTCCCGGTCTCGATCGACTTCGACGCCTTCGACGCTCTGGCACGCGACGCGGAGGTCGTCCGCGACGCGGAGTCGATCCGGCAGCGGCTGGGCGCGCGGCGCAGGGTCGTGCTGAGCGTGGACCGTCTCGACTACACCAAGGGCATCGAGCAGCGCCTCTCGGCCTACGCCGAACTGCTCGCCACGCGCGAGGTGTCGGCCGACCGGTGCGTGCTGGTGCAGATCGCCGTGCCCACGCGCGACCCGCTGCCCGACTACGCGCGCATCCGCGCCTCGGTCGAGCACGCCGTGGGCCGGATCAACGGCGAGCACGCCTCGCCCGGGCGCGTCGCCGTGCACTATTTCCGCCGCTCGCTGACGCGGCGCGAACTGGTGGCGTGGTACGTCGCGGCCGACGTCATGCTCGTCACGCCGCTGCGCGACGGCATGAACCTGGTCGCCAAGGAGTACGTCGCCTGCCGCACCGACAACTCCGGCGTGCTGGTGCTCAGCGAGTTCGCCGGCGCGGCGCGCGAACTGCGACGCGCCGTGCTCGTCAACCCGCGCGACCTGGACGGCATGGTCGCGGCGATCAGCCACGCGCTGAAGATGGACGCCGACGAGGCCGCGCAGAACATGTCGCTGCTGCGGTCCGTGGTCCGGAGGCACGACGTCCGCTTCTGGGCCGAAGGTTTCCTCGGAGCGCTGACCGCATGACCGACGCGCACCCCATGCTCGCCGCGGCGGCGCGTTCGCCCGTGCTGCTGGTCGGGGCCGACTTCGACGGCACGCTCTCGTCGCTCGCCGACGAGCCGGGCCGCGCAGCGCCCCTGCCGGGGGCGGTCGAGGCGCTGGACGCGCTGGCCGCGCTCCCGCACACCCACGTCGCCGTGGTCTCGGGGCGCGGCCTGGCCGACCTGCGGGCCCGGCTCGGTCGCGTGCCGTGCCACGTGCAACTGGTCGGCAGCCACGGCGCGGAGCGTGAAGGAACCCGCACCCCGCCGATCCCCGCGGCCGATCGGTCGCTGCTCGAGCGCGTCGGAGCGGAGCTGGACCGCGTCGCGGCGATAATCCCCGGCGCGCTCGTCGAGCGCAAGCCGATGGGGGTCGCGTTGCACTTCCGGAAGTGCGACGAGGGCGGCGCGCGCCGCGCGGTCGAAGCGGTCGAGCGACTGGCCGCGGGCGAGCCGTCTCTGCACATTCGGCACGGCAGCAAGGTGGCCGAACTTCTCGGCGCGTCGGTTGACAAGGGCGCGGCGGTTCGTGCGCTCATCCACGAGAGCGGCGCGACGGTTTCGGTGTTCTTCGGCGACGACCTGACCGACGAGGACGCGTTCGGCGCGCTCCGCCCGGGCGACGTGGGCGTGAAGGTCGGCCCCGGCCAGACGATCGCCCCGCTGCGCGTCGATTCGGCAACCGACGCGGTGGCGCAACTGGCCGCGCTGGCCTCGGCGCGCGCGGCGTACCTCGGTTCCCGAAGCCTCGCGCCGATCGAGCGGCACAGCATCCTGTCGGATCAGCGCACGGTCGCGGCGGTTTCGCCCGATGCTCGACTGGTCTGGCTCTGCCTGCCGCGGATCGACTCGGCCGCGCTGTTCGCGGACCTGCTCGACTCCGAGCGCGGCTGCGAGCACGGGGCGGGCTCGTTCGACGTCGGGCCTGCCGACGGCTCGCCGCCGCGCAGTCAGGCGTACCTGGGCGATTCGTTCCTGCTGCGGACGACGTGGGACACCTTCCACGTGACGGACTACTTCGACGTCTCGGGCGGCCGGGCGTGGCAGCGCGCGGGCCGGTGCGACCTGCTGCGCGTGGTGGAAGGGCGCGGCCGCGTGCGTGTGCGCTTTGCGCCGCGGCTGGACTTCGGGCGCGTGGGCACGCGACTGGTGGTGCGCGACGGGGGCGTCGAGGTCGAGGGCTCGCCCGACCCCGTCGTGCTCTACTCGCCCGGTGTGGCGTGGCGCGTCGTCGAGTCGGGCCCGCACCACACCGCCGAGGCGGAGTTTGAACTCGGCGATCGGCCGGTGTTGCTCGAGTTGCGCCACGGCACGGCGAGCCTGCGCGAGCCCGTGCTGGCGGAGGCCGATCGCCGCGCCAGTTCGCAGCGTGCGTGGTCCGGCTGGGCTGGCGCGTTGTCCCTGCCGCCGGTCCACACCGACCTGGTCCGCCGTTCGGCGCTGGTCATCAAGGCGCTGTGCCACGGGCCGACGGGCGCCATCGCCGCCGCGGCGACGACCAGCCTCCCCGAGCAACTCGGCGGGGTGCGCAACTGGGACTACCGCTACTGCTGGCCGCGCGACGGCGCGCTCGCCGCGGCCGCGCTGGTGCGGCTGGGCAACACCGGGCACGCGCTCAAGTTCCTGGACTGGGTGCTGGGCGTGGTGGACAAGTGCGAGTCGCCCGACCGCCTCCGGCCCATCTACACCGTCGGCGGCGGGCACCTGGGCCCCGAGGGCGAGATCAGTTGCCTGAGCGGGTACGGCGGCAGCCGGCCGGTGCGGATCGGCAACGCCGCGGCCAACCAGGTGCAGCTCGACGTGTTCGCGCCGATCGTGGACCTTGCGGCGATGCTGGTCGAGCGGGGCGCGCCGATCTCGCCCGATCACTGGCGGCTGGTGCGCGCGATGGTGCAGGCGGTCGAGGCGCGCTGGCACGAGCCGGACCACGGCATCTGGGAGATCCGCGGGCCGCGCCGGCACCACGTGCACTCGCGCGTGATGTGCTGGCACGCGGTGCGCCGCGCGCTGCTGGTCGAGGAGGCCGCGACCGGCCGGCACAACGCCGACTGGCAGCGGCTGGCCGACGAGATCGCCGCGGACATCCTGGCCAACGGTTGGGACGAACGGCTCGGCGCGTTCACCATCGCCTACGGCGAGCCGCACGCCGACGCCGCGACGCTGTGGGTCGGCCTCTCGGGCCTGCTGCCGCCCGGCGACCCGCGGTTTGTCGGCACGGTGGACCGCGTGATCGCCGACCTGCTCGACGGTCCCGTGGTGTACCGCTACCAGAGCGACGACGGGCTGCCCGGGCGCGAGGGCGGGTTCCTGCTGTGCACGGCGTGGCTGATCGAGTCGCTGGTGCTGATCGGCCGGCGCGACACGGCCCGCCAACTGCTGGACGGCTACGCCGCGCTCGCGGGGCCGACGGGGCTGTTCGCCGAGGAGTTCGACCCGCGCTACGGGCTGGCGCTGGGCAACCTCGCGCAGGCGTACTCGCACCTGGGGTTCATCAACGCCGCGCTGGCGGTGAGCGCGGCGTGAGCGCGTGCGCGAGGGTCAGGGCCGCGGCTCGGGCGCGTGAAGTTTGGCGAGCGCGCCGTCGAGCGCGGCGGGGTCGATGCCCCTGCCGTGCTTGAGCAGGGCGGCGCGCAGCGCGGCTCGGCCTTCGGCGGTGAGCGGTGATTCCACGGCCGCCTCGGGGCCCGCGGGCTTGCCGTCGCCGCCGATCACGCCGATCCACGGCGTCGCCAGGCCGTTCTTGCCCGTGACGCGGTCCATCACGCGCCGGCCGTTGGTCATGCGCTGCGGGTCGATCTTCGCGACCACGAACGACGGCTCGAGCAGCGCCGCGACCGACGGATCGGCCAGCCACGCGCCCAGCGCGGCGCACGCGGCGCAGCCCGGTTCGCCGAACCACACCAGCGCGGACTTGTCGGCGCGAGCCGCGCTGCCCAGCGTGTCGCTCAGCACGGCCGTCGCCAGCAGCGGGTCGGGCCGGTTGTCGGCCAGGAAGGCCAGCAGTTTCTGCTCGTCGTAGACGCGCTGCATCGTCATCGGCTTGGCCAGCGCCTCGTTGCCCGCAAGCACGGCGACCGTGCGCCCGCTCGCCGTGTCGATGATGTTCAGCGACGGCGCACCCATGGCCTTGATCTCGGGCGTGCCGCGCCGGGGGTCCGCCGCCTTGGGCACCAGGTGCACGCCGTAACTCTCGGCCAGGGCCAGGTGCTTGTCGAACTTGCCGATGTCGATCTTGACGAACTCGTACTCGGCGTTGAGCATGTCGCGCAGGCGTACGTCCTCCCACGTGAGCAGGTCGTGCATCTCGGAGCAGAACCCGCAGCGGTTCTCGCCCCACATCACCAGCACGCGACGGTTGTCGCGCTTGGCGCGCTCGATGCCCTCGCGGATCTGGGCCGCGCCGTCGGCGCTCTCGTCGTAGAGGTCCAGCGGGAAGGCGACCTTCTTGCCCTTGGGGCCGGGGTAGACGGTCTTGCCGTCGGGCGTCTTCTCGGGCTCGCGCGCCGGGCGCGGCGCGGGCTGGGCCGGTTGGGCCGGGGGCGTCGAGGGTGGGGGCGGCGCGGGCGTCTGCGCCGCGGCGACCGCGGGCGACAGGCCGACGAGAAGCGCTACGGCCAAGACTCGGTTGCGCGTGTGCATGGATCCGCCTCCCAAATGGGTGCAAAAACAGGCCGGGCCGAACCCCGTTCGGCCCGGTTCGGAGTCGGATTGTTGTACCGACGGGTGCGGGTTTCCGCGGCGGGGCTGCCGGTCAGTACATGCGGCGGCCGTAGTCGCGGTCGTCCCACAGGCTGCCCTGCGGGGGCAGTGCGAGCAGTTTATCGGCACGGATGGTCGCCGCGTGCCCGTCCATGAAGCCGGCGTTGCCGCCCGCGCCGTGCCGACGCGCCCCGACCCGGTACTCCTGATGGCCCTCGGTCAGGTGCCACGGAGACCAGATGTCGTACAACTGCGCCTGACCGGCGTCGGTCTGCGGCTGGGTCAGCAGCCAGTTGGCGCCGTACTCCAGCGGGTCGTCGCCGTACTCGGTGATGTAGAGCGTCTGCTCGGGGAAGCCGATGCGGGTGAGTTTGGTCGGCCCGCGGCGGAAGCGGAAGTCGCTGATGCCCATCAGGTCGATGACGGGCGTCTGGCCGCCCATGCCGTCGGTTTCGAGAAGGAACGGGATCGCGTTGGCCACGTAGTGGATGTTGTGGCGGTCCTTCGGGCGCGCCGGGTCCTTGTAGTACGGCGCGTTGACGTAGAGGTCCTCGGCGTGCTCGTCGCTGGCGACCTGCGCATCGAGGTACGGCCGCGCACCCAGCGCCCAGCTGATCTTCTGGTTCCACGGCGGCGGGCGGTCGGTGCCCTCGCGCAGGAGGAAGTCGCGGTTGTGGTTGGCGTAGTTGATGTTGGCCAGCACGATCTGCTGCTGGTTGGCCAGGCAGACGGTCGTGCGTGCCGCCTCGCGCGCGCCGCGCAGACCGACGAGCAACAGGCCGACAAGGATCGCGATGATCGCGATCACGACGAGCAACTCGATCAGGGTAAATCCCCACCGAGCCGTCCAGACCCTCTTCCCCTCACAAACGGTCTGACCGGTGTGTGTACACATGCCGCAAGCATACCACGTCGGCTGGGCAAAACGAACTTTTATCGGTTGTCCACCGGTTTTGCATGATTAATTGACAACATCCGACAGGATGGCCGTTCGGGTCGATAACCTGCGAATCGACTCCGAACGCGCCGCGGAAAGCCGTTTATATGTACCGATTTTTCAGCAGTTTGCGGCATCGCGCGGCAATTGCGCAAGGCTTCATCGGACCTGAACAGGAGGCGATGCCACGGCGCGTCCTGTCATTTCCGGAGGCAGTTCCGGGGCGGCGCGGAGTGTCGGTTCCAGCCGCCGCGCGTCCGACGCCGGCACCGGCAGAGAGTTGGTCAGGTTGCCGTATCCCGCGCTCTCGTCCATGATGCCCCACTGCATCAGGTCGGGCGTGAACTTGTTGTCGGAGCCTTGTCCGGGGAGAAACTGCACGACCAGTTTCTTGCCCACCGGCACGTCCACCGACCAGAACGCCTGACCGGTCCGCGTGTCCCGCACCGTCACCGTCCACGGCTGGTGCGAGCGGCTCACGTAGACGTGCTTGTCCTCGGACATCCCGAGCCCGCCCTCGTTGTAGAAGCAGCCGCCCGACGCCGCCGCAGCGGCGACGGCGCAGCACGCCGCGAAGGCACGGGACAGGCGTTCGATCCGGGCGGCTGGGTTTCGGCTCTGCATGGCGTGATCCTCCGGTCGTTTCCGCGGCGTGCGGCGATCAGACGCTCTCGGCCCGTCCGTTGTTCGCGCGCGGTATCGCCGGGGTGTGTATCGTCCAACCATCGCGGGTTTCCTGATTGATCCTGCCGCATTCACGCCGCCTCGAACCGGACCGGACACATGCCCACAGACCTCCGCATCGGCCACGGGTACGACCTGCACCGGCTCGAAGACCGGCCGCCGGCCGGGCGCGGGCGACCGTTGATCGTGGGGGGCGTGCGCCTGGAGTGGGACAGGGGACCGGTCTCGCACTCCGACGGCGACGTGCTCTACCACGCTCTGGTCGATGCGCTGATGGGCGCCCTGGCGATGCCCGACATCGGCCAGATGTTCCCCGACAACGCGCCCGAGAACGACGGGCGGTACTCGCGCGACTTTGTGCTCGAAGCGGCCCGGCGCGTCGCCGCGGCGGGGTGGGCGGTCGAGAACGTCGACGCGACGGTGATCCTCGAACGGCCGCGGATCGGCCCGCACAAGGACGCGATGCGCGCCAACGTCGCGGGGCTGCTGGGCGTGCCGGTCGAGCGTGTGAACGTGAAGGGCAAGAGCCACGAGCGCGTCGACGCGGTGGGGGAGGGGCGCGCGGTGGAGGCCCACGTCGTCGCGCTCCTCCGCCGCGACCGGTGACGCGCGCGGGCCGGGTTCGCTACCCTCCCGGCTGCATGAACCCGACTCAGACGCTCGCGCTCGCCCATCCCGAGGTGCACCTGCCGCCCGCGCTGTCGCCGCTCGCCGAACTGGCGAACAACCTGCACTGGTCATGGCGGCCCGAGACCGCCGGCCTGTTCGCGCGCATCGACCACGACGAGTGGGAGGCGAGCGACCACAACCCCGTCCGCGTGCTCGCCCACGCCAAGCCCGATCGGCTGGCCGCGCTCGCGGCCGACGCGGCGTTTGTCGCCGACGTCGGGCGCGCCGTCGAGCGGCTGCGGGGCGAACTCGCCGCTCCCTCGTGGTACGACACGGCGCGGCGCGAGATCGAATGCCGGAGCGGCGCGTTCCTCGCGGCGTACTTCTGCGCCGAGTTCGGGCTGACCGAGTGTTTCCAGATCTACTCGGGCGGCCTGGGCCTGCTGGCGGGCGACCACCTCAAGTCCGCGTCGCAACTCGGCCTGCCGCTGGTGGGCGTGGGGCTGCTCTACCGCAACGGGTACTTCCACCAGCGACTGGACGCCGACGGGATGCAGATGGAGCACTTCCCGCCGCTGGACGCGCCGCGCCAACCCGTCCGGCGCGTGCTCGAAGCACCGGGCGGCGCGCAACTGACGGTCGGCGTGCACCTGCCGGGGCGGGAGGTGCGCTGCGCGGTATGGCGGTGCGACGTGGGACGCGTGCGGCTGTACCTGCTCGACACCAACATCGACGCCAACTCGCCCGAAGACCGCGAGATCACGGCCAACCTGTACCTGGGCGATCAGAACCGGCGCATCCTGCAGGAACTGGTGCTCGGCATCGGCGGGGTGCGCGCGCTCGCGGCGTGCGGCGAGCGCCCCACCGTCTTCCACATGAACGAAGGGCACGCGGCGTTCCTCGCGCTGGAGCGCATACGCGCCGTGCGACAGCACCACGCCCAACTGAACGTGACCTTCGACCAGGCCCGAGAGGCCGCCGCGGCGGCGCACGTGTTCACCACGCACACGCCCGTGCCGGCGGGGATCGACCGCTTCCCGCCGGGCCTCGTGGCGCACTACTTCGAGAACTACGTCTCGTCGCTGGGGCTCGACATGGAGGGTCTGCTCGCGCTTGGGCGCGAGGACGTGGCCAACCGCGGCGAGGCGTTCTCGATGGCGGTGCTGGCCATCCGCTGCTCGCGCTGGGCCAACGGCGTGTCGCGCCTGCACGGGCAGGTGTCGCGCCGCATGTGGCGGCAGATCTGGCCCGAGACGCCCGAGGGCGACGTGCCGATCGGACACGTCACCAACGGCGTGCACACCGACTCGTGGGTCTCGCCGCGCAACGCGCCGCTGTTCGACCGCGCGATGGGCAAGGCCTGGCGCGAGGCGCCGGGAGAACAGGCCTCGTGGAACGGCGCGTCGTCGATCGCCGACGCCGACCTCTGGGCCGCGCGCAACGCCGCGCGGCGCGACCTGATCGCGTTCGTGGGCCGGCGAGCCGCGGCGGGGCGCACCGGCGGCATCACCCCCGCGCTGGACCCGGACGCGCTGACGATCGGCTTTGCGCGCCGGTTCGCGGGCTACAAGCGGGCCACGCTGCTGTTCCGCGACGAGGCGCGGCTGCGGCGGATCCTCGACGGCGCGGCCGGCGGCCGGCCGGTGCAGTTTGTCTTCTCGGGCAAGGCGCACCCGGGCGACACGTGGGGCAAGCACCTGATCCGCGACATCGTGCAGTTCGCGCGCCGGCTCGACGGGCCGGCGCGCGGGCGGATCGTCTTCCTCGAGGACTACGCCATCGACGTCGCGCGGCAACTGGTGCAGGGGTGCGACGTCTGGCTCAACAACCCCATCCGCGGGCTCGAGGCCTCGGGCACCAGCGGCATGAAGGCCGCGCTCAACGGCGTGCTCAACTGCTCGATCCTCGACGGGTGGTGGGACGAGGGGTACGATGCGACGATCGGTTTCCGCATCCCCGAGCGCGGCACCTATCCCAGCGACGCGCCCGACGAGGAGCGCGAGTCCTTCGAGGCCGACGCGCTGTACCGCACCGTTGAGAACGAGGTCGTGCCGACGTTCTACCAGCGCGACGGCGCGGGCCTGCCGCGCAAGTGGCTGGCGATGATGAAGGCCTGCATCGCGCGCCTCGGGCCCGAGTTCAGCACGCACCGCATGGTCGCCGAGTACGCGCGGAGGTACTACTTCCCGGCGCACGACGCCGCGGCGAGGCTCGCCGGCGACGAGCCGAGCAGCGACATCCGCCCCGCGCGCGACCTGGCCGACCACATCGACCGGTACCGGAAGCTCTGGCCGCAGGTGCGCGTCCGCGGGATCGACTGCGCACCGACGCCCGCGGGCGACGCGCTGCAGGTCGGCGCGGTGGTGCGGCTGGGCCAGTTGCGCCCCGACGAGGTGCGCGTCGAGGTCTACCACGGCCCGGTCGAGCACGGCACGGGGCGCATCGAGCACGGGCACGCCGCGCCGATGACCTGCAAGCACCCCGTCGGCGACGGCACGTACCAGTTCGCCGCGTCGGTGCCCGCGCCCGAGGGCCTCTCGGCGGCGCACCACGGGCTGCTGGTGCGCGTGCTGCCCGGCGACCCGCTCCTGGTCTCGCCGTTCGTGCCGGGCCTGATCTGCAACAGCCCGATCGTCGCCGCCGAGCCGGGGCCCGGCGGGCACCTCTGATCCGCACGCACACCACGAGGCACGCCATGCCCGCCATCCTGCTCGCTGTCGCCGCCGGTCTGTGCTGGGGAATCGGCGAACTGTTCACCAAGAGCGTGCTGCACACGCACAAGGTCGGACCGATCACGGCGATCACGGTCCGCTCGACCGTCGCGCTGCCGGTGCTCTGGCTGGCGTACGTGCTGGCGGTCTACGTGCTCAGGTCGCCGCGCGAGAACCCGGCGTGGTTCAAGGGCGCCGCGGCGGGCGGGGCCGACGCGTCGACGATCCTCAAACTCGTCGGCGGCTCGGGGCTCGTCGCGGGCGCCGCGGCGATGATCTGCTTCTACGCCGCGCTCTCGCTGGGCGAGGTTTCGCGCGTCAAGCCGATCGCGTTCGCGCTCGCGCCGGCCACGGCCGTCGTGCTCGGCTGGCTTTTGCTCAGGGAAGGCATGACGCTGCAGAAGGGCCTCGGTGTCGCGCTGATCCTCGGCGGCGTGCTGCTGCTGACGGGAGGGACCGCCGCGGCCAAGGCGCACTGACGCGATTCGTTCGGGTCCGCGCGTCCGCACACGCCCAAACGAAACCGGGCCCGGCGGCGACGCCTGGCCCGTGAGGTTTCTTCAGATGGTGATGCCGAGCAGAGACCGGCGCGGAGCGCCGGGGCGACGGTTCAGCCCTTGATGCCGGTGATCTTCACGGCGGTGTACTTCTGGCGGTGGCCGGTGCGCTGCCGCGAGCCCTTTTTGGGCTGGAAGTACTGGATGTAGATCTTGTCGCCCTTGACCAGCGGCTCGACGACCTCGGCCGTGACGCTCGCGCCGGTGATGTACGGCGTGCCGACCTTGGTGGCCTGACCCTCGCCGCCGATGAGCAGCACCTTGTCGAACTTGACGGTCTTGCCCGGCTTGGCCTCGCCGCCGTCGACGAGGTCGATGGTGAGTTCGAGGCCCTCGGTGACTTTGAGTTGGCCGCCCGACGCTTCGATGATCGCGTACATGTGCAACACCCTTCAGGGTCGTCCGCACTTGACGGGGGGGCCGGCGGACGGCTTCACCTCGAAGCGTCGCCTACCCGTCTTGAAGCCCGGTTCGTTGCGGGGGCAAAGGCTAGACTCCCTACCGCCAATCCTCAACCGACGTGCCGGGAACCCGAACGAAGTCCCGACTTATACCCCCGCCTCTTCGCGGTCGCGCGCCTGACGCTCGGCCCGGCGGCGCAGCCCCTCGTCGAGGATGCGCTTGCGCATCCGCACCGCGTCGGGCGTGATCTCCACCAGTTCGTCGTCCTCGATGTACTCCAGCGCGGCCTCGAGGCCCACCTTGCGCGGCGTCTTGAGCACGACCGTCTTGTCCTTGCTCGCCGCGCGCATGTTGTCCAGGTGCTTGAGCCGCGTGATGTTCACCACCAGGTCGTTGTCGCGGCAGTGCTCGCCGACGATCTGGCCGGCGTACACCTTGTCGCCCGGCGAGACGAACAGCACGCCGCGGTCGGCCAGCAGTTCGCACGCGTGGGTCGTCACCGCGCCGGTCTCGTTGGCGATGAGCACGCCCTGGCTCCGTCGCGGCGGGGGCGGCCCGGCGGGCGCGAAGCGCTCGAACGTGTGGTGCATGATGCCCTCGCCCTCGGTGGCGGTGAGCATGCGCGAACGCAGGCCGATCAGGCCGCGCGCGGGGATCTCGAACTCCAGGTGCGTGAGCGCGTCGCCGCGCGGCTCCATGCTCTTGATCTCGCCCTTGCGCGAGCCGGTGAGTTCCATCACCGGGCCGACGTGCTGGTTGGGCACGTCGACCACCAGCCACTCGATCGGCTCGTGCTCGACGCCGTCGATGGTCTTGATGACGACCTGCGGCTTGCCCACGGCCAGTTCGAATCCCTCGCGGCGCATGGTCTCGAGCAGGATGCCCAGGTGCAGCAGGCCGCGCCCCGAGACGATGAACTCGTCGGACGCGCCGGTGTTGAAGTCGACCCGCAGCGCGACGTTGTGCTGCAGTTCGCGCTCCAGTCGCTCGCGCAACTGGCGGCTGGTCACGAACGTGCCCGACTGGCCGGCGAACGGCGAGGTGTTGACCTTGAAGACCATCGTCAGCGTCGGCTCGTCGACCTTCACCGGCGGCAGCGCGACGGGGCTCTCCGGGTCGGCGATGGTGTCGCCGATGTCCACGCTCTCGAGCCCCACGACGGCGCAGATGTCGCCGGCGTGCACGCTCTGGGTCTCGGCACGTCCAAGGCCCGTGAAGCGCAGCAGTTTGCCGATCCTGTCCTGGCGCACCGTCCCGTCGGCCTTGACGACCGCCACGGGCTGACCGGGGCGGACGGTCCCGGCGAACACGCGCCCGATGCCGATGCGCCCGACGTAGTCGGAGTAGTCCAGCGTCGTCACCAGCATCTGCAGCGGCGCGTCCAGCACGTCGCGGGGCGCGGGCACGTGCTCGACGATCGCCTCGAACACGGGGCGCATGTTCCCCGGCGTGCCGTCGGGGTTCTTCGGAACAACGCCGCCGTGCCCCGCCGCGGCGCGGGCCGCGTCCTGGTCCGTCGTGCTCCACCCCGCGCGCCCGGAGGCGTAGACCACGGGGAAGTCCAGCGCGTGGTCGTCGGCGCCGAGTTCGACCAGCAGGTCGAAGACCTCGTTGATGACCTCGTGCGCGCGGGCGTCGGGCCGGTCGCACTTGTTGACGACCACGATCGGCTTGAGCCCGGCCTCGATCGCCTTGCTGAGCACGAAGCGCGTCTGCGGCATCGGCCCCTCGAAGGCGTCGACCAGCAGCAGGCAGCCGTCGGCCATCCGCAGCACGCGCTCGACCTCGCCGCCGAAGTCGGCGTGCCCGGGGGTGTCGATGATGTTGACGTGGTACTCGCCCGCCGGCGCGCCCGCGCTCGCCGCGCTCTTGTGGTAGCGCACCGCGCAGTTCTTGGAGAGGATCGTGATCCCGCGCTCGCGCTCCAGCGGGTTGGAGTCCATGATCAGGTCGTGCTGGCCGCCGGCGAGTTTCTCCAGTTCGCCCGCGCGGAACATGCCCGACTGCCTGAGCAACTGGTCCACCAGCGTGGTCTTGCCGTGGTCGACGTGCGCGATGATCGCCACGTTGCGGATGCGGGCCGTCTGGTTCTGGGTCGAGGCGGTCGTCATGGCGCTCCAACTCGGCTGCTCGCACCGCTCGCGGCTCCGGACAACCGGCGCGCCGGGCCCGTGCGGGCGTTGATCGGGTGTGGTACGGGGATGAGGCGGGTGGTCGTCCGTGCCGGGCCGTCGAGGCCGGGCGTGGCCGTCGAGGCGTGGCTCATCGTAGCGCGTCCGAGCGAGGAACCCCCGCGACCGCGCCGCAATCGAGTCAACTTTCGGTTCAACCGTGGGAGATTCCCGCCGCGCTCACGGCGCGCCGGGCTTATCCGGCCCTTCCGGCGCGAGGTTGACGACGAACTCGCCCTCGATCTCCCCGTCGGCCGTGATCGACAGGCGGCACACCACGTCCTCCATCCGCTGCATCGCCGAGCGAACGCCGCGGTAGTCCGGCAGCGCGGGGGGCAGCACCGCGTCGAGGTCGCGCGGGCGCGCCGCCAGCAGCCAGACCCACTTGCGGCGCTGGCCCGCGTACTGGCCGGCGATCAGGGCCGCGGCCGTTTCGCGGTTGGCGGCGGCGGCTCGACCCTCGGCCTCGCCCCGCGCACACAGCGAGAGCGCCCACCACCCCGCGTCGCCCTCGGCCGCGGGCGCGAACTGCCACGCGGCGGTCAGTCCCTGACCGGGCACGCCGGCCAGCGGGCTGCCGGGCGCGAGGTCGATCGACATCACGCGCACCGCCCGCGGCAGCATGCCGCCGAACTGCGGGACGATCGGCGGGGGCGATTGCTGGTCGGCGTCGGCCTCGCCCGATTGCCGCTCGATCACGGACAAGAAGCCCGCGATCTGGTCGTCGAGCACGCCGGCGAGTTGCGCGGCGTCTGTTGTTTCCATCGCGAGCGTGAAGGCCAGGCCGCCCCCGGCGCCGCCGTGAACGCGGATCGCCTGCGCGCCGGTGAACAGTTCGCGGGCGCGCTCGGGCCACGGCAGCGCGCCCAGCGGGTCGTCGATCGGCAGCGACGCCCCGAGGATCGACTGCAGCGGGGCGCGCTGCACGAGCGCGAACAGCGCGCCCGACCGCAGAGCCTCGAAGACCCCGTCGGTCGATTCCGCCGCGGCCATGTGCGTCGCCAGGCGCGAGCGTTCGCGCAGCGCGACGCGCGCCTCCCACCCCCGGCCCGCCGGGTCGGTTCGGCGCGCCGAGACGGCGACAAAGTCGCTCCAGGCCGCGCCGGCGCGGGCCGGGGCACCCTCGGGGCTCCGCCCGCCGAGCCGCGCCAGCAGCAGCACCTCGGCCCTGCCCATCGACGCGGCGCGGCGGGTTGCGTCGCCGCCGGCGAGCGTCGGCGCATTGTCGCCCGTCGCCGCGCCCAGAACCTGATCGAGCAGTTCGCTGCGGCCCGTGGGCGCGAGGATGAGCGTGACCGACCGGTCGTCGGCGACGTTGAGCCGCCGCACCTGCGGCGCCACGAGCGTGAGTTCGTACCGGCCCTGTTCGAGCGCGAAGATCTGCTGCCCCTTGCCGATGACCCGCGGCGAGATGGCCAGCCGCTCGCGGATCCGTCGCGACGTGTCGGACGACACCCGGCTGACCAGCGCCCAGCGCGCCTTCTCCGGTTCGGCGATGCCGCGTGCCACGAGCACCACGCGGTGCCCGAGCAGTCGGTCGAACGCGTCGAGTTCCTCGTAGCCGAGTTGCGCCGCGAGCCCGCGCCACGGCCCGCCCGCGCCCTCCATCGCGCCGCCGATGCCGAACATGCCGCGGAGCGCGCCGCCCAGCG
>CALKJW010000040.1 GCA_937995595.1 uncultured Phycisphaerales bacterium | reverse complement strand
CCAGCGCACGCAGTTCATCCCGCTCCACATCGGTCAGATTCAACGGCGTTCGTGTGCTCATCCTTCGACTCCAGATTACCCCGGAGTCGATACACGCCACGCCGCAAACGGTTGCGCTTTTTTCTAGATCACCACACTAGTGGACGTGATCGGACGGTTCGATCCGAAACTGGTGAAGATGGCGCCCGAGGGGGAGCGTGCCGAGGATTAGCGCTGCGCGGGCGCGGCGCCGCCGTGTGCGGTCGGCGCGTATACTTGAGCCGTTCATGTTGGGGAGTAGCCGCCGCCCGCGAACGCGACGGGCGGTGCGAGGGTCGTCAACACGGGGCGCGTGCGCGTGCCCCCGGCCCCGAAGTGCGCGGCGCGGGTGTGTCCGCGTCGCGTCGAGCAAGACCAACCGTGCGTGCGACGCCGCACCGCCGTGGCGGCGCGCGGGCCGGAGGTCTGGATGCTCGAACTGCTTGTGCTCGCGGATTCGGCCGTCGCCCCGGGCAGCCGCGTGTGGGCCTACGCGCTGTTCATCGGGCTGATCGCGCTGTTCCTGGCGCTGGACCTGGGCGTGTTCCACCGGCACGCGCACGAGGTGTCGATGCGCGAGGCGGCCGGGTGGTCGGTGGTGTGGCTGTCGCTGGGGCTGGCGTTCTCGGCGTTCGTGTACTACGGCTACGAGCGCGAGTGGCTGGGGCTGGGCGAGGCGACCGCCATGTACAACCCCGCCGCGGCGACCGACGCCAGCGCCCCGCTGATCGTGCTCGGCGACGTGAGCGGGGCGGAGGCGGCCAAGCAGTACCTGACGGGGTACGTGGTCGAGAAGTCGCTGGCGATGGACAACATCTTCGTGATCGCGCTGGTGTTCGGGTACCTCGCGGTGCCGCGGAAGTACCAGCACCGCGTGCTGTTCTGGGGCATCCTCGGCGCGCTGCTCATGCGCGGGGCGATGATCTACATCGGGGCCGAACTGGTGACGCGCTACACGTGGGTGCTCATCGTGTTCGGCCTGTTCCTGCTGGCGACGAGCGTGAAGATGGCGGTGATCAGTTCGGAGACCGACCCGGCCAGCAACCCGCTGGTGAGACTGACCCGCCGGTTCCTGCCGGTCACGACGTTCTTCGACGGCCAGCGGTTCTTCACGCGCCGTACGCTGCCGCCGACCTACTCGCGCGACCCTGAGACGGGCCGCGAGCGGCAGGACCCCCCCCCGGCCGGCTCGCTGGCGGCGCGGTGGGCCGTCACGCCGCTGTTCCTGGCTCTGCTGCTGGTCGAGTTCACCGACCTGATCTTCGCGGTCGATTCGATCCCGGCGATCTTCGCCATCACGCCCGACCCGTTCATCGTGTTCACGAGCAACATCTTCGCGATCCTCGGCCTGCGATCGCTGTACTTCTGCCTGGCCGCGATGATCGCGCAGTTCCGCTACCTCAAGCCCGCGCTCATCCTCATCCTCGCCTTCGTGGGCGTGAAACTGCTGCTGATGTCCGTCCCGCCGTACCTGCCCGTCGCGGCGGGGTGGGTCGGCGTCGAGTTGCAGCCGATGAAGTCGATCAAGGTGAACACCGGTGTGTCGTTGGGCGTGGTGGTGGGGCTGCTCGCGGCGGGCGTGGTCGCGTCGGTTCTCCGCCCGGCGGCGGCCGAACGTACACTCGACGGCCCGCGCGCGGGCGGCTAGCCGGAGCGCGCCGGCGGTGCGCGCCGGCGGGACCGGCGCGGCGCGGGAGTAGCGATGGTCTGGGTCTACGCCGGCTTCATCTTCTTCATCCTTGCGATGCTCGCGCTGGACCTGGGCGTTGTGAACCGCAAGGCGCACGTCATCCGCGCGTGGGAGTCGCTGGTCTTCACCGCGTTCACGGTGTTTCTGGCGCTCTCGTTCGCCGTCTGCGTGTGGTGGATGTACGAGCACAACCGGCCCGAGGGGATCACCGACGAGTTCGTGCGCCTGGCGACGCAGCGCGCTGAGGGGGCCGCGGTCGCCGCCACCGGGTACGGGTGGGAGGCGACGATCAAGTACCTCACGGCGTGGGTGCTGGAGTACTCGCTGAGCGTCGACAACATCTTCGTGATCGCGGTGATCTTCGGGTACTTCCGCGTGCCGGCGCACCTGCAGCACCGGGTGCTGTTCTGGGGCATTCTCGGCGCGCTGGTGATGCGCGGCGCGATGATCGTCGCGGGCGTGGAACTGGTCAGGCGCTTCGAGTGGATCAGTTACCTCTTCGGCCTGTTCCTTCTGTACACCGCGTACAAGATGTTCCGCTCGGGCGAGGGGGAGGAGGACGTGGCGAACAGCCCCGCGGTGCGCCTGGCGCAGCGGCTGTTCCCCGTCACGCCCGAGTACCACGGCAGCCGGTTCTTCGTCCGGCAGAACGGCGCGCTGTTCGCCACGCCGCTGTTCCTGGCGCTGCTGGTCGTCGAGTTCACCGACGTGATCTTCGCGGTCGACTCGATCCCCGCGGTCATCGGCATCACGCGCGACCCGTTTCTGGTGTTCACCTCCAACGTGTTCGCGATCCTCGGCCTGCGGTCGCTGTTCTTCGCGGTCGCGGCCGCGCTGGGGAGTTTCCGCTATCTCAAGACCGCGCTGGTCTTCGTGCTCGCGTTCATCGGCGTGAAGATGCTGCTGATGGGCGTGCACCGGCTGCACGACCTGGCCGAGCGGCTCCCCGAGGGGGCGCGCCGGCTGGTGTCGTGGGCGCCCGATCACCAACTGCACGTGCCGACCGAGATCTCGCTGGCGATCATCGTCGGCATGCTGGCGCTGGGCGTGACGGCGTCGCTGTTCGCCTCGGCGGCCGAGCGGCGACGCCGCCGCTCGCCGATGGAGGACATGGCCGAGGCGATCGAACTGACGCGCCGGAACCTCAAGCGCGTGCTCATCCTGATCGCGGGCTCGGTGGTGATCCTCGTCGGCGTCGCGCTGGCGCCGATCCCCGGTCCCGGCGGCATACCCCTGATCATCGCCGGGCTGATGATCCTCGCGACCGAGTTCCTCTGGGCCAAGCGGCTGGTGCACCGCCTGCGCCGGCAGGCCCACGCCATGGCCAACACCACCGACGATCTGGCGCGCCGGTCGAGCCCGTGGGCCGTGCCGCCGGTGCTGCTGCTGCACGCGGCGGTGTTCCTCGCGCTCTACGAGTGGGCGAACTTCCTGCCCGACGTGTTCGTGATCTCCACGTACTTCGGCACGCTGCTGATGGTCGCGTTCTGGGCGTGGCGCGTCGTCGCGCGGCACCGGCGCGGCGGGTGAGCGCGCTCAGGCGCGCGAGAACCCCTCGCCCGTGATGCGGAAGGTGTACGTCGGCGTGAGCGGGTCGTTGCTGGTGACGACGACCCACGCGAAGCGCCGGCCGACGTCCGACGGGTTGAATCGGATGTCGAAGGTCGTGCGCTTGCCCGGCTCGACGCGGGCCGCGGGGACCTTCACCAGCCGGAAGTCCTCGGCGTGCTGGCCGGCGATGCGCACACGCAGCGGGCCGGTGAGGCGGAGCACCCCGCGCCCGTCGTTGCGCAGCACGAACGTGTGCAGGCGGCTGCGCCCCTCGACGTTGAGGCGGCCGAAGTCGGTGCCGTCGCGCGGGCGCGGCGTGTCGTCCTGGTGGGCGATCAGCCGCGTGTTGCCGCGGATCGAGATGACGGGCGTGACGACGCCGCGGCCGCGGAGCGCGAAGTTGTAGCGCGCGGTCTCGGGGTCGTTGGTGTCGATGACGATGCGCGCCTGGCGCAGGCCCCTGTCCGACGGGTTGAAGCGGATCTGGAACGTGGTGGACTGCCCCGGCCCGAGGACGGCGTCGGGCTGGCGGATGATGCGGAAGTCCCGCGCGTGCGGGCCGAGCACGCGCACGCCCTGCGACAGGTCGAGGTCGGCCGAGCCGGTGTTGACGATCACCCAGACGCGGTTGCTCACCTCGCCGACGACGTTTCGCGCGCCGAAGTTGTTGCGGAACTCGGGGCTGGTCGTGCCTGTCTCGTCGGGCACGGTCACGCCCTGCTGGGTCCGCACGAGGATGATGGGGACGCTGAGCCCCGTCCCCGAGATCTCGAAGCCGAACTCGCCGTTGATCGGGTCGTCGGTCACGATGCGGACCGTCGCCGTGAAGTCGCCGACCGCGTCGGGGTCGAAGGCGATCTGGAACGTGAGCGTCTCCTGCGGCGCAAGCGACGCCAGCGCCAGGTCCGTCACAAGCGTGAAGGCTCCCGCGTCGTCGCCGGCGATGGTGACCCGCGGCAGGCCCGAGATGTTCAGCGTCGCCCCGCCGGCGTTGCGCACGGTGAACGTGCGCACGATCGCCCCTGCGCCGATGTCGATGCCGCCGAAGGCGGTGTGGTCGGCCGGGTCGGGCGTCGAGTCGCCGGCGGCGATGGGCGTGCCGTTGCCCAGCACCTCGATCCGCGGCGAGGGCGGGACCGCGCCGCGCCTGGCGTCGACCTTGGCGTTGGTCGAGCCGATCACGACGTTCTCGTATGTCGCCGGGCCGCCGAAGCCGCCGCCGCTGAACGTGACCGTGTACGTGCCCGCGGGCAGCGCGAGTTGGTAGCCGCCCTCGGCCAGCGAGTTGGTGACGAACGTGCCGAAGGTGCTCACGGCGGTGACGGTGACGCCGCCGAGGCCCTCGCCGATCGAGTAGAACTCGTCCCCGTCGTTGTCCTGGTAGACGACGCCCAGCAGCCACGAATCGCCGAAGTTGACGCGGTTGCCGAAGTTCTGCGTGACGACCAGCGGGCCGACCTGCGTCGACTGTGCGGTCTCCGGGATGATGCGGATGCCGATCTCGCGGAACTGGCTGGACATCATCGCCTGACGGTGGCCGGGCGGGTTCTGGATGCCGTTGGGCCCGCTGCCCCAGTCGATGGCGAACGCCGCGTGCGCGTGCAGCACGCTCTCGCCGAAGGCGAAGATGTTCTCGCCCAGGATCGTGTAGTCATAGCCGAACTGCGTCGCCCGCTGGGCCAGCGTCGGCCGGCCGGGCAGGTTGTGGCTCTGCATGTCGTCGAGGATCATGTTCTGCGACTGCAGTTGGGCCATGTTGTACAGTGCTTCGTCCCACGCCAGCGGCGGCGCGGCGGTCAGCGTGTTCCACTGCGACTGCAGCACCGGTCCGCTGACGTTGAAGAAGGTCAGCGCGGAGTTGACATCCGGGTCAAGCGACGTCGCCACGCCCGTCAGGCTGCTGGTCAGGCGGCCCAGTTCCGCCGCGGGGTTCAGCCGCATGCGGTTGAGCAGTTCGAGCATGTACTGCTCCTCCGCCGTCGGCGTGAGCGCCAGGACCAGGCGCGGCTCGAGTTGCTCGGGCCCGGCGACGGCGGCGAAGGGCGAGCCCGGTTCGGCGCGCCGGCGGGCGGACAGGGTTCGGCGGATGCGGCGGTGCGGCATCATGCTCTCCGATACGGATCGGGACGCGATCGGGTGCGGGCAACCCACGCGGGACCGTCCGCGGCGTTCGGCCGGCGTTGGTTTGTGCGGTTGCCGCGGTCTGTGTTGTTATTGATCGGCTCGCCGCCCGGTCGCCCATACTTCAAGTCGGCGAACGGCCTCGCGGAGCGTTTCGGGGCGCTTGCAGAACGCGAAGCGCGCGAGGCGCGACCCGTGCTCGCGGTTCTGATAAAACACGCTCGGCGGAACGGCGGCGACGCCCGCCGCCGCGGGCAATCCCCGGCAGAACGCCGCGTCGTCGGGCTCACCGACCAGCCCGCGCGCGCCGGGGCAGCCGGTGTAATCGGCCAGGACGAAGTACGCGCCCGCCGGCGTGTGCACGCGGAAGCCCAGGCGCTCAAGGGCCGACGAGAGCAACTCGCGCCCGGCGCGGAGGTCGGCGACCAGACCCGCGACCGCCCGCTCGCAGTCGTCGGTTCGGGCCAGCGCGGCCGCCGCGGCGGCCTGCAGCGGCGTGGCCGTCGCGAACGTGAGGAACTGGTGCGCCGCGCGCACGGCCCGCGTCAGGTCGGGCGTGCCGATCGCCCAGCCGATCTTCCACCCCGTCAGGCTGAACGTCTTGCCCAGGCTCGAGAGCGTCAGCGTGCGACCGGCCATGCCGGGCAGCGTCGCCAGCCGCACGTGCGGCTGGTCGGGTTCGAAGGTCAGGTGTTCGTACACCTCGTCGGTGACCGCCACCGCGTTGTGCCGCTCGCACAGGTCGGCGATCAGCGCGAGTTCCTCGCGTGTGAACACCTTGCCCGTCGGGTTGTGCGGCGTGTTCACGAGCACCACCCGCGTGCGGCTGGTGAACGCGCGCCGGAGTTCGTCGGGGTCGAACCAGAACGCCCCGCGCGCCGCCAGGCCGTCGCGCGCGGCACCCGTCGGCTCGCGCAGCGTGACAATCCGCGGCACGCCGCCGGCCATCGCCACGCACGCGCGGTACGAGTCGTAGAACGGCTCGAACAGGATCACCTCGTCGCCGGGGTTGACCAGCCCGAGCATCGCCGCGGCGATGGCCTCGGTGCACCCGCTCGTCACCGTCACCTGCGCATCGGGGTCGATCGGGGCGTCGGCGGCGCGCTGCCAGCGTTCCGCGATGGCGCGGTTCAGCGCGGGCAGGCCGAACATCCGCGCGTACTGGTTCTGCCCGCTCCGCAGCGCGTCGGCCGCGGCGTCGAGGAAGAACGCCGGGCCGTCGAAGTCCGGGAAGCCCTGCGCGAGGTTGACCGCGCCGTGCTTGTTGGCCAGCAGCGTCATCTCGGTGAAGATGGTCGTGCCGAAGGGCGCGAGTCGCTGAGCGGTCATGGGGAAAGTGGGTGTGGGGCGGCTCAGGCGTAGACCTCGAGGAACACGCGCCGGGTGGACTTGATCTGCTTGTTCAGCATCTTGCGGTTCCAGTTGTTCACGTCGGCCAAGGCGGCGTCGTCGGCCTGGATGTACTGCTCCAGCGCCGAGGGGGGCAGCAGGCGGGCCATCTGCTGGAAGATGCCCATCTCCATGCCCGCGATGCCGCAGATGTACACCAGCGTGCGCTCGCTGGCCAGCATCGGCAGCAGCTGCTCGCGCTCGGTGGTCAGGCGGTCCTGCACGTACATGCGGTCGTGGCCGTCGGCCTGCTTCTCGCGGCTGATGGCCGTGAGGTACGTGAAGTTGGCGTGCGCCGCGGCCTTGGCGCGGAAGAACACGTCGTAGAGCAGGTCGGTGGTGTAGGGCGCGCCCATGACCAGCGTCACCTTGCTCGACACGCCGCTCTCCAGCAGGTCCGTCACCATCCCGCGGAAGGGCGCGATGCCCGTGCCGGTGGCGAAGAAGAGGTAGTCGTGCGCGCCCATGTCCCGGGGCAGCAGGAACCGCTTGCCGTTGGGGCCGCTGAGTTTCACCTCGTCGCCGACCTGCAGGTCGCACAGGTAGTTCGACGCGACGCCGAGGAAGAGTTTGTGCGTCTCCCAGTGTTCGTCGATGGTGCGCTTGACGGTCGTCGAGATCACGTTGCCGCGGCCGTCCTCGCCGCGCGAGGGCGAGGCCACCGAGTAGAGCCGGACCGCGTGCGGCCGGCCCTTGTCGTCGTGTCCGGGGGCCATGACGCCGATGGACTGCCCCGGCAGGACGTTGCCGGCCAGCAGGGTTCCCGAGACGTCGAACTCGACGTGACGGACAAAGCCCGCGGCCTTGGGGGCGGTGCAGGTCTCGGACTTGACGATCCGCGCCGACACCGGCTCGCCGGGTCGGTACAGGTGCATCTTCGCTTCGGGGAGGGCGATCTCGCCCGTCTCGCGCCCCGGCGCGTGGGTGGGTGGGGTCATCGGCCAAGGGTAGTCGGGCGGGGCGGGACCGCGGATGCCGAAACGCGGAGCGCGGAGCCGCGGTCACCCACGAGCGGCCATCTGTTGGGTTTGGCCCCCGGTCCGCACGGCGCGATCCTCGAACCGCGTCACCGCGACGTCGCCACGCGGTCCACCTCGTCGAGCGTGGTGATCCCGCGCGCGGCGAGGACCCAGCCCGACTGCACCAGCGTGGTGAACAGGCCCTGCTCGATGACGCGCTTCATCGCGGCGATGGTCGGGTCCTTGATAATCACGTCGCGCAGCTCGTCGGTGAAGTCGAGCAGTTCGTAGATGGCGCGCCGGCCGCGGAAGCCGGTGCGCAGGCACTGGGCGCAGCCGGTCGCGGTGTACAACTCGGTCTGTCCCTCGAGGAACCGGCCCATCCGCGTGGCCTGACCTGGCGTGACGCGCACCGGGCGCTTGCAGTTGTCGCACAGCACGCGCACCAGGCGCTGGGCCAGCACCAGTTCCAGCGAGTTGGCCACCAGGTACGGCTCGACCTTGAGGTCGATGAGGCGGAACACGCTGCTCATCGTGTCCTTGGCGTGGACCGTCGAGAAGACCAGGTGCCCGGTCACGGCCGCCTGCATCGCGGTGCGGGCCGTCTCCTCGTCGCGGATCTCGCCCAGCAGGATCACGTCCGGGTCCTGCCGCAGCACGCTGCGCAGGAGCGAGCCGAAGGTGTTGCCCTTGGTGTCGTCGATGGGGATCTGCGTGACGCCCTCGAGGTGGTACTCGACCGGGTCCTCGATGGTGATGACGTTCCGCGTTTCGCGGTCGATGACGCGCAGCGCGTTGTACAGCGTCGTGGTCTTGCCCGAGCCCGTCGGACCGCAGACCAGCAGCATCCCCGCCTCCTGCTCGCACACCTTGCGCACGCGGTCGTACATGTAGGGCGCAAGGCCCAGTTCGGTCAGGCTCCGCGGCGAGTCGCGCATGTCCAGCACGCGGATCACGAGTTTCTGCCCGTGCACGCTGGGCGTGAAACTCACGCGGTAGTCGACGCGCCGCGCCGAGCCCGACGCGTCGGCCGGGAACTTGGCCGAGAAGTGCCCGTCCTGCACGGCCTCGCGCCCCGTCGGACGCATCTGGCAGGCGGTCTTGATCAGCCCGAACACCAGGTCGCCCACGCCGTTGGGCAGTTGCACGACGCTGAGCATCTGGCCGTCCACCCGCATGCGCGCCTGCACGCAGTCGCCGCGCGGCTCGAGGTGGATGTCGGTCGCCCTCGCCTTCGACGCCGCGAGCAGCAGCAGACGCACCGCGCGCGAGCCCTCGCTCTCGCCCGTCAGCGCGCCCGAGGCGCGCCCGCGGCCGTCGATCAACTCCAGTTGGTCGTCCGCGCCGGTGTTCCGCGGCGGGAGCATGTGGATCATCTCGGTCAGGTCGATGACCCAGGTCGGGTCCGGCGCCCTGGCCGCCGGCTTTCCGCGGTTGCCGTTGGTCGCCGCGGCCGCGGCGTCGCGCGCCGCCGCCTGCCTTTCCGCCAGCGTCTCCTCGGCCTGCACGATGAACGAGTGCGTGCCGATCTTGATCACGTCGCCGGGGCGGAGGATCGCGTCGGTCACGCGGACGCCGTTGAGCCGCGTCCCGTTGCGCGAGGCTAGGTCGCGCAGGTGCCAGGTCGCCGCCTCGGTCGTGCCGGTCTCGTCGACGTTGAACGTGTCGCCCTTGGGCCGGCTGGGCGCCGGCTCGATCACGCAGTGGTATCGGGACAGCAGCGTGTCGTTCACGCTCACGACGTTGTCGGGCGAGCGGCCGATCGTGATCGGCTTGTCGCCCATCGGAAACTCGCGCCCCGATCCGTCCGTGGTTGTGAGGAACATCCGCGGCATGGGGCGTCGCGCATCCTGCGTCGGGGCCGGTGCCGCCGCGGTCGGCGGGCGATCCGGCCGGGGTGTGGCCGAGCGTTTCCCGCCGGCGGCGGGCTGTTTGCCGGTCGGCACCATGGTATCGGTCCTCGCCCCGTTCACGCCACCACCTCCGGACCCGGCGCGCCCGCCGGATTCCTACACTCGCGTCCCATGATCGACCTGCGAGACCTCCGAGAGAACCCCGACAAGTACCGGCGCGGCTGCGAACTCAAGGGCGTTCGGGTCGACATCGACCGCCTGCTGGAACTCGACGCCCAGCGGCGTTCGCTGGCGACCGAGCAGGAGAACCTGCGCGCCCAGCAGCGGACCATCGAGAAGGAACTGGGCCCCCAGATCGGCAGACTCGCGGGGGCGATCAAGAAGGCCGCGCCGGACCAGCGGGCCGCGCTGGAGGCCGAGTTGGAGGCGCTCAAGGCCAAGCCCGCCGCGCTCAAGGAGAAGATCCACGCGCTGGAGACGCGCCTGAGCCTTCTGGACCCGGACCTGCAGGCCATCCTGCTGACGGTCCCGCTGCCGCCGGACCCGGACGTCCCGCCGGGCAAGGGGAGCGAGGACAACATCGAGATCCGGCGCTGGCACCCGCCGGCGAAGAACGAGGATGGCCCGTGGGGGTTCGACACCACCAGGACATACGAGGCCAACCGCGGCTTCCGGCCCAAGACCCACATCGAACTTGTCCGCGACCTCGGGCTGGCCGACTTCGAGCGCGGCGTCAAGATGGCCGGGACGCGGTCGTACGTCCTGACCGGCGACGGCTTTCTGCTGCACAACGCGGTGCTGCGGTACGCGTTCGACTACATGACGCTGCGGCAGGGCTTCAGGGCCATGAGCGTGCCGGTGCTGGTGCGCGAGGACTGCATGGTCGGCACGGGGTTCTTTCCCGCGGGGCGCGAGCAGGCGTACCACATCGAGGAGAGCCGGCGCGGCGAGGCCAACGACCTGTTCCTCACCGGCACGGGCGAGGTGGGGCTCATGGGACTGCACCAGGGCGAGATCCTCGACGAGGCGCAGTTGCCGCTGAGGTACACGACCGTGAGCACGTGCTTCCGGCGCGAGGCGGGCGCGGCGGGGAAGGACACCGCGGGCCTGTACCGCATCCACCAGTTCGACAAGGTCGAGCAGGTGGTCATCTGCAGGGCCGACGAGGCCGAGAGCCGCGCGTGGCATAAGAAGATGATTACTTATGTCGAGGAGATCCTGCAGTCGCTCGCGCTCCCGTACCGCCTGCTGCAGTGCTGCACGGGGGACCTGGGCGTGAAGAACGCGGACATGATCGACATCGAGAGTTGGATGCCGGGGCGGGGCGAGATCGGCGCGGACGGGCGCGCGGCGGGCGGTTTCGGCGAGACGCACTCGGCCTCGCGCCTCTACGACTACCAGTGCCGACGGTTGAACATGCGCTACCGGCCCGGCGGCGAGGCGGGCAAGGGGCCGACCACCTTCTGCCACTCGCTGAACAACACCGTGGCCGCGTCGCCGCGGCTGCTCATCCCGATTCTGGAGATGTGGCAGAACGCCGACGGCACGGTGACCGTGCCGCCCGTGCTGAGGCCCTACATGGGCGGGAAGGCGAAGATCGGGTAGTTCGGATCGCCGACCGGGCTTTCGGTTCGCGGTGCGACCGGTGCCGCGTCACCGGCGACCGGCGGCCCGGACGACCAGCGACTCGAACTCCTCGCGCCCGCGCAAGAAACTCAGCGAGAGTTCCGGGCGCAGCACCGGGCACGGCCACCTGCCGCGGGGCACGGTCCGCAGCTTCGACCAGTCCTTGTCCGTCGTGACGATGAACTCGGCGTCGCCCCGGCGCGCGGCGGCGGCGATGCGTTCGATTGTCGGCGCGGCGTACGCGTCGTGATCGGGCAGCGCGATCAGGCCCGGCTCGGGGCCGACCGCGCCGATGGTCGCGCGGAGCGCGTGCGCGAAGCCCGCGGGGTTGCCGATCGCGCACACGCCCAGCACGCGCCGGCCGGCGACGGCGTCGAGCGGTCGCGGCCGGTCGTCGGCGTCGCGGAGCGCGGTCCACAGGTGCCGCGTGAGGGCGATCGGCGGCTTGCCGTGCGCACGCCGAATGTCCTGCGCGAGCGCTTCGAGTTCGCGCTCGCTCGCCAGTTCGGCGTGCGTGACCACGACGCACGAGGCGCGCCGCAGCGACTCGACCGGCTCGCGCAGCCAGCCCGCGGGGAGCAGCCGGTCCGCGAACGGGCTGCGCGAGGCGTCGACAAGCACCACGTCCAGGTCGCGCGCGATCTGCCGGTGCTGGAACCCGTCGTCGAGCACCACCGCGCCGGGCGAGGGCAGCGCCGGCGCGGCGGCGCCGTCGCGGCCGATCGTGCCGCGCGCGGCCAGCAGTTCCCGCACGCCCGCGTGGCGGTCGGGTTGGCTCACCAGGTCCACCGCGTCGTCGAACAGCCGCGCGTACGCGTCGGCTTCGTCGGACCCGTGCCCCGCGCCCCTGCGCCGGCCCGGCGCGTAGCCGCGCATCGCGATGCACGGACGGATGCCGCGCTCCAGCAGCACGCGGCAGACGTGCGCGACCATCGGCGTCTTGCCCGTGCCGCCGACCGAGAGGTTGCCGATGCTGATGACCGGAACGGGCAGCGCGTTCACGCCGCGCCCGGCGTCGTATCGCCGGTTGCGCCGCGCGATGCCCAGCGCGTAGAGACTCGACGCGGCGCGGCCGAGCACGCCGGGCAGGGGGCCCTTGCGCGCCGTGCGCGGGCTGGGGGGCGTCGGGTCCATCACGGCGCGGCGTCGGTGCGTGCCGGGCGCGTCCCCTCGCGCAGTTCGCGGCGCAGGCGGCCGCGTTCGGAGAGCGCCAGCCGCGCCGTGAAGGCCACGTCCATGGCGGCGAGCACGACCATGAGCGCGACCAGCGCGATGATCGCCGACCAGACGAGCAGGAACGTCCGCGCCGCGCCCGGGTTGGTCGCGGGGTTGCTCACGACCGGGGCCACGCCCAGCGCCCAGCAGAGCAGCGCGGTCACGAGCATCATGAGCAGGCCGTTGACGGTTCGGATGCGCTTGCGCCGCGCGGGCGCGTCCGAGACCTGCAGCGCCAGCACGTGCGCCGCGGTCACCACCAGCGCCGCGCACCCGATCGGCAGCACGACCCACGCGGGCAGCATCGAGTTCGCGGCCAGGAGTGCGGTCGTCACACCGGATGGTAGGGGGGGGACAGACGGCGGATCAGCAAGGCGGCAGAGCAACAACGCGGCGCGGCGAACGGACGCACGCTCGGATCGCGGCGATAGGCTGTCTGTTTGTCTGCTCTCTGCTTGTCCGCGATCTGGTCACGCCCGCGCCCAGGCGTCGAGCCGGCGCGCCACCGCGCCCGCGGGCAGGCCCATGATGGTGCCCGCGTCGCCGGTGTAGCGGATCGGCCATCCCGCGGCGAGGCGCTCCGACAGGTTGTACGCGCCGGCCTTGCCGCGCCACGCGCCGCTGTCGAGGTACCGTTCGATCTTGGCGTCGTCGATCGGTCCGACGCTGACCCGGGCGCGGTCGGTCCAGATGTCGCGCCGGCCCGTCGCGGGGCAGAGCATCGCCACGCCGGTCAGCACGTCGTGCTCGGCGTCGGCCAGTTCGCGGACGATGCGCTCGGCGTCGGCGCGGTCGCGCGGCTGGCCGATGATCCGGCCGCGCAGCGAGACCACCGTGTCGGCGCCCAGCACAACGCCGATCGGGCGCGAGGTGTCGAGCGCGGCGTGCAGCCCCTGCCGGACCGCCGCGGCGGCCTTGAGGTACGCCATCGCCGCGACCCAGCGCTCGGCTTCGACCGAACCGGGGTGCAGGTCGCCATCGTCCAGCGCGGGCTGGGCGGCGACAAAGTCGATGCCCGCGGCGCGCAGCAGTTCCTGCCGCCGCGGCGAGCGGCTGGCCAGGAGCACGAGCGGGCGGGGCTGCGCGGCGGTCGTCAAGAGGTGGTCTCGAAGCGGAGAAGTGCTACGCGAGGCGCGGCCGTCGCGTTCGCGGGCCAGATTCGGGTGATGCACGGGGTGGGCTTTGGTCACGAGGATCATGGCTGCACGTTGTTGGGATTCAACCGATCCGGGTTGCAGAAGGTGCAAGGGTGGGAAGTGGAGGATCGGTGTGTAGCATTCCATCTTGCCCGACCTCCGACTTCCGCATGCGCGCCCATCTCGTCCAACTCGACATCGCGTGGGAAGACAAGGCCGCGAACTACGCGCGCGTGCGGTCGCTGCTCGATCGCGCCCGCATCGACCCCGGCGACCTGGTGGTGCTGCCGGAGATGTTCGACACGGGCTTTTCGTTCAACCTCCCGAAGACCAACGACGCCGACGGCCAGACCTTGCGTTTTCTTGTTGACCTTGCGCGGCAGACTCGCGCGACGGTCCACGGAAGCCGAACGGTGATCGGACCCGACGGCCGCGGGCGGAATCGCGCATCGGTCGTCGGGCCCGGCGGCGAAGTGCTGTGCGAGTACGACAAGATTCATCCGTTCACCTACGGCCGCGAGAGCGAGTTCTTCTCCGGCGGCGACGCGGTGCGGACGTACACGTGGACGCGCGGGCCGGCCGGTTCCGTCGCGCCCGGCGAGCGGGCGACGGTCTGCCCGGCCGTCTGCTACGACCTGCGGTTCCCCGAGTTGTTCCGGCGCGGCCTGCAGATGGGGGCGGAGGTCTTCGCGCTGGGCGCCAACTGGCCCGCCCCGCGTGCGCCGCACCGCCGCGCGCTCGCCGTGGCGCGAGCGATCGAGAACCAGGCGTTCATGCTGTGCGTGAACCGCGCCGGGCGCGACCCGCATCTGGTGTACGCCGGCGCGTCGCTGGCGGTCGGGCCGCGCGGCGACGTGCTGGCCGAGGCCGGCGAGGACGAGTGCGTGCTGAGCGTCGAGGTCGACCTCGGCGCGCTGCGCGCGTGGCGCGCCGAGTTCCCCGCGTGGCGCGACCACCGCCTGCTCGGCGTGGTCCCGTCCCCGTGATCGAAGGTTTCGCCGGCCGTCTCACACGGCCATGCGGATGCTGCGCCGGTCGGCCGCGACGCGGGCCATCTGCCCGAGCGTGCGGGCCTGCACGTCGTTCAGGCTCCAGAAGCGGAACCCGCACTCGAAGCAGTCGGCGCGTTTGATGAGGCGGACCAACTGGGCGGGCAGCACAAACTCGGGCCCGATGCCGGTGAACCGCACTTGGGCGACGTCCCCGACCTCGATCGGCGGGAGTTTCTTGCTGAACACCTTGGCGCCCGTGCACGACAGATCGGCGACCTGTCCGAACTGGCAGGTCAGGCCCTCGCACAAGAGCCGGCCCCCGCGCCGCCGATCAGAGGGTTTCGTGTTGCTCATGGTCGTTCTCTTCGTCCCGGCCGCCGCGACTCGGGCGACGCCGCCGGGCCCGTTTCAATCGGCCCAGATCGGCTATTCGGGGCGGTTCTTGAAGCCCGAATCCGTCGGGCGCTTGCGCCCGGACGGGCTGTGCAGCCAGGCGTGCGCTCAGTGATCGCGCGGCTGGCGAGCAAGGACCGAGAACCCCGCGCCGACAGCCGCGAGCGGGTCGTGTTGCTGAACCGACCACGTCAAGGCGGGGCGGCCATCGGCGCCGGCGGTCGAGCAGTCGATGTGCAGGGCGAAGAAACCGGGCCGGTCTGGGTTCGCCGCCTCGTGCGCACGGATCAGCGGCCAGATGATCCGCCGATCGGTCTCGGGCAGGGGGAGCGTCTCGATCTCCTCGGGCCGGAACCACTCCAGCGTGCCTTCGGGAATGGCCTTGGAGGGGACCTCGACCGGGCCGAGAACGCGGTAGTAGAACAGCAGCCAGTGGCCCTTGCCCTCGAACGCCTTCTCGCTGATGAGCCCGACGAGGTGCAGCCGGTCGAGGGCGACGTCGATGCCCGCTTCTTCCTTGATCTCGCGCTGGGCGCACTCGGCGGGCGACTCCCCTGTGTGCATGTCGAGTTTGCCGCCGATGGGTGAACAAAGCCCCAGATTCGGGGATCGGTTTCGCCGAATCAGCAGGATGCGACCCTCGCGGTCGCGAAGGTCGCAAAGGCACGCGAGTTTGTACGGCAGCGCGTTGGGCGTGCCTGAGTGATCGCCGGGCATGAGGGAACGGAGGATAGCAGGCGGGGCGGTCGTTCGGGTGTCCTGAGTGCTGAGGCCTTGGTCCTGAGTCGTTGCGCACCGCTGCAACTCGAGCCGGACACAGGACCCAGGACTCAGGACCCGGGACTCAGGACACTTTGCTCAGGAACCGGGACTCAGGACTCAGCACTCAGGACTCGGCACCCAGCTTCTCGCCACTCGCTCTCCCGCTTCACGCACGCAAACGCGTTCATCCGATACACCGGGCCGATGCCTACAACTTCCGTGATGTCGCCCCAGGCCGGATCGTCGTCTGTCGCGACCCCGTCCGGTGAACACGCCGGTGCGCGGGGCGCGGCGGGTGCGCGCCCGCAGGGCTGGTGGGAGGGCACGTCCGGCCAGTTCAACCCGCGCGGCAGGTCCATCTACCTGATCGGCATCGGCGGGTGCGGCATGTCGGGCCTTGCGCGGATGCTCCGCGGGAGGGGCGCGCTGGTCTCGGGCTCCGATGCGTCTCGCTCGCCCTTCACCGACGCGCTGCAGAGCGAGGGCGTGCCCGTCGCGTTTGACCAGAGCGGGCCGCTGCCCGAGGCGTGCGACCTCGTCGTCGCGTCCGCGGCGATCAGGCCCGACCACCCGCAACTGCTCGAGGCGGACCGGCGCGGCGTCCCGCACCTGAACTACGCCGAGGCGCTGGGGCGGTGCATGCTCGGGCGCACCGGCGTGTGCGTCGCCGGAACGCACGGCAAGAGCACGACCACCGCGATGCTCGGCTGCGTGCTCGCCGCGGCGGGGCTGGAGCCGGGCGTGATCGTCGGCGCCAACTGCCCGCAACTGGCCGAACTCGGGGCCGGACGCGGCGGGGGCGTGGGGGGTGGGGGGTTCCTGCTCGGGGCCGACGTGATCCCCGCGGGGCTGCTCCGCGGCGAGCCGGGGCTGCTGGTCGCCGAGGCGTGCGAGTTCAACCGCAGTTTCCACAACTACCAGCCGCGCATCGCCGCGATCACCAGCGTCGAAGCCGACCACCTCGACATCTACGGCTCGCTCGACGAGGTCGTGAAGGCGTTCGCCGACTTCGCCCAACTGCTGCCCGCGCGCGAGCGCGGCGGCGTGCTGCTGATCGCCCACGAGTGCGCGCACCGCACGCGTATCACGGCGGGCCTGCGGTGCGACGTGCAGACCATCGGCTTCTCACCTAGCGCCGATTGGAGCGTGCAGTACGACCCGCGCTCGCGCCGCACCGGCCTGGTGCGCCGGGGCGAGGGGCTGGTCGCGGCGTGGGTCACGCGGATGCCGGGGGACCACAACGCGATGAACGCGGCGACCGCCGCGGCGCTGGCGGTCATCTGCGGGGCCGACGGCGACTCGATCGGTCGGACGCTGACGGACTTTGCTGGCTTGGACCGGCGCATGCAGTTGCTGGGCGAGCGTGCGCTGCCGCGGGGCGGGACGGTGCGCGTCTACGACGACTACGGCCACCACCCGACCGAGGTCGCCTCGACGCTGCGCGCCCTGCGCGACTACGAGCGGCCGCGGGAGCGGGGCGGCAGGCTGATCTGCGTGTTCCAGCCGCACCAGCACTCGCGCACGCGTTTCCTGCTCGACGAGTTCGCCACCGCCTTCAACGAGGCGGACATGGTGATCGTGCCCCACATCTACTTCGTGCGCGACTCGGAGATCGAGAAGACCAAGGTCTCGGCGGCGGACCTGGTGGACAAACTCCGCCAGCGCGGCGTGCAGGCGATGCACCTGTACCCGTTCGAGGCGATCGTCGAGGCGCTCGAAGGCGTGTGCAGGCCCGAGGACGTGCTGGTGGTGATGGGCGCGGGGCCGGTGGACAGCGTGGCGCGGGGGTTCTTGAAGGGAAAGTGAGGGGGTGGGAGTGACGGACGGCTGTTCACGCCGCTGGACCGACTTTGGATCTGGGATTCTGAACTGATCGCGGTCGCCACAAGGACTGGTTGAAACTCAGGGAACCGGAGCCCCGGAACACGGACGCCGAACCCCTTCTCACATTGTCACGTCTCACGCCCCCCATGACCACGCTTGCCGACCAACTCCAGATCGAGCCCAACGCGCTGATCCCGACGTGGTTCGGCGTCGGCGGGCGTGCCGACCGGCTGGCACGTCCGG
Source organism: uncultured Phycisphaerales bacterium (assembly GCA_937995595.1). GTDB lineage: Bacteria > Planctomycetota > Phycisphaerae > Phycisphaerales > UBA1924 > JAHBXL01. Next base: position 6,384 of record CALKJW010000040.1, on the reverse strand, counting down.
CGAGCCCGGAGCAACTGCGCCGGTGCCTGGAGATCGACCCGTCGCTCCGCGTGCTGGGCGAGGGCGCGAACCTGCTGGTCGACGACGACGGCGTGGGCGAACTGGTCGTCGCGATGACCGATCCGGGCATGCGCGCGGTGACGTTTGTTCCCGACTCGCCGCGCGTGATCGCAATGGCCGGGGCGGACCTGCCGCGGCTGTGCACCGAGGCCGTCCGGCGCGGGCGGGCCGGGCTGGAGGGGCTGGCGGGGATCCCCGCGACGGTCGGCGGCGCGGCGGTGATGAACGCGGGCGGGGCGTTCGGGCAGTTTGCCGACGTTGTGAAGTCGGTGCGGGCCTTTGCGCGCGACGGGCGCGAGGTCGTGATCCCGCGCGAGCGGATCGACTACCGCTACCGCCACTCGGGCCTGAACGACCTGATCGTCGTGTCGGTCGAACTCGAACTGCCCGAGGGCGACCCGGGAGCGCTGCGCGCCCGGCTCAAGGACGTCATGGCGTACAAGAAACGCTCGCAGCCGATGTCGGACCGGTCGGCGGGCTGTTTCTTCAAGAACCCGACGCTGGCCCACGACCTTGCCGGCATCGGCGCCGCCGGGCAGCGCGTCTCGGCGGGGATGCTCATCGACCGCGCCGGCTGCAAGCGGCTGGGCATCGGCGGCGCGAGCGTCAGCGAGCGCCACGCCAACTTCGTCGTCACCGGCGAGGGAGCCGCGGCGCGCGACGTGATCGAACTCATGGCCGAGGTCCGGCGGCGCGTCCTCGAGGCCTTCGGCGTCGAACTCGAGCCCGAGGTGGTGGTCTGGAGGCGCAGCGCATGAGCGGCAACGGCGCGGTCAGGGTTCTGGTTCTCGGCGGCGGGCCCGACGCCGAGCGCGACGTGTCGCTCAACTCGGCCCGCGCCGTCGCCGACGCGCTGCTCGCGGCGGGGTACGCCGTCGAGCGGCGCACCATCGAGCGCATCACTGCCGACGAACTGGCCCGGATGCCCGGCGACGTCGTCTTTCCCGCGCTCCACGGCGGGTGGGGCGAGGGCGGGCCGCTGCAGGACATTCTCGAATCGGACGGCAGGCCCTTTGTCGGCAGCATGTCGCTGGCCGCGCGCCGCGCGATGGACAAGATCGCGACCAAGTTCGTCGCGCTGGAACTGGGCGTGCCCACGCCCGCGGCCCACGTGCTCGACTGGCGCGACCCGGTCTGCCCGATGCCCCTGCCCGTGGTCGTCAAGCCCGTGCACGAGGGCTCGACCATCGGCCTGCACCTGTGCCGCACGCCGGACCAGTGGACCCAAGCCCGCGCGGCGATCGCCGACGAGGCGTCGCAGGCGGGCACGCCGCGCGCGTACACGATCGAGCCGCTGGTCGGCGCGCCCGGCGGACGCGCGCGGGAACTGACCGTCGGCCTGCTCGACGGCCGCGCGCTGCCGATCATCGAGATCGTCCCGGCCGACGGGCTGTACGACTACGAGGCCAAGTACACCCGAAACGACACGCGCTACGTGCTCGACCCCGCGCTGCCGCCCGTCGTCGCCGAGCGCATCAAGGAACAGACCGCGCGCATCGCCCGTGCGCTGGGCGTGCGGCACGTCGCCCGGGCCGACTTCCTGCTCGACGCCTCCGGCACTGCGTGGTTCCTCGAGATCAACACCATGCCGGGCTTCACCGATCACTCGCTGGTGCCCAAGGCCGCGGCCCACGTGGGGCTGTCGATGCCGGACGTGTGCGGCAACCTCGTGCGGATGGCGCTGCGCGACCACGCCGGGGCGCGTGGCGAGTGCCGCGCCGGCGCGGGTGTCTGAAGAACCACTCACCACGCAGACCAAGGACGGTCACGATGGCAGGCAAGAAGAGCGGAACGGCAGCGGCGCGGGGCGGGACGGGCGGGGGGGCGGGCGGGTTTGCCGCGCGCATCGGCGCCGCGCTGGGCGACCGGGCGCGTGTGATGCACGCGCTGGGCTCGGCGGTCGCCGTCGCGCTGGTGGCGACGGTCATCGGCGCGCTGGTCGCGGGGCACGACGAACTGGCCGCGCGGGCGTCGTCGCTGCGCGCAAGCGACCCGAGCGTCGAGATCCACTGGCCGCTGGTCCCGCTGCCGGCCGGCGCGCCCGCCGATTCGCCGCGCACCACGTGGATGGACTTTGAATCCCGCGCGAGCCTTGAGCGGCTGGTTCAGCGGCAGGTCGGGCGCAACCCGCTGGACGCCGAGGCGCTGCAGGCCGCGCACGGCGCGCTCATGCTCACCGGATGGTTCGACCCGGAGGCCGGCGGCGCGACGGTCGAGCGGCTGCCGGGCAACGTCGTGCGGGTGCGCGGCGCGTGGCGCACGCCGGTCGCGGCGGTGCGCGTCGGCGACACCGACCACGTCGTGGCGCGCGGGGGCGTGCTGCTCCCGCCGGCCTATCGGCGCGACGGCTCGCAGTTGCGCGTCATCGTCGGCGCGGCGCACCCCGTTCCCGAGTTCGGCCGGCCCTGGCTCGGCGGCGACGTGCAGGCCGGCCTGGACCTGCTCGACGCGCTCCGCGGCATCCCCGGCTACTCGCAGGTCTACGGCGTCGACGTGTCCGAGATGACCAACAGCCGGCAACTGGTGATCGTCACCGACGCGGGCAACCGCATCATCTGGGGCGGGCCGGTCGACGAGTTCGCCCCCGGTCAGGCCAAGAGCGCCAAGAAACTCCAGCAACTCGCCGGGTACTACGCGACCTTCGGCCGAATCGACGCCGGCCGACCGGTGGTCGACATCCGCCCCGAGAGCGGCGGGACGATCCACGTCGCCGAGGCCGCGCAGCGGCAGCCCCCGCAGCGCGCGCGACGCTGACACGCCCGGCCGGCGCGGCGCGGGTACGCTCATCGCATGGACTCCGACCCGCGCCGACCGGCGCCCGCGGACGAGTTCCCGCGCGCCGATCCGCCGCTGACCGATGCGCAGCGCGAGAGCATCGCGGCCGATCCGCTCATCGCGGCGATCGAGCGCGATCTGGCCCTCGGGCCGATGACCGTCGCGCGGGGTGCCCCGCACGACCCCTGGGCGCACCGGCGCGGCGAGCCGCGCGTGTTCGCGTTCTTCTGGACGCTGTACGTCCTGGTCGCGGTCGCGGGCAGCGTGCTGTGGCTGGCGCAGTCGTCGGCCGTCTCGTCGTCGACCTACGGGCCCGCCGCGCGGGTGATGCTCGTCGTCGTCATGACCGGCGCCGTCGTGCTCTGGCCGATGGTCCGCCTGAGTCAGACCGCGCCCCGCGCATCGCCGGTGCGTGCTGTCGCGGCCGACGTCGTTGTCGTGCTCTTCCCGCTGCAGATGGTCGTCTGGCCGCTCATCATGCTCGCGCAGTGGCCGCTGAACATCGTCGGCGCGCTCAGCGTACTGACCGCGGCGTGGGTGGTCCTGATCGGCGGCGTGCAGGCGCTCGCGCTGGCCGTTGAGCGGTGGCGCGGCCGCGGGCCGGGCAACTGGTCGCGCGCGCTCTGGATGCTCCTGTGTCTGGCGCTCGCGGGGGGCGCGCCGCTGATCGGTCTGGCCCGGCGGGCCGTGCAGGGGCCCGAGGCCGCGGACCCCGCGTACTGGTCCGTCCTGTCCCCGTTCACGGCCATCGGCGCGCTGACTGGACGGGGGTTCTCCGGCCCGCAGGGCCCGGCCGTTGCGGCCCAGTGGGCGGGGATCGTCGCCGTGCTGGCGGTCGCGATGCTCGCGTGGGTCATCGCCGCGTTCTGGCCCCGTCGTCGGGCGGGCAGGCCGGATTCCCGGGGGCTTGCATGAGGCGAGGAGGGGGCCTAGATTGACCGATACTCGACGCGGGCGGATGGTCGTTTCTGCCCGCGTTGTTTGCTTGACTCGGGGTGGGAATCGGTGGCGATGGGAGACGGTGGTCGGGACCAGGAGGTCGTGGCGATGGAAATGGTCACACGAGAAGAGAAGGAAGCGCTGCAGGCCCGCCTGCAGCAACTTATCGCCAACCGGCCCGTGATCTCGAAGCGCATCGCCGAGGCCCGGGAACTGGGCGACCTCAAGGAGAACGGCGACTACCACGCGGCCCGCGAGCAGCAGGGCTTCGAGGAGGCGGAGATCCGCCGCCTCGAGCAGCGGCTGGCCTCTGTGCAGGTCGTCGACGACAGCCAGAAGTCTCTGGGCGTGGTGTTTGTGGGCGCGGTCGTCAAGATCCGCGAGGTCGGCACCGACGAGGAAGAACTGGTCCGGCTGGTCGGCGAGGCGACCGGCGCCGCGTCGGACTACTTTGAAGCCACCGTGAACAGCCCGTTCGGCGAGGCCCTGCTCAAGGCCCGCGTGGGGGAGGTCGTCAATGTTCGCGGGCCCCGCGGCGTCAAGAGGTTCGAGATTCTCGAGATCGTCTGAACGGGGCGCGAGAACACGGGCGGGAAGGGCCTGCCGGCAGGTCCGAGAACATGCCTGTCGCGAGGCTGAGAACGCCGTTCCGCCCGCCCGCCTTGTGGAAGCGGGCTGCAATTGCCGACTACACTTGGCCTCGGGAATCCTTGAGTCCGCGGCACCGCGACCATGGCCCGTCGTGTCCCGCGAAGCCGCTGTGTGAACGCCGCGCGGCCGGCTCAAACGGCTCCCGGAAAGGACGCGGCCATGGGTCTCAACCACGCTCTGGATGAACTTCGCGCGACCGGCTGGTCGGACCTCGACTCGGCCGGCTGCGCGTACGACACCGACGGACGCGCCTACCCGACGGTGTCGCGCGTGCGGCAGGAGTTCGCCGCGGCGGGCTTTGAACTCGACATCAGCCGCGTGGATCAGTACTCGTGCTACCGGGCGTCGTGGCGAGACGCGGGCGGGAGCGACGCGGGCGCAGTGGTCGGCTACACCGAGGCCGAGGCCGCGGTCTACGCGCTTGCGCAGGTCCGCCGGACGCTCGCGGCGGTGTGAACAGCGGTTTGAGCACGTTGCACGCCCTTTCCGCCCCGCCGCGGCGGGCATACCATGGGCCTCTGACATCCGGCCCCATCGTCTAGTCTGGTCCAGGACGCCAGGTTCTCATCCTGGAAACTGGGGTTCGAATCCCCATGGGGTCACTTCGGGAAGCGGCACCGTCTTGCACGGTGCCGTATCTCTTTGTACCGGCGCACCTTGCGACGAGTCGCCGCATGGCGCTTGCGAGGCCGTGCGAGCCACTTCGGCTCCTGTCTGCGCCGGATTCTGAGCCACATTGAATGTCGCCCTCTCCGCCACCGCCGCGTCGAAGTGCCGGTCGAGGACTTGCAAGTAGTGCGCCTGCGCGACCACCACGCTGTTGCCAAGCCAGGCGCTGACGACGTGCGCCGGGTACTCCTCGCACAGCTCGGTCTGCCGCGACGAACGCAGATTGTGAAACAGACGCGGCCACGCCGACACGCCCGCCCGCGCGAGGATGCGCAGCAGCTGGGTCCGCAGGTTCGCGTTGCGCTGGCGGTACCGGGCCACCACGTACTCGGCCCCCGGTTCGGCGCGCTCGAAGGCGTCGAGCAGGATGGAACGCAGCTCGGGGAAGAGCGGCACGATGCGGAACTCACCGCCGTCGTGCCCCGCGGTCTTGCTCGACCACACCGTCAGCCTGCCCGCTGCCCAGTCGACGTCCTGCCACCGCAGCGCCAGGTGCTCGCTCGGGCAGCGCAGGCCCCCGAACCGTGACAGCGCGAAGATGGCCCGCCACTCGGCGTTGGGGCAGGCCTCGAGGACCTTGGCCGCGACCTCGGAGGTGATGAAGAACATGCGGGCGCGGTTGGTCTGGGTGCCGAGCTTGACCTCGGCGAACGGGTTCTCGGTGAGCATCTTCCACTTCACGGCGCGCTTGAAGACCTGCCGGGCGGTCTTGACGCGCTTGGTGATGGTCGGCTCCGCGAGACGCTGGTCGTCCTTGAGCCAGCGCCGCCACTTCTCGGCATCGAGCACGGAGATGTCGGCCACGGCCTTGCCCGCCCCGAAGTACTCCTCGAGCGAGCGCCGGGTCTGCTGGTAGGTGACGGCGGTCTGGGGCTTGACGCTCAGGGCGGAGAAGTACGAATCGAGCAGATGGCCCAGGCCGCGGCTGGTCCGTTCCCGCGGCGTCACAAGGCCCGCACGGGCGAGACTGGCGTGCAAGCGGCCGTCGATTGCCCCGACCCACTGCGCCGTGGCGTGGTCGATCGACGTGCCGGTGGCCGCGGCGGTGGCGAGGGCCTCGACCTTGGTCCTGAAGGCGTCGGCCTGTTTCGCATCGGCCTTGCCCAAGTGAATCGTGCGCCGCTCGCCGTTGACGACGACGAGTATGCGCTTGCGGCCACCGGGATCTCGGGCAACACTCGCCACCGCTACCGGCCCTCCTCGGACGTTCGCACTGAAGGGCCAGCATCTGGCGCAGGGAAGTTGGGGGTTGGTCCACCTGACTGATCGCTCGGGCTGAGATCACAGGCC
>CALKJW010000039.1 GCA_937995595.1 uncultured Phycisphaerales bacterium | reverse complement strand
AGTTGCTGGCACGCTGGCCGAAGTGGATCCCCGCTTCGATGAGGTCCTGGACGAGCGACGTCGACATGAGGCACGGTCCTTTCAGCGTCACCGGCGGGGCGAGGGTTCGACCGGCGCGGCCGAAACCACGCCCGACGCGCCACCCAAGGGCGCTTCCGTTTGTCGTGACGGTTCCGCCCAGGGCGGGCCCGGCACGCGGTCTGTACGCAGTTGGCGCCCCGTCCGTGACCTCCACGGACCCCGACGCCCGGCCGTCGAACTCGGCCTGCTGACGGCTAGTCTAGGGAACGGCCCCCCGAGGGGCAAGGACAACCTGACCCGGTTTGGCCCACCAACCTCCCGAGCCAATCACCAATCAAAAACCGAATACGCGATCGCGCGCGATACGTTTCCTGCCGCGCACTGCGCTTGGCGGCGGCCGCGACGCCGATTCAGAGCGGTGGACGCCCAGACCGATCCGTCGATCACGCCGGAACCGAGCGGTCGATCGTCGCGGCCCGGCCCGCGCACCGTTCAGAAAACGCAAAGTCTGAACAGGAATGCCTGATCAATACCTCTCCGACCCGGCCGCATGGATTCGAGACGAGTGATCGCTCTTGCTTCGGTGTGGAGCGTTCGTTCTTGGGCGTGCGGCGTCCGCGGCCGATCACGCCGCTCGCAGGCTCAGGCTTCTCTTGATGTTGCACGCGGCGAGAATGAGGGCAAAGTCGAAGGCGTTTCGTTCCCGGCCCCTGTATCTCACGCGTCTGAACCCGAGTTGCTGCTTCATCACCGCGCTCGGATGCTCGACCCTGGCCCGGTCCCGCGCCACGATCTCGTTCCACCGCTCCTGCCAGTCGTACAGCTTGGCCTGTCCGCGGACCGCTTTGTAGCAGATCCCGTCGATCACGCCGCGGGCCCGCAACGCGGCCCGGCGTGCCCGGTCGGAGTACGCGCTGTCGGCCAGCACCAGCGTCTTCTCCGTGATCGTCAGTTCATCGATGTAGTGGCTGTCGTGCTCCTTGGCGGTGCCGAAGCGGTAGCCGGTGACGATCCCGGAGAGATCGGCCGCGATGTGACCCTTGTACCCGTGGTGCGGCACGCCGTGCTTGCTGGTGAACGAGGCGTCCCGGTCGCGCGTGGTCGTGCCGTCGGGTCGCGGCCGGCCGCGCGGGGCCTCGATGATCGTGGCGTCCACCATCGTGCCCTGCTTCACGAGCAGCCCCTGCTTCTCGATGTGCCTGACCACCGCGTCAAAGAGCGTGTCGTGCAGCCCCGCGTCGCGCAGGCGCTGGCGGAACTTCACGAACGTGGTCTCATCGGGGGTCTTGTCGGTGAACGACAGGCCCACGAACCTGCGGCAGCTGATGCGGTCCTTGAGCGCGTCCTCCAGCCCCGGATCGCTGAGGTTGTTCCACTTCTGAAGCATCAGGCACTTGAGCATCAGCACCGGGCACCAGAGCGGATGGCCGGCCCCGGGGGCGTTGTACTCGGGCAGGGCCCGGATCGGGGCCGCGAGCTTCTCCCACGGCGTCGCCGCGTCGAGTCGCTCCAGCAGCACCGCCGAACGCGTGCCGCCGAGGCCGTCGAGCGCCGCATCCACAAACCCCATCGACTCGTTCCTGCGAACACCCATGATCGTGCCTCCATGCCCCCCGCACCGCGGGCAGACATCCGGTACGATCATTCACCCGTCACGGTTGCGCAAATGTTCAGAGATTCCACTACAGAATCCGCCTGCTGCGCGGGAAACTGCCCAGCACGTGCATCTCACGGCACATGCCGCGGACCTGCGCCACCGCCGCGGCGAACCACGGGTCGTCGACGTGCCCTTCGGCGTCGATGAAGAAGGTGTACTGCCAGTTGCTGCGTCCGCTGGGGCGCTTGTCGATGTGCGTGAGGTTGATGCCCGCGCGGTGGAAGACCGACAGCACGTTGACCAGCGCGCCCGGCTCGTTGGCCGCGGTAAACATGATCGCGGTCTTGTCGCCGGGGCGGCCCTTGTCGTCCTTGCCCACGGGCTTGGCGGCGTGCTTGGAGAGGACGTAGAACCGCGTGATGTTGTGCGGGTTGTCCTCGATGTTCTCGAACAGCACGTTCACGTCGTAGAGTTCGCCGGCCAGCGTCGAGCCGATCGCGGCGACGCCGGTGCGGCCCTTGCCGCGGACGGCCTTGGCGCGGGCGGCGCGCATCACCGCGGCGGAACTGCTCGCCTCGGGGATGAGTTGCGCGTTGGGGTACTGCGTCGCCAGCCACGTGCGGCACTGGCCGAAGACCTCGGGCTTGGAGTAGATCTTCCCGACCTGCCCGGGCGCGCAGTTGGCCAAGAGCGCGTGGTGCACTTCCAGCTGCACCTCGGCGTAGACGCACACGTCGTTGTGGAAGTTCTGGAAAGCCTCGAGCGTCTCGTGGATTGCGCCGAACGTCGAGTTCTCGATCGGCACAAGTCCGTAGTCGACGTGCCCGCGCGCGACCTCGGTGAACACGCCGGCGATGGCCCGCAGGTCGTCGAACTCGACCGACGAGCCGAAGTGCTTCACCGCCGCCAGGTGCGAGTACGACCCGGCCGGGCCGAGGTAGCCGATCCGCAGCGGCAACTCGAGGCGGAACGAGCCGCTCATCAGTTCGCGGTACACGCCCTCGATGGCGCGCGCCGGCAGCGGGCCGGGGTTCATCGCCAGCACCTTGCTCAGGACCTGCGCCTCGCGGTTGGGGACGTAGATCGGCAGGCCCGCCTCGCGCTTGATGCGCCCGACCTCGACCACCAGCTCGGCCCGCTTATTCAGGAGGCCGATCAGCGCGCGGTCCACCTCGTCGATCTTCACGCGCAGGTCGTCGAGCGCGCGCGGGTCGGCCGCGGGCGCGTCGGGCTTCTCCGCCGCCCGCTTGGGCGCGCGAACGCCCGATCGCCCGGCGCGCGCAGCGCCGTTGGCGGACCCGTGCTTGCCTGTCGCCGCAACTCGTTTGCCCATCGCGTGCGCTCTCCCTCGTGCCGCAAGGCTATCGGCCATCGCGTGCCGGGGCGTGCGTGCGCGCGGCGCGCCGGCGGATATCGGACCGCCGCGGCGAGGGGCAAGGTCCGATCTGCCACGCCGCGAACTTCCCCATCGGAGCAGGCCGCAGCAACGGGGGATGGAGTTCTCGCCGCGGCCGCCCGCGCCTTGCCGGAATGCCGATCCTTCCGGCGGGGAACGGGGTGAGGAGGCGGCCTTGTCCATCGACGATGTGTGTGCGCGTCTGGACGCGGCGGCCCGCGCGGTCGCCGGGGCACCGTGGGCCGTGCAGGCGCTGGTGAGCGCGGCGACGGTCTGCGGGCTGGTGCTGTGGCTCGGCGGGGCGCGGGTGCTCAGGCCGATGATGATCGTGCTGGGCGCGCTGGTGTTCGCGGGCGTCGGGTTTTCCGTCGGGCCGGCGCTGGCCGGCGCGGCCGAGACTTCGTCCGCGGCGTCGCCGCCCCCCACCGCCGGCGCGTACGGCCTGCTGGTCGGCCTGCCCGTCGGCGCGCTGCTCGGCGTCGTGCTGTACCGGTCCGCGACCGCGGTCGCGCTTGGGCTGGCCCTTGGCGCGGCCGCGCCGCTGTGCGCGGCGGGGCTGCTGCAACTGCGCGTGCTGCCGACGGGGCAGGTGCTGGGCGCGGGCGACGCGCGCCCGCCGGTCGCCGAGCACGCCGCGCTGGTCGCGGTGGACGACGCGCTGCTGCACGCGCCGCTGCCCGACAGTCTGCCCATCGACTGGGACCACGCGCTCCGCGCGCGCGAGCGGCTCGCGCCCGCGGCCGAGGCCGCGCGGCACGCGCTGGAGTCGGCGCGCGCCGAGATCGAGGTCCGCTGGCGGGCGGTGCCGACGCAGCACCGCGCGGTGCTGGCGCTGAGCGCGCTGGGCGGGCTGGCGCTGGGCATCGTGCTCGGGCTGGCCGCGCCCGCGTGGGCGGCAGGCGCGTGCGCGTCGATGCTCGGCTCGGCGCTCTGGCTGGCGGGCGGGGTGTGGCTCAGCGGCTCGCTGGGCGCTTCGTGGGCCGGCGCGGGCGGGCCGCTGGACCGAACGCCCCTGCAGTGGCTGACGGTCTGGGGCGTGGCCGCGGCGGCGGGCCTGTGCGTGCAGGGGTTCCTCGCCCGGCGCCGGAACGGCTGATCTCGCCGCGCGCAAAAAACCCCCGCCCGAGGGCGGGGGTTGTTGTTGCAACGATGATCCTTGCAACACGTGTTACGGGCAGCCCGCGAACCACGCGCTCAGGAAGGCGAAGATGTCGGGCACGTCGTTGCCGCCCGAGTTGTTGAAGTCGGCCCGCAGGTCGCCGCCGAACCACGCGCTCAGGAACGCGAAGATGTCGGGCACGGCGAGTGTGCCGTTGTTGTCAAAGTCGGCCCGGCAGCAGGGCGTGGTGTCGTTGCCGGGCGCGTTGCACGAGGTGCCGACGCCGCGGAAGTTGCCCGTGCACGCCGCGGCGGTGGTGACGGTGCACGCGCTGCCCGTGCAGCACGCCCCGGTGCTGGGCGCGGGGCACAGGTTGGCCGGGCTGGCGCTGTTGCGCGGGAAGAACAGCGGCTCGGCGACCACGAAGTCCAGCAGGTTCTGGTCGGTGTCGCGGCAGCCGTCCTGCAGGCGGTAGCCGCCGACGGTGTTGCTGATCGCCGGCGTGGTGCCGATGCCCTCCTGGCACAGCGCGTTGCCGTAGCCGACCAGATCCTCGATCAGCGAACTGCCGCAGTCGGCCCCGAGCGGGTCGGTCGAACGCACGACGGCGATGCGTCCGTTGGCGTTGTCCATGCCGAAAGGCGCGGCGGGCAGGAAGTCGGGCGTGGGGATCGGCACGCCGTTGCTGCCGGGCGTGTTGGTGCGGATCAGCCGGTATTCGCCGGGCCCGATGACGCCCGACAGCGGCACCACACGCGAGGCGATGAAGCCCGGCGCGTTGGTCCCGTCGGCGTACTGCACGCTCCAGCCGGTGACGTCCACCGCGGCCTGCGAGCGGTTGAAGATCTCGATGTGGTCGGAGTCGAACGGCGCGCCGGCGTTGCCGCCACCGCCGAAGAAACCGCTCACGACGATCCGCGCCGCCGAGTCGTTGCAGGTCGCGACCCGGAGCGTCAGGAGCGAGGCGTCGCTGCGGCCCTGCAGGTCGGTGACGGTGACGGGCACGAGTTTCACGCCCTGCGAGACGGACACCGGCACGGCGTAGTTGAGCGTCCACACGCCGCCGCCATTGTCGGTCAGCAACTGGTTCGACGCCCCGCCGATCGCCGTCAGGTTGGCGCGGACCTGCACGCCCGTGCTGGGCGGCGCGGCCGCGGCCGAGACGTTGACCGTGAACTCGACGCTCTCGCCGGCGCACACCGCGCCGGGCGAGACCGAGCCGTAGCCGGCGAGGAACCCGCCCGATGCGCGGTTCCGCGGCGAGGGGGTGGCGATCTGGAAGTCGTTGAAGTTCTGGTCGCTGTCCTGCGCGCCGTTGAGTTTGCGCACGGCGGCGGTGTCGTTCTCGGTGCGGCCCGCGGGGGCGGCGCCCTCGAAGCAGATCGCCGCGCCGTAGGAGGCGAGGTCCTCGACGTTCGCGTCGTTGCAGTTGGAGCCGATCAGCAGCGTGCTGCGCACCAGCGCGACGCGCCCGCCGTTGTTGCCCATGCCGCCGGTGCCGACAAAGTCGGGCGTGGGCAGGGGCGCGCCGGTTGCACCGATGTTCGAGAAGCGCACGAGCATGTACTGGCCGGGCTGGATGGTCCCGGCGAGTTCGACGCGGTCGGCGGGGTTGCTGAACCCGCCCGCCGACGCCTGGCTGGCGTACTGCACGCTCCAGCCGGTGAGGTCGACGGGGCTTGCCGAGCGGTTGTAGATCTCGACGAAGTCGGCGTTGTAGACGGCCGCGGGCGGGCCGAGGTTGCCGCCGCCGCCGTACACCTGGCTGATGACGACCCGCGAGGCGGAGTTGGCCGAGCAGTCGGCGACCGCGAACGACACGCTGGTCGAACCCGAGCGCGACTGCGCGTCGGTGACGGTGATCGGGATGGTCTTGGAGCCCACGCTCACGCTGCCGGGAACGGTGTAACGGAGCGTGAAGACGTTATCGCCGGCGAACTCGTCGCCGTTGAGGCCGTCGTCGAGCAGCGCGACGGCCGCGCCGCCGCCCACGTCGGTGAGGTTGGCGGTGACCGCCAGACCGGTGGACGCCGGGAGTTGGCCGGGGACGACGGTCGCCGAGAGCGTGACCAGCCCGCCGCCGGCGCACACCGCGCCGGGCGTGGCGGACGCGGAGACCGACGGCGGGATCGAGCCGACGGCCGTGCCGCGGACGGTCACCATGTCGAACCGGTGCGTGCCGGTGGAGGCGTAGGTCGAGGACGGGTTCGACGCGCGGTACTGGCCGGGGAAATCGGGGTCGAACACCGGCGAGATGCGGAACCTGAAGTTGGGGTTGTTGTTCACGCCGGAGATGGACGACAGGTCCACCGTGCGGTTGTTGAACCACGTGTCGCCCGAGCCGGCGAGAAACGGCGGGTTCGGCGCCTCGACGAAGTTCACGCCGTCGGTCGAGTAGAACAGGTTGACCGAGCGCGCGGCGGTGTTGGAGTGGCGGTGGTCCCACGAGACGACGATGCCGGTGAAGTTCGTGGTGTCGACGGCGAACTCGACGCCGACCAGTCCGGGGTTCTCGCCCTGGTTCTGGTACCCGCGCGTCTGCCAGCCGGAGTTGTCGGTCGCCGCGGGGTCGGTCGAGCCCGCGCCGCTCGCGAAGATGCACTCGGACAGCGGTGAGGCCGGCAGGACGTTGTAGCACGACGCCGTGCCGATGCCGACGGCGGGCGCGAACGTGCCGGTGGCGGTGTTGCCGTCGGGCGGGTTGGAGTTGAAGGTCCACTGCGTGATGACAGTCTGCCCCGCGGCGAGACTCGCCGCGCCGAGCAGCGCGCCCAGCGCGCACAGCGTGCCGTTGTTCGGTCGGATCATCTGAACATCCTCCTCGTGTCTGGTCTGCAGGGTGCCGCGTGCCTGCGGCGGGTGCTGAAACAACTGTGCCGCACCGGCGCGGCCCGCGGCGTGAAGATCGCGCGAATCCGCCGGCGCGTCAGAACGCAAGGCCGGGCTTGTTGAGCCAGCCGCCGAAGACCTTGCCCTCCAACTCGTCGTAGCGGATCGTGCTGATGCCGTTGATGGTCGCGTTCTGGTGCCCCCACTCCTTGTCGATGCGCCGCTCGGCGATCACCTCGGCGTGCCCGTCGGCGAAGCCCAGCGTGCCGTAGACCCGGTTGTGCCCGGCCAGGCCGCCCAGGAAGGTGCCCTTGCCGTGCGCGGGGCCGAAGTCGGTGTAGTTCTGCCGGCCGAAGCGCGCGCCCTGGCCGGGGATGAACGCGATCGTCGGGCCGTCGGTCACGGTCTTGCTGCCCTGCAGGGTGCCGCTGGTCGTGGTCACCACGTCGTCGGACTGGCTGAACTGCGTGGTGCCGTCGCCGAAGAGCGGCACCTTCTCGGGCTGGGCCTGCGGCCCGAGGAACCGCTCGTTGAGCGGGCCGACGACGTTGGCCGGGTTCTTCATGTCGGCGCTGGTCGCGCTGTAGTCGCGCGGCGCGGTGTAGGCCATGTACCACGACTGGCAGTAGTTGGTGTTGAAGCCCTGCTCGATCATCTCGGTGACGAACTGCGGGCCGCTGGGCCGGTCGGGCCAGCCGCCCAACCGCAGCAGCGAGAGCGCCTGGCTGGCGCGCGACGGGCTGCTGGGGCACAGCATGCGCCCCGGGATCGCGTAGCCGCCGAGGATGTAGTCGGCCACCCAGCCGACCTCTTCGAGCCGTCCGTACCCGCGGTTGGGCCGGTCCTCGAACGGGCCGGTGGAGAACTGCCCGCGCTTGTCGGAGGCGTGGATGGTCGCCGCGACGGCCAGTTGGCGGACGTTGGAGACGCACTGGGTCTGCCGCGCGGCCTCGCGGGCGCCGCTCAGCGCGGGCAGCAGCAGCGAGACCAGGATCGCGATGATCGCGATGACGACCAGCAGTTCGATGAGCGTGAAGGCGCGGGAAGGCGCGCGTTCGCGCCGGCGTGCGTCGGTGGTTCGTCGTGGCGCGCAGTCCTGCATGGGGCCGAAACATATCCACGCGTCCGCGCACGAACCCTCTTCACATAGTCAAGATGATGACAAGAGCGTGCAAAGGAATCGTGAAGCCACTACGGACACCCGGCGAACCACGCCACGAGGAAGTCGAAGATGTCGGCCACGGCGACCGTCCGGTCGCGGTCGAAGTCGGCCTCGGCGCGCTGCGCGAACCAGTCGAGGAGGTAGTCGAAGATGTCGCCGACGCCGACGGCCCCGTCGCCGTTGTGGTCGGCGCGGCAACTGGTTCCCTGGAACTCGTACGCGCCCAGGTCGAGCGCGCCGCCGGCGCCGATGCCGATGTTGGGCGTGCCGGGGTCGTCGTGCACGCGGGCCTGCCCGAGCAGGTCGCCGCCGGCGAGCAGTTCGGGAAACAGGTCGCCGTCGTGCCACGCCGCGTCGATGGCCGGGGAGTTGGAGCGGGGTCGCAGATCGTCGTCGTCGGTTCCGGCGATGCCGTCGATCCCGAGGGGGTCGGCGAACCTCGGCGACAGGTCCGTGTTGCCCAGCCCGGCGAACGTCTGGCCCGAGAGCAGCAGCGACGGATCGACGCCGCCCTGAACGATGGACGAACGCAGCGTGTACCGCCGAGGCGACACCGAGGCCAGTTGCACCCCCGCCCGCGGCGACGCGAGGATCGAGGCCCAGATGCTCGTATCGCGCCAGCCCCAGAGGCTCACCGAGTCCCCGTTCTGCGCGACATTGGCCCAGAACGTGCAGTTGGCGATGCGCACGTTCGCGTGCCAGGCGTACAACGCCCCGCCGTCCGCGGACGAGTTGCCGACAAGGCAGGAGTTCTCGATCTGAAGGTCGCGGGCCGAGCAGAACAGCGCCCCACCGCGCCCGCCGGACAGATTGCCGACAAAGCGACTCGACCGCACCTCGCCCCCGTGGAGCCATGCACCGCCGCCGCTGTCGGCGGCGAGGTTCCCCCGCACCGTGGAACGCTCGATCCGCACGCGCCCGCCCAGCGAGCCGACGCCGCCGCCGATCGTCGCGGCGTTGTCCTCGATCACGCAGTCCCGGATGGTCAGCGGGAGCCACCCGCTGAGCACTTGGAGCCGCACGCCCCCGCCGGCGATTTCCGGCGTCGCACCCGGATCGACGAACCCGCCGCGGATCACCAGCCCGTCGAGCAGGTTGAAGTCGCCCTCGACGGTGACCACGTGCAGCGCGTTGTCGGCGCGGTTGGCAAAGCCCGGCCCGTCGTCGCCCGACAGATCCCCCGAGAGCACGCTCAGGAAGGCGCGCGGGTCGCGCGCGCCGGGATCCGGCGAGCCGATGCCCGCGAAGCCGCCCAGCAGCGTTGCGCCGCTGGCGACGCGGAACGTCGCCGCTCGGTCGCCGGCGCCGCGGTCGGGCGTGTAGACGCCCTGCGCGATCCGGACGACGCGCGCCGGCACGCCGACCGGGAGCGGGATCTGCAGAGCATCCTGAAGGTCTCGGAACGCCGTCGCCCAACTCAGCCCGTCGCCGACCGGCGGGGCATCGTCGTCCACGTACAGTTCCAGCGGCTGGGCGTGCACCGCCGCGGCGGTCGCCAGCAGTCCGACGCACGCCGCGGCACGGCCGCGCCAACACCCGCCGCCGCTGTGTCGCATCATCGCACCTTGCTCCCTGCGCCCGCCTCGAGCGCGTCCGGAACATGGCATCGGCGGCGCGGGCGCGAACGCGTGAGGGATTGCGGGGTGGGCTTGCCCCTGCCCGGACGCCACGCCGCGCAAAGACCTGTCTCCGGATACGGGCGTGGGGCTGGGTCTTGGGTCCTGAGTGCTTCCAGAGCCTGCTTCGCAGGCTTCAGAGGCACACCGCACTCAGGACTTCGGCCCTCGATGAGCAAGGTCAGCAGCCCGCGAACCACGCCGCGAGGAACGCAAAGATGTCGGGCACGCCGATGCCGTCCTGACCGTCGAAGTCCGCCGACCCGTCACCGGCGAACCACAGGCCCAGGAACAGGAAGATGTCTTCGACGTCGGCCCCGCCGCTGTCGTTGAGATCGACGGCGCACGGCGCGCCGAGCACGACGAACGACCATACCGCGTTGCCGCCGGCCAGGCCGTCGCCGGTGGGCAGCGGGCCCGAGAGCGGGTCCTCGATCTCGCCGTCCAGCAGCGTGCCGGCCGGGAGGGAGATGGTGTTGCCGGCGGTGACGGTGTAGGTGCCGGGCGTCAGCGGCGAGTTGATGGTCACGGTGCGCGTCGAGACCGCCGAGCCCTGCGTGTAACTGATGCTCACCGGGCCGCCCGGGCCGGTGATCGCGAAGGCGTTGGCACCGGCGAGCACGGGGTCGCTGAACAGCAGCGACACCTGCGAGGGCGCGGCGTCGTGGGCGAACTCGGCGCCCGGCGCGGGCGAGAGCGACACGATCTTGGGCGGGCCGGCGACGTAGGTTGTCTGCGTCTTGCCGGTGTTGAGGATCCAGTCGTCGGGGTCGATGGCCAGCGCGGTGGCCGTCGCGCCCACGGGCAGCAGATAGTGCTGCTCGGCCGCGGAGTTCCGGACGGTGAAGGTCTGCACGCCCGCGCCGGTGGTGACGCGGACCTCGATCGGCATGGTGAAGAGCGGGTAACTGGAACTCTGGGTCTGTCGGATGCGCAGGCGCACGTAGGGCGCGCCGCCGATGGTGGCGTTCTGCCAGCCGAACTCGTACGCGGGCGCGCCGGGCTGGAAGAGCCATGGGTCGAAGAACCACGACAGGTCCTGCCCCGCGGCCGCGCTGGCCGCGTCGATGAACTGCGCGGTGGTCGCGCCGCGGTAGGCGTGCCGGGCGCGGTGCTCGGCGAGGATGGCAAAGAACGTGTCGTCGCCCACGACCTTGCGGAGCATGTGCAGCACCCACCCGGCCTTGCGGTAACTGAAGTCCGACGAGAAGATGCGGTTGGGGTCGGCGACGTTGAAGCAGTAGACCGTGCCGTTGACCGACGAGGGGCGGCGGTTGGCCATGTGCGCGTGCAGCGCGGGCAGGCCGCTGCTGCCGGGCTTGCGCTCGAACCAGAGCGCCTCGGAGTAGGTCGCGAAGCCCTCATTGAGCCAGATGTCGTGCCAGGTGGCGCACGTCACCATGTCGCCCCACCACTGGTGGCCCAGTTCGTGCGCCGTCACGCCCTCGTTGAACGTGCCCTGCCCCGAGTTGGTCTGGTGCTCCATGCCGCCGCTGAAGGGGAACTGGTAGATGCCGTACTTCTCGTCGATGAACGGGTACTCGCCGAAGATCGGCCGGAACGCGTGCAGCATCGGCACGCACAGTTCCCACGCGGCGCGGTTGGCCGGGGTGTCGGAGTTTGGGTAGATGTTGAACTCGACGGGCATCACGCCCTCGGGGTGCACGTAGTCGACCGTCCACGTGTTGTAGACCGTCGCGCAGAACGCCGCGAGGTAGGTGGACATCGGGTAGTTGGTCGCCCAGCGGTGGCGGCGGCGGTTGCCGCTCAGCGTGTCGACGCCCTGCAGCAGGCCGTTGGAGACGGCCCGCAGCGCGGCGGGCGCGGTGATCGCCATCGTCATCGTGAACTTGTCGCCGTTGTTCCCCGGCTGCTGGAAGTCCCCGTCCTTGCACGGCCACCACGTCGCGGCGAAGTACGGCTCCGACAAGGTCGAGACGATCGGGTTGCCGCCCTGAGTGCCGAAGGTGATCGACCCGAACCCGCGCGACACCGCCAGACCCGAATAGGTGATCGACACCGTGAACCGCTCGCCCGCGTTCACCGGGCGCTGCAGAGTGATCGTGCGCCCGTAGGAGTTGGCCGGCGGCGCGCTGGGCGTGACGGTGTAACTGCCGACCGGGTCCGTCACCGTGCAGTTGCTGACTGCGAACTGGCTGCGCAGGCGGAAGGTGAACGACGTCAGGCCGTCGACCAGACTCTCGATCAGCATCACGTTGGTGCCGCTGATGTTCTCGGTGCTGGGGAAGACCTCCAGCGACAGGTCGCAGTGGATCAGGTCGGTGGTGTCGACGACGCCGCGCATCCACGAGTCGCCCGCGCCCTCGCCCCCCTCCCCCCCCTCGCCCTCTCCGCCGCGCTCGCCGAAGCGCGCCTCCCACGCCCGGCGGTACACGCACGCCTTGCCGCAGCCCAGGTGCTCGTCGTGCCCGGCGCGCTCGAAGTGATCGAACTCCAGCAGGCTCCGGCGGGCGGGGGCGTCCCCCGCGGCGGACTGGGCCGTGGCAAGCGGGGCAAACAGCAGAACGCCGGCGATGGCGGCGCACACAGCGCGTGCGAGTTGGATCGTGGGCATCAGGCCTCTCTGGTTGGGAACGATCGACACGGATCACCCGCGCGCCCGGCGGACCGGCCGAACGCCGGGACAGGACCCCGCCGGGTGAGCGTGCAGGTTGCTGTTCGCATCCAATGTACCACCGGTTCGCCGCGTGGCACAGGGCTTGGGGTCAGAACCGCGCGCCCGTCGGGCCGAGAACGGCCGCGGCAAACTGAAAGGCCCCCGTCCGCGGTGGACGGGGGCCTTGGGTGTGTGACTCTCCGCCGCGGGGTCAGCCCCGGGGCGAGTTCGGTTCGACGGCGATCAGCAGGGGCCGATGCCGTGGGCGAACCACGCGCCCAGGTAGGCGAAGATCGCCGGAACGCCCGGCGTGCCGCCGAAGTTCTGCGCCGCGGCCACGCCGTTGAACCAGTCGGTCAGGAACGCGAAGATGTCGATCACCTCGACCTGCCCGTTGCCGTCCCAGTCCTCCGGGCAGGTGGTGGAGCACGGGTTCGACCCGCCGCCGCCGTTGATGATCAGGCCCCAGAAGGTCACGGTGCCCTGGTCGCCGGCAGCGCCGTCCGAGACGTGCAGGCGCCACGTGCCGGCCGAGTTCAGGCCGTTGAAGGCCGAGAGCGGGCCCAGATCGGGCAGCCACGAACCGCTGACGTTGGGCGTGCCGGGAGCGACGACGTTCGGGACGTCGTAGACCAGGGAAGCCGCGTCGTCGAGAACGAACGCGATGTTGTTGGGAGCGTCGCCGTAGTTGTCGGCGCTGAAGCCGAAGGTCGACTGCGGCTGACCGGGGCGGTCGATCAGCGTCACGATCGTGGCGCTGTCGACGTGCTCGAGTTGGACGGTGACGTCGCCCTGCCAGGTGTGCGAGATGAACAGGCCGACATCAAGGTCGGTGATGACCTCGCCCGACGAGATCACCATGTCGGTGGTGACGGTCGAGTTGTCGATGATCGGCAGGTTCGGCGTGGAACTGATCGTGTACGAGCCGCTCGGGCAGGTGGTGTTGTCGCCCAGGTAGTTGCCGCCGCTGTTCTGGCAGTTGACCTGGGTCTGCACCGAGCACACGCCCGCGATGCAGCACGCGCCCGTCGGGATCGGCGGGGCCGAGATGTTGAGCACGAAGTCGCCGCCGCCGACGAGCGAGAACGCCGACACGCGGATGTAGTACGTCGTGGCCGCGGTCAGGTCGAGCGTCACGCGCGACTGCAGGCCGCACGCGTCGTCGTTGCAGGCGATCTGCGTCGCCGCCGGGCAGTCGGTGTAGACCGACAGGCGGGTGTCCCACGTCGTGCCGCAGGTATCGATCGTGTAACTGCCCGAGACCGGCGGGGTGAACTGGTAGAACACGTCGCGGCTGTCAACACCGCAGAGCGTGTTGCCCGAGGGCGTCGCGCCGTTGGTTGAGCCGGCGATGTTCGCCGGAGCGGTCACGACTTCGCCCGGGCAGTTGTCGTTGTCCGGGGAGACCGTGACGGGGATGGTCCCGTTGAAGGAGCGGGCCTGCGCGTCGGTGATGGTGTACGGCAGCGTGTAGATCCCGAACGGCGCCGAGACCAACTGCGTGAACGAGTACAGGTTGCCGCCCTGGTCGCTCAGCGACTGGGAGGACGAGCCGCCGATCTGGCTCAGGTCGGCGACGACCATGATGCCCGTGCTCGGCGGAGCGTTGCCCGGCGTGACCTGCACGCTGACGGTCGTGTTCTGCCCGTTGGAGACGGGGTTGGGCGAAGCCGATCCCACGCCGCTGAGGCTGCTGGCCTGCAGCAGGTTGTCCGAGCAGATCGCCCAGCGGACAACCGTGCCCGTGTCGCCGCCCGCGCTGTCCTGCACGCTCAGCGTCCAGGACGTGTTCGCCGTCAGGCCGTTGAAGATCGACAACTGCTGCGACAGAGGATCATCCGGCAGCCAGTCGCCCGTCACGTCCAAGATGCCCGGCGCGGCGACCGCCGGCACGTCGTACGTCGTCGCCCCGGTGTCGGTCAGCACGAACGGGACG
>CALKJW010000038.1 GCA_937995595.1 uncultured Phycisphaerales bacterium | reverse complement strand
CTGTGCTGGCGTGCGGAGGGGCCGCGGCGGCGGCCGCGCTCGCGGTTGTCGCGGCGTCGATCGGCGGCGTGTCGCGGCCGGTGGCGGTGGGGGGCGGGGTTGTTGAGCGCCCGGCGCCGCGGACCTCGCCGCCGCCCGTGCCGTGCGGCGCGGCGGTGCTGCTCGACGACAGCATCCCCGCGCGGATCTGGGAGGGCGTCGGGGCCGTGCGCTTCGAGCCGCTGACGACGGACTCGCGCCAGGCGCGGGCGTTCTTCGAGCAGGGGCTTGCGCTCGTGTACGGCTTCAATCACGACGAGGCGCGGAGGTCGTTCCGCGAGGCGGCGCGGCTCGATCCCGAGTTCGCGATGGCGTACTGGGGCATCGCCCACACGCTGGGCACCAACTACAACGAGCCTGGCGCCAAGGAGCGCAACCGGGCCGGGGCGTCGGCCATCGCCATCGCGCGGTCGCTCGCGCCGCGCGCCAGCGAGTTCGAGCGGGCGCTGATCGCCGCGACCGCGGAGCGGTTCCCCGCCGAGGCGCCCGACGGCGTCGAGTCGCAGGCGCGCGTCGACGCGGCGTACGCAGCGGCGATGGAGCGCATCGCGGAGCGTTACGCCGACCACGACGACGCGCTGACGTTCTACGCCGAGTCGATGATGAACCTGCGTCCGTGGGACCTGTGGGCCAGGGACGGCAGCCCGCACCCCGGCACCGAGACGATCGTCGCGACGCTGGAGCGCGTGCTGACCCGCAACCGCGACCACATCGGCGCGATCCATCTGTACATCCACGCGACGGAGTCGTCGCCCGATCCGGGGCGGTCGCTCGGGTACGCGGACCGTCTGGGCGGCCTTGCGCCGCGAGCGGGACACCTGGTGCACATGCCCTCGCACGCGTACGTGCGCACGGGGCGCTGGGCCGACGCGCTGACGGTGAACCGGTGCGCGATCGAGGCCGACGACGCGTTCCTGGCCGCGACGGGCGCGGGCGGGGTCTACGCGGGCATGTACGCGCCGCACAACGTGCACTTCCTGAGTTGGGCGGCGATGCTGCACGGCGACGCCGACACCGCGCACAGCGCGGGGTCGGAGTTGCGGCGCCGCGGATCGCCCGAGGCGTTCGCCCAGATGCCGCAGATGACGATGGTGCTGGCGTGGCCGGCGATGATGGACGCGCGTTTCGGTCGTTGGGACGCGGTCCTCGCGGCGCCCGAGATCGCGCCCGAGTGGACCTACGGGCGGGCGATGCGGCACTTTGCGCGCGGCCTGGCGTTCGTCGGGCGCGGCGAGTTGCCCCGCGCCGAGGGCGAACTGGCCGCGCTGCGCGACGAGGCGAGCCGGACGCCCGCGGACATGCTGAGTTTCGGCATGGTGAACAAGGCCGGTGACGTGTTCGCGATCGCCGAGCGCGTGCTGGAGGGCCGCATCGCCGCGGCGAAGGGCGACGCCGACCGCGCGGTCGCGCTGCTGACCGAGGGCGTGTCGATGGAGGACGCGCTGACGTACATGGAACCGGCCGACTGGCACGCGCCCGTGCGGCAGACGCTCGGGGCGGTGCTGCTGGGCGCGAAGCGGTACGACGCCGCGGCGAGGGTCTTCCGCGAGGACCTGGCGCGCACGCCCGAGGGCGGGTGGTCGCTGTACGGGCTGGCGGCGGCGCTTCGCGCGGCGGGCGACGCGAGCGGCGCGGAAGAGGCGCGGGCGCGGTTCAACAGGGCGTGGGCGAAGTTGTCGGAAGTGCCGGAGTTCGGGTGGTACTGAGAACTCAAGTCGCTCAGTGCCCCGCCGGTCTGCCGCCCTTGCGCGGGTCGCTGGCGGCCTGCCACCCGCCTGCGCGGTCGCGGGCGATGAGTTGGACGACGCCCACGCCGTCGACGTCGCGCACCTCGTGACCGCGCGACTCCAGCCCCGCGCGCACCGGCGCGCCGCCGGGCGCGTCGGCCCATGCGCGCTCCATGCCCACGCGGTCGGGCGACCACTGGTGGTGTAGCCGCGGCGCGGCGACGGCCTCTCCCGCGCCGCGCTTCAGCACCAGCGCGCCCAGCAGCGCCTGGGTCGTGCCGGTGATGATCCGGGGCCCGCCCGATGCGCCGGCCACCGCGACAACCTGCCCCGCCTCGTCGAGCACGACCGTCGGGCTCATGCTGCTCAGGGGGCGCTTGCCCGGCGCGGGCAGGTTGCGTTCGCTCTGCGTCAGGCCGAAGGCGTTGGGCTCGCCGCGCCGCGTCAGGAAGTCGTCCATCTCGTTGTTCAGGCAGAAGCCGAACTCGGGCACGGCCAGGAGCGAGCCGAACTCGAGGTTGATGGTCTCGGTGCACGCCGCGGCCCCGCCCCACTGGTCGACGGCGCACAGGTGGCTGGTGCCGCCGTCGTCGATGGGGTGCGCGGCGGGCGCGTCGTCGGCGGTGCCGCAGTCGCGCGGGTCGAGCCGCGCGGCGGGGTCGATCAGCCCGGCCAATCGCGCCAGGTTCTCGATGTGCAGCAGCCGCGCACGGGGCACGTCGACAAACGCCGGGTCGCCCAGCCAGCGGGCGCGGTCGGCGAAGGCGTGGCGGATCGATTCGACGAACA
>CALKJW010000037.1 GCA_937995595.1 uncultured Phycisphaerales bacterium | reverse complement strand
CTTGCTGGTGATCGCCCCGAACAGGCCGCACGTGGTGCTCTGCAGCACCTTGATGCTCCGGTCGGGCAGCGGGTTGCCCTCCCTGCACCAGAACTCCCAGCCGATGTCGGCGGGAATGTACTCGGCATCGAGGCCGATCTTGTCGAGCACGATTTTGGCTGCGTCCATCACGTCGTTGCCGATGCCGTCGCCGGGCATCCACGCGCTCGAAAACTTGGCCATGGCAGAAACTCCGGGAGGGTGGGGGGCGGGGGGCGGGGGGGTGGGGGGGAGCCAGTGGTGATCCGCAGGCGGCCTGCGCGTCGGCCCCTTCAGCCACAGAATAGCGACCGGACCGTCAAACCGCGAATCGGCCCGTTGCGCGTGGAACGGCGCGGCGTCCGTGCGTCGCTTTGCCAACGCTCGTTCGCGGACATCCCGCTCATAGCATGCACCCGGTATGAGCGGCAACATCCACGACCGGCCGACACAGGTGACAAGCGACGGTGGCGCACCGCCGCACGCGCCCGCCGGGCCGTCGATGCCCGTCGCGAGGCCGGGCGACCAGATCGGCCCGTACAGACTCGTGCAGGTCCTCGGCGAGGGCGGATTCGGCGAGGTCTGGCTCGCCGAGCGGCGCGAGCCGTTCGTCCAGCGCGTCGCGGTCAAACTGATCAAGCCGGGGATGGATTCGCGCTTGGTGCTCGCGCGCTTCGAGCAGGAGCGGCAGGCGCTGGCGCTGATGGACCATCCCAACGTCGCCAAGGTGCTCGACGGCGGGCTGACCCCGCAGGGCCGGCCGTACTTCGTGATGGAGTACGTGCAGGGCGAGCCGATCACCGAGTTCTGCGACCGTGCCCGCCTCACGACGCGCCAGCGTGTCGAACTCATGATCCCCGTGTGCGAGGCCGTGCAGCACGCGCACACCAAGGGCATCGTGCACAGGGACCTCAAGCCCGGCAACATCCTCGTCGGCGCGCCCAGCGGCGCGGACCACCCCGTGCCCAAGGTCATCGACTTTGGCGTGGCCAAGGCCGTCACGGCCGCGGTCGCGGCGAGAACGGCCTTCACCGAGGCCGGGCACTGGGTCGGCACGCCCGAGTACATGAGCCCCGAGCAGGCCGGCGGCGCGCCCGGGTCCGGCTCGCCCGGCGCCGAGGACATCGACACGCGGGCGGACGTCTACTCGCTCGGCGTCGTGCTGTACGAACTGATCGTCGGCGTGCCGCCGTTCGAA
Source organism: uncultured Phycisphaerales bacterium (assembly GCA_937995595.1). Lineage (GTDB taxonomy): Bacteria > Planctomycetota > Phycisphaerae > Phycisphaerales > UBA1924 > JAHBXL01. Next base: position 99,569 of record CALKJW010000037.1, on the reverse strand, counting down.
TCCCGCGACCTGCGCAGCCGCGGCCTCGCCGAGATCGCGCGCATCATCCGCGAGGTCGACCCGCCCAAGCCGAGCACCCGCCTGAGCAGCCTCGCGCCCGCAGACGGTTCCGCGGTCGCCGACCGCCGACGCGCCGCGCCCGGCGAACTGGCCGCGGAACTCCGGCGCGAACTGGACTGGATCCCGCTCAAGGCGATGCGGAAGGACCGCGCCGAGCGCTACGGGTCGCCTGCGGACCTAGCCCGCGACCTGCGCAACTACCTCGAGGGCCGGCCGCTGGAGGCCGGGCCCGAGTCCGCGGCGTATCGGGCGCGCAAGTTCGTCCGCCGGCACCGCGGCGCGGTCGTCGCGGGCGCGGGGATGCTCGCGCTGCTGCTGGCGGGGATCGTCGGGACCAGCGCGGGACTGATGCAGGCCCGCGCCGCGGCCGAGTCGGAACGCGACGCGCGGCAGCGCGAGGCGCGCCAGCGCACGGTGGCCGAGTCGACGAGCGGCTTCCTGCGGGGCGTGTTCTCGTCCGTCGATCCCGCGCGGGCCAGGGGCCGCGAGATCACGGTCCGCGAGGTTCTGGACGACGCGGCGTCGGGGATCGGCGCGGCCTTCGAGAAGGACCCCCGGGCCGAGAGCGACATACGCGAACTGTTCGGCGAGACCTACCACCAACTCGGCCGCTACGAGCAGGCGCTGGAGCAGTTGACCCGCGCCCGCGAGTTGCGCGAGCGGGCGCTCGGGCCCGAGCACCGCGAGACGCTGACCAGCCGGTTCAACGCCGCGGCGTCGCTGATCGAACTCGGCCGCACCGACGAGGCCCGGCGCGAACTCGAGGCCGTCGCCGCGCTGCGCACCAAGGCGCTGGGCGCGGCCGACCCCGACACGCTCGCGACGCGCAGCCTGCTGGCGTTCACGGTGCAACTCGGCGGCGACATGGAGGGCGCGCTGTCGCTGTACCGCGAGGTCCACGCGGCGCAGGAGAACGCGCTGGGCGCCGGCGCCAAGCCGACGCTGGAGACGCTGGCCAGCATCGCCGACGTGCTCGAGGACCTCGGCCGCCTCGACGAGGCCGAACGCACCGCCGCCGAACTTGTGAACCTCTCGCGCGCGACGCTCGGCCCCGACGCGCCCGCGTCGTTGCAGGCACGCAGCATCCGCGCCTCGATCCTCCAGAACATGGGGCGTCTGCCTGAGGCCGAGGACGTCTGCCGCGGCGTGCTGGCCGACAAGCAGCGCATCTACGGCGCCGAACACAGCGAGACGCTGACGACGGCCAACGTCCTGGCGTTGATCCTCGAAGGGCAGAAGAGGTACGACGAACAGTTCGCGCTGCTCAGCGGCGCGGTCCAGACCGCCGAGCGCGTGCTCGGGCCGGAGCACCGCGCGACGCTCACGTACCTCCACAACCTCAGCCGGTGCGAGCACCTCCGCGGCCGGTTACCCCAGGCCGAGGCGATCCTGAGGCGTGTGCTGGCGGCGCAGGAGCGCATCGGCGGCCCGGACTCGGTGCCCGCGCTGTCGTCCCGCAACAGTCTGGGCCTGCTGCTGCTCGACGCGGGCAAGCCCGCGGACGCGGAGGCGGTCTTCCGCGCGATGATCCACGGGCTCGACCGCGCGCTCCCGGAGGATCACTGGATGCGCGCCCAGGGCCGGCTCAACCTCGCCCAGGCGCTCTACGAGCAGCAGCGCTTCGCCGAAGCCGAGCCGCTCATGCTCGCGGGGTACGAGGGCCTGCGGGCGGTCCTGCCGGAGACGAGTTGGCGCGTGACGAACGCCGCGCGGCAGATCGCCGACCTGTACGCGAAGACCGGGCGGCCCGACGACGAGGCCGCGTGGCGCAGGCGCGCCGGATCGGGAGGCTGAACGCGCGGCCCGTCGCGTGCCGCCTCACGCGGTCTAACCTTGGCCCATGGTCGTGCTGCTGACGGGCGGGCTCGGGGTCTTTCTGCTGGGCATGGTCCTGATGACCGACGGCCTCAAGGCCCTGGCGGGCGATGCGCTCCGCAGGATCCTGATGCGCGTCGTCGCCGGGCCGATCTCGGGCATGGTCTCCGGGGCGGTGGCGACCGCACTCGTGCAGTCCTCCACCGCGACGACGATCACAACCATCGGCTTTGTCAGCGCGGGCCTGATGACCTTCCCGCAGGCCGTCGGCGTGATCTTCGGCGCCAACATCGGCACCACCAGCACCGGCTGGATCGTCTCGCAACTGGGCTTCAAGGTCTCGCTGGGTTCGATCGTCCCGCCGTTCATCTTCGTCGGCGTCGCCATGCGCCTGATGGGCCGTGGCCGGGTCGCCCACGCGGGCGTCGCCCTCGCGGGCTTCGGCCTGCTGTTCGTCGGCATCGACATGCTGCAAAGGGGGATGGGCGACCTTGCCGCGCGGATGTCGCCCGCCGACCTGCCCTCGGCCGGGCTTGGCGGGCGCCTCGTCCTCGTCGGGTTCGGCGTGCTCATGACCGTGGTGATGAAGTCGTCCAGCGCGGCGATGGCGACCACACTCGCCGCGGTCGCGAGCGGCGCGATCAACGTCGAGCAGGCCGCCGCGCTGGCCATCGGCCAGAACATCGGCACCGCCGTCACCTCCGCGCTCGCGGCGATCGGCGCGACGACCGCGGCCAGGCGCACCGCGCTGGCGCACGTCCTCTTCAACGTGTTCACCGGCGCGGTCGCCTTCGCCGTCCTGCCGCTGTTCGTGCACCTCGTCGCCGACCTCGTCAACGCCATGGACGGGCACGGCGGCGCGATCGACGCGCCGACGGCGCTCGCGGCGTTCCACACCGCGTTCAACGTGCTGGGCGTGGTGCTGCTCTTCCCGGTCCTGCGGCCGTTCTCGCGGATGATCGAACGCATCGTGCCCGAGCGCGCCGCGGGGCCGGCGCGGTTCCTCGACCCCGCCGTCGCCACCGTCGGCCCGGTCGCGATGGAGGCGGCGCGACGCGCGCTGCTGGAGATCGTGCAGGAGGCCGCCGCGGCCGGGGCGAGCGCGCTGCGACGCGGCCGGTTCGACGAGCGACGCCTGCACGAGGCCGAGGTCGCGGTCGATCGCGTCCGATCGTTCGTGCACGGTCTTGCGCAGGCCCAGCAGAGCCCGGCCGAGGTCGGGCGAATGGCCGCGACGCTGCACGCCATCGATCACGCGGCGCGCCTGATCGGCGCGGTGCGCCGCGCGCCCGCGGGCGGCGTGTCGCTCGGCACGCCCGTGGTCGACGAGTGCGCCCAGCGGCTCGGCGAGGCGCTCGAACACGCCGCGGCGGGCCGAGAGCCGGACCCCGAGCGGGCCCGCGAACTGGCAACCTCGATCGCCGACCTCCGCCGCGCAGAGCGCAAGGTGCTGCTGGAGGACGCCGCGGCAAGAAAGATCGACCCGGATCTCGCGGTGCGCTGGGTCGATGCGCTGCTGTGGATGGACCGCGTGGCGTACCACCTGTGGCGTGCGGCCAACTATCTTGCGCCGCGCCCGGCGGCCGAGGACGCCGACGCCGAGGCGCGGAGCGCCGAACCCGATCCGCAACACGACGCGGCGTAGGTCCTGCAGGATCGGCCGATCAGGCGGTCGACGCGGCCAGTCTCCTTCTCACCACTTCCTCCGCACCGCCAGCCACCACCAACTCCTGCGCCACCGGGCTCAGCGGCGGGAATGCGAACGCTCTCCCGCCGAATCGCACGACCGACGCCGTGTAATCGACCTCGACCTCGCCCAGCACGCGCGTCTTCTCAGTGCCGGTACCAGCCAGCCCCGCTCGCAGCGCCGCGACCAGGTCCGGGCACTCGAACACCACGAACCCGTTGTTGAACGCGTTCCGCTTGTAGGTCTCCGAGAAACTCGCCGCGATCACGCACGGGATGCCGAACGCCTTGAGCGCGGTCGCGGCCTGTTCGCGGCTGGACCCGGTGCCGAAGTTCAGCCCGCTCACGATCACGTCGCCCGCGCGCGCCCTGGTGCGCAGGTCCGGGTCGTAGTTCTCGAAGATGAACTGCGCCATCTCCGGCGGCGTCAACTTGTCGTTGTACGTGTGCTTGCCCGCGTAGATGCCGTCGGTGTTGAGGTTGTCCCGGTCGAGCCACAGCAGCCTCCCCCGCACCCGCGCCGGGAAGCCCTCGATGACCTCGACCGCGCTCCTCGCCGCACCGTCCGCGGCGAGCGCGCCGCCGTCCGCGGCGTGCTTCCCGTTCCCGACCACTCTCGCCGACACCTTCACGTTCTCGAACTTCGTCGGCGAGCAGATGTACCCCGCCACCGCGCTGGCGGCGACGACCGCCGGCGAACCCAGGTACACCAACCCCGCCCGGTCGCCCATCCGGCCCTCGAAGTTCCGGTTCGTCGCGCTGATGCCGACCTCGCCGGCCTTGATCGTGCCGCGGCCGAGCCCGATGCACGTGCCGCAGCCGGGCGGCAGTTCGATCGCGCCTGCCTCGAGCAGCGCGCCCCAGTGCCCGTCGCGCACGGCGCGCTCCTGCGTCTCCGCGCTCGCCGCGGCGAGGTAGAACTCGACGCCCGGCGCGACGCGCCTGCCCCTCACGATCCGCGCCGCCTCGGCGATGTCCTCGTACCGCGCGTTCACGCACGACATCAGCCACGCCTTGTTGATCGCCACGCGCCTGGCCTCGATCTCCGGCAGCGCGTGCATGGTCTTCACGTCGTTCGGCCCCGACACGTGCGGCACGATCGTCGAGAGGTCGATCTCAAGTTCGACCGCGTAGCGTGCATCGGCGTCCGCGGCGAACGGGTCCCCTCCTGCGTTTGCCGCCTTGCCGCTGTGCTCCGCCCACCACCCCTCGACCTCCGCGCGTGTGTACGAACCGAGCGAGCCGGTGTGCCGCGTGCCGGGCCGTCGGCCCCTGGCGAAGTACTCCGCGCGCGACAGCAGGTAGTCCCGCGTCCGTTCGTCGAACGGGAACACGCCCGCCAGCGCGCCCCACTCGGTCGTCATGTTCGCGATCGACATCCGCTGGTCGATCGTCAGCCCCGCCACGCCCGGGCCGTGAAACTCCACCGCGTGGTTCAGCACCTCGTCCTGATTGAAGACCCCGCACAACGCGACGATCACGTCCTTGCCCACCACGCCCGGGCGAAGCGTCCCCCTGAGCGTCACGCGCGCCGCCGGCGGGCACTGCCACCACGTCACCCCCGTCGCCCAGATGCTCGCCGCGTCGGTCCGCACCACGGGCGTGCCCAGCGCGCCCAGCGCGCCGTACAGGTTCGAGTGCGAGTCGCTGCCGACAACCATCGACCCCGGCACCACGTACCCCTGCTCGACCATCACCTGGTGGCTGATCCCCGTCCCCGCCGGGTAGAAGTCGATCCCGTGCTCGTTGGCGAACGACTCGATCCTGGCGTACTTGCCGAGGTTCTCCGGCGTCACATTCTGGATGTCGTGGTCGATCGCGAACACCGGCTGGTGCGGGTCCGCGATGCGCGGCTCCGTGCCGGTCCCCTTGAACATCTCCTTCCACTTCGGCAGCACCGCGCCCGTGTTGTCGTGCGTCATCACGTGCTTGGGTCGAATCGTGACAAAGTCGCCCGCACGCACCACCCGCCCCGGACGCAGGCCCACCGCGTACCGGGTCGCGATCTTCTCGACGAGTGTCAGGCCGGCCGACGCCGGGTTGCCGCTGCTCATGGGCGCAGTGTACCTTCTCCGCCGCGCCGAAAAACTCCGCACCCGGCTATCACTTGCCATGAAGATCGTCATCCCCGGCGGCAGCGGGCAGGTGGGCACGATCCTCGCGCGGCACTTCCGCCGGCGAGGCGACGAGGTTGTCGTCCTCAGCCGGCGGGCCGGCGCGGCGGGCACGCCGTGGCGCACCATCGTGTGGGACGCGGTCTCCCTCGGCCCGTGGGCGGGCGAGATCGACGGGGCGGACGTGGTCATCAACCTCGCCGGTCGCGGCATGAACTGCCGCTCCAACGCCGCGAACCGGCGCGAGATCACGGACTCGCGCATCGGCTCGACGCGCGCCGTCGGCAACGCCATCGCGCGCGCGGCGCGACCGCCGCGGCTCTGGCTTCAGGCCAGCACCGCGACGATCTACGCGCACCGGTTCGACGCGCCCAACGACGAGGCGGCCGGCATCATCGGCGGCGGGCCGGAGGAGCGCGGCGCGCCGGACACCTGGCAGTTCAGCGTCGATCTCGCGCGGGCCTGGGAGCGCGAACTCGATGCCGCGAGGACCCCGACCACGCGCCGCGTCGCCATGCGCAGCGCGGCGGTCATGAGCCCCGACAGGGGCGGCGTCTTCGACACACTCGCGACTCTCACGAGGCGCGGCTTCGGCGGCAACGCGGCCGGCGGCGGGCAGTACGTCTCCTGGATCCACGAGGCCGACTTTGTCCGCGCCGTCGAGTTCCTGATCTTGCACGAGCAACTCGCCGGCCCGGTCAACATCTGCTCGCCCAACCCGCTGCCCTACGCCGAGTTCATGCGCGCCCTCCGCCGCGCCATGGGCGTGCGCATCGCCCTGCCCGCCACGCGGCTCATGCTCGAGATCGGCGCTTTCCTGATGCGCACCGAGACGGAACTGGTCCTTAAGAGCCGGCGCGTCGTCCCCGCGCGCCTGCTCGAAGCGGGCTTCGAGTTCTCGTACCCCGATTGGCCCGCCGCCGCGGCCGAACTCGTCGGCCGGTGGCGCGCTCGCGCCTGAACGCGCTCACCGCGCCGGCCGCCCCTGCCGCAGCACGCCGTACTTCACGATGCACCACACCGCCCGCACGCCGTCCTTCCAGCCGATCTTCTTCCCCTCCGCGTACGTCCGCCCGGCGTAGCCGATCGCGACCTCGCGCACGCGGCACCCCAGCGAGGCGAACTTGGCCGTCAGTTCCGGCTCCACGCCGAATCGGTCCTCCTCGATCGTGACCCGCGACAGCACGTCCCGCCGCGCCGCCTTGTAGCACGTCTCCATGTCGGTCAGTCGCAGGCCCGTGGTCAGGTTCGACAGCGCGGTCAGCAGCCGGTTGGCCAGCCGGTGCGCGCGGTTGCCCCGTCCGCGCGGGGCCGCGCGCGAGCGGTCCGCGAAGCGCGAGCCGTACACCACGTCCGCCTCGCCCGCGACGATCGGACCCAGCACCGCGGCCAGGTCCGCCGGGTCGTACTCCAGGTCCGCGTCCTGCACGACGACCACGTCGCCCGTCGCGCGGGCGAAGCCCTCGCGCAGCGCGGCGCCCTTGCCGCGGTTGCGGTCCAGCCGGATCAGCGACAGGCCCTCCGTGCCCGCGAGCGCTTCGAGCGCGCGCCGCGTGCCGTCGGTCGAGCAGTCGTCGACGACGACGATCTCGCGCGACGCGACGCCCGCGCCAAGCGGCGCGCCGGCCACGCGCAGCACCACCTCGCGGACGGTCGCGGCTTCGTTGTAGACCGGGATGACGACCGAGACCTTCACGCACCGGCCAGTGTATTGGCACGGGCCGCTGCCCGCCGCGTGCGCCCCGCGCCGGGCGGCGCGATACGATCCGCGCAGCCCCATGAGGAGCACGCCCATGTCCAACCGCGAACGCCCGCCGATGAAACTCTACGACGACGAGGGCGACCTGCTCCTCTCCGCCGAGTCCTTCCCCGACAAGGTCACGCTGCTGCCCTCCGGCCCGATCGGCGCGGGCGTCGGGCCCGGCGCGGTCGAGCGCATCCGCGTGCTGTGGGGGCAGGACATGCTCCGCGACATGCTCGACGGGCGCTACCGCGCCGTCGTCTGCGGCGTCAACGACACCGACAACTCCCACGGCATCATCGCCCAACTGGTCGACCTCATCCAGACCAGCCAGTGGACCGCCAAGGGCGTCACCAGTTTCGCCCGCATGTTCCAGGAGTCGGTGTCCATCCACGCCGCCAAGGACCGCGAGCCCTACGTCCTCAAGTACGACCTCGACAGCCTGCTCATCCTCGCGCTCCTGCGACCCAAGGGGCGCGACCACTTCACGCTCGACGACCTCTCGCGCGGGTTCTCGACGGTCGTGAAGATGCTCCGCGGCCGGCGCGAGCGCCAGCCCGTCGCCGCCGTCAGTTTCCTCAACGCCCGCGCCAACCGCCTGCTCGGGCCCGACGGCACGGAGCCCTCGTTCGAGACCGTCCTGCGCACCATGTACCAGGCCGGGTTCCGCGGCGACATCTACCCCGCGCCCGCGATGTGGCGCTCCGGGCACGTCGGCGTCTTCCCCTACTACCCCTTCCCCGAGGGCATCGAGCGCATGCGCGCCGGGAGCAGTTGAGCCTCTCATGATCGAACAGCTCGTTCTCCGACTCGAACGCGCGCCCTCGGTCATCGCCGCGATGACCGCGATGGTCTCGCCCGACGATGCGCGGCTCAAGCCCGCCTCCGGGGCGTGGTCCATCCTCGAGATCGTCTGCCACCTCGTCGACGAGGAGACCGACGACTTCCGCGCCCGGCTCGAACTCACGCAGCGCGACCCCGCCGCGCCATGGCCCGGCATCGACCCCGAAGGCTGGGCGACGCGGCGCGAGTATCAGAAACAGGACCTCGGCGCGAAGGTGCGGGCCTTCGCCGAGGAGCGCGCACGATCGGTCGCGTGGCTGCGGTCGCTGCGCGACCCCGACTGGCAGGTGGCGCACAACCACCCGCGCTTCGGGCCCATCCGCGCCGGCGACCTGCTCTGCGCCTGGCCCGCGCACGACGCCCTGCACATCCGCCAGATCGCCAAGCGCCTGTACGAACTGGCCGCGCGCGACGGCGCGGCGATGAGCCCCGGCAAGCCGTTCGTCACGCGCTACGCGGGTGAGTGGGGGGCCTGATTCGGGCTCTCGCTCGATCTCGGGCGTGATGGATCGACGGCAGGACCCACCGCCGGGCCGCGGAGGACGCCGAGGACGCGGGTGGAATCGAAGATCGACTCCGACTCCCGAAGCGTATCAGATCCCTTCTGACTGTGGGTTGACTGCGCCTCTGCGGTGAAGTTCGTCCGAACCCCCTTCGCGGCACGAGTTTCGTCGAGAAGGCGTAGGAGTCACCGCTCCGGCTTCACCGCCGCCTGCACCGCCTCGGGCGGCATGCGGCGGATGACCTGCACCCGTCCGAACCGCTCGGCCTGGCCCGGCTCATACTCCGCCGCGCCGAGGTAGATGCCGATCACCACCAGCCGCTGCGTCGCGCGGTCCCACACCGCGGCGGGCCCGCCCGACATGCCCCTGAAGATGTCAGACGGGCCGACCTCGGCGAACACCGTCAGGTCCGCCGGCAGTTTGCGCGTGCCCTCGACCGCCACCGCCTGCGCGCAGACCGCGCGCGGCTCGACGCGGCGCGGGTCCACGCGCTCGGGGCGCTGCCCGTCGCCGGGCCAGTAGCCGCACAGGTACACCGCCTCGCCCTCGCGCACGCGCCGCACCGCGTCGATCGCCGGCGCGGGGGGCAGCCCGCCCGGCGTCACGCGGATGACCGCCCAGTCGTCCTTGGCGTCGCGCGTGTCGCCCGCCGCGAGCACCTCGAACTGCCGGCGCACGCCGTCGATCTCCACGCGGTTCGACCCGCCCCGCGGCAGGCAGTGGCGGCAGGTGATCAGCACGTCGTCGGCCAGCGGCACGCCCGAGCCGAGCGCGCCCCACGGCGTGAGGATGCGCACCACCGGCAGGCCATCGAGTTGCGCCGGCGTCGGCGCGCCGCTCTGCACGCGCGCCGCGCCCTCGCCCGCACCCGCGCCCGACGAGCACGCACCGGCCAGCGCGCCCGCCAGCGCGAGCGCGAACACGCCGAAAGCTCTGCCGCGACGGGCCTTCATGCCGCAATGCTAACGTCGCGGCGCGACCCGGTTGCGAAAAGCGACAGCCGCACGCGAGGGAGCCGATCTCCCGCGTGCGCTGTCAGGGATGAGCAGAGGAAAAAGTGCGGAGTGCGGAGTGCGGAGCAGACCGTTCCGCATTTCCCTAGTACTTCCGCAGCACGCTGCGGACGATGCCCTGGATGCGGCAGTCCTTGACGATGATGGGCTGGAAGTCCGGGTTGGCCGGCTGCAGACGGATGCGGTCGCCCTCGCGGTAGAACGTCTTGAGCGTGGTCTCGCCGTTGGGCAGCAGCGCGACGACCCGCTCGCCGTTGCTGGCCGTGTCGGCCCGCTCGACCAGGATGTAGTCCCCGTCGAGGATGCCCTCGTCGCGCATCGAGTCCCCCTGCACCCGCAGCGCGAAGATCGCCCCCGGCTTGCCCGGCTTGGGCCCCACGATGTCGAGCAGGTCCAGTTCGTCGCGGTCCTCGCACTTCTCGATCGGGTAGCCCGCGGCGATCCGGCCCACCAGCGGGTAGCGGTACGGCCGCGCCTCGTCCGGAACCGCGATCCCCTCACTGATCGACAAAGAGCGCGCCTTGTTGGGGTCGCGGATGAGCGCGCCCTTCTTGATGAGCGCCTCGACGTGCTCGAACACCGTGACCTTGCTGACGCCGATCTCGTCGGCGAGTTCCTGCATAGTCGGCGAATAGCCATGGCGAACGCGGCAGTCGCGGATCAACTGCAGGATGCGAAGTTGCTTGGGCGTGAGATTCATAAACCTGACCCTCCAGCATCGAAGGCTGCGCCGGCCCGGCGGAGACCGCCGCGGCCGACAAGGCGGACGAACGAGACTCTCCCCGCGATCCCGCGCCAGCCGGAACACCCGGCGAGCGCACGACGACCGGCAAACCGGCCCGCGACGACCCGGGCGCGGCCGCCACCCACGGGCCCGCGAGCGCCCGCGACAGATCCGCCGCCAGCGCCATCGCGCGACCCTGGTCCTCCAGCACGCGCTCCGCCGCCAGAAGCGTGCCCGCGCGAAGCGCCAGTTCCGACAACTGCACGCTGTCCGAGCGGTCCTCCGCGGCGTGACGCTGCGCCTGCGCCGCCGCGACCAACCTGCCCCGACGGTCCGGCCGGTAGTCGGTTACAAAGTCCCCACCCGGACCCAGCCGCAGCAACCCCGGCTCGTCGGCCGCGGCGGCGCGGCCGACCTCGGGACGTAGCGCCTCGATCCGGGACCGGTCCGTTCGAAAGAAGTTGATCAGCGGCAAGGGTGGCTCCTTCCACGCCAAGCACGTCCTCAAGGGACGCAGCCATGGCCAGAGCGGGTTCCACCCGTTGGGGTTTGTGCCTGTCCGTCCGCGACAGGTTGGGCCATCGGCCCGCGGGGATGATCGGCTGGTGGGGCATCGGGTCCACACAAACCTATGGCTTCATCTGTTCGGATGAAGATAGCCTACCATCGTCCGTTCGGCAACCTGTTGCACAAGTTTTTTGTGGGAAATGTTGGGGAGGGGCGTCCCCGGGATGCCGGACGCCTTGAGCCCACGCTTTGCATTCGGCCCCGGCCTCGGGCTTCTCATCGTGCCGTCGAGACATCATCGCGCGGCAGAAAGGCGCGGCGGCACACGCGATGGGTGGGGGACCGGGGCGGCGGCAAATGCGTGCAACCCGGTGCAGCCGATGGTATAGTCATTGCGTATCGGACCGCATCTACGCGGTCCGCGTGCGGGTCGTTCTGGCCTGCGCAGCCGGCAGTTGATCAAGAGCGACCCTTTGTGTCGCAGGAGGGCGTCAATGAACCGGAAGCGGCGTGGCTTCACATTGATCGAGTTGCTGGTCGTCATCGCCATCATCGCGCTGCTCGTGGCGATTCTTCTCCCCGCGCTGAGCGAGGCGAGGACCGCCGCGCAGGGCGCGGTCAGCATCTCGAACCTGCGCCAGTTGAACACGGCCATCGCGACCTACGCCGGCCAGCACAACGACTCGTTCGTCAACCCGTTCGACAAGGACAACCCGATTCGGTACGGCGCGGGCGTGCAGTGGTGCTTCATCGTGACGCCGCAGACGGCGCAAGGCACCGGCGGGTTCACCGCTTGGCAGATCAACGACGCCAACTGGGCCAGCGAGATGTTTGCGGCCCACTGGGCCAGCCTGATGTTGGCTTGGATCAGCGAGTTCGACCTCGACTCGCCTGTACAGTTCGCCCCGCAGGATCGGAGCGTGATCCAGCGGTTCCGTGCCACCGTCACGGCCCCGAACGCTCCGCCGATCGAGAACCTGCTCTGGGACGGGTCGTATTACTACCCGCCGGTCTTCTGGACGCGGCCTGAGCGCTACGCGACCGAAGCGCGCGTCAACATTCAACCGTCCGCTGCTGATGGCAACCTGCAGTGGCGCCGCAATCGCTACGACAACGTGCCATTCCCCTGGGCCAAGGTCATGGTCCACGAGCGCTTCGACTTCACCAAGAAAACGCGTCGAGGTTTCGGCACCAACGGGCGCGTGAAACTGTTCCCCAACTGGAACAACCCCGAGGCACGCCCCAAGTTCGGCCTTGTCGATGGCAGCGTGGACTCGTGGGCGGTCAAGGATCTCGACAACCTGTCCACCAACGGCAACCCGGCCGAGCGCGTGGTCTTCACGCCGTCGGGCCTCTGGAACCCCGGCGCGGCGATTCTTAACCGTTACGACATGCTGAACGACGGCCTTGAAGGCGGTCAGGCGCAGAACTTCTCGTTCAAGTCCTACTTCTGGGCCACGCGCAACGGCATCAAGGGCCGCGACATCAACCGCTGAACGCCGCGTCCGCTCCGCGTCCGGTTTGCTCAACGACACCACACCCACGCAGGGCCGGTCCGTGCGACCGGCCCTGTTCGTTACGGGCCGTCGCGTGTCACCCCATTACGGCCGCGCGGCCCCCGAAGTCGCCGCGTTCCGCTTCTCCAGTTGCTGCATCACCTGCTTGGCCATCGCCTCGGCCGTCGCCACCTCGGCGACGGTCACGTGGTCGGCCCCGGCGTTGGTCGCCAGGAACGCGTTGCTCAGGAAACTCGTCCGCACCGCGATGAAGATCGACGGCGAGATCGCGCGGATCGCCTGGCACGCCAGCAGGATCGCGTCGTCATCGGGGATGGTGATCACGATCGCCGCGGCGGTCCGGATGCCCGCCGACTCGAGCACCTCGGGGTTGGCGATGTCGCCGTAGACGATCGCCCGGCCGAGCGAGCCCTGCTTGCGCACCGTGCCGGGGTTGAGTTCGACGATGGTGTACGGGATCCCGGCGATCTTCAGACGGTCGGCCACCGCGCGACCGACCAGTCCGAACCCCGCGATGATCACCCCGCCCGCGGTGGGGGCGGTCGCGCCCTCGGCCTCGGCCCCGCCCGTGCCGGGCGTCGGCGCTCGCTCGACCAGCGCGCCCGAGCGCACCCACGGCGCGGCGGGGAACCGCGCCAGCGCGGGCGCTGCCAGTTTCGCCACGTCGTAGCACCACGGGGTCACGATCAGCGAGAGCACCACCACCGCGATGATCAGCGGTTGCCGTTCGGCCGGGATGACGCCCGACATCGCCGCCGCGGCCAGCACCACCAGGCTGAACTCGCCCGCCTGCGTCAGCAGCGCGCCGGTCTGCAGGCTGGTCGCCGCGTTGGCCCCGCCCGCCCACGTCGAGAGCGCGATGATCGTGCCCTTGACGGCGAACAGCGTCGCCAGCCCGATGGGCACGAGCCACCAGGCGTCCATGACCGCCGGCACGTTCATGTTCAGGCCGACGACGGTGAAGAACACCGCCATGAACAACTCGCGGAGCGGGGCCAGTTGGCCCGCCAACTGGTGGCGGAAGGGCGTCGTCGCCAGCATGAACCCCGCCAGGAACGCGCCCAGCGCGGGGCCGATGCCGACGTACGTCGTCAGCGCGGCCGCGGCGAAGGCGACCGCCGACGCGACCACCAGCAGCGTCTCCGACGCGCCGCCTCGGGCCGCCTCGCGCAGCAGTTTCGGCAGCGCGTGCCGCCCGATGATGATCATCAGGCCGACGGCGAGCATCGCGACGACGCCCGAGACCAGCAGGTCGGCCAGCGGCCCGCCGCTCAGGCCCGTCACCAGCCCGGGCGCGCTCACCGCGCTCTGCCCACCGGCCCACACCGCGATCGGCGGCATGAGCGCGAGAATCGCGATCGACAGCAGGTCCTGCGTCACCGACACGCCGATGCACAGCCGCCCCTGAACGCGGTTGACCTCGCGGCGCTGCTGCAGCACCCCCATCGCCACCGCCGTCGACGACATCGACATCGCCATCCCCAGCACCAGCGCGGCCGGGGCCGAGAACCCGAACGCCATGCCCACCGGGATGCCGACCGCCCACGTCGCCAGCGTCGAGCCAAGGCCGATCGAGAGGATGCTCACCATGCCCGAGCGGATGCCCGCAAAGTCCAGTTGCAGGCCGATGGTGAACATCAGCAGCAGGATCGCCAGCCCCGAGATCGCCTGCACGTTCTCCGCGCTGCTGATCAGCGCCAGCGCCGAGGGGCCGATGATCGCGCCCGTGATCAGGTATCCGGGGATCGTCGAAAGGCCGAAACGCTTGAAGACGATCGTCACCGCCGCCGCGGCGGCGAGCGTGAGCAGCAGGTCAACCATCAGGCTGGTCGCGCCGCCCGACGCGGCCTGCTGGGCAAGAACAACGGTGAGGCACGGCGCCATGGCCGCGATGGTACACGATCGCCGCGGCCCCGGGAGCGCGCGTCGCACGCCGGGAGCGCCGGCCGTCAGACGGGCATGGCGTCGGCGCGGCGCTTGATCAGCACGGCCAGCAGCGTGACGTCCGCGGGCGTGATGCCCTCCAGCCGCGCCGCCTGCCCGAGCGTCTCGGGTCGGAACCGCGCCAGCGCCTGCCGCGCCTCGGCGCGGAGGTTCGGGTGGTCGAACGCAAAGCCCGCCGGGATGCGCCGCCGCTCCAGGTCGGCGTGCCGCCGCACCTCGGCGCGCTGCCGCTCGATGTACGCCTCGTAGAACCGCTCGGTGTGCACGGTGAAGACCGCGTCGCGCCACGTTCGGTCGCTCAACCCCGCGGGCCGGGCCTGCGCGGCCGCCGCGGCCAGCGCGTCGGGCCCGAACTCCGGCCGCCGCACCAGGTCGCGCAGCGGCACGAGGCCGACGCGCGCGGTGTCGATGAAGCGCAAGAGCGCGTCGAGCGCCGCCCGCCGCGCGGCGAACCGCTCGCGCCGCAGCGAGCCCAGCGCGTGCGAGTCCAGCAGGCCCAGCGACTCGGCCAGCGGCGTCAGGCGGTCGCACGCGTTGTCGGCCCGGAGCATCAGCCGGTGCTCGGCGCGGCTGGTGAACATGCGGTACGGCTCGGTCGGCGTCTTGGTCACCAGGTCGTCCATCATCACGCCGATGTACGCCGCGTCGCGCGGGAGCGTGACGGGCGGTTGGCCGCGCGCGAACCGCGCGGCGTTGATCCCCGCGACCACGCCCTGGCCCGCGGCTTCCTCGTACCCGCTGGTGCCGTTGATCTGTCCGGCCAGGAACAGGCCCTCGACCGGTTTGGTCATGCCCGTCGCGCAGATCTGGTGCGGCTTCACCATGTCGTACTCGACGGCGTAGCCGTACCGCAGGATCTCGGCCCGCTCGCAGCCCGGCATCGAGCGCACGATCACGTCCTGCACGTCGGCGGGAAGGCTCGTGGACACGCCGTTGCAGTACACCCAGTCGTCGCGGAGCGACTCGGGCTCGAGGAAGACGTTGTGCGAGTCGCGGTCGGCGAAGCGCACGACCTTGTCCTCGATGCTCGGGCAGTAGCGCGGGCCGACCGACTCGATCTGCCCGCTGTACATCGGCGCGCGGTGCAGGTTGGCGCGGATGGCGTCGTGCGCCGCGGCGGTGGTCCGCGTCACGCGGCACTCGACCTGCGGCATGCGCGGAAACGGCGAGTCAGCAAATGACAGAGCAGATTCCAGACGAGCAGATTGACAGGACAGGGCATGACCGGCCGGTCCCTTCGGGCCCGCTGCTCTGCCGATCTGCTCGTCTGTTGCTCTGCCGCTTTCCCGCGAGAGTTCGCTGAACGGCACGGGCGCATCGTCCCCCGGCGCGGGCTCCAGCGCGTCCCAGTCGATCGTCGACCGCTTCAGCCGCGGCGGCGTGCCGGTCTTGAGCCGGCCGAGTTCGAAGCCCAGTTCGCGCAGCGCGCCGGAGATGCCCACCGCCGCCCCCTCGCCGTAGCGCCCGCCCTCGACCTTCCGCTCGCCGGTGTGCATCAGGCCGCGCATGAACGTGCCGGTGGTGAGAACGACCGCGGGGGCGGTGCAGATCAGCAGATCGTCAGACGTACAGATGTTCAGATCAGAGGGAGTGAATCCTCCCTTCGGTCTGCGCATCTGCTGATCGGCGCATCTGTTCATCCTCGTCGGCGCAACGACCACCCCTCTCACCCGCCCGCCATCCACAACCAGCCGTTCGACGCTCCCGGCGATGACGTCGATCTCGGGGCGCGAGGCGATCAGCGCCTGCACGGCCTCGGCGTAGGCGTGCTTGTCGCACTGGGCCCGCGGCCCGCGCACCGCCGCGCCCTTCGAGGAGTTGAGCACCTTGAACTGGATGCCGGTCGCGTCGGTCGCAAGGCCCATCAGCCCGCCCAGAGCGTCGACCTCGCGGACGATCTGCCCCTTGGCCAGCCCGCCGATGGCGGGGTTGCACGACATCACGCCGGTCTTCGACGGGTCGAGCGTGACCAGCGCGACGAGCGGGTGGCTCGACCGCTCCGCGGTCGACAACTCGCCGCGGAGTGGTGAGGTACCCAGCAGGTTTGCCGCGGCCCACGCGGCCTCGACGCCCGCGTGCCCGCCGCCGATGACGATGACCTCGTAGCGCCGCGTGCTCACGGGCAATCGTACGCGCCGCGCTCAGTGCGCATTGCGGTGCACAAACCCGCGGAACAGCGTCAGCCACAGGATCTTCAGGTCGAACCCCACCGACCAGTTCTTGACGTAGAACAGGTCGTACTGCAGCCGCTTCTTGAGCGAGGTCTGCCCGCGGTGCCCGTTCACCTGCGCCCAGCCGGTCATGCCCGCCTTGACGTGCTGGCGCAGCATGTAGCCGCGCCAGTCCTCGCGGAAGCGCTCGATGAGTTCGGGCCGCTCCGGGCGCGGGCCGACCAGCGACATGTCGCCGGTCAGCACGTTGAACAGTTGCGGCAGCTCGTCCAGGCTCGTCTTGCGCAGCCAGCGGCCGATGGGCGTCACGCGCGGATCGTCGCGCTCGGTCCAGCGCGGGCCGCCCGGCTCGGCCGCGGCCTCGTCGGCCACGTGGTACATCGTGCGGAACTTGTAGATGTCGAACGTCTGCCCGCCGATCGACACCCGCCGCTGCTTGAAGATGATCGGCCCCGGCCCGCTCAGGCGCACCAGCCCCGCCACCGCCAGCATCGGCACGCCGAAGATCAGCAGCGCGGCGACCGCGCCCAGCACGTCCAGCGCGCGCTTGGTCAGCCCGCCCAGACCGTGGTGCGGCGTCTCGCGGTAACTCAGGATCGGCATGCCGTCCAGTTCGTTCACGCTCATGCTCTGCGCCACGTACCGCGGCGAAACGTCGGGCACGATCCGCACGTCCACCGGGTGCTTGTCCAGCGCGGTCAGCACCTGCGACAGGCACGCCGCGCGCGAACCGGGCAGCGCGACGTACACCGCGTCGGGCTTGTGCTCGCGGATGATCGCGTCCAGGTCGGCCAGACCGCCCCTGACCGGCCTGTCCACGCACTCGGTGCGGCGGGTCTTGTCCTGGTGCGAGATGAAGTACGCCACCTGGATGCCCGTCCACGAGTTGCGCTCCAGCGTGTGCGCGACGATCTGCCCCAGCCGCCCGCACCCGATCACCGCGACGTGCCGCTGGTTCCAGCCCCGCCGGCGCAGCACCCGCACGCCCACGCGGAACGCCACGCGGTGCACCGACAGCATCACCGGCAGCAGGACCGTCAACGCGCCCAGTTGCACGCGCCCCGCGTCCAGTGTCAGCCCCCACAGGTGCAGCGGCTCGTACACACCCCGGAACACCGAGGAATCCGTCGCGTACAGCACCGCCAGCACCGCCAGCATCGTCGCCAGCGACGCCTTGAACACCTGCACGACCTCGTTGGCCAGCGAGCGGTCGCGGCGAGGCCGGTACAGCCCGAACCAGCGCAGGCACAGCAGCGCGACCGGCACCGTGTACAGCACCAGCGCCTCCTTGGGCGGGTGCTCCCACGACTCGGGCCACCACGTCCGCTCGATGGTCGAACGCCGCACCGCCCACGCCGCGAACGACGCAGACGCGACCACGACGCCGTCCACGACGGCCAGCAAACCGACGAACAACTGGTGCTGCTGCTTGAGCAACTGTGCAGGACCTCGCCGAAATCGCGCGCCGGTCGGACGCGCCGTGTGGTTGAAGTCGGGGCCGCCGCGTCAGGCCCCGCGATTCCGGGCACCAACTGTCCCGCAACCCGCGCCGGTTGTCAACTCGGCGCGGGCCGATGTTCGGCAGATGACTGGTTGCCGGTTCGCCCCGCCACAACCGGCGCCCGAGTTCGTCCGATTCACGCGCCGCGCGGGCCCGGTTCCCGATCGGTGTAGAACGTGTCGTACAAGTCGTCGAACTCGGCGATGTCGCGCCGCGCGGTGGCGGACCGGCGTGCGCCGATGCTCTCCCACGAGTAGTGCGCGCCGGTGTCACGCCCCGCCGCTTCCGCCGCAGCCGCGGCGAGCGATTCGTCGTACGCCCGCCGCGCGGCGGGGTCGGACAGGACCTCGTACGCCGCGGCGACGGCCGCGAACGCCGCGGACGAGCCCGAGGGACCGGTGTCGGGGTGGTGCCGTTTGGCCAGCGCGCGGTAGGCGCGGCGGATCTCCTCGGCGGTCGCGCCCGGCTCGACGCCCAGCGTCTGGTAGTGTGTGCGGGCCGGGTCGGCGCGCGGGCGTGGCGGCTTGCGCGCGGTCATCGGCCGTGGCCCGGCAGCATGGGCGGGACCGCGGGCTGCGGGTTGGAGTTGTCGACCCACATGCACTCGGTCTCGAAGACGAGCGTGGCGTTGGGGGGGATGATGTTCCGCGCGCCCTGCTGGCCGTAGGCCAGCGCGGGCGGGATCACCACCTTCCGCCGTTCGCCGACGGCGATGCCGACCAGCGCGTCGGACAGGCCCTTGGGCTGCGTGGGGTGGCGGACCCGCACCGCCTCGCGCGCCCCGGCGCGGGAGGTGTTGATCCGCGTCCCGTCGGTCAGCCAACTCGAAAAGTGCAGCGCGGTCTCGCCGCCCTCGGCCAGCGCCTCGGCGCCGCGCGGCGCGGGCGCGACCGTGATCACCACCAGCCCGTCGGCGCGACGGTCGGCCGCGAACCACGGCCCGTTCTGCCGCTCGAAACGGACCGGCGCGTCGGGCGTGCCGGTGCTCCAGACCTCGCGCCCGTCGGGCGCGAGCCCCGCGTCGTGCAGGGCGACCGAATCAGACATAAGTTGAATGGAACTGATGATCTCCACCGCGCCGCGCTCCAGCGTGGGGAACGGGTGCGGCGTGCGCCCGGTCACCCGCCCGCCCTGCGCCGACAGCGACAGGTCGAGGTTCACCGCCAGACGGCGCGTGTCCATCGCGGGGATCGTCTCCGGCGCGGCCCACAGCCCGGCGAGCATGGCCGCGAACTCCGGCGAGCCGCGGAAGTCCAGCACCCGCAGGCGCAGTTCGCTGCCGCGCCGGAACAGGTGGAACACGCCCTGCCGGAACGGCTCGGCCGGCGAGTCCTCGCGCGCGATCTCGAAGTACACCGCGTTGTCGAGCCCCTCGACCGTGAACCGCGCCGAGTTCAGGCGCAGCGCGGGCCCGTCGCCCCGCGGCGCGGCCCGGAACGACCCGGTCAGCATCGCGAGCACGCGCTCGATCTCCGCGTCGGCGTGCGGCGCGGGCGCGGTCGGACCGGCGATCGTCGCGGGCCTTTCCGCCGCGGACTCGGTCGCGCCCTGCAGCGGGGTCGGCCGCGAGTCCTGCGCCGCGCCGATCGACGCGGCCGCGGCGATCGGCACGCCGCCCAGCATCAACAGTGCACGGGTTCGGAGCATCGCGACCTGCCTCCGTGTTCGGCGCGCCGTGCGCTCAGGCCATCTCCGGGAACATCTTCTGCACCAGGCCCACCAGTTCCTTCACGTGGCTGATGGACTCGTTCATGTACTGCTGCTCGGTCGGGTCCATCTTGAAGGAGATGATCCGCTCGACGCCCTTGCCGCCGAGGACCGCGGGCACGCCCACGAAGTAGCCCTTGCCCCTGGCGCCGGGGGCGACGCCGTACTCGTCCTCGCAGTAGGCCGCGGACGCGATGACGCGCTTCTTGTCGCGCACGATCGCCTCGACCATCTCGACCACGCCCGCGCTGGGCGCGTACCACGCGCTGGTGCCCATGAGCTTCACGACCTCGCCGCCGCCGGCCTTGGCCCGCTCGACGCACGCGTTGATGCGGTCCTCCGACAGCAGGTCGCTGATGGGGATGCCGTTAACGCTGGTGCGCCGGGGCAGCGGCACCATGTCGTCGCCGTGACCGCCCAGCAGCAGGCCCTGGATGTCCTCGACGCTCACGCCCAGTTCCCACGCCAGGAAGGTCTTGTACCGGGCCACGTCCAGCGCGCCCGCCTGCCCCATCACGCGGTGCGCGGGGAAGCCGGTCACCTTCCACGCGACGTACACCATCGCGTCCAGCGGGTTGCTCACGACGATCACGATCGCGTTGGGCGCGTACTCCTTCACGTTCTGCGCCACGTGCTTGACGATGCCCGCGTTGACCTGCACCAGATCGTCGCGGCTCATGCCCGGCCTGCGCGGCAAGCCCGCCGTGATCACCACCACGTCCGAGCCCGCGATGTCCTTGTAGTCGAACGTGCCGACGATGCTCGCGTCAAACTTCTCGATCGGCCCGCAGCACGCAAGGTCGAGCGCCTTGCCCTTGGGCATGTGCAGTTCGGGCTTGTCCTTGTTGGGGATGTCCAGCAGGACGACGTCGCCGAGTTCCTTCATCGCCAGCGAGCGGGCGCACTCGCCGCCAATGTTGCCTGCACCGATGACGCTGATCTTGGCACGCTTGAGCATCTGACGTTCCTTCGGGTGTCTGCGGCGCCGCGCGGCAGGCGCGCGTGCGCCAGTGCGCGGACGGGGGCCTTCGTGAGTCGTGATCCTAGGCCGCGGCGGGCCAAACGCGGCGTGGCCGCGCTCAACCGAACTCGATGGGCACCGGCTTCAGATCCGCGCGTCCGGGGATCGGCAGGGGCACCGGCGACTCGCGCCCTCGGAGGATCGCCGCGACCAGCTGGGGCTGGCCCGGCGGGGGCTCGGCGTGCTCGGGGAGGACCAGGTCGCGCACGACCGCGCCCTTGCCGAAATCGAACTGCCGATAGACCTGCCGGAGGCAGGGCGCGTTGGAGGGGCCCTCGATGGCGGGCGCGCCCGCGGCGGTGCGGCCGCGGACGTGCTCGCGCAGGAACGCGGTGACCGCGGCGCAGTGGGCTTCGTCGGGGCGCTGCGCGCCGGGGACTCGCGCAAACGCGCACGGCGAACCGGCGAAGAGCACGCCGCCGGGCACCGGGAGGTACAGGTCGCCCTCGAACCCCGCCGCGAGCAGCGCGGCGACCAACTCGGCCGGATGATCGCACCGCAGTTCCGGCGCGGCCAGCCGCCATTCGACACCCGGCGACCGCGCGGCGAGCAGCGCGGCGCGCGCATCGTCGATCAACCGCGACACCTCGGTTGGAAGCGGCTCGTCGCGCCAGAGCGCGGCGAGCGTGTCGGCGCCCTTGCGGATGATGATCTCGGCGCGGTCGAGCCCCAGCGCGCGCTCGCCCGGCGCGGTCAGTTTGCCGAGATCGGCGAGCGCGAAGGTCACCGCCTGCAGTTCGATGATCGGCGCGGTCGCCGCGCGCCAGCGGTCGCCATCGGCGTCCCGCGGCAGGGCGCGGCTCGCCTGCGCGAACGCCGACCACTGCGCCAGCAGCGCGGCCCACGTGAGTTGGTCGGGAGCCGAGGTCATCGGCCAATGCTATCGACGGCCGGCCGCGGGCACGCCGTAGGCTTCACGCATGGAGATCGACGTCAACACGCTCTCGCAGGCCGACCGCTACAAACTGCTCATCGGCGGGATCGTGCCGCGGCCGATCGCGTTCGTCTCGACGCTCTCGCCCGATGGCAGGCCCAACCTCGCGCCGTTCTCGTTCTTCGCCGGCGTTTCATCCGAGCCGATGGCCCTGCTCTTCTGCCCGGCCAACAACGACCGCGGCGAGCCCAAGGACACGCTGCGCAACATCCTCGCGGGCGCGACGGACGCCGAGCACGGCGGCGGCGAGTTCGTGGTGAACACGGTGAGCGAGTCGTTCGCGCGCCCGATGGCCGCGTGCGCCGAGCCGCTTGAGTATGGCGAGAGCGAGTTTGAGTTGTCCGGGCTGACAATGGCGCCCTCGCGCGTGGTCAGGCCGGCGCGGGTTGCCGAGAGCCTGCTGTGCTTCGAGTGCCGCGCGACGCGGGTGCTGCGTCTGGCGCCGGGCGTGCCGGGCGGCGGGAACATCGTGCTCGGTCGCGTGCTGCACGTGCACGCGGCGGATGGTCTGGTGAACGAGCGGATGCACGTCGACCCGTCCAAACTCGCCGCGATCGGCCGCATGGGCGGGCTGGGCTACGTCAGGACCGGTGACGCCGCGCAGCGGTTCGAGATGCCGATGGGCCGCGCCGCGCTCCGGGGCTGAGCGCGGCCGATTCGCCCTACGCCGCGGTTTGCGGCGGGCAAGGCACGTCATGCGAGTCGCGCGGGGCCGGGGAGCCGGCTGGTGGCCGAACTCCTCCGTGACTCTTGCGAGCGTTGTCCGTCTACCAGGTGTCCGTCTCGGCGGCGGAGCGCTCCATCGCTCCGCGTCCGCGGCGGGGTTCCATCCTCGCGCCGACAACTCACCCGGCCCTCGCGCACTCCTCGCTGTCTCTCCCTCCCCCCTCCGATCGTGTTGTCACCCGCCGCGCCGCGTCGCGCTCACGAGCAGCCCATCGACGCGCCGCAGTTCAGGCACTTGTAGCACGTCCCGCTCCGAACCGTAATCGCCCCGCACGAGTCGCACGCCGGCGCATCGGCCTGCGCGTTCTGCATCGCGACGCTGAACGAACTGCTCGAAGCCGTCACCGTCGTGCGCGAGGCGACCCGGCGTGCGACC
This sequence comes from uncultured Phycisphaerales bacterium, assembly GCA_937995595.1. Lineage (GTDB taxonomy): Bacteria > Planctomycetota > Phycisphaerae > Phycisphaerales > UBA1924 > JAHBXL01. Next base: position 76,666 of record CALKJW010000037.1, on the reverse strand, counting down.
GCGGCCGCGCCCGTCGGCGCGGGCGGCGCGGCCTCGACCACCGTCGTCACCGAGACGGACCGCGACTGCGCAACCACCTGCGCAGTTTGTTCGTGATGGCCGCGCGTCGTCGCCGCGTCGGCGGACGCGGCGGGGTGCGGCGGGGGCTCGGCGTTGCTGCTGGCGTTCCACGGCTGCGTGTCCTCCTTGACTTCGCGTCGGTCGTCGTCCATGTGCGCGGCCATCCTGCCCGCGCCCATCCGGTGCCCGGCCTCCAGCGGGGCGTCGTCGTCATCGTCCGAGTCGTGCGGCACGGCCACGGGCTCGGCGCCGCGCCGGGGCGAGTTCTCCTCGCGGTAGCCGGGGATGAACTCCATGCCCATCCACCGGAAGATGTAGTCGACCAGGCTCTTGGCGAACGGGATGTCGCGGTTGGTCGTCATGCCCGCCGGCTCGAAGCGCTGGTGCGTGAACTTCCGCACCAGGCTCTCCACCGGCACGCCGTACTGCAGCGCGACGCTCACCGCCGTGCCCAGAGAGTCCATCAGCCCGCCGATGGTCGAGCCCTCCTTGGCCATGGTGATGAACAACTCGCCCGGCTGCCCGTCCTCGTACAGGCCGACCGTCAGGTAGCCCTCGTGCCCGGCGATGTTGAACTTGTGCGTGATCGAGGCGCGCGTCTCGGGCAGGCGGCGGCGCATCGGCCGCTCCAGCACGCGCACCACTTCCTTCACCTCCACCAGCGGCTCAGGCTGGGGAACTGGGGTAGACGGGGCAGGCGTCCCCGCCGCAACTTTCGCACTCGGCGGGACGCTCGACAAAGCCGCGGCTTTTCCCGCGTCGGGCTTCTCCTCCTCCTTCTCGTCGGCGCGGGCCGAGAGCGGCTGGCTGAGTTTGCACCCGTCGCGGTACAGCGCGTTGGCCTTGAGACCCAGTTCCCACGACAGGCGGTAGCACCGCTTGATGTCGTCGACCGTCGCCTCGTTGGGCAGGTTGATGGTCTTGGAGATCGCGCCGGAGATGAACGGCTGGGCCGCGGCCATGGCGCGGATGTGCCCCTCGGCCGCGATGAACCGCTGCCCGTGCTTGCCGCACTTGTTGGCGCAGTCGAACACGGGCAGGTGCTCGGGCCTCAGGTGCGGCGCGCCCTCGACGGTCCCCATGCCGCAGATCACGTCGCCCAGCGCGGCCACGTGGGCGCGGGTCAGGCCCAGGTGCGAGAGCAGGTTGAACGACGCGTCGTTCCGCGCCTGCTCCGGGTCCACGCCCGCGCGCCGCAGCGCGTCGTCTCCCAGCGCGAACGCCCCGAACGCGAACGAGAGGTCGAACACGCCGGGGAGCGACTCCTCGATCTTCTCGATGTCCCCGTCGTTCAGGCCGTGCGCCCGCAGCCACGACTTGAACGTCATCCCGGCCGTCGCGCCCGGCGCATCGGCCGGCATCGGCGCGTCGAGCGTCAGCGTGCCCAGCAGGTACGCCATGATCGCGCGGATCTGGTCCTCCGGGTAGCCCAGCGCGCGGAGCGCGGGCTCCACCGACGCGTTGGCGATCTTGAAGTACCCGCCGCCGGCGAGTTTCTTGAACTTCACCAGCGCAAAGTCCGGCTCGATGCCGGTCGTGTCGCAGTCCATCAGCAGGCCGATCGTCCCGGTCGGCGCGATCACCGTCGTCTGAGCGTTGCGGTAGCCGAACTTCTCGCCCAGCGACAGCGCCTCGTCCCACGCTCGCACGGCGTGGTCCAGCAGGTCGTCGGCGTTGGCCACGTTCACCCGGCCGGAGTTGATCACCGAGTGGTCGATCGGCACCGGCGGGATACGCAGGCCCTCGAAGTTCTCCGCCGTCCGCGGCACGCCGTGCGCGGCGAGCCGGTGGTTGCGGATCACCCGCAGCATGTTCTCGCGCTCCGGCTCGTAGCCGGGGAACGGCCCGAGTTTCGACGCCATCACCGCGCTCATGCGGTAGGCCCGGCCCGTCAGGATCGCCGTCAGGCAGGCGCACAGGGCGCGGGCCTCGTCGCTGTCGTAGGGGATGCCCGCCTGCATCGCCAGCGCGCCGAAGTTGGCGTAGCCCAGGCCCAGCGTGCGGTACTTCCACGACAGTTCCGCGACCTGCCGGCTGGGGTAACTGGCCATCAGCACGCTGATCTCCAGCACGATCGTCCACAGGTCGATCGCGTGCTCGTAGCGGTCAACGTCGAACGTGCGCGTCGAGGGCTCGTAGAACTTCAGCACGTTCAGCGACGCCAGGTTGCACGCCGTGTTGTCGAGGAACATGTACTCGCTGCACGGGTTGCTCGCGTTGATCCGCCCCGCGCCCGGGCACGTGTGCCACGCGTTGATCGTCGAGTCGAACTGCACGCCCGGGTCGGCGCACCGCCACGCGGCGTAGGAGATCTGGTCCCACAGGTCCCGCGCGTTGTACACCCTCGCGACCTTGCCCGTGGTCCGGCTGAAGGTCTGCCACTGCCCGCTCTCGGAGTCCATCGCGTCGAAGAACGCGTCGCTGATGCGCACCGAGTTGTTGCTGTTCTGCCCGCTGACCGTCGCGTACGCCTCGCCGTTGAAGTCGTAGTCGAGTTTCAGCCCCAGGCGCCGCGCCGTCTCGCCGATGGTGTACTGGTCCGCCGGCGCGGCCTTCTTGTCCGCGATGACCTTCAGCCCCTCGACCATCGCCTGGACCTTGATCTCCTCGCGCACCTTCCAGTTGATGAACTTCTCGATGTCCGGGTGGTCCATGTCCAGGCAGACCATCTTGGCCGCGCGGCGCGTCGTCCCGCCGCTCTTGATCGCCCCCGCCGCGCGGTCGCCGATCTTCAGCCACGACATCAGCCCGCTGGAGCGCCCGCCGCCGCTGAGGCGCTCGTCCTCGGCGCGGAGTTTGGAGAAGTTGGTCCCCGTGCCCGAGCCGTACTTGAACAGCCGCGCCTCGCGGACCCACAGGTCCATGATCCCGCCCTCGTTCACCAGGTCGTCGTCGACGCTCTGGATGAAGCACGCGTGCGGCTGCGGGTGCGTGTACGCGTCCTTGGCCAGCGAGACCTTGCCCGTCTTCGGGTCGGGCACGAAGTGCCCCTGCGCCGGCCCGCTGATCCCGTAGGCGAAGTTCAGACCCGTGTTGAACCACTGCGGCGAGTTCGGCGCGGCCATCTGGTGCACCATCATGTGCACCATCTCGTCGTAGAACGCCCTCGCGTCGCTGGGCGTGTCGAAGTACCCGTGCTTCTCGCCCCAGTGCCGCCAGCACCCGGCCAGACGGTGGATCACCTGGCGCGCCGACTTCTCCGGGCCGGTCGTGCCGTCGGGCTGCGGCACGCCCGCCTTGCGGAAGTACTTGCTCACCATGATGTCGGTCGCCAGTTGCGACCACGTCTCGGGCACCTCGGCGTCGTCCATCTGGAAGACGACCGAGCCGTCCGGGTTGGTGATCTTGCTGGACCGCTTGACCCACTTGACGGATGCGAAGGGATCCTGGCCGGCGGTCGTGAACTTGCGTGTGATCTTCATGATCTTCAGGTCCGTCGAGAGCGGTCCATCATCGTTCGAGAGTACTGAACGGTTTCGAGCCGGGAGGCATCGGGTCACGAGTCGGCCATCCGGGCTTCAAACCAGCGCCGCGAGCAGCCGCCCCCATTCTCCGCTTCAGTCCACCTTCGGCAGCGTCAGGCCCTTCTGGTCCTGGTACTTGCCCGCCTTGTCCGCGTAACTCACCTGGCACACGCGGTCGGCTTTCAGAAATATCAGTTGCGCGATCCCCTCGTTGGCGTACACCTTCGCCGGCAGCGGCGTGGTGTTGCTGATCTCCAGCGTCACCTTGCCCCGCCACTCCGGCTCCAGCGGCGTCACGTTCACGATCAGCCCGCACCGCGCGTAGGTGCTCTTGCCCACGCAGATCACCAGTACGTCCCGCGGCACCTCGATCCACTCCACCGTCTCGCACAGCGCGAAACTGTTCGGCGGGATGATCACGTACTCGCCCGTCTCGTCGCCGCGCCCGGCGCAGTCGACCTCGACGAACAGGTCGGGCGAGAAGTGCTTGGGGTCCACGACCGTGATCCCGCCGGTCCGCGGCGTGGGCGTGAAGATCTTGAACCGCGTGCCGACGCGGATGTCGTAGCCGTAACTCGACACCCCGAACGAGACGTTGCCGGGGCGCTTCTTCGCCTCGGCAAAGGGCTCGATGGCGACCAACTCGCGGATCTGGCTGTCGCAAAGCACGGGCATACGGCGCAACTCCGGAGCACGCTGGCCAGGAAGCGGGAAACACAGGCAAGGCAACGGTTTGCAGAGCCCGCGAGGCGGGGGTAGAGAGGCGTTGGGGGCGGACGCGCCATGGTCCGCGGGGCACAGGATACCACTACATATCGTGCCCGCAACTGGCCGAGCCCACAAAACCATGTGGACGGACTCTGGACAGCCTGTCGCTTGCACCTAACCGCTTGCCGGGCCGCGGTTTGCATCAGCCGAATTTTCTTCAGGGCCGATTCCGGTCCACAGCGACCGGTTGTGGATTGTCGGTCGGTTGCGCGCGATGCCCGTCGGCCCGGTCGCGTGTATCGTGCCCGGTCCGATGCGCGGCGGTGGCATCCGCGCGCAATGATCCGCCGGATGGATTGCGTCGGGCTTGGCGCCCCGAGCGCGGGCGACGGGCAATAGAGGAACACTTCGCATGAAAAACTCCGCCGCGGCGATTGGCGCGTTGGCCTGTGCGGCGACGCTGTGCCTGTTCGGATCAGGGTGCAACTCGCCCCGGCGCGAGGCCGCGGTGCCGCGGATGCAACTCGAATCCGTCCCGCCCGTGCTCCGCGGCACGATCGGCGCCGAGGCCTCGATCCGCGGGACCGACCCGGTGCTGGTGTCGGGCCTGGGCGTGGTGGTGGGGCTCAACGGCACCGGCGGCGGGGAGTACCCGCAGGCGGTGCTGGCGCACATGGAGCGCGAGGTGGCCAAGGGCGGCATCGGCCGCGGCGGCGTGGCAGTGGGGGACCTTGAGGGCATGAGCCCGCAGCAGTTCCTGCGGAGTCCCGACGTGGCGATCGTCATCGTGCAGGCGGTGGTCGCGCCCGGCGCGCCCAAGGACTCGCGGTTCGACGTGTTCGTCACCACCCTGCCCGGCTCGAGCGTGACGAGCCTCGAGGGCGGCACGCTCTGGACGACCGAACTGCGCCTCGGCCCGCCGTCGCTGGTGGGCGCGGTCCGGACACGCCGCCTCGCCGAGGCGCGCGGCCCGATCTTCATCAACCCCTTCTCCGAGCCCGCCGGCGGCCTCTCGGGCGACTCGATCGGCCTGACGCGCACGCGCGGGCGCGTGCTCGGCGGAGGCCGCGTCACCGAGCCGCTCAAGATGCAGCTGGTGCTCGACGACGAGTCGCACTCGCGCGCCCGCACCGTCGTGTCGGCCATCAACTCGCGCTTCCCGCGCGGGCCCGGCGACGACGACCCCACCGCCCGCGGCCGCGGCAGCGACGGCGCGGGCGACCGCCGGTACCAGAGCGTCACCATCAACGTGCCCGCGGCGTACCGCGACGACCCCGCCGAGTTCCTCCAACTCCTCCGCTACACGCGCATCGACCAGACCTTCCCTCAGGAGTTCGCCAAGCGCTACGTCGATGAACTGCGCGAGAACCCGGTCCTCGCGGCCGACCTGAGTTGGTGCCTGCAGGCCGTCGGCAAGACCGCGCTGCCCTTCCTGGCGCCGATGTACGACTACCCCGAACTCGTCCCGCGCATGGCCGCGCTGGAGGCCGGCGCCAAACTCGGCGACCAGCGGACGGTCCCGCACCTGGTGCAACTGGCGCGCACCGCGCCGCCCGCGCTGCGGGCCCAGTCCATCGAACTCCTGTCGCGCCTGCCGGCCAACCCCAACATCAACTTCGCGCTCCGCGACCTGCTGGGCGCGCCCGACCTCGACGTGCGCGTCGCCGCGTACGAGTCGCTCCGGCGGCTGGGCGACCCCATCATCACGCAGACCGCGCTCGGGCCCGACCGCCTGCTGCCCCGATTCATCCTCGAGACCGTGCCCTCGCCCGAGCCCATGATCTACGTGACCCAGCAGGGCCGCCCGCGCATCGTGATCTTCGGCGCCGCGCCCGGCCGACCGCTGCGGTTCACCAAGCCGCTGTTCGTCAGCATGTGGTCCAACCGCCTGATGCTCAACGCCGACGACACCGCCGCGCCCCTGCGCATGCGCTTCGTCAACTCGCGCACCGGCCGCGTGCTGGAGCGCGACGCGCCCGAGGACGTCGTCGAGTTCGTCCGCCTGCTGGCCCACCGGACCACGCCCGAGGACCCCTCGCCGGGTCTGGACCTGAGTTACTCCGAGGTGGTCGGCGCGCTCTACGAACTCACGCGACAGGGCGCGGTCGACGCGACCTTCGCCACCGAGGAGGACCGCCTCCGCGCCGCCATCCTGCAGGCCGGCCGCACCGCCTCCGTCGCCGACCGCCCCGAAGGGGCCGAGGACGAGATCAGCGCGGCCGAACTGCCCTTCAAGCCCGATCTCGCCGGCCAGCGCGCCCCCGCCGTCAAGGAGGGCGAACTCACCGGCCAGGGCGCGGCGACACGGCCCAGCCGCGTCGTGCCCCTGAGCCGCCCGACCAGGCGGTCGGCGGAGTAGGCCGCGGCATGAACCGGCTGGTCTGCACGAGCGACGACGCGGCGACGGTGCGCGAGCGGTTGCCGCCCGCGTCGCGCGCCCCCGGCGGGCCTGCGCGCGTGCTGTTCGTCAACGTCGGCGTGCTGGGCTTCGCCACCACCAGCGGCAACCTCGTGCACTACGCCGCCCTGCGCGACGACATCGACGCGGCGCACTTCACGCCCCGCATGCCGCGGTGGCTCCGCGCCGCGTGCGCCGAGCCGCCGGTCGAGATCGGCGGGTGGGACTTCCAGCAGTCGCGCATGATGCTCGCGTGGGGCACGTACATGCGCCGGTTCTTCTTCGGCCCCGGCGCGTGGTTCCCGACCGATCGGTTCGACGTGGTGCACGTCCTCACGCAGCAGCGCGCGTGGGTGGTGCGCGGCCTGTCGCGGCTGCGAGCCCGCGGCTCGCCCGCGCCGCGCACCGTCGTGAACCTCGACGCCACCTGCCGCGGGTGGGACAGCATCCGCACCTACCGGCGAAACGCCCCGCCGATCGACGACGCGGTCGAGCGGGCGATCCTGCAGCGCGCCGACGCGGTCGCGTGCGCCAGCGAGTGGTGCGCCCGCGGCGTCGAGACGGTCGCGCGCGTGCCGCGCGAGCGCGTGATCATCCACATGCCGTGCGCCCGCGGGATCGGCGGCGGCGCTCCGGCCCACGCTCCCGCGCCGCGCGGCCCGAGCGTGCTCCCGCGCATCATCTTCGTCGGCGGCGACTGGCCCAACAAGGGCGGGGCCGACCTGCTCCGCTGGCACCAGCAGCGCTGGGCCGACCGCGCGGAGTTGCACGTCGTCTCGGGCGCTGCGCCCGCCGACCGCGCCTGCCGCAACGTGGTGTGGCACGGCTCGGTCGATCATGCGAAACTCGTCGGCGAGTTGCTCCCCTCGATGGACCTGTTCGTCCTGCCCACGCGCTGGGAGACGTTCCTCATCGCCGCGCAGGAGGCGCAGGCCGCCGGCCTGCCCGTGGTGACGACCCGCACCGGCGCGGTGCCCGAGGTCGTGCTCGACGGTGAAACGGGGTTCCTGTGCCCCGCGCCGCACGGCGCGCCGGGGGACGGCGAGCGCGCCTTCGTCGCCGCCATCGAGCGCCTCCTGGACGACCCCGCGCTGCGCTCACGCATGGGCGCGGCGGCCCGGGCCCACGCGCAGCGCGACCTGAGCGCCGACGTCTGGCACAACCACCTGCTCGACCAACTGGTGAACCTCGCCGACGGGCGACCGCTGCGTCGCAGACCGACGCCATGACGCCGCCGCGCGAGACACGCCCGACAGAACGCCGTACCCGTTTCGTTCACTGATTGGCCCGCGCGCTCGCCACCGCGCCGAACCAGTTGCCCACGCCGTCAACCCAGCGCACGATCTGGTGGCGGTGCGAGATCACCAGCAGGAGGAACGTGAGCGTGACGAGGATGCGGTACGTACGTACCTGCTTCTCGAGGCCCTCGATTCGTTCGTCTGCGCTTCTCATGGTCCTGGCTCCGACGGTTCCGAGAACCTCGGGTGCCATGCCCATCGGCACGCCGTCCCCGCGAGCGTGAGCAATTGTGCTCACGACCTCGCGCAGGCGTTATCCAGACGTTGGCGTTCGGCGTCGGCGCAGCGGTTATTCGGACCGGGGCTGCGGGTTCCGAGGCCGCTCGCCCCCCGTCGGCGCCTGCTGCCCCGGGCCGAGCGCGCCCGACATGTCCGGCCGCGGCCTGCCCCGGTCGCGGTCGATCACCAGCCACATCACCAGCACGATCACCACCGGCAGCGCGAGCCAGACCACCAGCCCGACTCGCCCCAGCCGCGGCTGCGACGCGAGCACGTCGGTGTCGCCGAGGTTCTCCGGCGGGGGTGCGCTGCGATGGTCGGTCATGCCGTTCAGCCGCGGAAGTTCTTCTCGACCTCGGCCCAGTTCACCACGTTCCACCACGCCGCGACGTAGTCGGCGCGCCGGTTCTGGTAGTGCAGGTAGTACGCGTGCTCCCACACGTCCAGCCCGAGGATCGGCCGCCCGCCGCAGCCGGCGATGGCCTGGCCCATCAGCGGGCAGTCCTGGTTCGGCGTCGAGCAGATCTGCACGCCCGACTTGTCCGCCTTCACGCACAGCCACGCCCAGCCCGAGCCGAACCGGCCCATCGCGGCCTTGGCGAACTCCTCCTTGAAGTGCGCGAAGTTGCCGAACGCGGCGTTGATCGCCGCGGCGACTTCGCCCGTCGGCTCGCCGCCGCCGCCCTTGCCGGGAGGCGCCATGATCTTCCAGAACAGCGAGTGGTTGTAGTGCCCGCCCGCGTTGTTGCGGACCGTCGTGCGGATGTTCTCGGGGATGTCCGCCAGGTGCGTGATCACGTCCTCGACAGACTTCGAGGCCCACGCCGTGCCTTCGAGCGCCTTGTTGGCGTTGTCGACGTACGCCTTGTGGTGCTTGCCGTGATGAATCTCCATCGTGCGGGCGTCGACGTGCGGCTCGAGCGCGGCGAACTCGTACGGCAGGTTTGGAAGCGTAAACGGCATGGTCGTCTCCGTGCGGCAGCGGCCGATCGTTTGGGTTTTGAGAGGAACCTTAGCGAAATCCACAGGTTTTCCCAACCCCGCTTGCAAGGTCGCGCGGCGTCGGGTACATTGCTGCGGTCAATGGGGGTGCCCTTCACGGGTACCGCCAGCGACAAGAAGTTATAGGGCGAGCCTACGCGGCGGCACTGCCGCGGTCAAACACCCCAGGCTCGACCCGCCGCCCGATGGAGTTGGGCGTGGGTGGGCTTCGTTCAGCCGGTTCCAGCGCACGGACGCGCGTCAATGAGTATCCCCGAATGAGGGGTATTTGTTCGTGCGGGTGCAGTTTTCAGGAACAGGTTCAAGACGAGGCCATATACCCAACAGAGTCGACATCGAAACGAGGCATCAGGGATGGGCGAAGAGCACTCGGACAGCGAGTGAACGGTTGAGGAATGCGGTAAGGGGTGTCCGGGGAAACGCTTGGCCAACGCTGGCCAAGAAGGAGCATTGAACGGCCGGGAGGAGCCCGGCGTAGAGAAGTCAATACAGCACACGTATTCGTGCGAGACTGCGACGGTGCGGCCGGAAGGATCGGCCGCGTGCGTCCGGCGCAGGGGACCGCGGGGAAGTGTGCGGGGAAACCGGGAGGCGGGTCGATCAACATCGCCCCGAGCCCGGGCCGAGGGCCGGTCCAAGACCGATTCGGCTTTTCGGGGCGGCCTGCCCCCAGGAACGTGCAGAAGTGGTGAACATGTCTACCCCCAGCCCCCTCGAGCAGCATCGCCGGAAGGCCCGCGTGCAGTATTCGGCCGCGCCGGTGGAGGCTGGTTCTCGCGGCATCGCGGCGTCCCGCGAGATCACGCGCCGATTCAGCAAGGAGGACGAGAAACTCCTCGCGATGCTGCTGAACACCAACAACCCGCAGGACTACATCGACTCCCCCGCGTTCGTCGAGAAGAACGCCGAGGAGACGATCTACGCCCAGGGCGGCGACATCAAGAAGCCCGACACGTCGTGGTACCACCCGGTGATGGACGACCTGTCTCCGGGCCGGAGCCGCACCGTCAAGAGCAGCGAGCAGGTCATCCTGACCGGCGCGCAGGAGAAGGTGCTGTTCCACCAGTTCAACTACGCGCGCTACCGCGTCGCCCGCCTGCAGGAGGAGATCTGGGAGAGCGAGACGCGCAAGCCCACGCCCGATCAGGCGCACGAGATCCTGCGCTGGTACCGCAGGTCGGAGAAGATCCGCGAGCAGATCGCGGAGACCAACCTCGCGCTCGTGCTGGCCATGGCCAAGCGCACGCGCATGAGCGAGGTCGACTTCGCCGATCTGGTCAGCGAGGGCAACATGGCCCTGCTCCGCGCCGTCGACAAGTTCGACGCCGGTCGCGGCTACAAGTTCTCCACATACGCCTGCCGCGCGATCCTGAAGGCCTTCAGCCGTCAGGGCATGAAACTCTCCAAGTACCGCCAGCGGTTCCCGACCGACTTTGACCCCAAGCTCGAGCGGAGCAACTACCTCGAGACCAAGCGGGCCGACTTCGAGCGCGACGCCGCGGAAGAGGTCAAGCGCATCGTCCTCGAGAACCGCGCCGAACTGACGCAGGTCGAGCGCACCGTCATCGAGCACCGCTTCGGCCTTGAGTCGGGCACCGAAGAGAAGCCCATGACCCTCGAGCAGGTCGGGCAGATCATCGGCGTGACCAAGGAGCGCGTCCGCCAGATCCAGAACAAGGCCATGGAGAAGATCCGCCTTGAACTGGAGGCCAAGTTCCTCGGCACCCGCAAGGCCGAGGAGGCCGCCGCGGCTGAGGGCGCCGACCCCAACGCCGCGCCCGGCGCAGGCGCCGGCGCGCAGCAGCGCCCGCCCGAAGAGGACTTCGAGCAACTCGTCGCGCTGAACTGAGAGCCGACCATCGAGCGCGCCACGCGGGGCCCGGCACACGCCGGGCCCTTGTTCGTGCGCGGAGAACAAGGCCGCGGATCAACGCGGATGAGCGCGGACGCCCGCAGCAGAGTGTCCAAACCGAGGGAACCGGGCAAGCAGGATCACGCGGTCGCGCCCGCTTCGATCCGCGGCGAACCCCGAAATCCGCGATGGATCCAGTCGCACCGACCCGAAGGTCGGCGGCGCTCTGTCAGGTCGGCGGCACGCCGATGTCCTCGTTCCACAACTCGGGGTTGCGGTCGATGAACCGCCGCATCAACTCGACGCAGCGCGGGTCGTCGAGCACGACGACCTCGACGCCCTCGTCCTCGAGCCAGTCCTCGCGCCCTTGGAACGTCTCGTTCTCGCCGATGACGACGCGCCGGACGCGGTGCAGCACCGCCGTGCCCGTGCACATCGCGCACGGGCTGAGCGTGCTGGCGAGCGTGAGCGTGTGCCAGTCGCGCCGCCGGCCCGCGTTGCGGATGCACACCGTCTCGGCGTGCGCGGTCGGGTCGCCGGTCTGCACGCGCAGGTTGTGGCCCAGCGCGACGATCACGCCGCGCTCGTTCACCAGCGCCGAGCCGATGGGGATGCCGCCCTCGCCCTGGCTCTTGAGCGCCTGCTCGTAGGCCGCCTCCAGCGCCAAACGGTCGATGTCCTCGCGTGTCATGCGAGAACATTAGACGCCGGCGCGGCAGAACCGCCGCGCGACCGCGCTCACCTCGCCGCGGCGGTCCGGCGGCGCGTCGCGGGCTCGCTCGCCGCCGAAGCGCCTCGCTTCCCGTTGCTGTTAGCGGCCTTCGTCGCGGCCTTGCGGGTCGGCTTGCTCGCGGCCTTGCCGGCCGCCTTGCCCCCGGTCTTGCCCCTGCGGATCGCGTCCGCCGCGTCGGGCGTCGCCCCGCCGGTCTTGCCGTGGTCGACCTCGACCTTGCCGATCTTCTCCGCCGCGGCCAGCGCGCGGTCGCGCAGCGCGCCCAGCCCGTTGCCGATGCGGATCAGCGCGTGGTTCATCGCGTGGCGCGTGCGGTTCTTGGCGGTCTGGATGCCCCGCTCGATCCGGTCCAGCGCGGCCATCGCGTCGCGCTCGGCGAGCTTGCCCATGTCGCTGATCAGCCCGAGCATGTTCCAGCCCAGCGTGCTGATCCACTCGTCTGGCGAGTCCGACCAGCGCTTGGCGTCGGCGACCTTCACGCCCGCGCCGATCGCCGCGGCCTGCGCCGCGATCTCCGCAACCGCTTCCGTGATCACGTAGTTATCCGCCTCGCGGGCCCAGCGGTCCACGGTCGCCGCGTTCATCTGCACGGGGTCGGCGATGCGCGTCGCGAGCATCCGCGCGTCGTGGTTGCCGGTCTTCCACAGTTCCAGCGCCAGCGCGTGGTCCTTGCCGATCTTCTTGGCCAGCGCGCCCAGGTTCGCGGCCGACACGCCGTACGCCTTGCTCTTCACGCCGTGCCGCGCAAGGTCCTTGCGGATGCCGGCGTCGCCGCGCCTTTCCAGTTCCTTGAGTGCGGTCGCGATGTCCACGGGCGCGGCTCCTTTCCAGACAGAAACTCTTCACGCGCAGGCACGCCGCGAACGCAGCACGCCGACACGCACGATACCACCGGCGGCACAACGCGCCGCGGCACAAACCGGCCGGGACGCTTGCACCATCCCGACCCCGTAGTGTATTCTCCAAACAGATGCCGCACGATCCGGCCCTGTTGTCGCTGCTCAGGCTCTGCATGACGCCCGGCTTCGGGCCCGTGCTCATCCGCCGCGCGATCGAGGAGTTCGGCTCGCCCGACGCCGTGCTCGCGGCGAGCGAAGCCGGCCTCAAACGCATCAGGGGCATCGGCGTCGAGAAGAGCCGCGGCATCCTCGCGGGCATGCGCGAGAGCGAACGCGCGGCCGAGGACGAACTGCACCGGGCCGAGCGCGCCGGCGCATCGCTTGTTGCGATCACCAGCCCCGCCTACCCGCCGCTGCTGCGACAGATCCCCGACCCGCCGCCCATCCTCTACGTTCGCGGCGAGTTGCGGCCCGACGACCTCGACCGCTACCCCGTCGCCATCGTCGGCTCGCGATCCTGCACGCACTACGGCATCGAGCAGGCCGAGCGGTTCGCCGGCGCGCTGGCCGCGGCGGGGTTGACGGTCGTCTCCGGCGGCGCGCGCGGCATCGACACCGCCGCGCACCGCGCCGCGCTGCGCATGAAGGGCCGCACCATCGCCGTGCTCGGCTGCGGGCTGGGTCACCTCTACCCGCCGGACAACACAGACCTGTTCGAGCAGGTCGCCGCCGACAACGGCGCGGTGGTCAGCGAGTTGCCGATGCGCACCGCGCCCGATGCGAACAACTTCCCCGCGCGCAACCGAATCATCAGCGGCCTGTCCCTGGGCGTGCTGGTGATCGAGGCCGGCCGCGGCTCGGGCGCGCTCATCACCGCGCGGGCCGCGGTCGAGGACCAGGGGCGCGAGGTCTTCGCCGTGCCGGGCCGCGTCGATTCCGCCGCGAGCATGGGCTGCCTCGACCTGCTCCGCGCCGGCGGCGCGGAGTTGGTGACGCACCCCGACGACGTGATCCAATCGCTCGAAACCCCCGCGCGGCACCTGTATCAAGGGACGCACGAGTCGCGCTACGCGACGGGTGGCGGCGCGGGATTGTTCGATCCTTCGAGTGCCATCTCCCCGCCCCGCGGCCAGACGTCCCCGGACGATGCGAGGGGGACCAAAGGCGGCGCCATCGGATCGAAACCGCCCGTCGATTCCGAACTCGACTCCTCCCTCTCCGACTCGCAACGTGCCATTCTCGCCGCGCTCGACGCCGCGAAGACGTTTGACGAACTCGTGCGCGACACGCAGATCCCCGCCGCGGCGTTGCGGACGGACATCTCGCTGCTGGAGATCAAGCGTCGGGTGAGGCGGGAGGGGTCGAAAGTCGTAAGAGCCAGATAGCCAGAATCGGTGGGACATGGAGGTCGTGCGGCCGATCGTAACACTTTGTTGTGAGTTTGCTCACACGACGCGCCTGAGCAACGGCTGAACCTTCAGAGGAGCGCAGCGCGATCCCGTTGATACAGGCGACACGCTGGTGTCGGTCAACCTGCCGCTGGAGGAAGTCAGCGCGACGGCGTACGCGGCCGCAACCCTGGCCGGCGTGGGTGCGGAGAGTCAGACGGTGATCGGCGTGCTGATCAACTCCGGCGCGGCGTGGGCGGCGGCGGCCGTGACGGCGGGCGTGGGACCCCGCCCGCACTTGTGCCCACGCGGGTTTTCTGCAACACTGCCCCCGTTCGCCGCGACCGGCCCGCCCGGCGCCGGGTTCTCCCGCGCCCGGCGCTCTTCGCACCGGCGGACGAGGAGCACGCGTCATGTCCAGCGCCGCACCACCCCCCACGTCTTCGCCGCCGTCCGCCGACCGCCCCCGCCGCGCGACCGCAACCGGCGCGTACCGCGAGGCGACGCTCAGCGCGGTCGTCTTCGGCGTGCTCTTCGGCGCGGTGATGAACGCCGCGATCACCTACGCCGGGCTCAAGATCGGCTTCACCATCGTCGGCAGCGCGATCGCCGCGGTGCTGGGCTTCGGCGTGCTCCGCGGCATCCTGCGCCGCGGCTCGATCCTCGAGACCAACATCGGCCAGACCATCGCCAGCGCGGTGAACACCACCAACGCCGGCGTCATCTTCACCGTGCCGGTGCTCCTGCTGCTGGCGCACTCGGGCAGGATCGAGGGCTTCGAACTCTCCTTCGCCAGCAGGGACTTCTGGATGATCACGCTGGCGTGCGTCGCCGGCGCGCTGCTGGGGTGCGTGTTCATCGTCCCGCTTCGCAAGCAGATGCTCGACATCGACCGCCTGCGCTTCCCCAGCGCGGTCGCGGTCGCGGCGATTCTCAAGTCCCCCGGCGCGGGCGCGGCCAAGTCGGTCGTGCTCGCGATCGGCATCCTGGTGTCGATCCTCATCTACCTGCCCGCGGGCCTGCCGGCCATCCGCAACCCCGCGCGGCTCGACCAGCTCGATTCGCTCGTCGCGCGCGAGCGCATCTCGGCAAGGGACGCCGCGACCACGCGCGAACTGGCCGCGTGGATCGAGGCCAAGGCCGCGCCCGAGGCGGTCGTGCAGCGCGGCGAGACGATCCTCGCGCTGCGTGAACTGCGCGAGCATTTGGAGGCCGGGCCCGACAACCAGTCGGTGCAGACCGCGCTGCACGCGCGCGAGGCGCGACTCAGGGAACTCGGCGCGCCCGACGCAGCGGGCCGGTACACCGCGCAGGCGTGCATCGCCGCGTACGAGGCGAGCACGGGCAAGGGAGCGTGGGACGCGCTCCGCTCGCTGGACTGCGGCTGGGCCGGCGCGCCGCTGTGGGGCTATCAGGACCTCGGCCTGCGCCTGCGCTCGCGCAAGGGCGCCGACGGGCAGGAGCCCATCGCCACCGACCGCGACGGCGACAACCGGCCCGACCTCGTGGTGACCGACGAGAGGATCGACCTCGGCCGCATCATCGGCCTGCCCGATCAGGCCGCGTTCGTCTTCGCCATCGCGCCCTTTGCGCTCGGCGCGGGCTACCTCACCGGGCGCGCGGGGTTGATGGTCCTCGCCGGCGGCGTGCTGGCGTACTTTGTCCTCAACCCGCTGGCGTTCAGACTCGGCTACGTGCCCGAGACAGTGCGCGCCGACCAGGTGGCCGGCTACGCGCTGGGCGCGTTCAACCGTCCGCTGGGCATCGGCCTGCTGCTGGGCGGGGCGATGATGGGCGTGCTCGCGTCGATGCCCGCCATCCGCGAGGCGATCAAGAGCATCGTGTCGGCGGGCAGGTCCGGCTCGGCCGCGCCCGGCGCCGACCAGCGCGACGAGATGAGTTTCCGCACGCTCCTGCTCGTCGGCGGCGCGGCGATGGTCCTGCTGCTGATCGCGGCGGAGTTCTCCGGCCAGGGCGGCGCGGCCCAGATGACCGGCTGGCTCAGCGGCCTGCCCGTCTGGCTGGCGCGCGGGCTCATCGTCCTCATCGCCGCGGCGTGGATCTGGTTCGCCGGCATCATCATCGCCCAGTGCACGGGCATGACCGACTGGTCGCCCATCTCCGGCATGTCGCTGCTCACGGTCGTGCTTGTCATGATGCTCGCCGGCAAGAGCGACGTCGTCTCGGCGGTCATGCTCGGCGCCGCGCTGTGCGTGGCCATCTCGTGCGCGGCGGACATGATGGCGGACCTCAAGACCGGCTACATCGTCGGCGGCGTGCCGCGGCGCCAGCAGTGGCTGGAGATCGGCACCGCGTGGATCGGCCCGGTCATCACCATGGCGACGCTGGTGCTCATCGCGGGCGTGAACATGAAGCAGTACGGCGCGCCGATCGGACCCGACACGCCCACCAGCGCGCCGCAGGCCCAGGCGCTGGAGGTCGTCATCGAGGGCGTCAAGGGAGGCGAACTGCCCTACACGCTCTACGGCCTCGGCGCCGCGCTGGGCGCGCTGCTGGGGCTGGGCGCGTTCGCCGGGCTGGGCGTGCTGGTCGGTTTGTCGATGTACCTGCCGTTCTTCTACATCCTGACCTACGGCGTCGGGTGCGTGGCCAACATCGTGATCGGCCGGATCAAGGGCCGCGCGTGGGCCGAGGAGTGGGGCGTCCCGTTCTGCGCCGGGCTCATCGTGGGCGAGGCGATCCTCGCGCTGGTCATCAACGCGGTCGTTCTGGTGAGAGGGTGAAGCATGAAACTCGTCGCGTTCCTGATCATCGCGGTCTCGATGTGCGTGGGCGTGATCGGCGCGGTCACGGCGTACCTGCCGCCGCTGTCGCTGGCCGATTCCTCCCTCGTCGGGCTCACGCTCAACGCGCCCGCGGGCAACGCCTCCACGGACCCGCGCGCGCCCAGACCCATCGCCAGAAAGGGCGACACGCTCACCGCCGAACTGCTCGCCACGCTGCGCGCGGCGAACGTGCAGCGCGTCAAGGTCAAGGAGTTCTCGCTTGCCCGCTGGCCCGAGTGGTGGCTGTTCGTCCTCGGCTGCGCGGGCCTTGCCGGCGGCGCGGCGCTGGTGCGCTCGATGCGCGCCAAGGCGCTCGCCGCGGCGTCGTCAACGCACGGCCCGCGCCCCTCCGGCGCGGCCGCGAAACTCGGCCCCGCCGAACTGCTCGACGCCATGCGCGCCGACCTCGACACCCTCCGCGGCAAACTCCACGCCACGCCCGGCCAGCGCGACCGACTCGCGGCGATCGTCGCCGACATCGGACACATGCAGCAGACGCACGTCGAGGCGTTCCTCAACGCGCGCCCGCAACTGACCGCGCGCCTCGGTCTGGGCGGCTACGCGCGCCTCATGGACGCCTTCGCCGTGGCCGAACGCGCCATCAACCGCGCGTGGTCCGCCGCGGCCGACGAAGTGGAGGCCGAGGCCCTCGCGTGCATCGACCGCGCCGCGGTGCTGCTCGCCGAAGCGCGGGCGAGGGTGTGAGTCGCCCTCGCAATCAAAACGCGCGCCGCGAGGGGCGCTCGGACAGGCTTCACCGCGGGGTGGCAGCAATCACCGGGACAGAATGAGCACAGCGACCGCCCTTCGTCGGAACGACCGTTCGTCCGTTCTGGGTTCGCGGCGTTCTCTGTGCCTCTGCGGTGTGTCCCGGACCGTCCGGTTCGCTCACCGCGAATCGCGGATCGCGCGGAAGTCGCACGCCGGCTGTTCGTCGGCGTACTCCCAGATCACCACGTCCACAAACTGCCGGCCCCACTGCCGCGCCTGCTTGTGCGTCGGGTACAGCAGGTCCAGCCGCTTGCCCTTGATCGCCCCGCCGCGGTCGAGCACGGGGACGATCTCCCCGTCGTGGTACCCCGGCACCGAGACCATCGACCCCAGCGGCAGCAGCCGCGTGTCCGCGGCGACGAGTTTCGAGGCGTTCGTCCAAACGCTGTGCATCGAGCAGGTCTTGCCATCGGCCCACTTGCCGCACGAGCGGGCATCGGGCGAGTAGCCGGTGACTTCCATGCGCATCGTCCGCGCCGGGCGCACCGGGCGGCCGTTGAAGAACCGGATCGTCGGATCGGCGATCGCGTTCGCGGGCAGCGAGTCCGACTCCGCGGCGGGCGCCGGCTCGGGCGCTGCCGCGAGCGGATCGGGCGCGGGCAGGTCGTACTCGGTCACAAACGCCGCGGGGCGCACCGTGCCGCCGATCTCGCTCACCGCCGCCAGCGGCGGGACTTCGTGCCGGCTCATCGCCTCCTTGGTGACGATCGCCGACAGGGCCGACAGGGCGCACAGCAGCGCGACCGCCCCGCACCGGTTGATGGTGGTGATCGAAACGCCGCGACGTGGCGGAGCGATAGTCTGATCTTGGTTGGTCAAGGCGGGCCGTCCGATCTTCAATGCGAGCGGGGCGAGAAAGGCGGGGCGAAGGCGAGGGGGAGAGGGGGGAGGGGGGGCCGTTGTCGGGCCGGCAGTCGCCGCTCCGAAGGGGGTTGCTGGTGGGCGGCCGCCACGGCGACCATCAGCACCCGGCGAGGATTTGAAGCCATCCGCTCTTGGAAACTTGAAAAAATCTGGCCGAACTGTCAATCAGCCTACCCCATGAACGCCCATCGGCCGCGGTTTCGCCAGCGTCTGGTGGATTCCCTGTGCAGTCTGGGTGGGATGTGTGATCAGGAACCCCCGATTCTGGCTACCAGGACACGTCCGAGAACCACAAACAGTGGGTCCCCCTTGGCACCCACCCGCCGGAGGGTCGATACCGTCTGCTCGTCGCGCCGACCATGGAACTGACCGCCATCCAACTCCTTGATGCCGTCCTGATCGGGTTGGTGGCGGGCGTGCTCGGCGGGCTGGCGGGCATCGGCGGCTCGATGGTGATGCTGCCCGGCCTGCACCTGGTCTTTGGCGAAAAGTCCGACTCGACCCACCACATGTACATGGCCGCGGCGATGACGGTGAACGTCGCCGTCTCGTTCCCCGCGGCGGTCCGGCACTACCGGCGCGGCGCGGTCCGCAGGGAACTGCTCCCCGAGTTGCTTGTGACAACGATCATCTTCATGGTCGTCGGCGTGCTGACCGGCAACCTCGTGCGCGGCGACGTGCTCCGCGTGTCGCTCGCGGCGTTCCTGTGCATCTACTGCGCGTTCAACATCTGGCGCCTGCTGGTGAACCGGCCGGTCGACTCCTCCGGCGAGCGGGCCACGCGCCCGCGCCTGCTCGTGGCGGGCGGCATGACGGGCTTTGTAGGCGGCGTGCTGGGTCTGGGCGGCGGCGTCATGCTCGTGCCCGCGCTGCAGATGCTCTGCCGCGTGCGGCTCAAGCAGGCCATCGCGACCAGCAGCGCGGTGATCTGCGTGACCGCGCTGATCGGCGCGGGGCTCAAGATGTTCACGCTCTCGACCCACGGCGAGGACTGGCAGGACGCCGCGCTGCTCGCGCTGGCCATGGCGCCCACGGCGATGGTCGGCGGCGCGATCGGCGCCAACCTCACGCACTACCTGCCGACCGCGGCGGTGCGCGCCGTGGTGACCCTCCTGCTGCTGGTCGCGGCGGCGCGCCTCGCGGGCCTGCTGGGTTGACGCGGGTCACAGACCGTCGGGCGGCGTGCGCGGCTCGTAGGGCATGTCGAACACGCCGCGGACGCGCGTGGGGCGGAACCCCGGCACCTCGCGCACGGCCTGCGCGCCCAGCACGGGCGCGAGGTCGTGCCCGACGCGCGACAAGCCGAAGGCGCGCAGGTCGATGCGCACCGACGCGCCGTCGGCGCGCGGGTAGTTGGGGTCGTAGATCCGCAGCGTGCAGCGCGTCACGCCGCGCGACGATTCGTCCTCCAGCGCGCCCTCGCACGCCAGCACCTGGTGGTTGTTCCACGGCACACGCGAGCGCGACGAGTCGGTCAGCACCAGCCCCAGCACCACCGGCTCGCCGCGTGCCAGCCGCTCCAGCATCGGCGGCAGCGCGCCGAGCGTGAACGCCCCCGCGCTCACCGGCCCCTGGTCGGGTGCGTCCATCCAGCGCGAGAACTTCGCGGCCAGTTCGACGCCCGGCCCCAGCGAATCGACCTGCCGCGCGTAGATGTACTCGTACAGCGGCTGGCCGCGCCTCGGGGCGGCGCCGGCCGTCGGCACCGCGCGCCCGGCGAGGTAGAAATCCGCGGCGACGAACGACATGCCGCCGCAGAGGCCGAACTTCGACGGCGCGCCCGCCGCGGCGGCCAGAAGGCCGCCGAGCGCGCCCGGCAGGGGCGAGCCCGTGAACGAGTTGGCGAAGGCAAAGCCGTGCGCCGAGGGCCGGAAGTCCCTGATCGACGGCGGGGCCGGCCGCGCGGGCGCCAGCAGGGCGATCACGGAAGTGATGGCGATGGTCGTGCGCATAAACGCTGTCTATCGCGGCGCGGCGCCCCGGCCGGTCAGCGCATCAGGTCCTCGAGCACGGCCAGCCCGCGCTCCAGCGAGCGGGTGTCGGTGGCGTACGACAGGCGGAAGTGCGTGTCGCGCTTCGAGAAGACGTTGCCGGGGATGACCAGCAGGCCCCGCTCCAGGCACCTGTCGATGAACGCGCCGGCGGTGAGGCCCAGACGCTCGGGGACTTTCACGAACGCGTAGAACGCGCCGCCGGGGACCGTGACCTCGGTCACCTTCGACAGGCGCGAGACGACCGTGTCGCGGCGCTTCTGGTAGTCGGCGATCTGCGCGGACATGTCCACGTCGAAGCACGCGACCGCGCCGTGCTGCAGCGCCGACGGCGCGCACACGAACGTGTACTGCTGGAGTTTGCTGATCTCCTCGATGATCCGGCGCGGTCCCGCGGCGTAGCCGAGACGCCAGCCCGTCACGCCGTAGGTCTTGCCGAAGCCGCGGATGAGCAAGACGTCGTCCGCCGCGCCGGGGAAGCGCGCCGGGCTCGGGCAGCGCGGCGCGCCGGCGCCCAGCGGCGACGGCTCGCGCGCGTCGGCGTAGGTGAACGTGTCGTAGATCTCGTCGGAGATCAGCAGCACGTTCCTGGCGCGGCAGAGTTCGAGCAGTTCGCGGCAGTCGCGGTTGCTCGCCACCACGCCGGCGGGGTTGCTCGGGCTGTTAAGCAGCACCAGTTTGGTGCGCGGCGTGATGAGCCGCTCGACCCGCTCCGCGGTCATTCGGAAGTCGGGGTACGTGTCGCACAGCACGGGCCTGGCGCCGACCATCGTGCAGACGTGCGGGTACATCACGAAGTACGGGTCGGGGATGATCGCCTCGTCGCCGGGGTCGAGCAGCACCTGGAAGGCGAGCATCAGCGCGCCCGACGTGCCGGAGGTGACCATCACGCCGGGCTTGGACGCGTCCGCCGATGCAAGCGGGCGCGGGTCGACGTCCCAGTTCACGTCGGCCTTGAGATGCTCGACGATGCGCTGGCGGAGGGACGCGATGCCCTGGGTCTGGGTGTAGCCGTTCTGGTTGTTCCGGATGGCGTCGATCGCCGCCTGCTTGATCGGCTCGGGCACGGGGAAGTCGGGCTGGCCGATGGAGAGGTTGATCGGGTCCTTGAGGCGCGCGCCCAGGTCGAACACGCGCCGGATGCCCGAGGCGTCGATGCGCTTGGCGCGGTCGGCGATCAGCCGGTCGATGTCCATGTCGGATCTCCGGTGCGAGCATACCCGCAGCGGCCCGCGCCGGCGCACGGCCGCGCGGAACAGATGACGTGAGAATCGGTGGTCCGCGGCACGCTGCGACGGGCGGCGGTTCGGGCGACGATCAACCGGCCTTGGAGACGCGGGTCTTGGGGATGCCCAGAACCTTGTCCTTCTTGGGGTCGAACTTCTTGTCCGCCTGCATCTTGCTGATGCGCTCGGCGCGGGTGAGCACGCTGCGGACGCCGGTCAGGCTGCCCTTGGTCTTGAGCGAACGGTCGAGGCTCATCGGTCTGACTCCCGTCGGTTGGGTGAAAGGCCGATCGCCGGCCCGGAACGCTAACCCTTGTGCAACGTCCAGTAGGGCTGGCGGAAGTCGCTCGCGCCCTTCTGTTCCCGCTGCCACCTGCGGCCGATCTCCTCCACCTTGCGCACCAGTTCGTCCCGCTCGCGCTGCATCTCGCGGTAGCGGTCCGACGGGATGCCCTGAGCGGCGTAGACCCGGCAGGGCCGATTGTTCCCGCCTGCTTTGGCCCGATCAACCACGTAGAACGCGGGAACGCCGTTCTGCGTCAGAAAGGCCACGCCCGCCGCGGCGTCGCGCTCGATCAGCGTGCCAAGGTAGAGGTAGTTGTACCCGGGGATCCTCGGGTCCTGGGTCGGATCGGCGGCGCCGGCCGGGGGCTGCGGAACGGGGGGCTGGGGCTTGGGCTGCGGCGGGGGAGGCTGGATGGGCGGGTTTCCGGACTCTGGACCGGTGACCAGCCCCGCGCCCGGCGCGGAGGGGAACTGCTCGCTCTTCTTGGCCGCCTCGGCCTGTACGCCCATGCGGTAGGCGATGGCCCACGCGACCGCGACGACGCCGATGAGCACCGCGAGCAGGATGAGCATCGTGCTCGCGGGCAGCCGGAGCGCGCCATCCGACGCGGGCGATTCGGCCGGCGCGAGTTCGGCCGGTTCGGCCGCCGCGGCGGGCGCGTGTGTTCGACGGAACGGTTCGCGGTTGAGAACCTTGACCTCGGGCGCGGGCGACCGTGCTTCGGGTGCGGGTTCGGGCTCGGGCTTCGGTTCCGCGTGTGTCTTGTCCGCGCCGGCGGCGGGCGCGGCGGGGCGGATGGGAACGGGGCGCGGGAACCCCGGACGCCGCGACGACGTGGACAGGACTTCGTACAGCGGTTGCTGTCGGCGCGCGTGTCCCATGGCGGGAGTATACGGCCGCGGCAGGCTCCGTATACTGGCGGCTATGACCATCCGCGAGCAGGACGTCTACGTTGTTCCGGGCCCGAAGATGACCGCGTGGGAGGCGGCGTACCTGCCCGAGATCTTCCGGGGCTTTGGGACAACGCTCCGGCACTTTGTGACGTCGTTCGGCCAAGGCTCGACGAGCCGCACGATGCAGTATCCCGAGGTCCGGCGCGAGCACCTGCCGGTGGAGAAGGGCGGGCAGGAGGTGCGGAACTTCCGCGGCGTGCACCGCCTGAACCGGGACGAGCAGGGGCGCGTCAAGTGCGTGGCGTGCATGATGTGCCCGACGCTGTGCCCGGCGAACTGCATCCATATCGAGGCCGACGTGTCGCCGTGGGACGACCGGGAGAAGTACCCCAAGAAGTTCGAGATCGACGAACTCCGGTGCATCTACTGCGGAATGTGCGAGGAGGCGTGCCCCGTGGACGCGATCGAACTGACGACCGAGTACGACGTCGTGGGCATGAGCCGGCAGGAGATGATCTTCGACAAGGAGAAACTCCTGAAGGTGTACGACGTGACCATCTCGAAGAAGCCGATGTAAGTTCGATTCCGGTTCGGTCTGAACCGGCCCACGATCGGCCGATTGGGACGAGCAAGGGGGGATTGGCCAATCCTGGCCACGGCCGAGAAAACCGCGTGAGTTTGCGCAGAATTCGCTGGCATTTCGGACGTCGTCGATTATCATGTTCGCGTCCGACCGGGCTGGAGACCCGGAAGGGCCGTAGCGGGGGAGAGAGTACAACCCGGGAGTGAGAGAGACGTACGGAAGGAGTGTTCCGGTATGTCTCGTTCTCTCTGCGCTCTCTTTGTGGCCGGTCTGGGCCTTTCCGCATCCGCCAACGCCGCAACGATACTGACCTTCGCCGACCCGGCGACCGGGCCGTCGACGCCGCTGTTCACGCTGACCAACGGCACCACGCTCACCGGCGGCTGGTCGAGCACGGGCCTGCTGCTGGAAACGCCGGGCCTGTCGGCGCCGAACTACCCGGACGCACGTTTCGAGTTTGACCCGGTGACGGTCACGCCGACCGGCTTCCCGCCGTTCTACAACCTCGGCCCCGGTCAGATCCGATTCCGCGACAGCGGCGGGAACCTGCTGGTGACGATCACGTTCACCGGCGGCCTGCTGACCGACGGCCTGGGCTTCGGCGCCAGCATCTTCGCCGGCTACGGCGTGGTGTTCGGCGGCCCGATCATGGAGGGCGCGCCGGCCAACGAGGCGTTCGCGTTCAGTTTCGCCAACCAGATCGGCTCGGCCGACAACTACACCGCGACCGCGTCGTTCACCTCGTCGGCGGACAACGTACCCGCGCCGGGCACGCTCACGCTGCTGGGCCTGGGCGGACTGCTGGCCGCGCGGCGCCGCCGCTGATCGGCGCTGACAACTCGCAGACTCCCAAGTGCGGGCGGGCCCTTCGGGCTCGCCCGCTTTCCTGCGCGCTCAGCACAGGTCGCGCAGGTCGCGCACCAGCGCCTCGGCCGCGGAGCGCACGGCCGATTGCCACGGCTCGCCCGGCTCGGGCGCGGCGTAGATGACCGAACGGCTGGCGTTGACGACGACGCCGAGTTCGCCCGGGGTGCGTGCGCCCTCGCGCGTCATACGTCGGACGTCGTCGATCGTCCCGCCCTGTGCGCCGAAGCCGGGCACGAGGAAGAACTGGTCGGGCATGCGTTCGCGGAGCGCGGCGGCCTCGACGGCCTTGGTCGCGCCGACCACCGCGCCGACGTCGGACAGGCCGCGCCCGCCGCGCCGGTGCTCGCCGAGGGTTCGCACCGTGTCGGCCATCAACTCCGAGACGCTTCGCCCGTCGGCCAGTCGGGGCGACTGCACGGCGTCGGAGTCGGGGTTCGAGGTGCGCACCAGCACGAACACGCCGCGCCCGTCGCGCACGAGCGGCTCGACGGCGTCGGGCCCGAGGTAGGGGCTGACGGTGACGGCGTGCGCGTCGAGGTGATCGAACGCCCACGCGGCGTAGTGCTGTGCCGAGACGCCGATGTCGCCGCGTTTGGCGTCGAGGATGACCAGCAGGCCCAGCCGGTGCGCCTCGGCGACGACGCGTTCGAGTTGCGCAAAGCCGCGCGACCCGTGCCGCTCGAAGCACGCGCTCTGGGGCTTGACGACGCCGACGCCGGCGTCGCGCGTCGCGTGCAGGACGCCGATGCAGAAGTCGCCGAGGGCTTCGACGTCGTCGCCGCCCTCGCGTGCGGTCGCGTCGAGCGCGGCCCGGGGGATCTTCTCGAGCACGGGGTCGAGCCCGACGCAGGCGGGCGCGCCGCAGCGGTCGATGGCCTGCGCGAGCGTGTCGGCAAAGTGCATGGTGCGCTCCCTGTCTGCGGCGTCGGGCCCGCGCGGCCCGGCCGCCGTGCGCCAGCGTACGCTCACGCCGTGAGCGATGCGCCGGCGAGGCTGGACGTCCGCAGGGACCGCGGCGTGACCGTCGAGTGGGCCGACGGGCGCGTGTCGTTCTATCCCGTTGCGCACCTGCGGCGGATGTCGCCCTCGGCCGACGCGCGCCAGACGCGCAGGGAACTGTCGGCCAACCCGCTGACGGTCCTGCCCGCCTCCGCGACGCGCGGCGCGGCCCCCGGCCCCTTGGCCATCGTCGACGCGGAACTGGTGGGCAACTACGCGCTGCGCATCCGGTTCTCCGACGGGCACCACACCGGCATCTACTCGTGGGCGTACCTGCGCCAGATCGACCCGGGCGCTCCGCGGGCGGGAACGTCCGGCGGCTAGTTGTTGGTCCCGCCGGGCCCCTTCACCAGCGCGCACTCCCACCCGTCGTACTCGCCCTCGAGTTCCGCGGCCCGCTCGGCCAGCGTCTGCGTGATCGCGCCGATGGTGTCCATGTCCACCGCGCTGCGGTGCGTCAGCACGACGCAGAACCGCTCGTTCTCCTCGTCGGGCTCGCGGACCTCGGTCTCGAAACCCTCCGGCCCGGCCGCCGCGGCGAACGCCTCGGCCGTCTCGGGGTCGTCGAAGCAGGCGTAGTGCGTCACCTCGCGCTCGACGGTGAGCGGGTCGCCGTGCTGTTCGAGGGTGTCGATGAGTTGCATGTCCGCCATCCATCGCTCGACGGCGGGGCTGGGCAGGATGCTGGCGTACACGCCCCACTCCGGGTCGTGCTGGGCGCCGGCGCTGATGTCGCGCTGCAGCGATTCGGCCGCGGCCTGCCCGAGCGAGTCGACCAGGTCCTCGGACGGCGCGTAGAAGAACCACGCGACCTCGCCGCCGTGGCGGACGCGCGAGACGTGGATCGCGCCGGCCTCCGCGGCGGCTTCGAGGAACGCGTCCTCGCCGTCGGAGAGCGATTCCATCTCCTCGGTGCTGCCCAGGCCCTGCGGGCCCGGTTCGAGCAGTTCGATCGCCAGGCGCACGCACCACGGGTGGGAGTGGGGGGCCTCGGTCCAGCCCAGGTCGGTCATCGCAAAGCCCATCTCGTCGTCGGACTCGATGGGGTATGACCGCCAGTCCTCTTCGTGGCTGAGCATCGCGGCACTCTACCGCGCGCCGCGCGGGGACGCAAACCCCATACGCTGTGCACATGGCCCGCGCCGCCGAACAGCCCGGCCCGCTCCGGCTCAGCACGCCGCTGGCCGAGGTGCGCGCGCTGCGGCCCGCGTGGGCCGACGCGCTGGCGCGGCTCGGCGTGTTCACGGTCGCCGACCTCGTGAAGCACCTGCCGATGCGCTACGAGCGGCTGGAGGCCGAGGCGCCGATCCGCGACCTTGCGCCGGGGAGCATCGTGACGGCGCGGGGCGAGGTCTCGGCCACGCGCGTGCGGCCGGGCGGCCGACGGCCGCGCTTCGAGGCCGCGCTGCTCGACCACACCGGCCGGCTCGACCTGGTGTGGTTCAACCAGACGTACCTGAAGGACCGCATCCTGCCGGGCATGCGCCTGCGCGTGCAGGGGCAGGCCAGGCGCTTCGGCCCGCACGGCGGGTGGCTGCAGATCGTGAACCCCAAGTGGGAGGCGCTGGACGAGGACCGCGAGGCCGCGGTGCAGGGAGCGCGGATCCGCCCGGTGTACCCGGCGTCGGAGGCGATGAACTCGGCGAGGGTCGAGCAGGCGGTGTCGCGCGTGCTCGACGCCGCGCTGCCGCAGATCGAG
Source organism: uncultured Phycisphaerales bacterium (assembly GCA_937995595.1). Classification (GTDB taxonomy): domain Bacteria; phylum Planctomycetota; class Phycisphaerae; order Phycisphaerales; family UBA1924; genus JAHBXL01. The sequence goes on along the minus strand of CALKJW010000037.1, from coordinate 49,740 downwards.
GACCACCTGTCCGACGAGTTTCGGCGCGCCAAGGACCTGCCCGCTCTGGCCGAGGCTTACCGGATGGCGCACCGGCCGGCGAGCGAGGAGGAGGCCGCGGCGGCGCACCGGCGGCTGGCGTACGACGAACTGCTGCTGCTGCAACTGGGCGTGTTTCTGCGGCGCGCGCAGGTGCGGCGGACGATGCGTGCCGAGCCGCTGCGCTGGAGCGAGCAGATCGACCGGCATATCCGCGCGCGGTTCCCGTTCGCGCTGACGCGCGCGCAGGACCGTGTGGTCGGCGAGGTCGTGGCCGACCTGACGCGCGACGAGCCGGCCAACCGGCTGATCCAGGGCGACGTCGGCTCGGGCAAGACGGTGATCGCCCTGTACGCGATGCTGCTGGCGGCGGCTTCGGGGCACCAGGCCGCGCTCATGGCGCCGACGGAGCTGCTGGCCGAGCAGCACTTCCTGTCGATCGGCGAGGCGCTGCGGGGGGCCGACGTGCGGATCGAGCTGCTGACGGGCGCGCTGGGCCGGGCCGAGCGCGAGTCGGCCCTGGCGCGGATCGCCGCGGGCGAGGCCGACCTGGTGATCGGCACGCACGCGCTGCTGACCGGCGACGTGAAGTTCCGCTCGCTGGCGGTGGTGGTGATCGACGAGCAGCACCGCTTCGGCGTGCACCAGCGCGCGACGCTGCGGGGCAAGGCGGCCGACGCGGCGGCGGGCGATGCGCGCGCGCTGGTCCCGCACACGCTGGTGATGACGGCGACGCCCATCCCGCGGACGCTGGCGCTGACGCTGCTGGGCGACCTGGACGTCTCGACCATCGACGAACTGCCGCCGGGGCGGACGCCGATCGCCACGCGCGTGGTCGGGCCGGACAAGTCGCCTGAGGTGTACGGGTTCGTGCGGCAGCGGCTGGACGCGGGCGACCAGGCGTACATCGTCGTGCCCGCGATCGACACGGGCGCGTCGGCCGCGGGCGCGGGCGGCGACGAGGACCTGGCCGACCTGCGGAGCGTGATGGCGCGGCTGGAGGCGCACGAACTGTCGGGCAGGCGGCTGGCCGCGCTGCACGGCCGGCTCTCGGCGCGGACGCGCGACCACGTGATGCACCGATTCCGCGCGGGGTTGATCGACGCGCTGGTCGCGACGACGGTGATCGAGGTCGGCGTCGACGTGCCCAACGCCACGGTCATGGTCATCGAGCACGCCGACATGTTCGGTCTGGCGCAGTTGCACCAGTTGCGCGGGCGCGTCGGGCGCGGCGGCAAGCGGTCGGTGTGCGTGCTCATCGCCGAGCCCAAGACGCCCGACGCCGAGTTGCGACTGGCAGCGATGGCCGCGACGACCGACGGCTTTGCGCTGGCGGAGAAGGACCTGGAGATCCGCGGTCCGGGCGAGGTCTTCGGGCAGAAGCAGGCGGGCGCGCCGCCCTTCAGGGTGGCCGACCTGATGCGCGACCGCGACCTGCTGGTGATGGCGCGGCGCGACGCCGCGGCGTGGATCGAGCGGTCGCCGGAACTGCGCGGGCCCGGCGAGGACCTGCTGCGCAAGCGGCTGCTGAAACTGCACGGCAGGTGGCTGGGGCTGGGCGACGTGGGCTGACCCGCCGCAGGCTCGCCTCTCTACGATCCGGTATGAGCATGAACGAGGCGGTTGCGGAGCGGCTGTCGCGGATCGCGCGGCTGCAGGACCTGCTCGGCGAGGACAAGTTCAAGGCCATCAGCCACGACCGCGCGGCCCGCGTGATCGAGGGCTTGGCGTTCGACATCGCGACCATCGCCGACGACCCCGCGAAACTGCGCGAGATCGAGGGCATCGGTCCGAAGATCGCCGACAAGATCGCGGAGTTTGCGCGCACCGGGAAGATGGCCGAACTGGTCGAACTCGAGGCCAAGGTGCCGCCGGGCGTGCTCGCGCTCATGAACATCCCCGGCCTTGGCCCCAAGACCGTCGCGACGCTGTGGAAGGAAGGCGGCGTGAAGGACCTCGCCTCGCTCAAGAAGATCATCGCCGACGGGTCGATCCTGAGCCTGCCGCGCATGGGCGCCAAGAGCGTCGAGAAACTCAGGGAATCGATCGACCTCGCCGAGCAGAGCGGCGCGCGCCTGCCGCTCGGGCTCGCCGCGCCGGTGGGGGAGCGCTTCGTGAGCGCGATGGCGAAGGTCAAGGGGGTGAAGCAGGCGGCGTTCGCCGGTTCGCTGCGGCGCGGGCGCGAGACGATCGGCGACATCGACGTGCTCGTCGCCGCGGCGGACGCCGACGCGGCGCACGTGGCGGGGGCGTTCCGCGCGCTGCCGGGCGTGTCGCAGGTGCTGGCGGCGGGGGACCGGAGGTCGTCGGTGCGGGCGCGGATCGCGCCCGAGTCGGCGCGGTTCAGCGTCGAGGGCCGCGCCGGCGAGGCGGACGTGGGGCCGACGGTACAGGTCGACCTGCGCGTCGTGCCGCCGGCCTCGTGGGGCGCTGCGCTCATGTACTTCACCGGCTCCAAGGAGTTCAACATCCGCCTGCGCGAGCGCTCGCTCAGGATGGGCCTGACGCTCAACGAGTACGGGCTGTTCCCCGAGGACGGCGACCAGACGCCGCCGCAGCAGCGCGGCGTGGAACCCGTCGCCTCGGAGACCGAGGAGGAGATCTTTCACGCGCTCAAACTCGCGTACATCCCGCCCGAACTGCGCGAGGACCGCGGCGAGATCGACCGTGCCGAGCGCGCGTTCGCGGGCGCGAAGACCAGGGCCGCGCGGCACGCCGCGGCGGTGGTCGAGGGGCTCGTCGAACTTGCCGACATCAAGGCCGAACTGCACGCGCACACGACCGCGTCGGACGGCCGCATGAGCATCGAGGGACTGGCGCGGAGCGCCAAGCAGCGCGGGTTCCACACCATCGCCGTGACCGATCACTCCAGGTCGAGCGTGATCGCCAACGGACTCTCGGCCGAGCGGCTGCGCGAGCACGTCGCGGCGATCCACGCCGCGCGGAAGAGGGTCAGGGGCGTTCACATTCTGGCGGGGAGCGAGGTGGACATTCTCGCCGACGGCTCGCTGGACTACGACGACCGGACGCTCGCGCTGCTCGACGTCGTCGTCGCCTCGCCGCACAACGCGCTGAGCCAGGAGCCGGAGGCCGCGACCGGGCGGCTGGTCCGCGCGATCGAGAGCGGGCGCGTGCACATCCTCGGGCACCCGACCGGGCGGCTGATCAACCGGCGCGCGGGGCTGAGCCCGGACATGGCGAGGGTCATCGCCGCGGCCAGAGCGCACGACGTCGCGCTGGAGATCAACGCGCACTGGATGCGGCTGGACCTGCGCGACACGCACGTCCGTGCGGCGGTCGACGCGGGCTGCCTGATCGCGATCGACTGCGACGTGCACGCCGAGGGCGACTTCGACAACCTGCGCTTCGGCGTGCAGACGGCCCGGCGCGGCTGGCTCCCGGCCGAGCAGTGCGTGAACACGTGGAGCGCGGCGCGGCTGGCCAAGTGGCTCGGAAAGAAGACGGGCCACGGATGAGCGCGGGTTCGGACGGACCGATTGATCGGACCCGTTCGCAGCCGCGCGGGTCCGTGGCCGAACTCCCGGCTACACCATCGCGCGCGCCAGTTGCCCGGCCAGCGCGGCGTTGGACTCGACCAGCGCGACGTTGGCGCGGAGGGTCGCGCCGCCCGAGACCGAGTGCAGCGCGCCGAGGATCCGCGGCGTGACGTCGCGCCCGCTCGCGCCCGAGGCGCCGACCAGTTGGCGCGACTCGTTGAGCCAGCGCTGCCAGTCGGCCGCCTTGAGTTCGTGCTGGCGCGGGATGGGGTTGCAGACCAGCACGCCGCGGCGCGAGCGCGCCAGTTCGTGCCGGATGTACGCCGCGAGGTCGGCCACCTCGTCGAAGCGTGCATCGAGCGGCGCGACGGCGGCGTTGTCGGCCCTGCGGAGGTAGAACGCGGGGAAGTCGTCGGTGCGGAAGCCGACGACCGGCACGCCGAGCGTTTCGAGCATCTCGCGCGTGCCGGCGACGTCGAGGATGGACTTGACGCCCGAGGCGACGACGGCGACGGGGAAGCGCGTCAGCGCGTACAGGTCGGCCGAGACGTCGAGCGCGCCGCGCGCGGCGTCGCCGCTCTCGGCAAAGTGCACGCCGCCGATCCCGCCGGTGGCGAACACGCTGACGCCCGCCGCGGCGGCGAGTTCCATGGTCGTGCTCACGGTCGTCGCCCCGTGCTGCCTGCGCGCGATGGCCACGCCGAGGTTGGACGTGTTGAGTTTGCGGACGCTGTCGGCGGGCGCGCCGAGCAGTTCGGCCAGTTGCGCCTCGCTGAGCCCGACGACGGGCACGCCGGCGACGACGCCGACGGTGAGCGGCGTGGCGCCCTGTGCGCGGACGGCGTGGTTCAACCTCGCCGCGAGCGCGAGCGCCCCGGCGCGCGGCACGCCGTGCAGGAGGAGCGTGGTCTCGAGCGCGACGCGCGCGAGCGGGTGCGGCGCGGGGTGAGCCGCGCTGGCGGCGGGGTTGGAGGGCGCGGCGTGCTGGGCCATGGCGGCAGATCGTTGGCGCGCGGAGGCGCCGGGAACCCCCGCGACGTGTTCGCAGGCGGTTCGGCACTCCGTGCAGCGGCGCACACGGGGCGATAGGATGTGTCGTGCACGAACCGCGGCGGGGGAGAGGCCCAGGGAGGCCTGCAATGCCGATCGCCTTCGACCTTCCGTTGAACCTTCGCGCGTGGATCGACGACGCCCGCCGGCGCTCGCGCAGCGGCGCGGGCGACTGGCCCGTGTTCGGCGGTATGTCGGATTTCGTTGTCTCGGTCGCGTCCGGCCCGTCGCAGCGGAAGGACTACCACATCAGCCCGTTCGAGGAGTTGTTCCTGCAGATCGAGGGCGAACTGGTGCTCCGCGTGCGCGACGACGACGGCGTGGTGGGCGACGTGGTGGTGCGCGAGGGCGAGTTGTTCGCGCTGCCCGCGAACGTGCCGCACTCGCCGCAGCGTGCGGCGGGGTCGGTGGGGCTGGTGATCGAGCGCCGACGCCCGGCGAGCGACGACGACACGCTGCGGTTCTACTGCGACCGGTGCAACACCAGCGTGTTCGAGGAGTCGTTCGCGCTCGAGGACGCCGCGGACCAGTTGCCGGACATTCTCTCGCGCTTCTGGGACGACGCGACGCTGCGGACCTGCCGGTTCTGCGGCACGGTGGTGCAGCCGCCGGGCAAGTCCGACGTGATCGCGGCGTCGCCGATCGCCGCGGGCGCTGCCAAACCGCCTCCCGCTGCGCGTCCTGCGCCCCGCCGCGCCGCGACGGCGGCGGGCAAGGCGACGCCCCGCCGGGCGACGGTGCGCGGTCGCTGAGCGGCGAGGGTTGCGTCCTTCAACGGTTGTTTGTATCCTGAATCTCGGCGACGATGCCGGCCGGCCCCGGGCCGGGCAGGCGCGAGCGCCGACACGAAAGGACCGCCGATGCCCGCCGCGAAAGCCAAGTTCTCGACGCTGGACCTGCAGGACTGGATCCGCAAGAACCGCCGGCACCTGAAGCCCCCGGTGAGCAACAAGCAGTTCTTCACCGAGTCCGAGGACGTGATCGTGTTCGTGTCGGGCGGCCCGAACACGCGGAACGACTTCCACGTGAACCCGACGGAGGAGTTATTCTACCAACTCAAGGGCGACATCGCGGTGCGCGTTCGTCCGCTGGACGGGAGCAAGCCGCGCGACGTGATCGTGCGCGAGGGCGAGATGTTCCTGCTGCCGCGCTGGGTGCCGCACCGCCCGCAGCGCCCCGCGGGCACGGTGGGGCTCATCGTCGAGTTCCCGCGTCCCAAGGGGCAGAACGACGGCCTGCAGTGGTACTGCCCCAAGTGCGACCACCTCGTGTACGACGCGCGGTTCCGCCTGAAGAAGATCGACAGGGACCTCGCGGTCGTGATGAACACGTTCTGGGGCGGCCCGGCCTCGCGCCGAACGTGCCGCAACTGCGGGTACGTGATCCAGCGCGCCGGGGCGATCGCGATCGAGAAGGGCAAGGTGCGCGCGGCCTCGGGCAGCGGCGCACGGGCCGCGAAGCGGCGGCGCCGCCGCGCGGCCAAAGGCGTGTAGACTCTCAGGCGCGGGGGTTTTCCGCGGAGTCGGACATGGGCAACACGCGCGGCGGTCCGAACGGGTGGCGGGCGGTCGGGCTTACCGCGGCGGTGTTGGGCGCCGCGGCCACGGTCGCGTGCCGCACGGGCGGGCCGCTGGGCGAGGACGCCAAGTCGTCGTTCGTTAGCGCGGACGAGGGGCTGGCCGCGCTGGCGGGCGAGTGGACGCTCGTCGAACTCGAGGGCCGCCGACTGGCGGACTGGCTCCCGCCCAACTGGGACGACCAGCCGCCGTCGATGGTGATCGAGCCGGATGGATCGGTGGGCGGGTACACCGGCGTCAACCGCATGGCGTCGAAGCTGGACGGCGCGGCGCTGGTGCGCGGCGAGTTTGTGCTTGCACCGATGATCTCGACGCGGCGCGCCGGGCCGCCCGAACTCATGCACCTGGAGGCGCGGTACACCGGCGCGCTGCAGCGGGCCCGCGGCGTTCGACTGCTCGGCGACGCGCTGGCTGTGACGCCCGGCCCGGATCGGGACGAGAGCCTGGCGCGGTTCACGCGCACCGCGCGCGACAACCGCTGAGGCGAACTCAGGCGCTGGGGATGACGCCGCGGTCGGCGAGCATCTTCAGGCACGCGCGGACCGAGTCCTCGACGGACATGGTCGCGGGCTTGAGGACCAGTTCGGGATGGGCGGGGGCCTCGTAGGGGTCGTCGATGCCCGTAAAGCCCTTGATCTGGCCGGCGCGGGCCTTTTTGTAAAGGCCCTTGGGGTCGCGCTGCTCGCAGACCTCGATCGGCGCATCGACGAAGACCTCGATGAAGGGGATCGCCCCGGCGGGGTCCCTTTCGTGCACGGCGCGGGCCGCGTCGCGGTCGGCGCGGTAGGGGCTGATGAAACTCGTCAGCGCGATGCAGCCCGAATCGGCGAAGAGTCTGGCGACCTCGCCGATGCGGCGGATGTTCTCGGCCCGGTCCTCGGCGGAGAAGCCGAGGTTCTTGTTCAGGCCCATGCGGATGTTGTCGCCGTCGAGGCGGTAGCAGTGGATGCCGCGCTGCACGAGGACCTGCTCCAGCGCGCAGGCGATGGTGCTCTTGCCGGAGGCGGAAAGGCCGGTGAACCAGAGCGTCGCGCCCGTCGCGTTGAGCAGTCTGGAGCGCTCGGCGCGGGTGATGTTCCCCTCGTGCCAGTGCAGGTTGGTGCCCTTGGTGGCGGCGGAGGGAACGACAACGGGCTTGGACGACGCGGCGGGGGTGGTGGTCATGGGCCGAGTGTAGGCCGCGACCCGTGCGCAACCGCTCTCGCGGCCGTACACTTGCGGCCCGGCGCGACGCGCCAAGGCTGAATGGCTGCACCGCACAGGCGTGCGGCCCGAAAGGAGATGGAGCATGTTCGAGTCGGTCAGCATCGGCGGCAAGGGCGACGCGCAGGCCGTGGTCGTCGGCATCTTCAAGGGCGGCGCGCTCGACCCCCGCGCGCGGGCGCTGGACACCGACGGATCGGTCGCCCGTGCCGCGGCGAGGGCCGACTGCACCGGCGAACTCGGGCGCATCGCCGAGGCGTACCCGACGGGCAAGGGCGCGCCCGGGCGCGTGCTGATCGTCGGCCTGGGCGACCGCGCCAGGTTCAAGCCCGGGATGCTGCGCACCGCCGCGGGCGCGGTGGGGCGTCGTCTGGCGCAGACCAGGGACGCGCGCGTGAGCGTCGAACTCGCCGCGCTGCTGGGCGACCGCGCCCAGAAGGGCGCCCGCCTCAAGCCCGAAGTGGCGGGCCGGCTCTTCGGCGAGGGGCTCGGACTGATCGCGTGGAACTACGACCGGCTCAAGGGCAAGGGCAGCGGCGATCGGCCGAAGCGCGCAGCGCTGCACGTGCGCTCGTCGGACGCGGCGTTCGAGCGCGGGCTGGGCACGGGGCTGGCGCTCGCGGCGTCGACGAACCTGGCGCGCGACCTGTCCGAGACGCCGCCGAACATCGCGACGACCGACTACATCGCGGCGCAGGCGCGTGCGATGGCGAAGAGGACCGGGCTGGCCTGCCGCGTGTTCGCGGGCGACGACCTGGAGAAGGAGCGATTCGCCGGCCTGATCAACGTGGGCAAGGCGTCGGAGAACAAGCCGTGCCTGATCCGGCTGGAGTGGCCGGGGGTGCGCGGCGGCCGGCGCGGGCGCGACGAGCGCCCGCTGGTGCTGGTCGGCAAGACCATGACGTACGACACCGGCGGCCTGAGCATCAAGCCCACGCCGGGGATGGCGGGCATGAAGCGCGACAAGGACGGGGGGTGCGCCGTGCTGGGCGCGATGCACGCGATCGCGACGGTGGTCAGGCCGGCGCGGCGCGTCGTCGCGCTGCTGGCCGTCGCCGAGAACTCGATCTCCGACGAGGCCTACCGCCCCGACGACGTGATCACGTTCCGCAACGGCGTGAGCGTCGAGGTCACGAACACCGACGCCGAGGGGCGGCTGGTGCTCGCCGACGCGCTGATCTGGGCGTGCGAGAAGGAGTCGCCCGCGGCGATCGTGGACATCGCGACGCTGACCGGCGGGGTCGTCACCGCGCTGGGCTCGACGTTCGCCGGGCTGTTCTGCGACGACGACCGCCTGCGCTCGCACCTGGAGCGCGCGATGGAGACCACCGGCGAGCGCTTCTGGCGCCTGCCGCACGACCAGGAGTACCGCGACATGATGAAGTCGCAGGTCGCCGACATCGTGAACTCGAACCCGAACCGCAAGGCGCACCCGATCCAGGGCGCGGCGTTCCTGTCGTACTTCGTCGAGCCCAAGGTGCCGTGGGCGCACCTGGACATCGCGGGCGTGCACGTGTCCGAGTCCGACAACGGCTGCTTTGTCAAGGGGCCGACGGGCTGGGGCGTGCGGCTGCTGGCGGAACTGGCGGCGGGCTGAGCGGCGCTCGGCGGGCGCGTCTGGCGCGCGGCCGCGGGCGCGTTTGGCGCGCGGCCGCGGGCGCGGTAGAATCGGACCACCGCGGGGGGCCGGGCCGCGGGCCCGCGCGCCCGGGGCGCGCTCCAGACACGAGAACCGCACGCGATGACACGGCACTCCACCCGCACATCCCCGTTGAGCGAACGTGGGATGTCGGAGCGTGCGGCGGTTGCGCCCGTGCTGCCGGTGTTCTTCTCGGCCTGCGGCGGCGCGGACCCGACGCTGCTGGCGGGCCTGTTCGACATCCACCCCGAGATCGACACGCACCCGTCCGCGCTCCTGCTGCACGGCGGCGCGTCGGGGGTGGAGTCGTCGCGCGGCGCGATGCGGCAGATGCTCGACGAGTCGTCGCGCGTCGCGGCGATGCGCGTGCGGAACGGGCACGCCGCGGGGGTGCGGCACGTGGGCACCCAGGTGGACCTTTCGGACATCGAGTCGGCCGACCGGCTGGTCGCGGCGTTCCCGGGCGCGCCGCTGGTGTGCGTGATCGGCGACGGCCGGCGCGCGGTCGTCGCGGAGCGGTGCGGTCAACTGGCGCGCGCCGGCCGCCCGTGGTGCGCGGGCATGAGCAGGCCCGCGCTCCTGTTCGACGCGCCGTCGCTCCGCCTGGCCGTGGTGCGCTGGGCGAACAGCCTGCGCGGCGCGCTCCGCGCGGCGGAACTGCTCGGCGACCGCGCCATGATCCTGCGCGAGGACGAACTCGGCGCCGAGACCGCGCGCGCCTTCGGCTCCGTGTGCCGCTGGCTCGGCGTGTCGTCGGAGCAGGGGCGGCTGCTCGCGGCGGTGCAGGCCGCGCGGGCACGCGTGCCGGCGCAGCCCCCGGCCCCGCACTGGCGCGAGGCGATGACCGAGGCGGACAAGGCCGCGTTCAAGCGGATCGCCGGCGAACTGCTGGTCGAACTGGGCTTCGAGTCCGACCTGTCGTGGTGATTCGAGTGCGCGGGTAGACTTGCCGGGCCGCGCCGAGCGCGGCCGGGAAACACCATGATCGACCCCGTCGAGCCAGACTACGGCAATCACCCCGCGTCGCCGCGGCGACCGGCGTGCCGGTACGCGCTCGACCCTGCGCGCGCGGACGGCGAGCCGCCCGCGGTGTCGGTGGTCACGCCGTTCTACAACACCGGGCCGGTGTTCCACGAAACGGCGCGGTGCGTCCTCGGCCAGTCGCTGCAGAACTTCGAGTGGGTCATCGTCAACGACGGCTCGACCGACCCCGAATCGCTGCGCGTGCTCGGCGAGTACCGCGCGGGCGCGCTCGCGCCCGAGTGGCAGGGGCGGGTGCGCGTGATCGACCACCGTGTCAACCACGGCCTGCCCGCGGCACGCAACACGGGGTTCCGCGCCGCGCGCGCCGAACTGGTGTACCAGATCGACTCCGACGACCTGATCGAGCCGACCACGCTCGAGAAGTCGGCGTGGTACCTCGCGTCGTACCCCCGCGCGGCGTTCGTCGGCAGTTGGTCGGTGGGGTTCGGGGCCAAGCGGTACCTGTGGACCAAGGGCTTCCACGACGGCCCGGCCTTTCTGGACAACAACCTCGTGACCGCGACGTCGATGATCCGGCGTTCGACGCACGACGCCATCGGCGGGTGCGACGAGACGATCCGCGGCGGGATGGAGGACTGGGACTACTGGGTCCGCGCTGCGTCGTGCGGGCTCTGGGGCGGGACGATCCCCGAGTACCTCGACTGGTACCGCCGGCGCGACAACCAGCACGACGACTGGGAGAACCTCGGCGACGAGACGCGGCGCGAGGCGTTCCGTGCGCGGCTGCGCGCGATGTACCCCGCGCTGTTCGAGCCCGGCGGGTTCCCGCGGCTCGACCCGCACTGGCCGGTCCCGTTCGAGACGGTCCCGGCCGATGCGCCGATCTTGAACCCGCTCCGCAAGGACCGGCCGCGCATCCTGATGATCGTCCCGTGGCTGCGCATGGGCGGGGCGGACCGCTTCAACCTCGACCTGGCGCGGCTCCTGACGGACGAGGGCTGGGGCGTGACCATCGCGGCGACGGGCCGCGGGCACCCGTGGCTGCCGCGGTTCGCGGCGATCACGCCCGACGTGTTCTGCATGGACCACTTCCTCCGTCAGGCGGACCAGCCGCGGTTCCTCCGCGCGCTGATCGATTCGCGACGGCCGGACGTGGTGATGATCACCAACTCCTCGGCGGGGTACATGTTCCTGCCGTTCCTGCGCGCGCACTGCCCCGGGCCGGTCTACGTCGACTTTGCCCACATGGAGGAGCCGCACTGGCGCAACGGCGGGCACCCGCGCTCGGGCGCGGCGATGCGCGAGCAACTGGACCTGAACATCGTCTCGTCGGAGCACCTCAAGTCGTGGATGGTCGTGCGCGGGGCCGAGCCGGCGCGCGTGAGCGTGTGCTACACCAACGCCGACACGTCGGTGCACCGGCCCGACCCGGCGGCCCGCGCGCAGGTCCGCGCGTCGCTGGGCATCGGCCCGGGCGAGTGCGTGATCCTGTACGCCGCGCGGTTCTGCCCGCAGAAGCAGCCCGACGTGTTCGCCGAGTCGGTCGCGCGCCTGCGGCGGCTGGCCCAGCGCCACCCCGACCGCCCGGCCTTCACGGTGCTGGCCGCGGGCGACGGCGAGGACCGGGAGGCTCTGCGTTCCCGCCTGGCGCGGCTGGGGCTGCTCCGCGGCGACCGTCCCGGCGCCGGCGGGCCCGTGGTGATGCTCGGCGAGGTCGCGCCCGACCGCGTGCCCGCGCTGCTGGCCGCGAGCGACATCTTCTTCCTGCCTTCGCAGTGGGAGGGCATCGCGCTGGCGGTGTACGAGGCCATGGCGACGGGCCTTGCGGTCGTCGGCGCGGCGGTGGGCGGGCAGCGCGAACTGGTGACGCCCGAGACCGGCGTGCTGCTGGAGCGGGTGTTGACAGAGGACGGCCGGACCGACGTCGCGGCCGAAGCGGAGCGGTACGCCGGTGCGCTCCTGGACCTGATGACCGACGGCCCGCGCCGCGTCGCGATGGGCGCGGCGGCGCGCCGCCGCATCGAGTCGCGCTTTGAACTGGCGGACATGGGCGGGCGCATGCTCGAACTGTTCCGCGAGGCGCGGCGCCTCGCCGAGGTTTCGCCGCGCGTCGCGCTGCCCGAGAGCCTGGCCGTCGAGACCGCCGTGCAGGCCGTGGAACTGCTCCGGCTCGAGGACCTGACCGACCACCTCTGGTCGGTGCGTGCCGAGCACGCTCGGGTGCTCGGCGAGCACGCCGCGGCGCAGGAGGCCGCGCGGGCCGAGCGTGCCGCGGCGGAGCGGCTGGCGGAGATCGAGAGTTCGCGCTCGTGGCGGCTGGTGCGGGCGTGCAAGAGCCTGCCGCCCTACGGCGTGCTGGCGCGGGCGCGGTGGGGGCGCAACTGGCGGCTCGAAGAACTCAAACTGCCGCCCAGCAGGCGTCTTGCGATGATCGAATCGAGCCGGTCGTACCGGCTGATCAACGCGCTCAAGCGGGTCCCGCCGTGGTCGACGTATGTGCGGGTGCGGTACGGGCGGGGCGAGCGGGTCTGAGCGCGACGCCGCGGCGGCCGCGACTCGCTACGATCCGGGCCTATGCCGTACACGATCCGACCCGAGCAGGGAATCGACGTCGACGCCGAGAGCACGGGCTACCTGAGGGAGCACGTGGACACGGGCGAGCGCTGGGTGCTGAACTTCGGCCCGCAGCACCCGGCGACGCACACCACGCTGCGGCTGGTGCTGGAACTCGACGGCGAGCGCGTGGCGCGCTGCACGCCGCACATCGGTTACCTGCACTCGGGCTTTGAGAAACTCGGCGAGCACCTGGACTACAACCAGTACGTGACGATCGTCTCGCGGATGGACTACCTGTCGCCGATCCACAACGACATCACGTGGCACGGGGCGGTGGAGACGCTGTTCGGGATCGAGATCACGCCGCGCTGCAAGGCGCTGCGGACGATCATGAACGAACTGGCGCGGATCCAGAACCACCTGCTGTGCGTGGGCGCGGCGGCGCTGGACCTCGGGGCGATCACGGCGTTCCTGTTCGCCTTCAACCCGCGCGAGAAGATCTACGACATCTGCGACTTCATCGCGGGTCAGCGATTCCACGCCGACTGGACGCGCGTCGGCGGGCTGATGCAGGACCTGCCCGACGAGGCGGTGTTCCGCAAGCTGGTCAAGGACCTGGTCAACGACGACCTGCCGCGCGCGGTCGACGAGTTCGAGGGCCTGCTGAACGCCAACCGCATCTTCATCGACCGCACGCAGGGCGTCGGGCAGATCGGGCACGACGAGGCGGTCGCGCACTCGCTCTCGGGGCCGATGGCCCGCGCCAGCGGCGTGAAGCGCGACCTGCGCAAGGACTTCCCGTACCTGTGCTACAAGGACAACTGGGACAACGCCGGCGCGCCCGCGGTCGAGTTCAAGGTGCCGATCGCGCTGGAGGGCGACGCGTACGCGCGCTTCCGCGTGCGCGTCGAGGAGATCAAGCAGTCGATGCACATCGTGCGGCAGTTGATCGACGCCATCCCCGGCGGGCCGGTCGACACCTACGCCGACGCGAAGATGGTCAAGCCGCCCAAGAAGGACGTGTACGGCTCGATCGAGGGCCTGATCCAGCACTTCGAACTGGTGATGTCCAACCGCGGCTGGAAGGCGCCGGTCGCGGAGGCCTACGGCTGCAACGAGGGACCCAACGGCGAGCAGGGGTTCTACATCGTGGCCGACGGCTCGCCGCGGTCGTTCCGCGTGCGGACGCGGCCGGCGTGCTTCATCAACTACTCGGTGATGGCGCGGCTGACCGAGGGCCACCTGCTGTCGGACGTCCCGGCGATCCTGGGTTCGATCAACGTTGTCGCCGCGGAACTGGACCGGTGAGGCGTTGACGCGCTGCGCCGGGGCGCGGCGCGTCGACGCGCCGGGGCGCCGCCTGGCCGGCCTGCCGCTCTCCCACGGGACTTCCCGCATGAAGAGCCTTCCCGCACGCACCGTTGACGCCGTGATGCTCGAGCAGCGGGCCGCGTCGTTCAGGACGCGCTCGATCAAGACCACGGCCAAACTCGCCGGCCTGCGTCTGGCGATGTCGATGGTCGATCTGACCACGCTCGAAGGCAAGGACTCGCCGGAGAAGGTGCGGGCGCTGTGCCGCAAGGCGCTCACGCCGGGAGTCGATCACAAGGGCCGGCCGCTCGCGCCCGTCGCGGCGGTGTGCGTGTATCCGACCCTGGTGGCCGTTGCGAGAGAGGCGCTCGGGGACTCGGGCGTGAAGGTGGCCAGCGTCGCGACGGGGTTCCCGAGCGGGCAGTACCCGCTGGCGGTGCGCATCGAGGACACGCGCCGGGCGATCCGCGACGGGGCCGACGAGATCGACATGGTGATCTCGCGCGGGGCGTTTCTGGCGGGCAAGCGCGACCTGGTCTTTGAAGAGATCCGCGAGTTCAAGGCGGTGTGCAACGCCTCGGCCTCGATCGGCGGCGACGCGCCGGCGCACGTGCACCTGAAGGTGATCCTCGAGACGGGCGAACTGGAGACCTACGACAACGTCCGGCGCGCCAGCGATCTTGCGATCGAAGCGCTGCTGGTTGACGGCGGGGACGGGCCGGCGGGGACGGGTTTCATCAAGACCAGCACCGGCAAGGTGACTCCCGCCGCGACGATGCCGGTGACGCTCTGCATGCTCGAAGCGATCCGCGACTGTTTTCTCACAACCGGCCACATGATCGGCATGAAGCCCGCGGGTGGGATCCGCACGGCCAAGGACGCCCTGCACTACCTCGTGATGGTGAAGGAGACACTCGGCGACCGCTGGCTCAGCCCCGACTGGTTCCGCTTCGGCGCCAGTGCGCTGGTGGATGACCTTGTGCGGCAGATCCGCAAGCAGGGCTGCGGGAAGTACTCGGCACGCTACGACTACGCCGAGGCATAGGCCCGCGTCGGATGTCGAAAATGGGCTGCCTGCAGCGGGCGTCATGGGGAAACGCGGAGGGCGAGCGGAGGGCCCGCTCATCGGACGTTCGCCGATCAGGATCGGCCTTGCGGCGCCGGCGTGCCTGAACGCGGGCGGCGCCTCGCGTGCGGGTACGATGTTCGAGGCCCGGACACGTGCTCGGAGAGCGGCGCCGGGCCAGAGTCGACAAGGACCCATCGGGATCTGAGGATGACGAGCACCATGCACGGTCAGTTCGCAGCAATCGCGTTCGCGGGCGCGCTGATCCTGGCCGCGAGCGGCTGCGCATCGTCCGGTGTCGAGCCGCGCAAAGGCGAGGCGCCCGTCACTCCGGGAGAGACCATGGACCGACTCACGGGCACGCTGCGCGGCGGTTTTATGGGCATCGGCGGCGAGCACACGGGTTGGGCCTTGCTCGATGGCGACGGGCCGGGCGCGAAACAGACCGAGGTGGATGTCTCGCGTGTGCGCGACGCCGCGCGTGCGGCCGATGGGCGGCGCGTCACGCTGGTTGGGCGGTGGGTCGAGAAGCGGTACGTGGAGCGCGGCGTGACTCGCGTGTTCGCCGCGGAGCGGATCGAGTGATCACCGCACCTATCCTCCCGGCATGACCACGCCCAGCAGCGGCAAGACGATCGAAAACGCCGGTGAATCGACCCAGACCGCCGCGCCGGAGACGGCGCTCGTGCACGTGAAATCACGCGCGACATCCGGGCCGGGCGGGGGGGGCGGGGGGGCGCTGGAGTTCGGCGCGGCGTGGGACTATGCCCCCGCGCCCGAGACGGTGAAGGTGCAGATCGCGGACCGCTACGGCCTGTACATCGACGGCAAGTGGATCGCACCGCGCGGCGGGAAGATGCGCGGCGACAGGGGCGTGTTCGCGACCATCAACCCCGCGACCGAGCAGACGCTGGCCGAGGTCACGCAGGCCGGCGCGGCGGAGGTTGACGCGGCGGTCGCCGCGGCGCGGCGCGCGCAGCCGAAGTGGGCCGCGCTGCCGGGCAAGGAGCGCGGCAAGTACCTGTACCGCATCGCGCGGCGGATCCAGGAGCGTGCGCGCGAACTGGCGGTGCTGGAGACGCTCAACGGCGGCAAGCCGATCCGCGAGTCGCGCGACGTCGACGTGCCGCTCGCGGCCCAGCACTTCTTCTATCACGCGGGCTGGGCGGACAAGTTGGAGTACGCCTTTGCGGGGAGAACTCCGCGGCCCGTCGGCGTGTGCGGGCAGATCATCCCGTGGAACTTCCCGCTGCTGATGGCCGCGTGGAAGATCGCGCCGGCGCTGGCGTGCGGGAACACGGTCGTCCTGAAGCCCGCGGAGACCACCCCGCTGACCGCGCTGCGGCTGGCGGAGATCTGCGACGAGGTGGGCCTGCCGCCGGGCGTGGTGAACATCGTGACCGGCGACGGGCGCACGGGCGCGGCGATCGTCAACCACCCCGGCATCGACAAGATCGCGTTCACGGGCTCGACGGAGGTGGGCAAGAAGATCGCCGCGGCGGTGGCGGGGACGGGCAAGCGGCTCACGCTCGAACTGGGCGGCAAGTCGGCCAACATCATCTTCGACGACGCGAGCATCGACCAGGCGGTCGAGGGGATCGTGCAGGGGATCTACTTCAACCAGGGGCACGTGTGCTGCGCGGGCTCGCGGCTGTTTGTGCAGGAGGGCGTGCTCGACGAGGTGACGGCGAAACTGGCGATCCGGCTGGCGAGCCTGCGCGTCGGCGACCCGATGGACAAGAACACCGACCTCGGGGCGATCAACTCGCGGGCGCAACTCGAGAAGATCGAGGGGTACCTTGCCGCGGGTGAGGCCGAAGGTGCTGAGCTCTGCATTCCGGGGTCTGGGTCTCGGGTTCCGGGTTCCGGGCGATCAGGCGGCCAACGCGGAACCCGGAACCCGGAACCCGGAGCGCGTGCTCTGGTGCGTGCCGGGTTGCCCGAGCGCGGCTTCTGGTGCCGGCCGTGCTTCTTCAAGGGCGTGCAGCCGTCGCACACGATCGCGCGGGAGGAGATCTTCGGACCGGTGCTGGCGGTGATGAGTTTCCGCACGCCGGAGGAGGCGCTGACGCGGGCGAACAACTCGCCGTACGGGCTGGCCGCGGGCGTGTGGACGGACAAGGGGTCGAAGATCTTCGAGATCGCGCGCAGGCTCGAAGCGGGGGTGGTGTGGCTGAACACGTACAACAGGTTCGACGCGGCGAGCCCGTTCGGGGGGTTCAAGGAGTCGGGCTTTGGCAGAGAGGGAGGGATGCAGGGGCTGCGGGCGTACGTGGAGGTGTGAAGGCTTCGAACACGGAGGCGCACGGGGTTGCACGGAGTGATGGCATGGCGGAGCTGGTCCACAAGGAACTCACGCCTCAGTTCCTCGGCGCGGCGTTGGAGGTTCACTCGCAACTCGGGCCGGGCCTGCTGGAGTCGGTCTATGAGAAGTGCATGGCGTACGAACTGAACGGGCGAGGCTTATCCGTCGTTCGGCAACTGCCGGTGCCGGTGGTTTACAAGGACCAACGACTCGACTGCGGGTTTCGGCTCGACTTGATGGTGGAGGGCGTGGTGATCGTCGAGCTGAAGTCGGTTGACAAACTGATGCCTGTACACGAGTCGCAACTGTTCACACACATGCGTCTGCTTGGATGCCGAGCAGGCCCCCTCCTGAACTTCAACATCCAGCACTTGCGCGACGGCATTGTCCGCCGCGTGCTCTGATCGGCCGATGTTGATTCTCCGTGTGCCTCTGTGCGCCCCCGTGTTGAAAGTACTCCCATGACGACCCGACTCGAAGTCAACAAGACCTACAAACTCTTCATCGACGGCAAGTTCCCGCGCTCCGAGAGCGGGCGGACGATCGCCGTTGCCGATGCGCGCGGGCGCGTCGTCGCGCACGTCTGCCACGCGTCGCGCAAGGACCTGCGCGACGCCGTCTCCGCAGCGCGGAAGGCTCTGCCCGGTTGGCGCAACGCGACCGCCTACCTGCGCGGGCAGATCCTCTACCGCATGGCCGAGATGATGGAGGGCAAGCGCGGCGAGTTGGCCGCTGCGCTGGTTGTCGGCGGCGGGAGGCCCGCCGCGGCCAGACGCGAGGTCGAAGTGTCGATCGACCGGCTCGTCGCGTACGCGGGCTGGGCCGACAAGTTCGCGCAGGTGCTGGGGTGCAACAACGCGGTGGCGGGTCCGTACTACAACTTCACCGTGCCCGAGCCGACGGGCGTGGTCGCGGTCGTCGCGCCCGATGCTCCGGGCCTGCTCGGGCTCGTCTCGCTCTGTGCGCCCGCGCTGTGCGCCGGGAACGCGGTGGTCGCGGTCGTGGGAGCGGACGGCGGCCAGCCCATCGCCGCGGCGGTGCTGGCCGAGGTCTTTGCGACCAGCGACCTGCCGGGCGGTGTGCTGAACCTGCTGACCGGAACGCGCGACGAACTGACGACCGTCATCGCGGGGCACCGCGACATAGACGCCGTGCTCGCGGCGGGCGTGTCGGCCGATCAGGCCCGCGTGCTGCGCGAGGGCGCGGCGGAGAACGTCAAGCGCGTGAGGGTGCTTGACCACAAGGCGACGGGCAACAAGGGCGCCAAGGTCACGCGCGGTGAGGTGGACTGGTTCGACGCCGCGGCGTGCGAATCGCCGTGGTGGATCGAGCCGGTGGTCGAGATGAAGACGATCTGGCACCCCAGCGCGGCGTGAGCGCTGGACCATGACAAAACTCCGAGTCCGTCGCCCGGTCCGTTTGGGCGATCGACCCGGAGTTGAGAGAAGAGGCTCGTGACGCGGCTTCGGGCGGCCTCCGCCGCGGTGTGATCTGCCTGTGTATACGTCTACGCCCGCGCGGCGGATGCGGTTCGCACGCCGATCATCTGCAGGATCATTGCCGCGTGGCGTGCGGTGGCCCCCTGGTTGGCCCGGACGCACTCTTTCCCGGCCCGTCCCATAGCCGCGGCGCGGGCCGGGTCGGCCAGCAGCCCGGCCAGCGCGCGGCGGAGGTCGCCGGGCTCGACGACCTCCAGCGCGCCCGCGGCCCGGAACTCCGCGACGATCGACTCGAAGTTGGCGTAGCGCGGGCCGATGATCGTCGGCTTTCCGAGGGCGATCGGCTCGATCGGGTCGGACCCGTGCAGGCCGCCGAACGACCGGCCGATGACGGCGACGTCGGCCAGGGCGTACGCCGCGCGGAGTTCGCCGATGGTGTCGAGCAGGAAACGATCCGCGGCGGGTCGCGACGCGCCGCCGCGCGCGGCCGTGCGGCGCACGCAACGCCCCTCGCCGCCGAGCGCGGCGAACGCGGCGTCGAAGCGCTCGGGCTTCCGCGGGGCGCAGAGCAACTGCACGCCCGGGGGGCAGGCCTCGTGCAGCAGGTGCTCCTCGCACTGCCGATCGCCGGGCAGTTCCGCCGTCGAGCCCGCGACGACCAGCGGGCGCGACCGGTCGATGCCCATGCTCGCGGCGAGTTCCTGCGCGCCGGGCACGTCGTCGGAAAGGCTCACCGAGTCCCACTTCATGCTGCCGGTGATGCGCACGCGAGGCTCGGGCACGCCCATCGCGGCAAACCGCTCGGCGTACGCCGCGTCCTGAACCGCGGCGAACTCCAGCGCGCCGAACGTGCCCGCGAAGAAAGAGCGGAAGCGGTGGTAGCCGCGGAACGACCGCGCGCTCAGGCGCCCGTTGATGACGCACACCGGCACGCCGCGGCGGCGGCAGCGGGCGACGAAGTTTGGCCACAGTTCGAGTTCGACCAGCGCGACGGCGTCGGGGCGAACCGCGTCGAGGAAGCGTTCGACGGCGGGAGAGAAGTCCAGCGGGTAGCGGACGACGCGCGCGACCGGCTCGGCGCCGGCGGGCTCGAAGAGCGCGCGGGCCCGCGCAAGGCCCGTGTCGGTCGTCGCGCTGACGACCACGTCGGCGTCGCGCGCCAGCATCGGCGCCAGGGCGCGCAGCGTGTTCACCTCGCCGACGGAGACCGCGTGCAGCAGCACGCGCCCGCGGCCGGGCGGCGGGGGCGGCAGGGGATCGATGCGGCCGAAGCGCTCCGACCAGCCGCCGCGCGTCTTGCGCGCCCACCACGGCGCGGTGACGACGGCGGCGGGCAGGTACAGGGCGTCGAGGAGGTTCATGCGGGGCAGCGGACGGCGGAGGGCGCGCCTCCAGAAGTGGGCAGGCCGGGACTCGAACCCGGGACCCTTCGCGTGTAAGGCGAATGCTCTGGCCAACTGAGCTACCCGCCCGCGGGTATGCCCAAGGATAGGTTCGCCGCTCGCCCGCACCCCTTCCGAACGCGTCCGTTCGGCGGCTACCGGGCGCGCCGTCGCCGGTAGAATCGGGGCCGCGGCACCCTCTCATGGCGCGGCGAGGCAGGAGCAGCACGTGGCTCAAACCCGCGCCAGCGGCGGCGCGAAGAAGTCGGGCGATGCGCGCAGCGGTGCGGCGGCCGCGCCGGGTGTGCCGCGCCTGCCGCTGTGGGCGTGGCTGGGCGGCGCGGCGAGCCTTGTCGGGGCGTGCGGGGCGTCGGGCGCGCTGGTCTGGAACCACTTCACGGGCAGGTACCTGCCCGGCTGCGGGCCGCAGAGCGGGTGCGCGTCGATCGAGAACCACCCGATGGGCAGGTTCCCGCTGCCGGGGACGCTGGCCGAGTGGGCCGGTTTTGCGTGGTGGCCCGCGTCGTTCCTGGGGTTCACGTTCTTTGCGGCGGTGCTGGCGGCGTGGGTGGTCCTGGCGCGGCGCGTGCCCGTCGCGCTCCGGGTCGTGGTGTGGCTGGGAGTCGGCGCGAGCGTTGTGTACGTCGGCGCGATCGTGCACGCGGTGTCGGGGGGCAAGGCGTTCTGTCAGTATTGTGTCGCGAGCCACGCGGCGAACTTTCTGCTGCTGGCGTTCATGGAGGTCGGCGTCATGGCTTGGAAGCGATCGATGGCCGCCAGTTCGGTCGGTCGGTTGGGGCGCGGCGGTTGGCTCGTGCCGGCGGCGGTGGGCGCGGCGGTGTTTTTCGGCGCGTCCGGCGCACTGGCGCACGCGGAGCGCGGCAAGGTGTCGCGCGAGCGAGCGGCCTCGGAGGCCGCGCGCGCCGAGGCGGAGCGGGCGCTGATCGAGCAGGCCGAGCGGGCCCGCGCCCACCAGCCGGCGCGAGAGGAGACGTGGAACTTCGGCCCGCAGGGCTTCACGGGCCGCTGGCGTCAGGGGCCCGAGCAGGCGCAGGTCCGCATCGTGATCATTTCGGGCTACCAGTGCCCGCAGTGCAAGCGCATCGAGGGCGAGGCGCAGGCGCTGCGCGCCAAGCACGGCGACCGGATCTCGCTCTCGCACAAGCACTACGTCTACAACGCCGACTGCAACAAGTACCTCAACGGCGCGACGCTGCACTCCAACGGCTGCTGGGCCGCGCGCGCCGCCGAGACCGCGGGCATCCTCCGCGGCAACGAGGGCTTCTGGCAGATGCACAAGTGGCTGTTCGAGCGCGGCGGCGGGTTCACCGACGACGTCCTGAACGCCGCGCTGGTCGAGATGGGCTACGACCCCAAGGTGTTCATCCCCGTGATGATGAGCGACGGCTCGCTCCGCCCCGTGCTGGCCGACATCGACGAGGCGTTCGCGCTGGGCATCTCGGGCACGCCGATGGTGGTCATCAACGGCATCGAGTTCAAGGGGTGGGAGGCGCCGCGCGCGCTGGAGCGCACCGTCGAGGCCCTGCTGGCGACCAACCCGCCCGCCGCGACCAGCGCCAACGACCGGCCCGTCCTGGCGCGCGAGAAGTACGTGGCCGACTGGCGCGACGAGACCGTCCGCGCGCAGCCCGCCGACACGGTCCGGCGTGTGCGCGGCGCGGCCGACGCGCCCGTCGAGGTCGTCGTCTACGGCGACCTGCAGGAGCCGAACACGGCCAAGATCGACGCGCAACTGCGCGAGTGGATCGACCTCCCGGCCGACCGCGGCGGCAAGCCGATCCGCTACGTGTTCCGGCACTACCCGGGCGACAAGTCCTGCAACTCGCGCCTGCCGCGCACGTTCTTCGAGCACGGCTGCCTGACGGCCCGCGCGGCGGAAGCCGCGGGCCTGCTCGGGGGCGACGAGGCCTACTGGAAGATGCACGTCTGGCTGCTGCGCCACGCGCAGGGGATGGGCATGGACGCGGTCCGGCGCGGCGCGGCGGAGGTCGGGCTCGACGCCGACGCGCTGGTCTCCGCGCTGATCGACCCGCGCGTGAACGCGGCGATCCAGGAGGACATCGCCGCGGCGGTGGCGCTGGGCGTGGGGCAGATCCCGTGCATCTACGTGAACGGCAAGTTCGTCAAGCGCTGGTGGCGCGAGAACGACAACGTGATGGAGCGCATCGTCGACGAGGCCGCCGCGACGGCGCGATGAACCGACCACGCACACGAGAACCACGCATGATGATCCGATCGCTGCTGATTCCCCCTGTCCTGTTGGGCGCGCTCGGCGCGGCGGCCCCGGCGCAGACGCCCCAGACCATCCGCATGACCGAGGCGCTGGTGCTGGACCCGGTCTCCGCCGCGGGGCGCACCTGGCTGCGGACCGACTACCTCGAGGCCGACCTGGCGCACCGCGGGGCGATCCCCTTCACGCCGGCCGAGGGCGACGCCGTCACCGACAGCCCCGAGACCACCAAGCAGTGGGTCGTGCGCAAGGTCACCGACAGCGGCTGGTTCGCCACCAACGCGCTCCGCGGCGGGTACCTGTGCTGGGTGTTCGACTCGCCCTCGGCGCGCGTCATGATGCTCGACGCGTCCGGGCACTCGGGGGCGTGGGTCAACGGCGTGCCGCGCACGGGCGACCCCTACGAGAACGGCTGGACGGTGCTGCCGGTGTTTGTCCGGCGCGGCGAGAACTCGCTGGTGTTCCGCGGCTCGCGCGGGCGCGTGCGGGCCGCGCTGGTCGAGGCGCCCGCCAGCGGCGTGGCGATCCAGACGGCCGAACCAACCATGGGCGACGTGCTGCTGACCGAGCCCGAGGCGGTCTGGCGGTGCGCGGTGGTGGTGGCCAACGCGTCGCTCCAGCCGCTCAGGGGCCTGCGCGCGCGGGCCGCGGGCGACGACGCGTCGTCGCTCGAGGTGCCGGAGATCCCGCCGCTGGGCGTGCGCAAGGTGGTGTTCGCGGCGCGCGGGCTGGCCAAGGGCGAACCGGGCGAGCGCGACGCGCTGCTGGAGGTGATCCGGCCCGGTCGAGGCGGCGCGGGCGACGAGGTGCTCGCCTCCGCGACGGTGAAGTACCGCGTGCTGAGCGGCGAGCCGGGGCAGGTCGTGCGGCGGACGTTTGTCAGCGGGATCGACGGCAGCCTGCAGTACTACGCGCTGCGCGAGGCCACCGGCAACAAGCCCGACGCGGGGCTGGTGCTCACGCTGCACGGCGCGAGCGTCGAAGCGACGAACCAGGCGAGCGCCTACCGGCCCAAGCCCGACTTCCACATCGTCGCGCCGACCAACCGGCGCCCGTTCGGTTTCGACTGGGAGGACTGGGGCCGCGTCGACGCGATGGAGGTGCTGGCGCTGGCCGAGCATCTCCCGCACGACCCGGCGCGCGTCTATCTGACGGGCCACTCGATGGGCGGGCACGGCGTGTGGCAGATCGGCGGGCTGTACCCCGACCGGTTCGCGGCCATCGCGCCCAGCGCCGGCTGGCCGACGTTCTGGACCTACACCGAGCGCAGCGGCGTCGCGCCGTGGGACACCCACGCGCCCGACTCGATCGTCGGCCTTGCGCACCGCGCGGCGCGCACCAGCGACACGCTGGCGCTGATCGACAACTACCACGCGCTGGGCGTGTACATCCTCCACGGCGACGCCGACGACAACGTGCCCGTGGCGCAGGCCCGCATGATGCGCGACCGCCTGCGGAACGCCTCGCACGCCGACCTGCACTACCACGAGCAGGAGGGCGCGGGGCACTGGTGGGGCGATGAGTGCGTCGACTGGCCGCCGATCTTCGACCTGTTCCGCTCCCGCACCATCCCCGCCGCGCGGGACGTCGCGCGCGTGCGCTTCGCCACGGCCGACCCGCTGGTCTCGGCCGATTGCTTCTGGCTCCGGGTCGAGGCGCAGCAGCGCCGGCTCGTGCCGACGACGACCGACGTGCGACTGTCCCGCGCCGGCGGGCCGACGTTCTCGGGCACGACCGACAACGCCGCGGCGGTCTCGTTCGACGCCCGCGCGCTGGGCCTGTCCGGGGGCGTCACGGTCGAACTCGACGGCACGAGACTCGGCCCGCTCTCGCCGGCCGCCGACGGTCGCGTGCGGCTCGTCCGACGCGGCGGCGAGTGGGCCGACGCCTCGGGCGGCGCGCCGCCCGCGCCCGTGCCCGGCCCGTTCAAGCGCGTCTTCGACCGCAACTTCGTGCTCGTCTACGGCACGCGCGGCAGCGAGGAAGAGCAGAACTGGGCCCTGGCCAAGGCGCGGCTCGACGCCGAGACGTGGTGGTACCGCGGCAACGGCGCGTGCGACGTGCTGGCCGATGTCGATTTCGACCCCGACGCGCCCGCCAACCGCGGGCGCAACGTGATCCTCTACGGCAACGCCGACACCAACGCGCTCTACGACCGGCTGCTCGGCGGCGACGCGCCGGTGCGCGTCGAGCGCGGGCGCGTGAGCGTCGACGGCCGGCGCCTGCGCGAGGACCTGCTGGGCGTGATGTTCGTCTGGAAACGGCGCGACGCGAGCGGCCCCGATGCGCCGCTGGTCGGCGTCGTGGGCGGCACCGGGCCGGTCGGCATGCGCGCGCTGGACCGCACGCCGGTATTCGTCTCGGGCGTGGGCGTCCCGGACGTGCTGGTGATCGGGCAGGACATGCTGGTGCGCGGCGCGCCGGGCGTCCGCGCCATGGGCTTCTACGGCCCCGACGGCACGCTCTCCGGCGGCAGTCTGTTCATCCAGCAGGGCTTCGACGATGCGCCGTGGGAGTGAGCCTCAGCACCCCGCGAACCACGCCGAGAGGAACGCGAAGATCGCGGGCACGCTGGGCGTTCCGCCGAACTGGAACGCCGCGGGCTCGCCGGCGAACCAGGCGGAGAGGAACGCGAAGATGTCGGCGACCTGCACCTGGCCGTTGCCGTCGTAGTCCGCCGCGCACGGCGGTGCGGGCGCCCCGCCCGGCAGCACGACCAGCACGGCGTCGTAGGCCTCGGCCTGTCCGGCGTTGTCGTACTCGATGACGGCGTGCAAGCTGAGGCCGCCGGCGGCGTTGATCGACGCGGCGTCGCCGGTCGTGCGCCCCGGCAACTGCTGCTGCAGGAGTTGCTGCGCGTGGAACGCGCCGCTGGCGACCGAGTCCGCATCGCGCAGCCCCAGGTCCGTGATCGTGTACGTGCGGCCCGAGTTGGGCCCGGCGACCTGCTGGCCCGTGCTCAGCAGCAGTTCCAGCGCATAGCCGGTCGGCAGGTTCACGGCCTTGAAGACGCCGCGCCGCGGCGGCACCGCGCCCGACGGCTGCCACGTTGCGACGAAGTAGACGTTGCCCAGCAGGTCGACCGCGGGCGCGGAGGCCTGCAGCGGGATGGACAGCGTACCGATCGCCGCGCCCGCGGGTGGCGGGCCGCTCAGCACCGCCTTGCCGGGGAAGGCCGCGATGCTCCACTGCGCGGTCTCGCCGCTGATGCGCACGGTCACGACCGACTCGCCCTGTGTCGGGTCGGTCGCCACCGCGGCCATCACGCGCGCGCCGCCCGGCGCCGCGCCGAGACCCACCTGCCCGTTCCCGCCGCGGAAGGCGGTCTGCGAGAGGTACTGGCGGAACTCGGCGTTGCCCGAGGGGTTGGTGAGGTAGCCGGGCGTCGAGAGCGACAGCGGGATGGTGTACGACCGGCGCGACGGGGCGACCAGCGCCGGCGGCGTGCCGGGCGCAAGGTCGAAGACGTGCAGCGTGTTGGTCTTTGTGCCGACGCGCGCGAGCGACGCGACGGCGCCGATGTTCCCGCTGGAGCCGGGCAGGGTCGCAAAGGGCGAGAACGTCGGGTTGCCGCGGTGCCCGGCCACGCCCGCATCGAGGTGCGCGGTCGTGGTCGTCAGGTTCGCGCCCGTGGTGCCGATGCGCAGTCGCGAGGCGAGGTCGAACACCGCCGCGGCGGGCGCGCCCGAGGCCGCGGGCGCGAGCGTGGGCGTGTTCGTCGGCGTCGTCTCGTTGCTGATGATGAACGTGCTGGCGGCGACGTCGGAGACGAAGTTCGCGCCGCCGAACGCCGCGAGGCTGTTGACCGAGGTGTTCCGCGCGGGCGCGTTGATGCGCAGGATGTTCTCGCCCAGCACGCGCGTCGCCGTCGAGGGCGAGGTGTTGAAGTCGTCGGCCCGCAGCGCGACGAACCCCTGCGCATCGACCGCGCCCAGCGAGATGGTCGCGGTGTCCTCGCCGCCCGCGGCGGTGCGGCTGGCCAGCGCCACGACGCGCTCGACGTAGAGCCGCGTGGGCGTCGCTGAGTCGAAGCCGACCAGCGCCGCCAGCGCGCCGCTCTGCGTCAGGCCGAACTCGCTGGCGGCGACGCCGAACTGCACCTCGTGCCCGGTGCGGGAGATCGTCCCCGGCGGGGTGTTGCTCGCCGGGTGCACGCCCTGGCCGGGCGTGGCCCAGACCGAGTAGTCCCGCGAGGCGAACGAGACGTTGGTCAGGTACGACGGGCTCATCGCGCCCGAGCCGAGGATGAGCGTGCGGAACAGCGGGTCGGTCTCGCGCGAGGCCTTCAGCACCGGCGCGAGCAGCACCGTGTTGCCCCACGAAGTGCCCGCCGCGGCGGCGTCGACAACGTAGCGGACCCGCTGCGAGGCGGCGGCGTGTGCCGAGAGCGCGTCGTTGCCGCCGGGGGTCGCGGCGACGCTGTCCTGCCCCAGCGCGGGCGCGGCCGCCCCTGACGCGGCGAGGATCAGGGTCACCAGATGGTTCGTACGACGCGGCGGCATGAAACTCCCTTGCGCGAGGGCGAACAGACCCGACCCGACGGCGGACCTTCCCCTTCCCACCGCCGCCGCCGGCCCCCAAGTGTGGCCCACGGATCGGTGCTCTGCAAGGGTAGCGCGGCACGCGAATCGTGCGTTTGGCGCACGGGAACAGAGGCCTACCCTCCGCTCCGTGCCCGCGCCTTCCGACGCATCGCCCTCGACGCCCGTTGCCGCCCCCACCAAGCCCGGTCTTTCGCCGCTCATGGGCGTGCTGACGATCGTCCTCACGCTGCTGGGCTGGTCGAGCGTGCCGCTGTTCATCCGGCACTTCGCCGAGTCCATCGACATCTGGACCTCCAACGGCGTGCGCTACGGCTTCTCCGCCTTCCTTTGGCTGCCCGTGGTGTGCTGGGGCCTGTGGCGCGCCGGGCTGCCCGCGGGAATCTGGCGCAGGTCGTTCGTGCCGTCGCTCGTGAACGCCATCGGCCAGGTCGCCTTCGCGTGGTCGTTCTACAAGATCGACCCGGCCACGGCGACCTTCGGCCTGCGCACGCAGATCGTCTTTGTCGCCGTCGGCGCGTACCTGCTGTTCCCGTCCGAGCGCAGGCTGCTGCGCGACCCGCGCATGTGGGCGGGCATGGCGATGGTCGCGGCGGGCGTCGGCGGCACGATCTACTTCGGCCACGGCCTGCCGCGGGGCGAGCAGGCCTTCGGCGTCGTGCTCGCCATCGCCAGCGGGTTCTTCTTCGCGGCGTACGGTCTGGCGGTGCGGCACTACATGCACGGGTTCCACCCGGTCACGGCGTTCGCGGTGATCTCGCAGTACACCGCCGCGGCGATGGTGCTGCTGATGCTCGCGCTGGGCGAGCGGCGCGGCCTGGGCGCGCTGGACCTTCCGGCGGGGCAGATGGCGCTGCTGCTGGTGTCGTCGATCATCGGCATCGCGCTCGGGCACGTGTTCTATTACATCTCGATCGCGCGTCTGGGCGTGGCGGTGTCGAGCGGCGTGATCCAGTTGCAGCCGTTCATGGTCAGCCTCGGGCAGACCGCGCTGGGCTGGCAGTCGCTCAGCATCGCGCAGTGGAGCAGCGGGGGCGTGGCCGTCGCGGGCGCGATCGTGATGCTCGCCGTGCAGTACCTGCTCACGCGCAGCGACGCGAAGCGGGCGCGGCTCGCCGCGTGCCCGGAGTGCGGGTACTCGCGCGAAGGGCTGCCGCGCGGCGCAAAGTGCCCCGAGTGCGGGCACGTGCCGCGCCCCGAGGGCGAGGTGGTGGTGCCCGAAGAGAGCGAGCCGACGGTCGAGGCGGGGGCGATGGACGCGCTGCCCGCGGCGACGGTGGAGGAGCGGGGCAGATAGGAAGATGGGCAGACTTGCGGATGCGAGCCGACGCGAGCCTCATCAATCCGCCTGTCTGCTGATCGGCTCATCTGACTCTCTGCCAACGACCAACTCGCGCACGGTGAAGGTGCGGCCGCACTCCGGGCACGTGGTCGAGCGGAGGTCCGACAGCGCGTAGCCGCAGCCGGGACACGTCACGCTCTCACGCTGCGCCTCACGCGAGCGCGCGGCGCGGTCGGTATGCCGGTCCTGCCAGATGAACACCGTGCCAAGGGGCCAGAGGATCATCGCCAGCGGCACGCACACCGCCGAGGCGTGATCCTCTTCGATCCATCCCGTCGCCGCGGCGAGCAGGACCCACGCGACGAACACCGCGCCCGAGATGAGCAGCGACGCCGCGGACCACGCGAGCGTGAGCGAGGTGCGCAGCGGCGTCCAGCGCACCGCGCGGACCCAGATCAGCGGCCAGAGAATCAGTCCCGCCGGGTGAAGGACAAGGCCCGTAAAGAGGTGCGTCTGGAACTCGTTCCACGGCGTGGCCATGTACAGGATGTTGAACAGCACCATGTACGCTGCGACCAGTGCGGTCAGCAGTATCATGCTCAGCAGCAGGCGCGACGTCGTGGGAGGCACGGCGCAAGTGTAAGGGCGCTCACGCGACCGCCCGCCCCAACGCTGCGCCGCTACGCTCACGCATGGACATGACGCCCCGGCGTTGGGAGAACACCGGCACGTACCTGCGCGAGGTCTTCGGCGGGCAGGACGCGGCGCTCGAAGGACTCATGCCCGCGGCGGTCGCGGCGGGCATTCCCGCCATCGCCGTTTCCGCCGACGTCGGCCGACTGCTGCACATTCTCGTGCAACTTGCGTGCGCGCGGCCCGGCGCGACGGGCCGCGTCGTCGAACTCGGCACGCTCGCCGGCTACTCGGGGATCTGGATCGCCCGCGCGCTGCCGCCCGGCGGGCGGCTGTTCACGGTCGAGCCCGAGCCGAAGCACGCCGATTTCGCGCAGCGGATGTTCGCCGCGGCGGGCGTGGCCGACCGCGTCGAGATCCGCCGAACCACCGGCATCGCCGCGCTGCACGAACTGGCGCGCCAACTCGGCCCCGAGAGCGTGGACGCGGTGTTTCTGGACGCCATCAAGACCGAGTACCCCGAGTACTTCCGTCTGGCCAGGCCGCTGATCGGCCGCGGCGGGCTGCTGCTGGCCGACAACGTGCTGGGCTCGGGGTCGTGGTGGATCGACGAGGCCGCGCCGGGGGAGGCCCGCGAGTCGCGCGACGCCGCGGACCGCTTCAACCGCGCGGTCGCGGCCGATCCGGACTTCGAGGCGGCGGCGGTGCCGATCCGCGAGGGCGTGCTGATCGCGCGACGGAAGTCTCGCTGATTCTCGCCGGCCCCTTCGATCCCTTCGCGACCTTCGCGTTGATGTTCACTCTCGTCTATCGCTGAGCGTTCTTCGATCGGCACTCGTCGAGAAACTCGACGCCCCGCCGCAGGTGCGGGATGACGATCGACCCGCCGACGATGAGCGCGACGTCGAGCGCTTCCCAGATCTGTCGGTCGGTGCAGCCGGCCCTCACGCACTGGTCGAGGTGGTAGGCGATGCAGTCGTCGCAGCGCAGCACGGCGGAGGCGGTGAGGCCGAGCAGTTCCTTGGTCCGCTTGTCGAGCCCTCCCTCGGCGCTGGTGTCGCGGTACGTCTGGTCGTCGAGCGCGAAGAAGCGCCTGGTGACGATCGTCGAGCCGCCGCCGTCGCCCTCGGGCCTGCCCGGGCCGAGGATGCGCTCGTTCAGACGCGTGCGGAAGGCGTGGAACTGGTCGTACCTGCTGCCGCCGGTGTTGCTCATGGCCGAACTCTACCACCGCGTCCCGCTTCCCACATTCTCCCTTCCCCTATCCTGTGGCCATGGCGCGTGCCGCGGACCCGGAACTGGCTCGGCAGGTCGCCCTGCGCATCGTGCGCGAGTTGCGCGACGCCGGGCACGTGGCGTACTTCGCGGGCGGGTGCGTGCGCGACGAACTGCTCAGCCTGCGCCCGACCGACTTCGACGTCGCGACCGACGCCGTGCCCGCGCGCGTCCGCGCGCTCTTCCCGCGGTCGTCGGAGGTCGGCGCGGCGTTCGGCGTGGTGCTGGTGCACGGCGCGGGCCTGCTGCCGCGCGACGACCGCGCCGTCGCCGAGGGCCGGTCGGCCGGATCGAACGTGACGGTCGAGGTGGCGACGTTCCGGGCCGACGGGCCGTACACCGACGCGCGCCGGCCCGACAGCGTGCGGTTCTCCACGCCCGAGGACGACGCGCGCCGGCGCGACTTCACCATCAACGCGCTGTTCCTCGACCCGCTGCTCGAGCCCGGCATGCCCGGGCGCGTGATCGACTTTGTGGGCGGGCAGGCCGACCTCGCCGCGCGGATCGTGCGCGCCGTGGGCGACCCCGACAAGCGTCTGGCCGAGGACCACCTCCGCGCGCTGCGGGCCGTGCGCTTCGCCGCGCGACTCGGCTTCGCCATCGACCCCTCGACGCGCGAAGCGGTCTCGCGCCACGCGGCGGAACTCCGCGGCGTCTCGCGCGAGCGCATCGGCGACGAACTGCGGCGCATGCTCGTGCACCCGTCGCGCGCCGAGGCCGTCGCGCTGGTCGAGCAACTCGGCCTCGACGCGCCCGTGCTGAACGAGAGTGCGCGCGCCGGCGGCCCGCGCGGCGACGCGCTGCTGGGCGCCATGGCCGCGGACCCGACGCGGGCGGAGGGGCTGCCCTTTGCGGCCTACCTCGCCGCATGGGCGCTCGCACGCGAGGGAGGTCCGGCCATGACCGGCGGTCTGGCCGAGGCACGAATCACGGGGCTTGTCCGTGCATGGCGGTCCGCGCTGTGCCTGAGCAACGACGAGACCGAACAGTTTGCTGACATTCTGCGTACCCATGCCGTCTTGGCCTCGCGCTGGGGTTCGATGCGTACCTCGGAGCGCAAGCGGGTCGCCTCGCGCGGCACATTTGCGGCGAGCCTCGCCATCCTTGCAGGGGCCGCCCCGGCGGAAATGATACGTATCTTGAGTGATATCAAGCAGTTACAAACAGATGGGATCGGTCTGAATCCAGACCCCCTGATAACAGGTGAGGACCTGATCGCCGAGGGCATGGCACCCGGGCCGTTGTTCAAGCGGGTCTTGGACGAGGTGCGCGACGCCCAACTCGAGGGGCGGGTCACGACCAAGGCCGCGGCGATGGAACTTGCGCGGGGCCTGCGTGTCTAAGGGAACGAAGACCGGACTCCCGGCCGTATTGTCGGATCGGGGTTCGGAGTTTCGATACACGGCCGCGGGACGCCGCACGGGGTGCCCGGGCCGAGCCGGCCGGACGTTCGCGACCAGATGGAGAACGAGCGATGACGATCAGGAACACGTGGAAGAGGACGGCCGCCGCGGCGTTGTTGGCGGGAGTTGCCGCGCTGGTCGCGGCCTCGCCGGCGCACGCCCAGTCGCGCACCGGCGGCGCGGCCGCGCCCGCCAAGTCCGAGGCGTCGGAGTCGAAACTCGACGTGATCATCTTCCGCGACGGGAAGAAGGTCGAGTGCGAGATCCTCGAGGAGACCGACTCGACCGTGAAGGTCAAGGTGTCGGTCGCGGGGATGGTCGCCGAGACGGTGTACCAGAAGTCGGAGATCCTGGCGATCCAGCGCGGCGCGGGCGGGCCCGTGTCGGGCGCGGGCAAGCCGGCGCCGCGTCCGGGCACGACGACCGGCCGGAGGCCCGACGCCGGCAAGCCCGAACCGATCGCGACCGACGGCGTGCCGACGGTGTACGTGATCCGCTGCACGGGCGAGTTCGGGCGCGACGTGTCGGCGACGCCGTTTGCGCAGGTGATCGACGACGTGAAGAAGTTCCAGCCCGACATCCTGGTCGTCGAGTTCGACCACGTGTTCGGGCAGTACGGCGAGGAGATCCCGGACTTCCTGTATTCGCCCGGCTCGTTCGACCAGTTGGAGACGGCGCGGCAACTCAGCACGATGCTGACCGACCGCATCCGCGACGACGCCGAGTGGACCAAGAAGCCGCGGCTGGTGGGCTACATCAAGAAGGCGATGGGCGCGGCGTGCTTCCTGCCGTTTGTCTGCCCCGAGTTGTACTTCCACCCCGACGGGCTGCACGGCGGCGTGGGCGGGCTGGAGCACATCTTCGACGGCGTGGGCGACAAGGTCGCGCAGGAGAAGCAGTACTCGCTGCGCCTGAAGCGCGCCGAGGGCCTGGCCGAGAAGGGCGGGCACGACCCGCGGATCGTCCGCGCCATGGCCCGCATGGACTACGTGCTGTCCTACCGCATGGTGGGCGGCAAGGCCGAGTTCCTCGAGCGCATGCCCGAGACCGCCGACGAGTTCCTGCTCACCGACGACGGCGAGGAGGACCGGCGCGACGCCGCGCAGGACCGCCTGCGCTACCTCGGCAACGACGTGCTGACGCTCAACGCCGTGACGGCGGAGAAGATCGGCCTGTCCAAGGGGACGGTCTCGAACCTGAGCGAACTGATGTACGCGATGGGGTACACCCGCGAGTTCAACGAGGTCAAGGGCCGCTCGGCCGAGATCCTCAAGCGCTGGAGCGAGGAGGTCAACCGGGCCGAGGCCAACCTGCAGCGGCTGTTCCGCCAGTTCCAGCAGGTCGAGGTCCGCGCGCCGGGGCAGTACCGCGAGCGGACCGCCGCCCGCACGCAGCAGAAGTCGCTCCTGCGCGAGGCCCGCACGATCTTCTCCCGCTACAAGGAGGCGCTCAACCCGCGCCGCTTCCCGGCCGACGCCGCCATCAACCAGATCGACACCATGATCGACCAGATCGACCAGCAGCAGCGGCTCGACGGCCCCCCGTGACCGCGCGCGGCGCCGACGCCTCCTGAACGTTCGTCTTGCGCACACATTCCACACGCCTCCAATCCCGAGGTCCGAGCATGTCCCGCATCACACTCAGCATCCGCACGTTGATGTTCACGCTGGCCGCGGCCGTGGTCCTGTTCGCCGCGGCGACGCAGGCCCTGGCCGACAGACTGCACCTCAAGGACGGTCGCGTCCTGGAGGGCGAGGTCGTCCGCGAGGGCGACGGGTTCGTGTACTTCAAGGTGCGGGTGGGCAGCCTTGAGCAGGAGCAGTTCTTCACCTCCGACCAGATCCTGAAGATCGAGCGCGACTCCGGCGCGCCCAAGACCGACGCCAAGGCCCCCGAGGCCGCGCGTCCGGCCGGGGGCCCGTCGGGCGGCGCGACCAAGCGCATCGCGATCCTGAACTTCGGCCCGCCGAGTTCCTGGCAGGGCGAGATCGACACGACCGTCGGCATCCAGATCAGCGCCGACGCGTGGAAGAAGGCCGTGCCCCTGCTCGAGAAGGACGGCGTGACCGACGTGGTCGTCCGCATCAACTCCGGCGGCGGCCTGCTGCTGGAACTCCAGCGGTTCCTCGACGTGTACGAGAAGGAGTACAAGCCGCGCTTCCGCACGGTCGCGTGGATCGAGTCGGCGATCTCCGCCGCGGCGATGAGCCCGTGGGTGCTCGAGGAGTTCTACTTCCTGCCCGAGGGCAACATCGGGGCGTGCACGGGCTTCTCGGGCCGGCTGAACGCGATCAAGGGCATCCAGCTCGAGCAGGTGCTGATGCAGATGGAGGACGCCTCGAGGAAGGGCAAGCGCAACCCGCTGATCATGCGGGCGATGCAGATCCAGCAGCCGCTCAGCGCGACGATCGACCCCGTGACCGGGCAGGTGTCGTGGTTCCCCGACACCAAGACCGGCGAGATCATCGTGAACCCCGACGGCGAGGTGCTGACGCTGACGGCGGGCATGGCGGTGAGGCTCAAGGTCGGCAAGGCCATCGCCGCGACGCCCGACGAACTGGCGCGCGCCATGGGCTACGAGGAGTGGGAGTGGGCCGGCCGCGAGGCGGCGGCGTTCATCGACCGCAACATGCGCGAGAACGACCGTGCCGACAAGCAGTGGCAGGTCGCCTATGAGAAGTACGAGCGGACGGCCACCGTCGCCGCGGGCATCCAGGACCGCCAGCGCCGCGGCGCCGAGGTCGGCATCGCCCGTCGCCACCTGAACGAACTCAAGCGGCTGTTCAGCGGCAACCCCAACTTCGCGCTCATGTACGGCACCGACGAGGAGTGGTTCCGCGAGCAGGAGGAGCGCCTGCGCCGTCTGATGCGGTGAGGCGGTCGGGCCGGCAACATAAGTTGTAAACCGGCCCCGTCCGTTGCGACGTGGCCTTTTCTTTCTTTCTTTTTTCTTACGATTGCGCGGCCGCCGCGCCGTCCTCGCGCGTCGCCAGCCGCAGGATCTCGGCCTGCGTCATGCGCTCGCCCGCCAGTTCGCCCGTCACGCGTCCGCCGGCCAGCACCAGCACGCGGTCGGAGAGCATCAGCAGTTCGGGCATCTCGCTGGAGACCAGCAGCACCGCCGCGCCCGCGTCGGCCGCGGCCGAGACCAGCCGGTACACCTCGGCCTTGGTGCCCACGTCGATGCCGCGGGTCGGTTCGTCGAGCAGCAGGACCCCGGTCTCGGCGCCCATCCAGCGCGCCAGCAGCAGTTTCTGCTGGTTGCCGCCCGAGAGTTCGCCCGGCAGCGACCCGACCGTCGCCGTCTTGACCCGGAAGTCCCGCAGCCGGTCGCCGACGAGCCGCGCCTCGGCCCGCGTGCGGCGGAAGCCCGCGCGCGCCAGGCGCGGCATGACGGGCACGACGATGTTCTCGCCCACGTCGAGCAGGAAGAACAGCCCCTGCAGTTTGCGGTCCTCGGGCACGTAGCCAAGGCCGGCGCGGATGGACTCGCGCGGGCCGGCGTGCCGCCCGTCGCAGATGCGCCGGCCGTTGACCTCGATCGTGCCGCGGGCGCGCGGGTCGAGGCCGAAGATGGCGTCGAGCAGTTCCGAGCGTCCCGCGCCGACCAGCCCGCCGATGCCGACCACCTCGCCGGGGCGGACCGTGAGCGAGACGTCCGCGAGTTTGCCGGGCGACGACAGGCCGCGCACGACCAGCCCGGGCCGCGCGCCGGGTCCGGGCCCTTCGGCCTCGCCGCTCGGCGCGGCGGCGCGGGCCGAGCGCGGCGTGCCCGTCACCTTGCGGCCGATCATCTGCTCGACGAGCGTCGGCTCGTCGATGTCGCGGACGTTCGAGGTCGCGACGAACTGGCCGTCGCGCAGCACCGTCACGCGGTCGCACACCGCGAAGATCTCGCCCATGCGGTGCGAGACGTACACCAGCGTCAGCCCGTCGGCGGCCAGTTGCCGCACGATGGCCAGCAGCCGGTCGACCTCGGCGACGGCGAGCGAACTGGTCGGTTCGTCGAGCACGATGACGCGTGCGGCGTGCGACGGCCGTCCCGTCCCGCCGGCCGGGTCGCTCCGCTCGTCGAGGCTCTGGGCGATCTGCACGATCTGGCGGTGGCCGGGCGAGAGCGCGCCCAGCGGCGCGCGCACGTCGATCGCCGGTTCGAGCCGCGCCAGCAGGCGGGCCGCGCGGCGCTCGGCCTCGCGGAAATCGACCAGCCCGAGCCGGTTGCGGGGCAGGTCGTGCAGGCACAGGTTCTCCGCCACGGTCAGGTTCGGGCACTGGGCCAGTTCCTGGTGGACGATGCGCACGCCCGCGTCGAAGGCGTCGTCGATCGACCCCGGCTTGAGAACCCTACCCGGCTCGCGCGACAGGTCGGCCCCCGGCGGGGCGATGCGCACCGTGCCCGCGTCCTGCCTGTGCAGGCCCGAGATCACCTTGCCCAGCGTGCTCTTGCCCGCGCCGTTCTCGCCCATCAGCGCGTGCACCTCGCCGGCGAGGAACGACACGCTCACGTTCGAGAGCGCCTGCGTGATGCCGAACCGCTTGCTGATGCCCTCGGCGCGCAGCACCACGGTCCGGTGGCCGGCGTCACGCGCGTCGGGGTGGGCGGGGCTCGTCATGCCGTGGCGCGATGAGCGGGAGCGGGCGGCTCACTTCTTCCTCAGCCACTTCTCCCAGATGCCCTCGTACTGCGCCACGTTGTCCCTGGTCACCACGCTGAGTTCGAAGTTGTTCACGACCTTCGCGGGCTTCTTGTTCAGGTGCACCTTCTCGAACAGGTACACGACCGTCT
This sequence comes from uncultured Phycisphaerales bacterium, assembly GCA_937995595.1. Lineage (GTDB taxonomy): Bacteria > Planctomycetota > Phycisphaerae > Phycisphaerales > UBA1924 > JAHBXL01. Next base: position 13,542 of record CALKJW010000037.1, on the reverse strand, counting down.
GGTAGCCCCAGCCGTAGCAGTCCTGCCCGATCAGCGCCTGCACCTGCCCGTTCTTGACGTACACCAGTTGCTCGGGCAGGTGGTCGACCGACACGACCTTGGCGTGCTGGTACACGCCGTCGAGCGCGTTCTTGGTGAACAGCGGCCAGCCGCCGACCATCGCCCAGCCGGTGATGTCCGGGTTGCTGCTCTGCACGCTCTGGACCTTCTGGGCCGCCTCGGCCGCGGTCTCGGCGTGGTAGTAGGTGTCCTTGATGGTGATGCCGGGGTACTTCTTCGCCTCTTCGCGCACACCGCGCACGCGGGCCTGCAGGTTCGGGGCGTTCTGGTTGCCCGCGAGGATCGCCACCACGCCCTTCTCGCCCATGGCCTTGGCCAGTTCGGACATCACCTTCGCGCCCGCCGCGACGTCGTCGATGCCGTAGTACGCGAAGCGCTTGGAGTCGGGCGAGTCGGAGTCGAACGTGACGACCTCGACGCCCTTGTCCACCGCGGCGTCGATCGCGCTCTTGAGCAGTTTGCCGTCGGAGCAGGAGATCGACACGCCGTCGACGCCCTGCGAGACCAGTTGCTCGAGGAACTGGGCCTGCTGCTGGGCGTCCTCGTTGTTGGGCGTGCGCCAGTTGATCTTCACCTCGACGCCGTACTTCTCCTTCAGGTCGCGCGCGGCGTCCTCGGCGCCCGTGCGCGCGGCCTGGAAGACCGGGTTCGACTGGCTCTTGGCGATCACGCCGAAGACGTACGACTTGGACTCGGGCGCGCCGCCCGCGGCGGTCGCGGCGGAAACAAGGCCCAGGCCCGCCGCGGCGATCGCGCCCGCGGCCAGTGTGAGAAACGCGCGCTTGCTCAGCATGACTGTTCTCCGAATGTCGCGCCCGGGGTCGGGCGCGTGTGCGGCGGTGCTCCGGGCCGTGCCGGCCCGTTCGTGCAGAGTGTACCGGCAAGCGCCGCAAGGGATACCGCTTCGCTCGCGCGGCAGGGTTTTGGGAGGGATCGGCGTACCCTTGCCGCATGGTCGCGCCCTACCCGCTGGTGTTTCGTCCGGTGCTGCTGCCGAAGGTCTGGGGCGGTCGCGCGCTGGAGGCGCTGGGCAAGCGGCTGCCCGATCCGGGCGCACGCTACGGCGAATCGTGGGAAGTGGCCGACCTCGACGCGACCAGCGCGTCGGGCGCGGGCGGCGGCGCGGTCCGCTCGGTAGTCGACAACGGCCCGCTGGCCGGGATGACCATCCGCGAGGCGCTGGCGACGTTCGACCCCCCGTCGCACGGCCGCGCGCCCGAGCCGTTCCCGCTGCTGATCAAGTTCCTCGACGCCGCGGAGAACCTCAGCGTGCAGGTGCACCCGTCGGAGGCGGTGGTCCGAGCGGCGGCCGCGGCGGGCACGCCGGGCGTGCACCTCAAGACCGAGTCGTGGTACGTGCTCTCGGCCGCGCCGGGCGCGCGGCTGTACATCGGCCTGCGCGAGGGCGCGACGCGCGAGGCGCTGGCCGCGGCGGTCAGGTCGGGCGATGCGGCGCGCGTCGTCGCGCTGCTGCGCGAGGCGCCCGCGGTCGCGGGCGAGTGTCACACGCTGCCCAGCGGCGTCGTGCACGCGCTGGGCGCGGGCGTGGTGGTGGCCGAGGTGCAGACGCCCAGCGACACCACCTACCGCCTGTTCGACTGGGGACGCGCGGGGCGCGAGGCGCACGTCGAGGACGCGCTGGGCAGCGCGTTCGGCGACGACGGGCGCGTGTCGGTGGCCGATGCGCCGCGCGCCGGGCCGATGGCCGAGGGCGACCTGTGCGCGCGCCTGGCGGCGACGCCGCGGTACGTGATCGACGAGACCCGCCCGCGCGACGGCGACGAGGTCACCATCGGGTTCCCGTGCCTGTGCACGGGCCGGGCCGGCGAGCGCGGGTTCGTGGTGCTGGCCGTCGCCGGGGAGGGCGAACTGGCCGCGAGCGACGGGTCGTTCGACGCGCTGGCCCTCCGCGCGGGCGTGACGGCCCATGTCCCTGCCGCGTGCGCCCGCGCTGCGCTGCTGCGAGGCGGGCGCGGCCTGCGCGTGCTGCGCGTCGGCATCCCCGCCTGAGCGCGACCATACGATCGGCCATGCACCGCACCCACCCGGACGGCACGGTCATCAGTTCGCACTGCGACTTCTGCGGCGCGCGCTTCGAGGACGCGCCCATGATCGAGGGCCACCGGGGCAGCCTGCTGTGCGGCAAGTGCCTGAGCGCGGCGTGGGTCGAGCTGGCCGTGCTCAAGGGCGGCGCCGAGCACCGCGGCGGCAGGTGCGTCATGTGCCTGGAGCAGCGCGACGAGGCGCAGTGGCGCAGCCCGCTGAACGACGCCGCGGTCTGCATCCGGTGCGTGCGCATGGCCGCGACCGCGATGGAACGCGACCCGGACGCCCACTGGAAACGCCCCGGCCCGCCCGCGCCCGCCTGAGGCGGTCAGGCCCAGCCGAGCCAGCGCAGCATCGCCAGCGTGGGCGGCGCGATCGCCGCGCCGTGCTCGCGCGCGAACGCGCCGACCTCGTCGAGCGCGACCCACGCGGCGTCGAGGTACTCCCAGCGGTCGAGGGCCTCGCGCTCGCCCGCGCATGCGCCGCGCCGCGGGTCGATGACGCCGGGCAGTTCGACGCGCAGGGCCACGTCGTCGCTGCACGCCGCGTCGTCGCGCAGGATGGCCAGCGGCCGGACCGCCGCGCCGGCGAAACTCAGGCCGAGTTCCTCGTCGGCCTCGTCGGCCAGCGCGGCGGCGAGGTCGCCGGGCCCGAGCGCGCCGACGCTGGGCGCGGGCGGCGACACGCCGCCCGAGGGCGCCAGTTCCCACAGGCCGGGGTAGATCCGCGTCTGGGCCGAGCGGCGGGCCAGCAGCACGCGCTCGCGCGCGGCGCGGTCGCGCCCCGTCACCACGCCCATCACGCCCAGTTGCCGCACGCCCAGCCCGAGTTGGGCCGAGGCGGCGAGCGAGCGGAACGTGTCGCGCCGGCACAGCAGCACGCCCGACTCCACGTCCACGCTCACGGTGCGGAGGATCGGGCCGTCGTACAGGCGGTCGTTGTCGCGGCACAGGCGCTCCCACAGCGCGTCGATGCGGGCCGCCTGCTCGGGCGCGTGCGCGCGCGGGCCGGGCGGGGCGACCTCGGCGCGCAGCCAAACGCCCGCCGGCAGCGCCTCGATCCGCACGCCCGACTCGCCGTACGCGCTCATGGGCCGATCTGGTAGACGAACACGCGCCCGAAGTCGGAGTCGAGCCCCGGGCAGGCGACGATCAGCCGCCGGTGCTCGGGCACGAGCAGGCTGGTGCGCGAGCCCGCGTCGGTCCTGGTGAACTCGACGAGCCGGTAGGCGTTCACGCCGCGCTGCTCGTACACGCCGACCGCCCCGCCCATGCCGCCGCCGCTGACGTAGACCTTGCGGAGCGTCGGGTCGTACCACGCCCCGCCGGGGTCGGCCGGCGCTTCGAGCGTGGCGATCGTCGCGCCCGACGAGCCGTCGAGCACGAACAGCCGGGCGGGCACGCGCGACACCGCGAACACGCGGTCGTTGGCCGGGTCGGAGGCGATCGCGCCCAGCCCGCCCGCGCCCTCGATCTCCCAGCGGGCCGCGACGCTGCGCGTGGCCGGGTCGAAGACCGCGACCGCGCCCTTGGCGCCCATGAGCGCGGCGAGCAGTTTGCCCCGGTGCCACACCAGCCCGACCACGCGGCCCGAGGGGCTCAGCTGCACCTCGGCCTCGCGCTCGCCGGTCGCGGGGTTGAGGCGCGACACGAACACGCCGTGACCGACCCACACGCGGTCGGCCGCTCCGTCGAACACCATCGGCCCCGCCTCGCCGACAAGCATCACCGAGCGCTCGCGCGAGAGCAGCCCGTGCTCGTTGACGTTGAACACGTCCACGCGCCCGTTCGCCCCGTTCGACACGATCAGCCGCGACTGCGAGGGCACGTGCAGCAGGCCCGATGGCTGGGCCAGGTCGCCCACCGACTGCAGCACCTTGCTGGTCGCGACGTCGTGCACCTCGACCGCGTTCTTCTCGGGCGCCGCGACGTAGAGAATGTTCTTCTCCACGTGCATGGCCAGGCCCGCCAGCCGGCCGCGGCAGGCCTCCAGCACGTTCCGCTGGATCATCGGCAACTCGAGGCGGAACTGCGCGTACGGCACGTTGCGGACGCTCGCGGGCGTGGGCGGACGCGGCGCGGGCGGCGCCAGCGCCGGCTCCGGGGTGGCCTGCGGCACCGCGGGGGACGAAGCGCCGGGGGCGGCCGGTTCGGCCTTGGGCTCGGTCTGGGCCAGGGCGGCCGCGGGGAGCAGGCAGGAGACGGCGATCAGCCAGTGGGCGGGGGTCTTCATGGCGGAAGATTAAACCGGCGGGCGACGCCGCGGCGGCGGCGGGCGGGGGCTCCGGGCCGGTCGGCCATTGATCGGCCGCCGCACCGTTACACTTCCCCGTGCTCGCCTCGCCCGCCACGCGCCGGCCCACGACCATCGACGAACTGCTGCCGCCGCAACTGGCCGCGGCGCTGGATTCGGTCGATGTCGTTTCGCGCCGCGTCTTTCCCGGCAAGTTGCAGGGCGAGCGGCGCAGCAAGGCCCGCGGCCGCAGCGTCGAGTTCGAGGACTTCCGCCCCTACGTCCCCGGCGACGACCTGCGCCACGTCGATTGGAACGTCTTTGCGCGCCTCGACCGCTTCTTCATCAAGATCTTCCAGGAAGAGCAGGATCTGGCGGTGCACGTCGTGCTCGACGCCTCGGCCTCGATGGACGCCGGCAACCCCAACAAACTGCTCTTCGCCCAGCGACTGGCGATGGCGCTCGGCTACGCGGCGCTGGTCGGCAACAACCGCGTCGCGGCGTGGATCTTCGGGGGCGGCGGGAGCGGGGGCGCATCGGCGGGCCTTCGAGTGATGGAGGCCGTCCGCGGCCGTCGCGCGGCCCAGCAACTCGGGCGGTTCCTGATCGACCGCACGTTCGTCTCGGCCACCGGGCCGGGGCGTGCCGCGCCGGGCGCGCTGGGCGCGGGCGAGTTCAACGCCGCGATTCGCGCGATCGCCAGGTCGCGCACCGGCCGCGGCGTGGTGGTGCTGATCTCCGACCTGCTCATCCCCGGCGGCTACGAGGAGGGGCTGGCCCTGCTGAGCGGGGGTGCCGGGGGTGGTGGGGCGGCCGGCGCGGCGATCGGCGGCGGGGGGTGGGACGTGCTGCTGATGCAGACGCTCGCGCCCGGCGAACTCGACCCGCTGGCCGAGACCGACGGCGAGGGCGGGCGCATCATGCTCGGCGATCTGCGCCTGACCGACGTCGAGACCGGGCGCACGGCCGAGGTGACGCTCACGCCCGAACTCGTCGAGCGCTATAAGGCGCGGCTCGCGGAGTACCAGCGCAGGCTGGAGCACTTCGCCGCGGCACGGGGCATGACGCGCATGGTCGTGCGCTCCGATGCCGACGTGGCGCGGCTGGTGCTCGACGACCTTCGCCGGCGCGGCGTGCTGGCCTGAGGCCGCGCCCGTCCGCTCACTTCTTCAACTGCTTGAGCAGGTCCTCGACCGCGGCCTCCAGTTGCCGGTCGCGGTCGATCGCCTCGTCCTCGGGGGTCTGCGGCACGTCGACGTCGGGCCGCGCGCCGTTGTTCTCCTGGTCGGTGCCGTCGGGCAGGTACCACCCGCGGAAGGGCAGGCGGACCGACGTGCCGTCGATCAGCGTCGTGCCGCCGGTCGAGATGACGCCGCCGAAGGTCGCCGTGCCGATCAACCTGCCGCGCCCCGAGGTCTTGACCGCGTGCGCGAAGATCTCGGCGTTGCTGAAGGAGTTCTGGTTGATGAGCACGTTGATGGGGCGCGTCCAGGCGTAGATGAGCCGGCGGTCGCGCGGGTAGGCGTCCTCGGGTACGTCGGCGGGGTCGACGCCGCGCGGCTGGGTCTTGGCGTGGCGCGGCGCGGTGAGCGAACTGAGCAGGATGTCCGCCGTCGAGCCGCCGCCGTTGTCGCGCACGTCGATGATGAGGCCGTCCTTGTCCTTGCCCGCGGCGTAGAGGTCGCGCTCGAACTCGCGCACGCTCGGCTCGCTCATGCCGCGGATGTGCAGGTAGCCCAGACGGCCGTTGCTGAGCCGCTCGACCATGGCGCGGCGCTGCTGCACGATCTCGGCGTAGCGCAGCGCATCCCACTGGCCCCACGAGATCGGCACGATCAGGACCATCCGCCGCGCGCCGTCGGCACCGGCGACCTCCAGCAGCGTCTCGCGTCCGGTCGTGCCGCGGAAGAACTCGTCGATGTGCATCGAGGGCGCGGCGTCGTCGGCCGCGGCGAAGCGCCGGCCGTCCACCGACACCAGCACGTCGCCGGCGGTCAGGCGCGAGGGCGCGCTGTCGGCCGGGCCCTTGGGGGTGACGTGCGTCACGCGGAACCCGCCCGGCGCGGGCTCGACGCGCACGCCGAGGTATCCCGTCGCCGCGCTCGGCGGCGACCAGCCGTCGGTCGCGCTCCCGCCCGAGATGCCCAGGTGCGAGCCGTCGAGTTCGCCGAAGAGCATGTTCACCACGCGGTTGAAACTGTCGCTGGTGCGGGTGCGCTCGGCCAGCTGCAGGTAGCGCCGCGTGAGTTTTTCCCAATCGAGGCCCTTGAGCGTGTTGTGGTAGAAGTTCTGCCCGACGACGCGCGCGGCCTCGAGGAACTTCTGCCGCTGCTGGCGCGCCGTCTCGATCTCGATCTGCGCGTCGATCGCCCACGTATCGACCTTGCCGCCGGCCTTGGGCGCGGTGTTCGCCGCGCCGCTCTTGACGAACACCACGCGGTCGCCGGTGAGCGAGACATCGACGCCGCCCAGCGGCCCTGGCGCGATGACCTTGCGGTCGCCGCCCTTGTGGTCGACGCTCACCAGCGACGGCGGGCCCTCGTCCGAGGGCGCGGTGAAGATGATCCGGTCGCCGCCGGGCGTCATCGCCAGGTTGCCCTCGTTCCCGCGCGAGGAGGTGATCCGCCGGATGCGCAGGTACGCGTCGTCGGCGTCGAACTTCAGCGGCCTGGGTTCTTCGGCCCTGGCCGGCGCGGCGGGCTTGTCGTCGGCCTTCTTCGCTTCCGCCGCGGGCGCGGCGTCGCCCTGTGGCGCGGCCTCGTCCTTCTTCTCGTCCTTGTCCGGCGCGGTGGTGGGGGTGGTGGGGGCGGGCTTCTTGATCTCCAGCGGCTTGCGCTTGCCCGCGGCGTCTGCGGCCTTCTTGAAGTACTCGTCGCGCTCGTACGCCGTCATGCCCTCGAGTTCCAGGTCGAGGTACACCTGGTACACGTCCACCGAGTCGTCGCCGCTGCCGCGCTCCGAGAGGAACGTGAGCACCTTGCCGTCCGCGCTCAGGCGCGGCGAGTAGTCGTTGTCGGGGTGCTGGGTGAGGTTGATCGGTCGCGCATCGGCCGCGCCGGTGTCGAGCAGCCAGATGTCGGTGTTGAAGTCGAGGTCGTTCACCGCGTACACGACGTGGCGCGAGTCGCTCGCCCACAGCACCTCGACGCCGCTGTCCCAGTTGCGCAGCAGCACGCGCTCGGCGCCCGCGGCGTCGCCGCCCAGGTCGCGCAGCATCACGTCGCCGCGGCCGCGGGTGTAGATCAGCCGCTTGCCGTCGGGCGAGGGGTTCGGCCGGCGGAGGTCCTCGTTCGCGGCCAGGAACGGGCGGACCTCGAACGTCACCGCCTCGGCCCAGCGCTTGCCGGGGTCGGGCTTGTCGTCCTTCTTGGCGTCGGCGCGCCGGCTCTCGGCGGAGTCATCCTTGGTTGCGCCGCCGACGGGACGAACATCCTCGCGCGCAAGCGCGACGGTCGCCGTCCACAGCGAGTACGCGCCGGGCGCTGCGCCCGGTGTTGGCTCGTCGGAGGCGAAGTACAACGTCGTGCCGCAGGGCGACCACGCCAGGTCGCGCTCGCGGCCGTAGGTCGTCGTCACGCGGCGGGTCGGTCGGCCCTCGGTTGTCGGGCGGATGAAGACCTCGCCGCGGGCGATGACGGCGATGGTCTTGCCGTCGGGCGAGAGCGCGGCCTCGGAAACCTGGCTGCTCACTGTAAGGCGTTGCCAATCAAGGCTTTGTGTGTCAGATCCGACGTGGATGTCGATCCTGCTCGGCGTCGCGCCCGCCGCGGCCAGATCGAGGGAGTAGAGCGCGTCCCAGAGACCGAAGACCGCCGTGCGGCCATCGCCCGAGACGGCCAGATCGCGGACCCCGTGGGCGATGGTGTACTCCTCGGCGGTCGGCGCGTAACGTGTTATCTGCACAGGCTTTGCGTTCGGTTCGGCAGCTCCCGCGGGGAGTTTCCAAAGGTTGTTCTGCCCGTCGCGGCTGGAGACTAAGAGTGTCCCGCCGTCGAACACCGGCCATGCGTCAAAGTCGTTGTTCGGGTGCGTGGTCAGACGTTGGAACGTGCTGTCCGACAAGCACATGCGATACACGTCGAGGCTTCCCGATCCGTGGTACTTCGGTCGGTCGGGGTCGTAGCGGCCGCGATGGAACAGCACGCCGCCGTCGCGCGTCGCCCGCGGCATGCCGCCGAAGGCACGCGTCAGTTCGCGGATCGGCCCGCCGGACCAGCCCTCGCCGCTGCGCTCGACATCCACCACGTACATCCGCGGCGAGCGGTGCAGTTCGGGCTCCTGGGTGCCGGCGAAGTAGAGCGAGCGGCCATCGGCTGACCAGCCGCCCAGCGACTGGGCGCGGTCGCCGCCGGTGATGCGCCAGATCGGGCCGGGCACCAGCGTGTCGCCGGCACGGTCGAGCGACATGACGTACAGGCTGCGCGAGCCGTCGCGGTCGGACTCGAAGGCCAGCAGGCTGCCATCGGGTGAGAACGCCGAGCGCCGCTCGGTCGCCGGGTGCGCGGTTAGGCGGATGCTCGGGCCGCCCGCGGTCGGCGCGGCCCAGAGGTCGCCGGCCCACGCGAACACGACGGTCCGGCCGTCGGGCGAGAGGCTGGGGAACTCCGGGAACCGCACCAGCGAAGGGGCGCTGGAGAGCGCGGGCTGGAGGTGCATCTCGGGCGCGGCGGGGGTCGCGGCACAGCCGAACGCCGGAACAGACGCCACGAACAGGCACAACGACCGGAGCGCACGGGTTCGCATGGGAACGGGTTCCTTGGACAATGGGTGGGAGAGGGAGTGTACAGGGACGGCACACCGGCGGAGGCGGGTTGCTCGACCGCGGCGTGCGGAACTGCCGCGTTCCGTTGATGAACCGACGCACAGTTGCCCGAAGCGTGTTAGACTGTGGGGACGGCGACGGCGCGAGCGCCGCCGCCGGAGCGGTGGGAGCACAGCAAGCCGGCGCGGCAGCCGGTCGGCGTGGCCTCGGGTTTGAATCGGGCAGGGTCACGGGGAAGGGGACGTGCAGCGCCGGGTTCCGCCTCACCGCGAGCCCACAACCTCGGAGTGTTCGTGATGCGCAAGCGCAACTGGCTGAAGGGTGTCGGCGGCGTGACGGGTCGGTCGCAGTTGGCCGAGGGCGGGGTGCCCGGCGTCGAGCAGTTGGAGGCGCGGGTGATGCTCAACGCCGCGCCGCAGGACGACCGCTACGCGACGCACACGATCAACTGGAACGGGCGCGCCGTCGAGGTTGTGCGCGACTCCTGGGTGCTGACGTTCCACAACGAGCAGACGCGCCAGCAGGTCGCCAACCGAACCGTGAAGGTCGCGGAGTTCTTCGGCCTGCAGCCCGAGCGCATCGAGACCACCGCGCTGGGCATGTTCTCGTCGCTGGTGGTGCGTGGCCAGGTGACCGAGGCGATGGCGCAGGCCGCGGTGCAGCACTTCCCGTGGCTCCGGCTGGTCGAGCCCAACCGCGTCTACCAGCACCGCCTGGCGCCCAACGACGCCGGCTACCCGTTCCAGTGGGGGCACAACAACACCGGGCTGGAGTTCCCCGACTCGGGCACGGGCCAGCCCGCGGCGGGCGTGCCGGGCGCCGACATCGACGCCGAACTGGCGTGGAACATCACCACCGGCACCGACCGCGTGGTCATCGCCGTCATCGACACCGGCGTGCAACTCACGCACCCGGACCTGGCGGCCAACATCTGGACCAACCCGCTGGAGATTCCCAACAACGGCATCGACGACGACAACAATGGCTACATCGACGACGTGCGTGGCTGGGACTTTGTCGGCAATGACAATCAACCCCGGGACAGCGACGGCCACGGCAGTCATGTCAGCGGCACGATCGCGGCCAATCGCGGCAACGGCGGCATCACGGGGGTTGCGCCGGAAGCGGTGATCATGCCCTTGCGGGTGTTCGGCGGCTTGGGCTTTAGCGACAGCGGCTACATCCGTGCCATCGACTATGCTATCCGCAACGGTGCCCAGGTGATCAGCATGAGTTTGGGGGGCCCGCTGGCTGAGGGCGAACGGGCCGCCATCGCCCGAGCCTTGGCTGCCAACGTGGTCGTGGTCGCCGCTTCGGGCAACGAGTCGCTGGCCGGGCCGCTGTATCCAGCGGTGCTGGCCAACGAGTTCGATCATGTATTGCCCGTGGGAGCGGTGGATCGCTTCTATCGCGTCCCCGCTTTCTCCAATGGAGCGACCAGTCAGCCCCCGTTGCGGAACTTCGTCGTAGCTCCGGGAATCGATGTGCTATCGCTGACACGGCGTGGGAATGAATTCGAGCGGCTCGATGGTACCTCGATGGCCACTCCCCACGTCGCGGGGGTGGTGGCCTTGGTCCGGCAGGCGAATCCGAACTTGAACGCGATGCAGGTCGTCGATCTGATCAGCCGCTCGGCATGGAGCCAAGGACTCCGCTAAACCGACGACCTAGCGAACGTCCGTCCGCACCGTTCAACTGCTGCGATCAGTGACCGGGAAGGTGAATTCGACGTGATCGACCGGCTCGCCCATGACCCCTTTGGGAATGATGCGTTGCACCCCCGAGCCAGCCACGGGAATGAGTTCTTCGACCTTCTTGGCAAACTTAGCACGGTTCCCATTCGGCACAACGTCCAGAGCGCGATTCGACAGGTGCCGGCTCGACACTCGACCGCGTTTGGCATCCCGGTCGCGCCACCAATCGGCGAAGCCTTGAATGTCGTTGGTTTTGCTGAATCGCTTGCAGGCATCCAGCACGTCTTGGCCGTACCATTGCGCTACCGTATTGGGATTACTGACGTAGGTCTGCGTCATGGTGATCCGCGCTTGATCGTGATAGGTGCGCAGCGTGCTGGTGACGGTGGCCCCCACGATGCCGACACTGGCGAGAATGCTTTTGAGCAGATGTTCCGCTTTGGCATTGAGCCGTACCGCATTGGAACCGTAGCTGAGCGTCACCTTCGACGCATCGGGATGACTGAAGGTATCGAACTGGCCGACGACCGCGGGAGGAGTGGTCGTCGTCTTAGGCCCTGCCGCACCAACCGGGGAAGCAGCCACGATGCGATGATGTGTCAGTGCCGATGGTTCGACTCCCCCTTGGCCCGGCGTTTGGCTGAGCATCCGAATCGTGCGGCCATTCGGGTCAACTCGGCCATCGGGGGGGTTCATCTTGACTACCCGGCGTTGGAATTCTTCAATCGCCCCAATGGTTTCATTGCCTTGAATGCCATCCTCCGCGATTTTCGACAGCGGTGCAGGACGGTGACGGTTCAGCAGTTGCTGCACCAATAAAACGTCTTCGCTGCGTGGATTGGTCACTCCGCGTCCGACTGCTCGTTGAATGGATGCCATCGTTCACGCTCCGAAGCAAGTTCGCTCGATGCTATGACTACCCGATCCGACGAGGAATCGATCGTCTGGGAAGCGAACTTCATCATCCCATAGGTGTGTAAATTGAATCCGCAGAAGGAAGTTATTTACACAAGCGGATGAGCCAAGCCCAGGCGGACATCCCCTCGCGAGAATTCATTGCAACTTCCTGGGGGGGCTTGCGCTCACAAGTTCCCAGCGGGAAGCTGCTCATGCAAGCGGTGCTGGTGCTACGGAGGCGGTCAGGGGAGAAGCGGACCTTCGGCATTCAACGGGGGGAGCCAAGCCACAAGAAAGCGGCCAAAGCAGAGGCAATCACGATCAGCAGGACAAGTACCCAAGTCATCCAATCACTACCGCTGCTGCGGCCACTGACGGCTTCTTTGGGGATGTGCAGCCGTCCGCTCGGCGGGCCACTGGTGCCAATTGGCGGCGCACCGAGACTGGGCAACAACGTGGTCGGCGGCATGCCTCCCGGAGCGTGATTGGGCATAGCAGCTCGGCCTACTGGGGTGATGACGATGCGCTGGCCCGGCGTGGGAAGAACCGGCGGCGTAGGCCGCGGCACCGGAATCGCGGCATGGGCGGACGATCCCCCGGCGACATCCCCCGGCGTGTTGAAATCGACCGATTCGGGGTCATTCGGGCGGATGGGATTTTGCGGCACCGCGGGTTTCGCCGGCACCGACGCAGCGGCCGTCGCTCCGCCGCCTTTCCCCCCCACTGCGGATTTTGCAGCAGCCGACTGCGAGGCATTCCCCGTGTTGAGCGTCATCGGTGCCGGTTCGATGATTAGGTCGCGGAACTCGGGGTAGCTGCGCAGCGGTTGGAAAGGCCCTTGCTTGGTCCGGCAGGCACGAATATTGCTTGCATCGCCCAACAGCCCTTCGCGCAAGGCTTTGCGAATTGCCTCGGTACTGCCTTTGACCGTGTGCATCTGCTCGTTTTCGTCTTTGTAGACCAGATACCAGTTGTCCAGTCCTTGGAACGACTCCAACGGATTGGCCGGTAGTCGAATCGAGTGGCCCATGAGATCTTCGACGAATTCGCGGCAGGTGCCGGGGCGTTTTTCCGGGTCGCCGCTCATGGCCCGGCGGATGGCCCAGTCGATCCGTTCCGACAGGCTAGGCACGAGTTGTCGCGGTGCGGGGAAGTCGTTGTGGATCTTTTTCATCCAACAATCGAGCGGGCCACATTTGTCAAAGGGAATGCTGCCGGTCACCATCATGTACAGGGTCGCGCCTAAGGAATAGATGTCGGAGCGGACATCGACATTTTTAGCATTGCGAAACTGTTCTGGGGCCATGAAGTGAGGCGTCCCCAACCCCCGGCCGGTGCGGGTCAGGTTCAATTCCCCTTCGACATCTTTGACCAGCCCCAGGTCGGTCAGTTTGGCCACGCCGTCGCGGGTGACCATGATGTTGTCGGGTTTGACATCGCGATGGATCAGGCCTTGTTTGTGGGCACGATGCAGACCTTGGCAGACCTGAGCGATGATGCGAATCGATTCTTCTTCGCCAATACGACCGTCGCGTTCGATGCGTTGCCCCAGCGATTCGCCGTCGACGAATTCCATGACCAAAAACGGCGTCGGGCTGGTATTATTGTACTCGATCGCTTGAACGACATTCGGATGATTGAGTTGACTAGCCGCCTTAAACTCTTGCTCGAAACGTTTCAGTAAAACAGGGTTGCGTGCCGTGGCGGGGGGAATCACTTTCAATGCCACCAGTAAGCCGTCACTCACCCGACGAGCTTTGTAGACGGACCCCATTCCACCTTCGGCCAACTTGGTGACGATCTCGTAACTACCGATCACCTGATTGGGGGCCAATTTTGAGGCATCGAGCA
>CALKJW010000036.1 GCA_937995595.1 uncultured Phycisphaerales bacterium | reverse complement strand
GCGGCACAGTCTGCAGCCGTCGTCGCAGGGGTCGCCCAGCGGGCACGACGTGTAGGGCGCGGTGTAGCGCAGCTGGCGCAGCACGTTGTCGAGGTCGGTTTCGACCGACTGCCAGTTGAGGAGCCGGCCGGCCGGGCTCTCACTGATGGCCCGAATGGTGCGCTTGAGCGCGTGCAGTGCCCTTGAGGCGTCAACGAAACGTTGGCGGTCGTTCGTCAGTGCTTGGCGCGCCGCTTCGTGGATGGCCCGCCCGGCCGCGTCAACGCCCGCTGCGGGCTTCGAACGCTCAAGGGCCCTCGCAGCCGCCTTGGCCCTCTGCAACGCCGCATTGAGGCTCTGGCCGCCGTAGACGACAGACTCAAGGGCCTTGGGGTCGAGACGGTCCAGTTGTCGCGCCTTCGCGAGCGTGCGAGGGGCACACTTGGCCTCGATAGCGCGAGCCCTTTCTGTTAGGCCTACGGTTGGTAAAGTGCGCCCTGAGGGCGCACTTTCACGAACAGGATTCGAACAGACAGGCACAGTTTCGCCGAGCCCCCGCACCTTGCGGCCTGTTCGCTTCTCGATCAGCACGTAGAGACCGGCGCGCTCACCCTCGGAGAGGTGGCGCCGCCGGAGGTTCTGCTTGAGCACGAACTCGAAGGCGTCGTCATCGTCACCTGTGAACTCGCGGAACACCGGAACGATCTGCTCGCCGTCGCCGCGCCGCTTGTTGATCTCGGTCACAAGCGTGTAGCGGTTGTACCCGTCAAGCACCATGCCTTTGTAGATCCAGATCGGATGGTTTTCGTCGTAGCCCTTCTCAAGCGAAGTGATAAGGTCCTGCCTGCTCTCGGCTGTCAGTCGCGGGAAGATCGCAGCCAGCGGGTGCGGCAGCAGTGATCGAGCGGTCATCGCGTTGTTCCTCCGCGCAAACGACCAGCCCCGGCGCGGTGCCTGTCGCAGCGTTCGCGCTCGGGGCTAGCCGGAACCGGCAGGATTGTGTGCGTCACAGGCACTCGGACATCCTCATCCTTCACGCTGGCGCGTCAGAACGGAAGGCACGCGCCGGCGACCCTGTCCCACTGCTCGGCCGTCATCGACTCCACGGGCGTATGCCCGCGCACATCGTCAACGGCGCGCCAGAACGATTCGGCGTCGCACTTCTCCCCAAACACCTGAACCCACGCCGCCCACGCGGTGTCCTGTGTGTGCACGGCCTCGGCCTTCTTCGCCGTCCGCGGCGGCGCCGCGACCGGACGCGCGGGCGCGGCGGGCACGGGCACAGCAGGCGGCTTCGGCGGAGCCTTCGGCGGCGTGCCCGGAACCGCGGCGGGCGCGGCCTGCGTCGCCCTGAACCGCGCAGCAAACCGGCTCATCACGTCGTCGTTGGCGGGCCTGGACTCCATCGTGCTTATGTCCCAGCGCTCCCTGGTCCTGCCCCTGTAGGTGTCGTGGCGCATGTAGAGACTGACGGTCTTCCCCATCGCCGCAAAGCCGCACTCGGGGTACTGGCCGTCCCAGCCGACCTTGGCCAGCCGCTCCGTCGCCATCTGCATGGAGGCCTCGGTGATCCACACGTCCACCGCCTTCTCGGCGCCGCCAACCTCGAACCACAGCCTGATGTAGTTCGTGCCCTTGGCCGCCGACGCGCCGCACTCGTAGCGCAGCAGTGTGCCCTCGTAGTTCCCGGGCGGCCACAGAACGTCCTGGTTCTGATCGATCGAGTCGCCCGCCCATTGATCGCCATACGTCATCGCCTGTTCTCCTTGCTGTTGATGATGAGTGCCCAGAACGCCGCGGCGCACGCGGCCGGGTCGTCTGGCAACTTGTACTCGGGCGCGAGCCCGAACTGGTTCTTCGCGTCGGCCACGGCGCTGTACTGGCAGCGAAGGATGCGCTCGTGCGCAATCGCCTTGCCGTGCGCCTTGGCGACGTTCCCCTCGACGCGGTCCTGTTCGACGATCGGCCGGAACGAGCCGAACAGCACCGCCTCACCCCACGCCTTCGTGCGCGCCCATACCTCGTCGGTGCCGACGTTGCACTCGTAACGGTCGTAGTCGGGGCCGTCGGGCGCGTTGAAGCGCCGGACGCGCGCGTGGCCGAGCATGAGCACGTTCACGCCGCGCCGCGAGAGCGCCGTGAGCCGCGCCAGCAGGCCCGGCCACTCGCGCGCAACGATGCGCGAGCCGCGGCCGTACGCGGCGAACCCACGCTCGCCCCAGTCGCCGCCGAAGTTCGTCTGGCACACCCACGCCGCGCACAACGACTCGAACCCGACGATCGCGTCGAGCACGACGGTCCCGACCTCGCCGGGCTCGGCGGTGACCGCCTCGATCCCGGCGAGCAGTTGGGGCCACGACCGCGGCTGCATCACGGGGAGTTCGGGCACCAGGCCCCGCGAGTACAGCGTGAGGTACCCGTGTTCCTCGGGCGCGATGATCATCAGCGGCGCCGGTCCCAGCGCGCCAACGGTGGTCTTGCCGAATCCCTCCACGGCTACGTACACCACGCGGACGCCGTGCCTGTCCGGACTCGGCCGTTCGATCGGCGGCGGCGCGGTCCTGGTTGACGGCGGCGGCGGTGCGCTATTCAGTCTGGGCGGCGCCGCTCCCGGCGGCGATGCTGTCGGCGTCTTCACTGCGAGTCTCCTGGAGTTCTGCGTTCACGTCGTCCACCACGCGGTAGCCGCTGGGAACGCCCTGGGTGATCGGGTCGTAGCCGTCGGCGCACGGGCCGAAGTAGGGGCACCGGCCCCACCTCATGCAGGCGTCGGAGTTCCGCGGCCAGCGGTTGGATCTGCGGTAGTCGCGCAGGATGCGGTGCCAGTGCACCATTTCCTGCCTGGCCTCGGCAATGTCCGACTCAAGACGCGGTATTTCGTGCCGCGCGTAGTACCAGTCGGGCCGGCCCGTGATGTCCTCCATCACGCGCGCGGCGTACTGCTCCAGCGATTCGCGGCCGCCGTCGCCGTCCTTCTTCCGCGACAGCAGCCGCGGCCGCAGGCCCGGCACGCGCGCGGCGTCGTAGATGACCGTTGATGCCGGGAACCCGAGCTCGCGCGCGCCCATGATGTACCAACTGATCTGGCGGTCGATGTTGAGCCTGCGCCAGTAGTCCGACAGCGGCGTGATGTCCTCGCGAGTGGTCTTGTTCTCGACGACCGCGACCTCGCCGCTGGGCAGTTCGTAGACTGCGTCGATCTTCCCGGCGGCGGTGAACGCGCCGCGCCCGCGCCCCACGCGGACCCGCCAGGTCGATTCCGCGGCAAGGCACCTGCCGATCGGGGCCTCACGCCATCGCCACTCCCAGCCGGCGACCATGCACGCGGTCAGTTCGGCGTCGACTGGGTCTGTAATGCTGCTGCGTGCAAGCGCGACCGCAGACTCCAGCGGCTGCCCCTTG
>CALKJW010000035.1 GCA_937995595.1 uncultured Phycisphaerales bacterium | reverse complement strand
GGAGACGAGCACCGCCGAGAGCGGGAAGGGCCCGTCGATGTCGGTGTCGTTGGCGAGCACGCCGGGGGCGTTGATCGTCAGCGGCGTGTCCTCGGCGGTGGTGTAGGCGTCGTTGACGGCGACCGGCGGGTCGTTCACCGGTGTCACGGTGATCGTCACCGTCGCGATGTTCGACAGCAGGCCGCCCTGGTCTCGGGCGCGATAGGTGAACGAGTCGAGGCCGTTGTAGTTGAGGTTCGGCGTGTAGGTGAACGAGCCGTTGGCGTTGAAGGTGAGCACGCCGTTGGAGGGATTGGTGACCAGCACCGCCGTGATCGTGTCGCCGGGGTTGGGGTCAAAGTCGTTGAGCAGCACTCCCGGCGCGGGGACGTTGAGCGTTGTGTCCTCGGGCGTCGAGTAGATGTCGCTGACGGCGACCGGCGGCGAGGCCTCGCAGGCGTCGCCGATGCCGTTGCTGTTGGAGTCCTCCTGGCCGGGGTTGAAGACCGTCGGGCAGTTGTCGCACACGTCGCCGACCCCGTCGCCGTCGGCGTCTTCCTGGCCGGGGTTGAAGATGGTCGGGCAGTTGTCGCAGGCGTCGCCGATGCCGTCGCCGTCGAAGTCGGGCTGGACCGGCTCGCCGTCGCCGCGGAGCACGGGCGGGTTGGGGACGAACGGGCAGTTGTCGCAGGCGTCGCCGACACCGTCGCCGTCGGTGTCCTGCTGGGTGGGGTTGAAGACGAACTTGCAGTTGTCGACGAAGTCCTCGACGCCGTCGTTGTCGAGGTCGCCGGAGAGTTCGAACGCGCCGATGTCCGAGCCGTTGCCGCCGGGTGCGGAGGGGATGCCGGGCTGGTCGATGGGCCGGATGGAGCCGCGCTGGTCGAGGAACAGGCCCGGCTCGGCCGCGCCCTTGTCGATGGCGGGGCTGGGCGTGGGGGTGAGGCGCAGCGCGTGCGTGCGCCCGAAGCCCCTGTTGTCGGCCAGCGCGGCGAGCATGGGGTTGGTGTCGTACAGGTCGCCCGTCGCCGCGGCGGGCAGGTTGCCGCCGGTGTTGGTGCTGAGCAGGTTGTATCCGTCGCTGACGTAGACGGCGGTGCCGCCGACGAGGCGGATGTTGGTGGCGTTGGTGGCGCCGGTTCCGCCGTTGTTGTTGGCGACGATGGTGTTCTTCATCCGCAGGCCGCGGATGACCATGATGCCGCCGGCGTTGGCGGCGTTGTTGGTCGTGGCGGTGTTGTTGGCGATGGTGCAGTTGGTGACGATGACGTCGGGGGTGTGGACGCGCATGCCGCCGCCGAACTCGGCGGTGTTGCCCGAGATGGTGCAGTTGCGGAAGGTGCTCAGCGCGGTGTCGTTGACGTAGACGCCGCCGCCCCAGCCGCCGGTGTTGCCGGCGACGGTGGTGTTGGTCATGGTGAGTTGCGCGCCGGGGGCGTTGCCCGAGGCGATGCCGCCGCCGAGCGTGCTCGCGCCCTCGGTGCGGTTGTCGCGGATCTCGCAGTGGTCGACCAGCAGCACGCCCTGGTTGAGGACGCCGCCGGCGTTGACGCCCGCCGCGGGGAAGCCGTTGGAGATCACGAGCCGGCGCAGCGTGACGTTGGCCCCGGTGCCGACCGTCAGGACGCGGTAGCGCGGCGCGGAACTGTCGCGCCGGATCTCGACGCGGTTGGGCAGAGCGGGGCCCTCGATCGTGACGTTGGTCGTGATGGTCGGCAGCGCGCTGGAGTTGGTCAGCAGGATCACGCCGCTGACGGCGAAGTTGATCGTGTGCGGGCCGGGGTCGGCGTTGGCCTGGATGATCGCCTCGCGCAGCGTGAGGACGCCGTCGTTGGGATCGACGACGTCGGCGAGACTGGTGACGGTGAACGTCGCGGCGTTCGCGGCGTGCGCGAACGCCAGCGCGAACAGCACGAATGCGAAGCAGGCGACCCCGTTGGGGAACAAACGCCTCGACATGTGACCGGCTCCTGAACAAATAGCCGACGCGTAACACACGACCCTCGGCCGCGCGCTCCGTGCGCGGCGTCAACGGGAAGGACAAGGCCGGTGGCCCGGTACAGGGGCCTATTAGAACCGCTTGGAGGCCGGTTCTCAAGCCCTATCTATCGATAGCAACGGGTTTTACGACGTTTTAGGGCTTCGGCAGGGAGTTCTTCGGACGTTCGCGGCACGCCAAGGTCCGAAAACCCCGGCCACGAACGGAAAGCCAAGCCCGATAAAGGGTTACATGAAGAGCAGGACGAGCATCACAAAGATGAACAAAACCACGCCCACCCCGAGCATGACAACGGCCAGATTGGTCATCAGGTTGGTCTTGCGACGCATGGACGGGCTCTCCGACTTTGGCCGCCGTGGTGCGCGACGGCCCGGCGGTCACTCGCCGGGAATATACCCGATCACGCCTTCCCACGGAGAACTCGCCGACGCGTAGAGGCGCTTGGGGATCCGCCCCGCGCGGTACGACAGCCGGCCCGCGACGCACGCGTGCCGCATCGCCGCGGCCATCATCGCCGGGTGTTTGGCGTGCGCCACGGCGGTGTTGAGCAGCACGCCGTCGGCGCCGAGTTCCATCGCGATCGAGACGTCCGATGCGCCGCCGACGCCGGCGTCGACGATGACCGGGTACCCGGCGTCGCCCTGCTTGAGCAGTTCGAGGCAGAGCACGACGTTGTTCCGGTTCAGCACGCCCTGGCCCGAGCCGATGGGCGAACCCGCGGGCATCACGCTCGTTGCGCCCGCCTCCTTGATGCGCAGCGCGGCGATGGGGTCGTCGCTCGAATACGCGAGCACCTCGAAGCCGTCCTTGACCAGTTCGCGCGTCGCCTCGACGGTGCCCAGCGGGTCGGGCAGGAGCGTCTTCCGGTCGCCGAGCACTTCGAGTTTCACCCAGTTCGCGCCCGGGTTGCCGAGTTGCTCCAGCAGTTCGCGTCCGAGGCGCGCGACGCGCACCGCGTCGGCCGCGCTGAAGCAGCCCGCGGTGTTGGGCAGGATGGTGTAGCGCGACAGGTCGATGAACGAGAGCAGCGATTCGTTGCGCTCGTTGTACAGCCGCTCGCGCCGCACCGCGACGGTGATCACCTCCGCGCCAGAGGCGTCGAGCGCCTCGCGCATCTGGTCGTACGTCGCGTACTTGCCGGTGCCGACGATCAACCGGCTCGCGAAGGTGCGCGTGCCGATGGTCAGCGTGTCGGCAAGGTCCGGGTGGAGGCCCGGCGATCCGGCGGTGTGCTGCGTCGTGGCCATGCGGGAGGGTACACGCGGCGGCGTTCGGGCGTGGCGCGTGGGAGGATGGGCGGTGGTGGGGGGAACGTCAGCCGCCGCCGACCAGCGTGACGATCTCGACGCGGTCGCCCGGGGTCAGGGCGCGGTCGGCGTGCTGCCGCTTGGGGACCAACTCGGCGTTCACCTCGACCGCGCAGGCCTGCCGGTCCAGCCCGAGCTCGCGCAGCAGCGCGGCGACGGTCGCGCCGTCGGTGACCTGGCGGGGCTGGCCGTTGATTTCGAGCGTCATGAACGGTCCCTCCGGAGCATTGTTCGCCCGCCGCGGCCGGCTGTCCTGACGGGCGGTCCCGTGTAACCTCTGCCGCAGCAGAGCCGTACCACACGGCACGGGGGCCGGCCAAGGGAGGCGTCGCGCATGCGGCAACGGGTCGTCGGATGGGCGTGGCTGGTGGCGCTGGCGGCGGGCGTGCTTGCGCTTCCGGCGTGCGACCGGCCGAAGCGCTACAGCCAGGAGACGCCCGACGACGTGCTGCGCTCGGCGGTGGAGATGATCCGCGACGGGCAGACGCAGCGTCTGCCCGACCTCATCTGGGCCGACAGCGACCAGATGCGCCGCATGCTGGACCAACTCGGCAGGTTGTTCGGCAACATGCAGAAACTGGCCGCGGCGACGCAGCAGCGGTTCCCCGACGAGATGGCGAAGATGAAGGCCGAGGCCGAGCGCCGCGCGGCGTCGGGCGCGCAGAACCCGCTGCTTGCGCAACTGGCGGGCGGCGGCGGCGCGCGCCGTCGCGGCCCGCCGCGCGGGCAGGACGAGGACGCGATGCGCGACCTGGTCAACCGGCTGTTCGCCGATCCGTACGGCTGGTTGGAGCAGAACGCCGAGCGGCTTTCGACGGAGATGATCACCGACGATCAGGCGACGATCCTGCTCGACGGCCAGCCGCTGATCCCGCTGATCGGCCTGCCGATGATCGAGCGAGACGGCAAGTGGTACGTCGCGCTGCCGACGAACATGCCGCCCTTGAACCAGGGCTGGCCGCGCACCAGGCAGCAGTGGGACATCCTGCGTTCGGTGGTCATCATCGCGGACAAGGCGGTGATCGAGATGACCGAGGACGTCCGGCAGGGGCGCGTGGGCTCGCTCGACCGGCTGGCCAACAAGGCGCAGGAGAAGATGCTCTTCCCCGGTGTGATGGCGTTCGCGGCGTACGGGAGGGAGATGGACGTTCGGCAGCGCACCGACCGGCGCATGAGCCAGTGGCGGACGCGCCAGCGCGACTGGGCCAAGGCCCGCGCCGAGCAGGCGGGCGCGCCCGTCTCGCCCAAGTTGCTGAACGCGATCGAGCGCGTCGCGGCGGTCGAACTCGAGAACGTCGTCCGCAGGAACGAGCGGCTGGCGATCGACGAACTGTCCGCGGCGCAGTTCGAGGACCTCGCCACCGAGTGGCTCGGCCGTCACGGGCTGAGCGTTCGCGTCGACGGGCCGGTGGACGGCGCGAGCGTTGACGCACGCGTCGAAGCGTGGCTGGCCTCGGGGGGGACCGACAGGCCGCGGAAGTGACCGCGCCGTCGGCCTCAGTCGGCAAGAACGCTCAGCGAGGCGGGCGCGACGCGCAGATGGAGCGGCGCGCCGGGACGCAGCGTGCCCGCGTGCTCGCCGTCGAGTTGGAACGGCACCGGCGCGGCGGCGACGATGGACGCCTCGCGGCAGCGCGTTCGGATGACACACGGGTCGCGGAGGTGCGCGCCGCGCGCGACCTGCAGGATGCGGCGCGCCAACTCGAACCGTGACGCGACGGGCAGAAAGACCACGTCGAGCAGGCCGTCCCGCATGCACGCGTCGCGCGCGGGGTCGAGCCTAGCCGCGTACTGGCGCGAGTTGGCCACCAGCGCGATGCCGGGCGCTTCGCACGCCACCCCGCGCCCGTCGGCGCAGATGGTGAGCGGCACGAAGCGCGGCCGGGCCACTTCGGCCAGCGCGTGGCGGACGTAGTCGGCTCGCGAAACCCCGCCGCGGCGGGCCGCGGCGACGCGCTCGACCACGCACGAGTCGAATCCGACGCTGCACATCAGGACAAAGGGCCGGCCGTTGCAGGTCGCGGTGTCGACGGTTGTGCGGCCGGCGCCTTCGAGCGCGCTGAGCACGCGGTCGGCCGCGGCCGACATGCGGAACTGGCGCGCGAACAGGTTCTCGGTGCCAAGCGGGAAGTGGTACACGCCCACGCCGGCGCGGATCGCGGCGGGTGCGCTGTGGTGCAGTGTCCCATCGCCCCCGGCGACGATGAGCGCGCCCACGCCGCGGAGCGCGCCGGCGAGTTCGCCGTTGATGGTCGTGCCGTCGGCCCGGCGCACGTCGAGCACGATCGCGTCGTGGCCGCGTGAGCGGAGCGCGGACAGGAGGTGGTCCACCTCGGCGCGGCGGCGTCCGCGCCCGGCGGTCGAGTTTCTCAGGACGACGACCCGCATGCGACCGGAGCGTATCCCGCGGGATCTATCCGCGGTGGGGGGGCGGACGGTCCGGTTCTGGGCGGGCCACGCGGGCGTTCGCCGCGGCGCGGGCGCGGAAGCGGTCGAGTTTGGCCTCGGCCGCGACGTGGTTCCACACGGCCCAACTGGCCATGCGCTGAAAGCGGAAGAGGCACCACAGGAAGAAGAACGGCGGGATGTAGAACACGCCCATGATGATCGTCACCAGCAGCGCGCCGCCGAGCGTGCCCAGGACGCCGGTGAACCCGTTGAGGATCACAAGGCCGATCACCGCCGGGCAGAAGCAGACGAACCACGCGCACCCGCGGAACCCCTGCGCCAGGCCCGTGTCCTCGGCCCAGTCGGCAAGGTGGGCCAGCAGCGCACACATCGGCGCAAGCCCGCCGACCGCGCACAGGCCGAACGCCGCCGCGGCGGTTGTGCACGCGTAGACCACGAACGGCGCCGCGCCGGTGTTGAAGGCGGCGAGCGCCCCGATCGCGGCGGTGCACGCCAAGGGCCAGCACGCCTGCGTCAGGCGCGAAGCGACGCGGAGCCCGCGCCACTCGCGCCGCGTGTCGTAGGTCGAGCCTTCCACCGGCGGACGCGGGCGCGTGCAGATCCACACTCCGCCGAACCAGCCCAGCGACACCAGGCCCAGGATGACAAAGACCGCCGGCTTGCGGACGACCGCGAGCGTTACCGCCAGCACGATGACGCCCATCGCCGACAGGAACATGAGCGTCGCGCCCGTCGCGAGCACGTCGAGCCACGGCAGCGGCGCGCCGACCAGTTGCTGGCTGTAGCGTGGGCCGCGCACCCTGCGGCCGATCGAATGCCCGCACTCCGGGCACACGCCTCCGGTTCGAAGGCCGTGGAGGCTGTACCCGCAGTTCTCGCAGGCGCGGTCCGAGACGATGAACTCGGACCCGATGCGCCGGAGTTTGGTTTCGGGTATCGCCATGAAGTGCGCGGCAGGGGCGAGGGGCGTCGCGGGCGTGCGCCGATACGCTCGATGCGCGTGCCCGGATGCGGACCAGCCTACCGCGCCGCCGCGGCGAGCGGGGGCGGCGCGGTGCGGGCGGCCTCGACCGCGTCTCGGAAGAGCAACAGGCCGGGGGTCGGGCCGGAGCGCGCCGCTTCGGGCAGGCGCGTCCACCACGGGTGCAGCGTCCAGTCGAGGTAGCGCTCGGGGTGGGGCATGAGGCCGAAGATGCGCCCGGTCGGGTCGCAGATGCCGGCGACGTCGTCGGCCGAGCCGTTGGGGTTGTCGGCGTAGCGGAGCGCGATCTGGTGGTGGGCGCGGAGCGAGGCGAGCACGGACTCGCTCGCGGCGACGAAGCGGCCCTCGCCGTGCGCCACGGGCAGGACGAGCGCGTCGTCGCGGAGGCTCCGGTCGCGCTCGCCGGTGCGCCAGAGTTCGGCCATCGAGCGCGTCCACACGCAGGGCGAGGCGGGATCGGGCGCGACACGGACCCAGCGGTCGACGAACCGCGCCTGCGCGTTGTGGGCCAGCGCGACGGTCTGCCTCGGCGGGGCGTCTTCGGGCCAATCGGTCCCCGGCGCGGGGCCGGGCAACAGGCCCACCTGCACCAGCACCTGGAAGCCGTTGCACACGCCGATCATGGGCACGCCGCGGCGGGCGGCGTCGCGGAGCGCGGGGTAGAGGCGCTCGCGGAGTTTGACGGCGAGGATGCGCCCGGACGCGACGTCGTCGCCGTAAGAGAATCCGCCGGGAAAGCCGATCAGGTCGGCGTCGGCGACGCGCGACGGCTCCTCGACGAGGCGGTCGACGTGCACGAGGCTCGGCCGCGCGCCGGCGAGTTCGAACGCGCGGCAGAGTTCGGCGTCGCAGTTGGTGCCGGCGGTGCGGACGACGAGGGCGGTGTGCATGTCCGATGATACGCGGCGCACGAAGAAGGCCCGGCCGGGAGACTCCGGCCGGGCCCAGTTTACTTTGTCGCGGTCGATCCTGTCGGACCGAGGATGTCAGCTGGCGTACTTGACGGAGCAGCCGTAGCTGCGGGTCTCGGGCTCGGTCACGGTCTCGCCTTTGATGATCTGGTCGAGCGCCTGGCGGACGTAGTTCTTGTAGTCCTTGGCGTCCAGCGCCTTGTTGTTGTCGATCGCGCCCTTGTAGGCGAGTTTGCCGTCCTTGCCGATGATGAACATGTGGGGCGTCGTGGTCGCGCCGTAGGCCTTACCGACGGTGCCCTTCTCATCCAGAAGGATTGGGTAGGGCATGTTCCAGTCCTTCTTGTACTTGGCGTTCAGGTCCTTGCCGGCGCCCTGCTTGCCGGGCGCGCCCGAGTTGATCGCCAGGAAGACCACGCCCTTGGCCGAGAAGTCCTTGTGCAGGTCGTTGAAGGTCGAGGCCTTGCCGTAGTGCTTCACGACGTGCGGGCACTCGGGGTTGAACCACTGCAGGACGACGATCTTGTCCTTGTAGTCCGAGAGTTTGACGGTCTTGCCGTCGGTGTCGGTGAGCTCGAACGACGGCGCGGTCTCGCCGATGACGGCCTTGTCGGCCTTCTTCTCGTCCTTCTTGTCGTGCTGCTTGTCGTCCTTCTTCTCGTGCTGTTTGTCGGGCGTCGTGGTCGGAGCGGGCTTGGCGCCGTCGGGCTTGTGGTTCTGGGCCGAGGCCGCCGAGCCGGCGATCAGAAGTCCGCCCGCGGCGATCAACGCAAAGAGGTTCCGGGTCATCATGTCGTCATCTCCTGTGTGATTCCACTCGCGCCGGAGGCCCCCGCGGCCACGTGCCGCCGGGTCGGTCCCGTCGCGTTTACAAACGAGTCAGGGTTCGTTGCTTCTCTCCGCTCCAACCCCGGGCGCAACGTCAACAGTGTATGTCTCGGGCCTGGCCGCGCCCTCGCGGTGCAGTTCGACGATGCCGAGCAGCCGCTTGCCCGGCGCGGGCCTGACCTTGAATGCCAGCCGCGCCGCCTTCGCCGTCGCGCTGGTGATGGGCGATTGCACTTCGACCCCATCCTCGTCGGGGTAGAAGGTGACCTGCGTCGCGCCGCGCGCGTCGATCACCACGTCGGACGCGGTCCAGTCGATCTTCACCGGCGGGTCGTCCTTGGGCAACGGCTTGGGCAGCCGCGCCCGCGCTTCGGCGAAGACCTTGGCGTTGGCCGGGTCGATCTCGACCGACGGCGCGGCGTCGCGCACCGGGAGCGTGAGCGCGAACTCGGCGTCCTCGAGCACGCAGACGTCGTCGCACACCATCCACTCGACGCGGGCGGAGACCGTCGCCTCTCCACCGGCCCGCACGCTCATCGCCACGTCGATCGGAACGATGACCGTGAGCGTGGTGTCGTACACGTGGTCGAGCAGGCCGCCCGGCAGCGTGTGGCGCTTGGGCGCGGGCCACTGCGCGCTCGCGGCCTTGAACCCGTCGGGCAGCGTCAGGTCGATCTGCGGCGGCATGCCGCTGTCGTTCTGGCCGCGCCAGTACATGTGCCAGTTCTCGGCGATGTCGAAGTGGAACGCCAAGTGGGTCCGCTTGCCGGGGGCGAAGGCCAGCGTCTCCGCCAGCATGCGTGCCTTGACATTGGGAGATGCGCCGGCGTGGGCCGGGTCCGCCTGCGCGGGCTTGGCGGCAAGGCACGCCGCGAGAAGAGCGAGGAATGATCGGAACATTCGCTTGGCGCCCTCCGTGGGCCTGTCGGGTGGAGTCCGCCGTCGGCTCGCGTCTGCACGGTGATACCGCCCGCGCCGAATGTTGCTGCACCCGGTATGCTTGCGGCCATGACCACCGCCCGCCACACTCCGTCGGTTCTGTCAGGTATATGTTTGGCAGTTGCGCTTGTTCTGACGGGGTGCCAACAGAAGATCAGCGACCGCGACATCGTGTCCATCGATCTGGCCGAGACCCGCAAACTGCACGCGGCCCGCGCGGCGAGGTTTGTCGATTCGCGTTCGCCGGAGGACTTCGCCGCCGGGAGGATCCCCGGCGCGATGAACCTGCAGTTGCCGCAGGTGTCCGAGGTGAAGACGGAGATGGAGCCGAGCATCGCGCGGGCCAAGACGGTGGTGGTGTACGGCGCGAACCCCGGCTCGGGCGTGGCCAAGGCGATCGCCAAGCGGCTGATGATCGCGGGGCACAAGGGCGTGCGGCTGTATGCCGGAGGCATGGACGAGTGGCGAGCCAACAACCTGCCGGTCGAGCAGTCGCCGAGGCCCGCGGAATGAAGACGGGCACACCCACGAGCGGAGCGCCCATGAGCGCATCGATCCACAACCGCGTGTACGACGACATGATCGCCTGCGTGGGCAACACGCGGCTCGTGCGGCTCAACCGCGTGATCCCGAAGGGTCACGCCGAGGTGCTGCTGAAACTGGAGTTCGACAACCCGCTGGCGAGCGTGAAGGACCGCATCGGGCACGCGATGATCGCCGCGGCGGAGAGGGAGGGGCGCATCCGCCCGCGCGGCGCGACGGGCGTGAGCGACCCCGGCACGCACATCATCGAGCCGACCAGCGGCAACACGGGCATCGCGCTGGCGTTCGTGTGCGCGGTCAAGGGGTACCGCCTGACGCTGTGCATGCCGGAGTCGATGAGCCTCGAGCGGCGCGCCCTGCTCAAGCAGCTGGGCGCGGAACTGGTGCTGACGCCCGCGGAGAAGGGCATGCGCGGCGCGGTGTCGCGGGCGCAGGAGATGGTGCAGGAACTGCCCGGCTCGTGGATGCCGCAGCAGTTTGACAACCCCGCCAACCCGGCGATCCACGAGGCGACGACCGGGCCGGAGATCTGGGCCGACACCGGGGGCAGGGTTGATGCGATCGTGTCCGGCGTCGGCACGGGCGGGACGATCACCGGCGTGACGAGGTACATCCGGGCGCGGAACCCGGCGTTTCTGGCTATCGCGGTCGAGCCGATCACGTCGCCGGTGATTTCCGGCGGGCAGCCGGGGCTGCACAAGATCCAGGGCATCGGCGCGGGGTTCGTGCCCCGGAACCTCGACACGTCGCTGCTGAGCGGCATCGAACTGGTCAGCAACGACGAGGCCTTCGACTGGGGCCGGCGTCTTGCGAAACAGGAGGGCATCCTCGGCGGCATCAGCACGGGCGCGAACGTGTGCGTCGCGGCGCGGCTGGCGGCCAGGCCCGAGTTCGCCGGCAAGCGCATCGTGACCTTCGCGTGCTCGTTCGGCGAGCGGTACCTCTCGACGCCGCTGTTCGCCGACCCGAGCGCGGCGTGATGACGCGGCCTACGTTCCCGTCCCCGCGCGGGCCGAGCCGGCGACGCGGGCCCGCGGGACGTTCCCCATGACCGCACCGACCGATCCGCACATCCCCGGCGCGCGCTGGCGGATGTGGACCGCGATCGCCACGCACACGGTGGTCGATTTCTTCTCGTTCCTGATCGTGCCGCTGCTCTCGGTGCTGGAGGGGCACGTCGGCCTCCACCCCGCGCAGGGCGCGCTGCTGCTGGCGATCGGGCAGGTCTCCAGCGGCGTCATCCAGCCGGTCGTCGCGATCGCCTCCGATCGTTTCGACACGCGTTGGCTCGGGACGCTCGGCTTCCTCGCGGCGGTCGTGGCGATCGGGCTGGTTGGCCGCGTCCGCACGTTCGAGGAACTGCTCGCGCTGCAGATCATCGGCACCGCGGGGATCGGCGCGTTCCACCCCGTCGCCGCGGCGGCGGTCGGGCACCTCGCCGGGCCGCGCCGCTCGATGGGCATCGCGTGGTTCTATCTGGCGGGGATGCTCGGTGGCATTCTCGGGAACATCTCCGCGGGGCACTACGTGGAGCGGTTCGCGCGCGCGGGCGGGTCGACCGCGGCGGGCCTTGCCGCGATGGCGTACCTGATCCCGGTCGGTCTGGTGTTTGTCGGCGCGCTGGCGGTGGCGACGCACGGCGTGGCGCACCGAACCATCGACGCGCACGCGCTGCACCGCGGGCTGCCGGCGCGCGAGCGCAGCCGGCGCTGGGCCGGCGTGTGGGCGCTGTACGCGGGCAACGTGCTGCGCTTCGCCGCGGACGTGTGCCTGATCCAACTCATCGTGCGATGGTCGGAGGTGATCGCGGTCGGGCGCGCGCCGGTCGACGAACTGACCGAGGCGGTGCGCATCCAGGCCTCGCAGATCAACGGCCCGCTGCAGGCGGCCAAGCAGGTGGGCATGGGGCTGGGCGGGGTCGCGCTGGGGTGGCTCTTCCACGTGCGGCACGAGCGCGCGCTGCTGGTCGTCACGCCGCTGCTCGGGGCCGCGATGATCGCCGCGCTGCCCTCGACGCACGGCTGGGCCGCGCTGGTGGTGTGCGCGGCGGCGGGCGTGGGCTACGGCGCGGTGGTGCCGCTCACGATCTCGATGGCCCAGCGGCTGATCCCGCACCGCACGAGCCTGGCCTCGGGGCTGATGATGGGCGGGGCGTGGGCGGTCGCGTCCGTCGGGTCGCCGATCGCGCAGCGACTGGCTGATCTGTACGGGCTGGAACGGGCGTTCCTGGTGGTCGCGTGCGTGCTGTGTCTGGCCAGCGTGTTGGGCCTGCTGGTCCCGAGTCTGGCCGAGCGCGGCGGCGCATCGCGCTGATCCGCGCGTTCAGTTCGCGGCCGAGGGAGGCGTGTAGACCAGCCCGCCGCCGGGGCCGAGGTCGATGCCCAGCGCGGCCCAGCCGAGCAGGAACGCGGTCCACACCACCGCGAACGCCAGCGAGTAGGGCGTCATCATCGAGATGATGGTGCCGGTGCCGGACTTGGGCGCGTGCGCCCGGCACGCCGCGAGGATGAGCACGAGGTAGGCGTTGAGCGGCGTCACGATGTTGGTGCACGAGTCGGCGATGCGGTACGCGGCCTGCGTGAGTTCGGGGCTGACCTGCATGAGCATGAAGATGGGCACGAAGACGGGCGCGAGCAGCGTCCACTTGGCCGACGCGGACGACACCAGGACGTTGAGCACCATCACCAGGACGATGAACGCGGCCAGCAGCAGCAGGGGGGGCAGGCCGCTCTCGGCGAGCAGTTTGCCCAGCGAGTAGGCCAGCAACTGGTCGAGTTGCGAGTACTTGAAGTACGCGATGAACTGCCCGGCGAAGAACGCGAGCACGATCACCGGCGCGGTCGAGGCGAGCGCGTCGCTCATGAGTCTGGCGACGTCGCGCCCGCTGCGGACCGTGCCGATCGAGACGCCGTAGACCAGCCCCGGCACGAGGAACAGGAAGAAGATGATCGGCACGATCGCGATGATCCAGCGCGGCGATCGGCTCTCGGGCATGCCGTCGCCGTAGATCGGCGAGCCCTCGATGAAGACCAGCGCCAGCACGCCGGCGAGCATGACGCCCAGGACCGAGACCGCGTACAGCAGCGCGCGCGACTCGCCGGCCGAGAGCCGCTCGGCGCGCAACTCCGCCGCGCCGGCGCCGACCTGCGCCGGGCCGCCGTCGTCGGGCGAGCGCCTGTTCAGCCGGGGCTCGACGAACAGGTCGGTCACCGCCCAGCCCACGAGCGTGAGCAGGATCGTGGACGCCGCGAGGAACCACCAGTTGCACGCGGCGTTGAGTTCGTAGCCCGGTTCGATCACGCGCGCGCCCGTCTGCGTCAGGCCGCCGATCAGAGGGTCCAGCGATGTGACCAGCAGGTTGGAACTGAACCCCGCGCTGATGCCCGCGAACACCGCCGCGACGCCCGCCAGGGGGCTGCGGCCGACCGACTTGAACATGAGCGCGGCGATGGGGGGCAGGACGACGTAGCCCGAGTCCGCGCCCATCGACGACTGGATGCCCAGAAAGACCAGCATGGGCGTGAAGAACCGCGCCGGCACGACGAGCATCACGGCCTTGAGCAGCGCGCCGATCAGCCCCGCACGCTCCGCCAGCCCCACGCCCAGCATCGTCACCAGCACCACGCCCAGCGGGGGAAAGTCCACGAAGTTGCGGACCATCGTCTTGAGCATCCAGAAGATGCCCTCGCTGGTCAGCAGGCTGCGCGACCTGATCGGGTCGCCGACGTCGACCAGCCGCACCTCGCGCCGCCCGTCGGCGCCGATGACGTAGTCCCGGCGCGTCGCGCCGGTCTGCGGGTCGGTCACGGTCTGCATGACCGCCTCGGGCCGCACGGGCTGGACGCTCCAGCCCAGTTGCGTGCCGATCGCCGACAGGACGATCACGATCAGGCAGCACCAGACGAACAGCATCGACGGGTCGGGCAGTTTGTTGCCGGCCCACTCGATGGCGTCGAGGAAACCGAACCGGCTCGAACGGGGCGTGCTGCTCATGGGCGCTCCGGATCAACAGCGGGAAAGGGCGGCGGGCGGGCGGAGGGCGGAAAAAAGCGAAGCCGCCGCACCGCGGGCCGGAAAGACTAACGGATCCCGCGTTGGTTTGCACACATTGACGGTCGCACGCGGGACGGGCACACCGCTTCGGCCATCGGTCGCCGGGGCCGGGACGGGGACCACACCCCGACTGGAGCGCCTCCCATGCCGTACCTGCTCGCCACGGTTCTGTTGGTCCTCGCGTCGGTCGCGGCCCGCGCCGACGGCCCCTCGAACCTCGACTTCGAGGGCGACGATGCGGGCGTTGCGCCGGCCGGCTGGTTCGTGCCCGGCCCGAGTGCTTCGGCCGGGTGGAGCGCACTGGTGCGCCGCAACGTCGCGGGGCGCGAAGGCCGGTGCGTCGCGCTGGCGCGCCGCGGCGGCGACAGCGGAGCGATGGGCGGTGAGTTCGGCAACCTGATGCAGCAGTTCGACGCGGCGCCGTTCCGCGGCAAGCGCGTGGTGATGACGGCGCGCCTGCGCGTACGGGCCGACGGCCCGCCGGGGAGCGGGCGCGGCCAGATGTGGCTCCGCGTCGACCGCGCGGGCGGCGAAAGCGGCTTCTTCGACAACATGAGCGACCGGCCCGCGACCGAAGCGCAGTGGAAGCCGTACAAGATCGTCGCCGACATCGACGCGGACGCCGCGAGCATCGCCGTGGGGTTCATGGCCTTTGGCGCGACGCTCTGGATCGACGACGTGACATTCGAGGTCGTCGGCGAGGCGCGTGCCGCGGGCGAGCCCGCGCGGCCGCTGACCGACCGCGGGGCGGACAACCTCGTCGCGTTGGCGCGGCTGTACGGATACGCGCGGTACTTTCACCCGTCCGACGAGGCCGCGGCGTGCGATTGGGACCAGTGGTTGCGCGATGCGCTCGGGCCGGTGGAGGCCGCGCGGAACGCAGAAGAACTCGCCGCCGCGCTGTCCGCGGCGAGTGCGCCGGTCGCGCCTTCGGTTGTCGTGCGCGCGGGGGTGATCGACGGTGAGTGCTCGCCGCCGAGCGTCGACGATGATGGCGCGCAGGCGAGCGGGTGCACGGCGTGGTTTCACTACGGCGTTGGTCTCACGGCCGACCACCCGGTGTACCAGAGCAAGCGCCTGACGTGGGACGCCGCGGCGGCGACGCCCGAGCACGTCGCGCCGATCGGCGCGTGCA
Organism: uncultured Phycisphaerales bacterium; assembly: GCA_937995595.1. Classification (GTDB taxonomy): domain Bacteria; phylum Planctomycetota; class Phycisphaerae; order Phycisphaerales; family UBA1924; genus JAHBXL01. Next base: position 55,875 of record CALKJW010000035.1, on the reverse strand, counting down.
CGGATCGCGAGATCGCGCCCGGCGTGTGGTGCCGCGTGCCGCTGGCGGTGCACCGCGACCAGCGGGGCACGCTGCCGCGCGCGGTCGTGAGCGTGCCGCCTCCGGACGATGCAACGCTGGTGCGCCCCAGCGGCGACGACCGTGCGACGCGTCTGATCGGCGTGATCATCGCGTGGAACATCTTCCAGCACTTCTACCCGTACTTCGACGTGGTGCGGACCGACTGGGAGGCGGCGCTGCCCGATGCGCTCCGCGAAGCCGCGGCGGACCGCGACGCGGCGGACTTTCACCAGACGCTCGAAAAACTCGTCGCCAGGCTCGAGGACGGGCACGGGTTCGTGGGGTTCACGCGCGATGGCCGCTTTGGTGCGTTGACGCTGGCGTGGGCGTTTGTCGGCGAGCGGCTGATCGTGACCGCCGCGGGGAGCGCGGGAAGCGACGTCGCACGCGGCGACGAGGTGATCGCGATCGACGGGCGCCCGGTGGCCGAACTGGCCGCGGCCGCCGCGGCACGCGTCAGCGCGGCGACCCCGCAGCACCGCCGCTTTCGCGTCGCATCGGAACTGGCCCGCGGCGAGCCGGGCCGGCGCGTCGTGCTGCGCCTCCGTCGCCCCGATGGGACCGAGCGCGAGAAGGCGGTCCTGTATGCGCCGATGCACGCGCGCCCCGTCGAGCCGCGGCCGGAGAGGATCTGCGAACTCCGGCCCGGCGTGTGGTACGTCGACATCGACCGCGTGACCGACGACGACATCAACGCGAGCATGGGCCAACTCGCGGCGGCGCAGGGTCTGGTGTTCGACCTGCGCGGCTACCCCGGCAGGCTCGGCACGATCGTGCTGGCGCACTTGGCCGACCGACCGCTGCGCAGCGCGCACTGGTGCGTGCCCTTTGTGCCGCGCCCGGACCGCGAGCAGATGGCCTTCGCCGACGGCGGCTGGCCCGTGCCGCCGGCGCAGCCGCGGTGGACCCGCAACGCGGCGTTCGTCATCGACGGGCGGGCGATCAGTTACGCCGAGACCTACATGGGCATCGTCGAGGCCTTCAGGCTCGCCGACATCGTGGGCGAGGCGACCGCGGGCACCAACGGGAACGTCAACTCGTTCACGCTTCCCGGCGGTTACACGGTCGGTTTCACGGGCATGAAGGTGCGCAAGCACGACGGGAGCGAGCACCACGGCAAAGGCGTCGTGCCCAACGTGCCGGTGCAGCGCACCGTCGAGGGCATCGCGGCGGGGCGCGACGAACTGCTCGACGCCGCGGCGGACCTTGTCGCGGGGCGCATCAAGCGCGAGTGACGCGGCGGCGCGTTGGGTCCAACGGGCATCAGCCGAACAGGCCCAGTTGCCCGCGCCCGTGCCGCGCGATGTTCAGCGACTTGCGCCGCAGGAACTCGGCGCTGGAAAGCCGCGCCCAGCCGCCGTCGCGCGAGCCATCGGGCCCGCTCGCCGCGTCGCGCCCCAGCCCGGCGCGACGCTTGAAGAGTCTGAACGCCGCGCCGATCTGCTCGGCGCGCGGGCCCGCGCCGCGCTGGCGGTGGAAGAAGTCGGCGTTGTAGAGGTCCCCGCCGTGCATGTCGCGCAGCGTGTTCAGCACGCGCGCGGCGCGGTCCGGATAGTGCCGCGAGAGCCATTCCTCGAACAGCGCCTTGATCTGGTGCGGCAGGCGCAGCAGGATGTAGCCCGCGTCGCGCGCGCCCGCCTCCGCCGCGGCGGTCAGGATCGCCGCCATCTCCGGCTCGTTGAGCGCCGGGATGACCGGCGCGACCATCACGTGCGCGGGAACGCCCGCCGCGGCGAGTTGGCGGATGGTCTCCAGCCGCTCGCGCGGCGCGCTGGCACGCGGCTCCATCTTCGACGCCAGCGCGTTGTCGAGCGTCGTGATGCTGACGGCGACGCTCGCGGCGTTGTGCGCGGCGAGTCGCTCGAGCAGGTCGAGGTCGCGCAGCACCAGTTTGTTCTTGGTGACGATCGACACGGGCTGGGCAAACTCGGCGCACACCTCGAGGCACGCGCGCGTGACCGCGAGCCGCGCTTCGATCGGCTGGTAGCAGTCGGTCACGCCGGAGAAGACGATCGGCTCGCCCTGCCAGTCGGGCCGGGCGAGGGCCTCGCGCAGCAGGCGCGGCGCGTCGGGCTTGGCGAAGATGCGCGTCTCGAAGTCGAGGCCCGACGAGAGCGCGAGGTACTCGTGCCCCGGCCGCGCGTAGCAGTAGATGCACCCGTGCTCGCAGCCGCGGTAGGGGTTCACGGTCCAGTTGAAGTTCAGGTCCGGGCTGTCGACGCGGTTAAGAACTGTGCGCGAGTCGTCCGCGAACACCTGCGTGCGGACCTGCTGCCCGCACGGGTGATCGCGCAGTTGCTCCTCGAGGTGCTCGCCCAGCACGTGCAGTCGAACGGTCTCAAAGCGGTTGCCGGGATTGAGGCCGGCCCCACGGCCGCGAGCATGGCCGATGGACAGGTGGTCGGCAAACTCCGCTTCCGATGCGCTCATGGCCCAGATGATAGGTAAATGTTTGGATTGAGGCAAGCATGTGGAATCGAGGGCAACGATCCCGCGCCGGAATCGAGCCCGCCGTCAATCGATCGCGAACGCCCATCCAAGAAAATGCAGTTTCACGGAGAGCAGCACGCCCGCCACCAGCGCGAACGCGCCCAAGAGGAGGACGAGCATCCGCCACCATGAAGTTCGCACAGGCGGCATCTGGCGCAAGGTCAGCAGTGGGGCGAGCGCGAGCCGCGCCGCGGCGACCAGACCCAGCAGCGCGAGCAGGGAGCGGTGCACGCCGAAGACCATCGGTGCATACCACAGGAGGCACATCGCGGCAACGGCGAGCACGGCCAAGCGGGCAGCGCGACGGATCGACTTGGAGCGCGACTGCCAGCACGCTGCACACGCAGAGGGGCGACGACATCGCACACGAAGGCCAGCGCGGACAGGCGCGTGTGGTGGAGCGTCAAGTTCTCGGGGTTGTTGTCGATCCGGTCGAGGGCGACGAAGATGCCCCAGCACGCGGCGAGCAAGCCGGATGTCCCTACGAGCCAAAGGGCCACGGCACCCGAGGCGTGAGCCGATTCACCGACGGGCGTGGCCGACGGTCGGCCCTGTGGCAGAGGCGCATCGGCGGGTCTGTTCGCGGCATCCATGTTCCGGGAGCGTATGCGCTTGCTCGAGCGCGGATGTTCGATCCCGCTGCTACCCAGCCAGCCGCTCCTCGTGGCCCTCGATGCCCAGCAGTTTCATCTTCTTGTAGAGGGTCGTGCGGTTGATCTTCAGGTCGTCGGCGGTCTTCTGGCGGTTCCAGTTGTTGGCCCGCAGGGCGCGCAGGATGATCAATCGCTCGGGCTCGCGCAGCGCGTCCTCCAGCGGTCGCGGCGACCAGGCGGCCTGTTGGTCGGTCTGGCCCGAGATGGGCGCGCCGTCGCCGCCCACCAGGCGCAGCGCGCCCGGCCCGCGACCACCGGCGCGCGTCCCGTCCACCACGTGCTCGGGCAGGTCCGCCGCGGAGATCGTCGGCGAGCGCGACAGCACGGCGGCGCGCTCGACGATGTTCTCCAGTTCGCGCACGTTGCCGGGGAAGGGGTACCTGCGCAGCGCGTCGAGCGCGTCGGGCGCAAAGCCGGTGAACGCCCGGCCCACCGCCGCGCCCTGCTGCTGCAGGAAGTGCGCCGCCAGCAGGGGGATGTCGCTGACGCGCTCGCGCAGCGGGGGGAGTTCGATGGTGACGACGTTGATGCGATAGTACAGGTCCTGGCGGAACTCGCCGCGTGCGACGAGGTCCTCCAGCGGCTTGTTGGTCGCCAGCACGACGCGCACGTCGACCTCGACGGTCTGGGTCGACCCGACGGGCTCGAAGCGCCGCTCCTGCAGGACGCGGAGCAGTTTGAGTTGCATCGCCGGCGAGGCGGAGTTGATCTCGTCGAGGAAGATGGTGCCCCCGTCGGCCGCGAGGAAGCGCCCGACCTTGTCGGCGTACGCGCCGGTGAACGCGCCCTTGACGTGCCCGAACAGTTCGCTCTCCAGCAGCGTCTCGGGGATCGACCCGCACGAGAGTTGCACGAACGGCCTGTCCTTCCGCGGGCTGAGGTGGTGGATCGACTGGGCGATCATGCTCTTGCCGGTGCCGCTCTCGCCGGTCATCAGCACGGTGGTCTTGCTGGGCGCGACGGCGCGGATGAGGTCGTAGATCTTCAGCATCCGCGGGTCGGAGCCGACGATGCGGTCCAGCCCGCAGCGTTCCTCGAGCCGGCTCTTGAGCGCGCGGTTCTCGGCCGCCAGCGCCTGCTGGCGCAGCGCCCGCTGCAGCGCGACCTTCAGTTCGCCCTCGACGACCGGCTTGGTCAGGTAGTCCACCGCGCCCAGGCGCACCGCCTCGACCGCGGCCTCGATCGATCCGTACCCGGTCAGCATCAGCACCATCGTCGCCGGGTGCTCCTTCACCACGCGCTTGAGAAGTTCAACACCGCCCATCACCGGCATCGAGACGTCGCAGATGACCAGCGCGAACGGCCGGGCCGGCTCCCCCGCGCCCGCGGGCCGCTCGGCCGCGGCGAGCACGCCCGCCGCCTCGCTCCCGTTGAACGCCGTGGCGGTGTCGTAGCCCTCTTCGCTCAGGTAGTCGGCCAGCGACTCGGCGGTGATCGGGTCGTCGTCGACGATCAGGACGCGCGGGCGCGGCGTCGCCCCCGGGCGCGCGGCGTCGGCTTTGGCGGGCCGAGGAGCGCTCACGGGCGCACCTCGCGGTCGTTCGCCGTGGCCGAGCGGGTTGGGAGTGTCCGGTTACGCATTGGTCAAACGTCCGCAGTTGGTTCGCGGGGACCGCGTGCAGGCAGAGCACGGCGAGGGACACGGGGGTCTCTCGGACCAGCGGGCCGTTGGGTTCCCGGGGCAAGGCCACGCGTGAGATGGCGGCGCTGGGCGCCGAGCGTCGCCGTTGATCGCCTTGCTGGGCCGGGGCTGGGTTCCCGCCGTGCTCTGTCCGCTCGTGGTCCCTCCTTCACAGCACCGGGCCGTCGATGCGCCGCGGGAGCGGGAACGTGACGCGGAGCAGCGCGCCGGTTCGCGCTGTCGCGGGGTCGGCCTCGCGACGCATCAGTTGGATCGTGCCGCCGAGTTCCTGCACCAGTTCGCGGCTGACGGCCAGGCCCACGCCGCTGCCGCCGGGCTTGGTCGTGTAACCGAGTCGGAAGACGCTGTCGCCGCCGCGGATGGGCAGGTCGGGCGGGCCTTCGCCGTCGTCGGCGATTTCCAGTATGACGCAGCGGCCGGAGCGTCCCGGCTCGGCGCGCGCGGTCACGTCGATCGCGCCGTCGGCCCGCCCGGTGCGCTCGATCGCCTCGATCGAGTTGCGCAGCGCGTTGGTGACCACGGCGAAGACGGGCCCCGCCGCGACGTCGATCAGTTCCTGCGGCACGTTCACGCTCAGCCGGATGCCGCGCTCGTCGGCCAGCGGCATCATCACCTCGACCGCGTGCCGGATGGCCTCGGCCAGGCCGCCCGCGCCGTCGGGCGAGGCGTGCGCGTGCGAGAGCGGCACGCCCTGCATGGCGCACTTGACCAGTTCGGACATCTGCCGCATCGCGGCCTGCACGGTCTCGAGGTGGCGGGCCAGTTCCTGGGCCGTCGGCGCGGTTCCCGATTCGACCGAGCGGCCGACGCTGCGCTGCGCCAGCGTCAGGCAGCGCATCGAGCCGTCGAGCAGGTTGGCCAGTTCGTGCGTGAGCGTCGTCAGCCGGTCGGTGACGAAGGCGCTGTCGATCGGATCGACGGCCAGCCCGGCGGGCCGCACGATCGTGCGGCGCAGCGGCGGGTCGTTCTTCCCGCCGCGGCCCGGCTTGCGGCCGCGCGGGCGACGGTCTCCCGGCGGGGGGGGCTGCGGCGAGGAGGGGTCCGGCGGGATCGACATCGCCCACGGCTATCGGCGGGCCGGGGTGGCCGCTGAAGGCCGGATGTTGATTCCACGCGACATCGGCGCTCGGTTATCCGGACGGCTTCCCAGGCGCGTGTCGCACCGGGGCAACGTCGCGGGTGCGTCGCCACGCCGCGGCGAAGGCCGGGCTACGCCAAACCCACCGCCGCGGCGTCGCGGTCCGACAGCATGCCGCCGTCGGCGCGCCGCTTCACCGTGCCGTCGCGCTTCCACGATCGTGCGCAGGCCTCCCAGCCGCGGGCGCGCAGGTCCTCGACGCGTGCCGACTCCGCCGCGCTGTCGATCCACACCTTGCTCACGCCGAGCAGGTCCGCCAGGTCCGTCGCGTCGAACCGCGTGAGCACGCCCGACGTGTCGGGCAGGTGCACGCCTGCGTCGAGCGGGTTCTGGATGCCGCTCTGCGCCTTGGCGTCTTCGAGCGCTTTGCCCGCCGCGGCGATCGCGTCCATCGCGCGCTTCCAGTGCTCGTCGGGCCGTGCGCCGGTCGGCGGGGCGAAGGTCAGCAGGTGCACGCTCCGGTCGTCGCCGGGCGCGGCCTTGTGCAGGGCGCGCCACGCCTCGTCGGCGGTGTGCGGCAGCAGGGGGGCCAGCAGGCGGCACAGCCCGTCGGTCATCGTCCACAGCGCGGCCTGTGTCTGCCTGCGTCGCGCCGAGTCGGGCCGGTCGCAGTACAGCCGGTCCTTCACCGCCGCGAGGTAGGTCGCGCTGAGCGTCCGGCTGCAGAAGTCGTAGAGGGCGAGGTGCGCTGCGCGGTAGTCGTAGTCGTCGTACGCGGCCTGCACGCGCGCCGAGAGCGCGTCGAACTCGCCGAGCGCCCACGCTTCGAGGGTCGTGGCGCCGGGCGTCGCGCCGGCGCCCGGTTCGTAGTCGTCGAGGTTGCTCAGCATGAACCGGAGCGTGTTCCGCACCTTGCGGTAACTCTCGCCCGCGAGCGCGAAGAACTCCATGTCGACCTTCACGTCGTGCTCGTAGGCCAGCGACGACACCCACCAGCGGCAGACGTCCGCGCCGTGGTCCCTGAGCAGGTCCTCGACCTTGATGTCGTTGCCGAGCGACTTGCTCATCTTGCGGCCGTTCTTGTCGACCATGAAGCCGTGTGTGAGCAGCGCGCGGAACGGCGGCCGTCCGGTCGCGCCCAGCGCGGGCAGGAGCGAACTCTGGAACCAGCCGCGGTGCTGGTCGGAGCCTTCGAGGTACAGGTCCGCCGGGTAACCGAGGTTGCGCTCGCGCAGCACGGCGTTCCACGAGGTGCCGGACTCGAACCACACGTCGAGGATGTCGTTGCCCTTTCGCAGTCTGCCCGCCGCGCCCGCGCCCTGCACGAGTCTGGCGAGCGGGTCGTTGTCGCCTGCCGCGTCGTAGTACTTGAGCAGTTCCTCCGGCGGCAGGGTGAACCACGCGTCCGAGCCCTTCTCGCGCACGACCTTCGCCACCGCGCGCACGCTCGCGGCGGTCATGAAGGTCGCGCCGTCGGGCGTGGTGAACGCGGGGATCGGCAGGCCCCACGCGCGCTGGCGCGAGATGCACCAGTCGGGGCGAGATTCCAGCATGCCGCGGAGGCGGTTGCGGCCCCACTCGGGCACGAACTTCACGCCTTCGGGTGGCACGGCGGTTCCGGGCGTGGAGCCCGCGCCGGCATCCACCGCGGCCAGCGCCATGCGGCGCAGGTTCCGCCCTTCGGGCGCACCGGCGCGGCCGCGCGCGGCCTCGGGCAGGCCGTCCACGCTGATGAACCACTGCTCGGTGCAGCGGAAGATGGTCGGGGTCTTGCTGCGCCAGTCGTGCGGGTAGGAGTGCGTGAAGGTGTGGTCGTAGAACAGGTGGCCGGAGTTGCGCAGCCACTCGGTCACCTTCCTGTTGGCGTCCCACACGCTCACGCCGCGGAGCCATTCGGGCGCGGTGGCGTCGTACGTGCCGTCGCTCTGCACGGGGCAGTAGATGGGCAGGTGCTCGCGCAGGCCGGTGGCGAAGTCCTCCGCGCCGTGCCCGGGCGCGGTGTGCACGATGCCCGTGCCGTCCTCGAGCGTGACGTAGTCGGCCGCGACGACGGACCACAACTTGGCCGGGTCGCACACGCGCCCGAGGCCGCACGCAGGCGGGTTGTTCACGAACGGGTGCCGGTAGCGAAGCCCGAGCAACCTTGCGCCGGTCGTCGTCGCCAAGACGCGGACGTCCTCCGCCTTGGCCGCGCCGGTCACCTTCCCGACCAGCGCGGCCGCGATGACGGTCACGTTGCCGTCGACGCGCACCAGCGCGTACTCGTGTTTGGGATTCACGGCGATGCCGACGTTGGCGGGCAGCGTCCACGGCGTGGTCGTCCAGATCATGAACGAGGGACGCTGCGCGGGCCGCGGGCGGTGTTCCCCGCTCCCCGCGCCGGCGGGGGGCTCTTCGTCTTCGTCGTTCTCACCCTCCAACTGCGTGGCCAGCCCGAACGCGTCGTACACGGCGTCCGCGTCCGCGGCCTCGAAGTCCACGTAGACCGACAGGTCCTCCCGGTCCTCGTACTCCAGTTCCGCCTCGGCCAGCGCGGTCTCGTTGGCGATCGACCAGTGCACGGGCTTGAGCGCGCGGTACACCAGCCCCTGCTCGACCAGGTCGGCCAGCACCTCCAGCACCGCGCCCTCGTAGGCCGGGTCCATCGTCAGGTACGGGCGCGCGTAGTCGCCGAGCGTGAGCAGACGCTGCATCTGCTCGCCCTGGAGTTTCACGAACTTCTCGGCGTACCTGCGGCACTCGCGCCGCACCGCCATCTTGCGCTGGTCGTCGGGCAGCGCGGCGATCTTGTCGTATTTGCCGCCCTCGATCAGGTCGGTCATCACCTTGTGCTCGATGGGCAGGCCGTGGCAGTCCCACCCCGGCACAAAGGCGCACTTCCTCCCCGCCATCATCTTCGTGCGCACCACGAAGTCCTTGAGGCACTTGTTCATCAGGTGCCCCATGTGGATGTTGCCGTTGGCGTACGGCGGGCCGTCGTGAAAGACGAACGCCGCCGCGTCGGCCCGCGCGGCGAGCAGCGACTCGTAGAGCCCCCTGCCCGCCGCCAGGCCGCTCCAGCGCTTCAGGCTCGCCGGCTCGTTCTGGACCAGGTTCGCCTTCATCGGGAAGGCGGTCCTGGGCAGGTTTACGGGGTACTTGTGCTTGCCGCCGGCGTCGCCCGCCGCGGGCGTCTCGCCGGTGTTGGCGCTGGGCGGCGTGGTTGGAGACGTGCTCATGTTCTTCGAGTCCTTGGCTGCACACGGCGCGTCCGTCGCAGCGTGGAAATGCGGTGCGGATGGTACGGGAACAGGCCGACCGTCATCGACGGGCGGCGGCGCAGGCGAAGGCCGTGCGCACGCGGCAAGCCCCGGCCGAGGGCCCGGCGCCCGCTCGTCGTCTGGATGGTGTGGCCAGATGACCGCGCGCCAAGCCTCAGCGGGGCCCGGTCATTCGAATCGCCGGAATGGCGCGAACGCGGGTCATGGTGATCAAGCCTAGATCGTCGAACCGCGGCGTCAAGATCACTCAGGCGTGCTCGAAGATCGTCTGCGTCCGGATCACCAGCCCGCCGCGGGCGATGAGGTGGTACGACTGGGCGTGGACTTCCTTGGTCAGCCGCTGGACGTCCAGCAGGGAGAGGTTCCGCCCCCCGCCGACCGACGCCCCGTTTGCCCCGGCGTGCCCGTTGGCGTGGAACCCGTTGTGCGCGGCGTGGCCGTTGCTGCGCCTGTTGGCCGAGACAACCGGGCCGTCCGCCCACTGGTGCACCAGCGCGCCGGTTTCCTGGGCGAACTGCACCATTTCCTCGTAGGTCGCCTGGAAGAGGTTGTCGGTCAGTTGCTCGGTCTGCACCGACGTGATGTACTTGACGCGCTCGGTCTCGAAGACGTGCTCGAACTCGTGCTCGCCGGCGCACTGGAAGCCCGTGACCGCGCCGTCCATTGGCAGCGAGCCTTCCTGATCGGTGAGCAGTTCGCAGGCGCAGAGTTTCCCGTGCTGGAAGCGCATCAGGTGCGCGCCGGGCATGATCCACGCCTCGATCTCGTATGCCCCGTGCACCAGCGAGCGGCGCCCCTTGAGCGGGAAGAGTTCCGGGTGCAAAGCCTTGCGGTACAGGTAAATCTGAAAGGTCTGGAGGCCGTTCGGCTTGGTCGGAAGGTTCATTCGTGGATTCCCTGCGCCTGCACCGATGTTCTGTCCGGGGCCATGGTTCCTCTGAGCCGGGAGGCCGTTGCGGCCATTGTTCCCGTTTCGTGAACAAGGACAGTTGACTCGTGAGGCATTGTTTCAGGAATGTTCCCGGACCGCAAGAGGAAAATCGCCAGAACTTTACACAACCTGTTCGATCATTTTCAATGCCACCCACAATGGGTAGTGGTTCCTCGGTTCGTTTGACGGTGTCGTGAAACTGGTCAAGGAAGGGTATCGGAAAGTTGGCCAATCCTACGCCCACAATCGGGCAGAAAGTTTACCGGACGGTCGCGTCGAGCCTTTCCCGGCGACGGCATGCAGTCCGTGCCGTCCGGGACGCACTCGAAGCCGTCGACCGCGGCTTGGGCAGTGCCGAATCCGTCGGATTGATCGAGCACTTCCCTTCGGCGGTGGAAGAGCCGGAAGTTCGCGCGCTGATCGTTCAGGTCTGGCCCGCGCTGCCCGCGGAAGTTCGCCGGGCATGCGCCGACATGAGCAGCACAGGCTGGCATGAGGCGGTCTTGGCGGCGGCCGAGTCGGAGCGTTTCGAGCATCGCGCGGCGGCCGCGGCGGCCTCGGTGGAGTTGCCGGGCACGGAGTTCGACCGCATCGTGCCCGCGCTGCTATCGGACCAAGAGCGTGCGGTGAGCGACGCGGCGATCGGCGCGCTCGCAGCGGTCCTGCAACCCCCGCGGCAGACGAGCGCGGCCTGGCCGCGCGCGTGCGCCGCGCTGGCCGCCGCGGCCGACGCGATCGACCGCCACCGACGGCGCGAGGTCGCCGAACTGCTGGTGCGGACGTGGGCCGAGCCCGTCCTCCGGCACGCCGCGACCGATGCGCTGCACGCGATCATGGCGGACGCGTCGCACCCGGTGCACTTCGCAGCGCGCGGCGTGATCCGAAGGCTGCCCGATGATCGCGTCGGACTGGCGGTCGGCCATCTGACCACGCCGCCGTGGAGCGCGGCGGCGCGCACGCGCGTCCGGGCCGCCGGGTCTGACGCCTCGCGCCGGGTCCCGCGGCACGTGCTGCTGCACCCTGTTCGCGCGGCGGCGTGTGGCGATGCCGTTCGGTCTGTGCCGTGCCCGCGCCCGGCGGCCCGTGCGAACGACCCGTGGGGCGAGTCCGCCGCGTCGCGCGTGCTCGCGCGGCGGATGCTGCGCGCCCAGCCGGGCGGGCTGATCGAAGAAGCGCGGCGGCGCCTGCGCGGCGACGATCCGGCCGAAGCGTGGCGCGCGGCGTTGTGGGCGCAGCGCGCCGGCGCGGCACGGGACCTTGCGCCCGCGCTGCTCGAACTGGCCCTGCGCGCCGCGCGCCGGCCCGGCGGCGAGCGCGCCGCCGCGGCGGCGACGGTCGCGCTGCGCGACGCCGACGACGGCGCGAGCGTGGACGCGCTGCGGTCGCTGCTCGGTCACGCCGATCCGCGGATCGTCTCCTCCGCGATGGAGTCTCTGGCGCGCCGCGCCGTTCGGGCCGGCGCGTGGCACGCCGTGCGCAGCGACGTCGCGCGCGTGCTCGACGACCAGCGGCACCGCGTCCGCGCGACGGCGATCGTGCTGCTGGGGCGGATCGAGCCGGAGGCTGCGCGGGCCGCGCTCCTGCGCATGCTCGGCGACCCATTGGCGATGCACCGGATCGCGGCGGTGTGGGCCGCGTCGCGGCTGGTCGGCTCGGGCGTGTTGCGGCCCGACGCGCGGCTGTGGGCCGCGCTCGCGCTGCTGGCCGAGTCGGATCGGTACCAGGCCGTCCGCGGGCGCGCCGCGGCGGCGATGAGCGCGATGCCGCCCGTCCGGCCGACGGTGCGAGGCACCGTTCAGGTCCGCCGCGAGACCGCCGCCGCGCCGCAGAGTTTGTAGAGCACGCGGGCGCCGACGTTGGCGTCCCACTCCGGCTCGCTCCTGCTCGGGCCGGGGCAGACCTCGTTGAGGTCAAAGCCGACGATGGTGCGCCCCGAACGTGCCAGCAACTCCAGCAGCACGCACGCGCGTGCAAACGAGAGCCCGCCCGGCACCGGCGTGCCCGTGTGCGGGCACAGCGCGGGGTCGAGCCCGTCGATGTCGAAACTCACCCACACGTGCGGCGGCAGGGGCCTGATGGCGTCCCTGCACAGCGCTTCAAACTTCGCGCCCGCGTCGAGCCGCCGGGCCCAGTCGTGGTCAAAGTGCGTGAAGACCCGGCCCCCGGCGGCGCGCGACGCGGCCAGTTCGCCCGCGCCGTAGTCGCGGATGCCCACCTGCACCAGCCGCGTGACGCGCGGCAGCAGCCACAGCACGTTGTGCATGATCGAGGCGTGCGACCACGCGAAGCCCTCGTACGCGTCGCGCAGGTCCATGTGCGCATCGACCTGCAGGATCCCCAGCCCCTTGTTGCCTCTGATCTGCGCCACGTGGTCCGCCGCGGCCCAGATCGCGCCAAAGGGCGTCGAGTGGTCGCCGCCGAGCAGGCCGGGGATTCGGCCCTCGTCCAGCGCGGCGCGGGCGCGGTCGTAGGTGTGCTCGGCGACGCGGAAGCACGCGTCGTTGACCTTCGCGACCGCGGCGCGGTCGCGCGCGGTCGCCCCGCCGCGCGAGATGATCGGCTTGGCGAGCCGTCGTGCCGCGGCCGACAGGGCCGCGACGTCGCGCGGGACGGGCTCCATGAAGATCCCGTGCTCGTAGACCGCGCCGAACTGGTGGTCGTGCAGATCGACCTGCGCCGACGCGTCGAAGACCGCGCGCGGGCCGGCAGACGTGCCCCCGCCGTACGAGGTCGTCGCGTCGAACGGGACGGGGATGACGACGATGCGCGACTGCTCGCGCGTGAAGGGCAGGCCGAAGATGCCCGAACCGGGCTGCGCCGCCGCGTCTGGGTCGAAGGTCATGGGGTCGAGTGTAGCGGCCCGGCGGCGAGCTTCGAGGCGGGCGCGGCCCACTCGACGATCTTGGCGGCCACGCCCGCCAGCGCTTCGTCCGCCGGCGCCAGATCCGGCATCCACGCGCGGTCCCACTCGTAGACCACCGGCCCGTCGAACCCGGCGCGGGCGAGCGTCTCGACGAACTCGCGGCAGGGGACTTCGCCGGTTCCGAGTCGCACCGGCGCGCCGTTCTCCAGGTCCTTGATCCGCGCGACCCACAGTCGCGAGCCGAGGGCGGCGACCGCGGCCTGCGCCGTGTCGCCCGCGGCCCATCCCGTCGCCAGCGCGTAGCACGCGCCCAGCAGCGGGTGGTTCACGCGCTCGATCAGGTCGCGCACCTGCACCGCGGTCTCGAACGACCCGCCGTTTTCCAGCACGATCCGCGCCCCGGTCTTGTCGGCGTGGTCGCACACCTTCCGCAGGCGGTCGACGATCCGCGCCGTCGCCGCGGCGGGCTTCTCGCGCGGCGCGATCTCGAACGCGAAGACCCGCACAAACGGGCACTCGATCCGCACGGCGAGGTCCACCGCGTGCTTGGCCTCGCGCACGCTGCGCTCGGTGTCGCAGACGAGGTGACCGATGAACGGCGGGAAGACGGTCGCGTCGAACCGGCACGAGGTCGCCAGCGACAGAATCTCGACGCCCCGCGAGGCAAAGAGGGTGCGCGTCTTGTCCTCGGCGGTCAGCGCGGGGTCGCAGGCCATGCGCTTCGAGTCGTCGCCGAAGGTGCGGAGTTCCACGCCCTCGAACCCGTGCCGCTCGGCCAGTTCGGCGACGGCGCGCAGCGAGAGTTCCGGGCAGGCGACGGTGCTGAACGTGGGCTTGAGCATGGCCAGCGATGGTAAGGCCGGGCCGCGGCCTGCTCAACCAACGTCCGCGAACGCGCCGCGCGACCGGCAGGACCGGCACACACCCCTTGGAACGGGGCTCTGTTCCTCGCGTGGGAACCTTCAATCCACGCCACGGCGGGCAAACGCCGATCTCCGAACCGTGCCGCACGGTGCGTGCGCGGCACGTTCATGGCAGCAACCCGTCATGCGTTCGAGCGACTTGTTCGGCTGGCAGCGGCCGCGTGGTTGGGGTGCGGCGCGGTCGCGGTCTTGGCCGGATGCGCGGCCGATCGGCCGCTGTTCGCGGGCGCACCGGCCTCGCACACCCCGCTTCCCGGCGATTCGAGCGTCGCCCTGCGCGTGCCGGAAGAGCCGACCCGGCTCGGCGTGCGCCGGTCCCGATCGCACACGGGTCGCGCGGTCGCCGCCAACGCCGCGGAATGATCAGCCGTGCCCGTTGGTGCCGGCCCCGGCCTCGGCGTTGGTCGCCGGGCCGTCGACCGGCAGCACGACGGCGAAGTCCGACCCCTTGCCGACTTCCGACCAGACGTCGATCCGCCCGCCGTGGGCTTCGACAAGCCTGCGCGCCGCCGGCAACCCCAGGCCCGAACCGCCCGCGCGCGTCGTGAAGTAGGGGTCGAAGATGCGTGCCAGCGTCTCGGGGGCGATGCCCGGCCCGGTGTCGGTCACGTGCACGACGACGGAGCGATGCCCGTCGGCCTCGCGCCGGGTCTCGGTGCGGAGCATGAGTTCGCGCGGGCGCGACGGGTCCTTCGCGCCCGCCGCGGCCATCGCCTGCGTCGCGTTGAGCATCAGGTTCAGGAGCGCCTGCTTGATGAGTTTGGCGTCGATGCGCGCGGTCGCGTCGGCGCGGCCGGCATCGCCCGCGACGCTCAGACGCACGCCGTTGCGCTCCGCCTCGGGCATGAAGAAGTCGGCCAGTTCCTGCACCGCGGCGTTGAGGTCCGTCGGGCGCACGTCCGGGCGCACCTGCCCGGCGTACTGCAGGAAGTCCTGCAGGATCCCGGCCAGTCGGTCGGTCTCGCGCCGCAGCGCGCCCAGCCGGTTGACCAGGCGCGAGCGCTCGCTCTCGTCGATGGGCAGTTCGCCGACCGACTCCAGCAGGAGTTGGGCGTTGAGCCCGATGGTCGAGAGCGGGTTCTTGATCTCGTGGGCCAGACCGCTGGTCATGGCGCCGATCTCGGCCATGCGTTCGGCGGTCCGGGCGCGGCGTTCGGCCGCGCGCAGGCGGCGCAGGTGCCGGCGCAGCAGCAGCCACGCGGCCCACGCCGCGACCAGCACGCCGATGCCGAACCCGATGAGCAGCCCATGCAGCACGTTGTGTCTCGCGGCCCCGTGTTCCCGGTCGGGCCGGGAGTTTAACCGCGCGGGCGGTCGGGCCGTACCATCCGCCCATGCCTGCCCCGCGGTTTGCCAGCACCCGTTCCGCCGGTTTGTTGATCGCCGGCGCGGTGGCGCTGGTGCTGGCGGGGGGCGTGCTGCTGGTGGCGCTCACCTACCGGCCCCCGCCGCCGCGCCCCGCGCCGTTGGGCGACGTGACGGACATCAACGCCGCACCGGTGCCCGACGCTCCCGCCGACGGCGCGATCGTCCCCGGGCGCGACGGCCGTTGGCAGTTCACCCGCAAGGACGACCCCGGACGCCTGCAGGCCGAGGTGCTGTACCGCCGGATGAACCCCGTCGGGCCCGGCGCGTACGAGTTGACCGAGCCGCGCGCGTGGATCTACCTCGACGACGGGCGGGCCCTGTTCGTCCGGGCCGACGGCGGCCGCCTGAAGGGGCAGGCCTCGGCCCAGCAGATCGAGTCGGGCGTGTTCGAGGGGCGCGTCGTCATCCTGCTCTTCCCGCCGCGGAGCGCCGCCGACGCGGGCCGCCCGCGCGACGCGATGTCGGACGCGCCGGCGCTGGTGGCGCGAACCAACGCGGTGCGCTTCGACACGCTGCTGCTGGAGTTCGCCACCGACGACCCCTTCGAGATCGAGTCGCCGATCGTGCGCTTCGAGGGCACGGGCCTGATCGTCCGCGGCAACCAGGCGCTGGAACGCATCGAGTATCTCAACGTCGCGCGCGACGGGCTGATCCGCTACCACGTCGAGCAGCGCGAGGAGGACCGTCGGCGCGACGAGGGGTGGGAGTCGGTGGCGCAGCAGGATGCGCCCGGTGGCGCGACCGGCGAGACAGGACCGCGCGCGGCGCGCACCAAGCCGGCGGGGCCGACCGTCGCCCGCAACTCCCTGACCGCGACCGACGACGAGCCGGCACAACCGAGTGATGCACCGCCGCCGAGCGCGACGCGGACCGCGCGCCGAGTCAAGGAAGACCTGTACCGCGCGGTGTTCAGCGGCGACGTCCGGGTGTCGCAGAAGCGGCGCCTGCTGACCGCGGACGCGCTGCTCGTGTGGCTGCGCACGCTCGACAACAAACTGCCGGAAGGCGCGTTCGGCGGCGCGACCGCCGCGGCGGGCGAACCCGCGGCAGAGGTCGCGCTGCGCCCGCCGGCGCCCGGGCACGCGGGCGCGGGTGAGTGGCCGCTGGCCGCGGTGGTGCCCGCGCTGGCGCTCGCATCGCGCGACTGGCCGCCGCGGCTGTTTGCGCCCGGCCCCGCGGACCTTGAACTGACCTGGACCGGCACGCTGACGGCGCGCCCGATCGCCGGGCAGACGCCGCCCGAACTGGCCGAGGGCAACCACCTCGCGCTGCGGTTCACCGCGGCCGCGCCGGGCGGCGCGGAGCGCGTGAGCCTGCTCGACGCCGAGATCCAGGCGCGCGGCGGGTGCGCGGAACTGGAGTACCTCGCGACCCGGCGCGTGCTGACGATGCACGGCGGCGGGCAGCGCGTCTGGCTGGCCGCGCCCGAGTCGGGGTGTCTCGTCGGCCCGAGCGTGCGCGTGGACCTATCGACCGGCGAGGCGACGATCCCCGGCGAGGGACAGTTGGCGACCATCGCCGAGCGCTGGCGCATCGTCGCCATGGCCCCCGGCGACGACGGCCTGCCGGCGTTTCTCGCGGGCGACCGGGGCGGCGCGCACGCGTGGGTGTCGCGCCGCGTGTTCTGGCAGAGCGGCGCGGACTTTAAGTTCCGCGTGACGGACGGTCAGATCCGCGACGCGCTGGAGTGGGCGGAGTTCAACGGCCGCGCGGTCGCGATGGACGAGCGTTCGTCGCTCGGGGGCGACACGATCCGCGTCGAGTTCGTCGAGCACGGCAAGAACCCGATGCTCCTGAGCCACCTGCGGGTGACGGGCGACGTCGAGGCGCTGGCCGAGGGCTGGTCGCGTCCGCCGGGGGTGGACATTGCGCTGGTCGGGCCCGACTTGGGCGAGGGCGTGCTGCACGCCGAAGCGCTCGACGTGCGGTTCGAGCCATCGACGGTGCGGGCGGGCGAGGCCGACCCGGTGTACCTGCTCGCCCGGGGCGACGCCGCGGCCGGGCGACGCGACGCGGCGGTGTTCGCACCGGTGCTCGAGGCGCACCTGTCGCGCGACGAGCGGGGCGACATCGTCGTGACCGATTTCGAGGCCCGCGCCGCCGCGAGCGGCGGTGAGGACCAGACGCCCGTGCGCTTCCGGCGGGCCGACGGCGTCCGGGCCGCGGCCGAGCGCATCCGGGGCCACGCGCAGCGGCAGACGGCCACGCTGACCGGCCGTCGGGTCGAGGTGGCGCGGGGCGAGTCGGTCATCACATCAACCTCGGTCGACTTCGACGGCCTCAAGGGCACCATGGCGGTGCTGGAGCCGGGGCGGTTCGACCACGTGCAGCCCGCGCCCGGCGGGGGCGAGACGCGCATCGCCGCGACGTGGACGCGCTCGATGTTCTTCGACGACGCGGCCCGGACGCTGGACTGCGCGGGCGACACGGTCGTGACGCGTGACGAGCCACTGGCGGCGGACCTTGTGCGCGGGCAGCGCGTGCGGATCGAGTTTGCCGGGCCCGACGCGGGCGAGACCGCCGCGGCGGAGCCCTCGGGCGCGCCGGGCGCGAGCGTCGAGGGCCTGCGGGTGCTGCGAGCGACCGTGTACGGCGACCTTGAAGACCCAGCCTCGGGCGACGCGCCGCCGGCGAAGATCGAGAGCCGGCGCTACAGACCGGCCGGCGCGGCGGCCGGCGCGGGCCGGATCCTGGAAACCATCACGTACATCGAATCGGACGCGCTGACGGCCGACGACGAGCGGGGCACGTTCTCCGCGCCGACGGGTGGACGCGCGATCGTCTACGACCAGCGCGAGCCGTCGGCCGCGCCCTCGGGCGACTCGCTCTCGTCGCCGCGGGGCACGTCGAGTTTCCGTTGGGGGCAGTCGATGCTGTTCACGCGCGGCACGGGCGTGCTGGAACTGGAGCGCGAGGTCGAGGTCGTGCACAAGCCCGTCGGCGACGGGCCGGTCGCGCGGATGACTGCCGACCGCCTGACCGCGACGGTCGACCTGGCGGGCGGCGGCTCGCGGCTGGTCGACGCCCACGCGCGCGGCGCGGTCTACGCCGAGTCCGGGCCGCAGCGGCTGGTCGGCGAGGACGTGCGGTACGAAGTGCGCGCCGGGGTGCTGGTCGCTCAGGCCGCGCCGGGCGGGACGGTCACGCTGTTCGACGATCGGCGGGCCTCGCCGTTCACGGCGCGCAAACTGCGGTGGGACCTGCTGCGCGATCAGGTCGAGATCCTCGAACCGGCGACGATCATCGCGCCGCGGTGAGCACCCGTGGAGTTCGGGGTTCCGATCTCGCGCGACTTCTCGACCAGACTCGTGCCGCGGTGGACGCTCAAGCGACGTTCACCGCAGAGGCGCAGGGAACGCAGAGATACAGGAAACCTGAAAGGGCTTCGGGGAACGGCATCGACTCCCCGTTCCGCCCGCGTCGTCGGCGATCGCCGCGTATCCTGCGGTGAATCCCGACGGCCGACTCC
Organism: uncultured Phycisphaerales bacterium; assembly: GCA_937995595.1. Taxonomy (GTDB): domain Bacteria; phylum Planctomycetota; class Phycisphaerae; order Phycisphaerales; family UBA1924; genus JAHBXL01. The sequence continues at coordinate 37,138 of CALKJW010000035.1, read as the reverse complement.
CCGTCACGCCGACGTGCGGTCGACGATGCGGTACTGCTCGCGCTCGCCGCGCCCGCGCAGGGGGTAGTCCTTCCGCAGCGGGTGCGCGGGGTACGACTCCCACGTGAGGATGCGGCGCAGGTCCGGGTGGTTGCGGAAGCGGATGCCGAACATGTCGAAGACTTCGCGCTCGGGCCACTCGGCGCCCGGCCACAGATCGACCACGCTGTCGAGGTACAGCGCGGGGTCGTCGGCGGTGCCGTCGGTCGGCAGCGACGGGTCGAGGAAGACCTTGACGAACAGCCGGTCGTCGCGCTGGTGCGACACGAGGTTGTACACCACGGCGAAGCGGCCGATGGTCCTGCTGGGGTAGTTCAGGTAGTCGATGCCGAAGAGGTCGGACAGGAAGTTGTAGCGGCACGAGGCGTCGTCGCGCAGGAACGCGAGCACCTCGTGCGCATCGGCCGGATCGACGATCAGCGTGCTCTGGCCGCGGTATTCCGTGCCGCGGAAGCGCTTGCCGGGGAACTGGTCCTTGACGATCTTGAAGACCGGGTGGTCGAGCGTGGGCTTGGTGTCTGCGGGCACGGCGGGTTCCTTGTTGGCAGCGGCCGGGAGTGTAGGGTGCGAAGGCGTGCGCCGGGGGCTACGCGGGGTTCGGCCGCGGCAGGCCGACCACCGGCACGCCCAGCTCGGCGCAGCGCGCCCGCGCGGCGTCGATCGGCGCAGCGGCCCACGGGCCGCGCACATCGTCCAGTGCGACCGCGGCGACGCCGAGCGCGAGGTCCGGGTGCGACAGCGCGTCGATGAGCCGTTCGAGGTGCGTCGCGGCGTGGGCCGGGGCCGCCATCGAGTCTTCGAGCATCGACGCCGGATCCCACAGCAGGCGCGGGCCGGTCTCCCGCCACCGGTGCGCGAACCGCACCGCCGACGGGATGTCCGACACGATGTGCCGCGCGTGCGTGCGCACGAGCAGCGACCCGGCCAGACCCGCCGCGACCCAGCGATTCACCGCCGCGTCCAGCGTGTCCCACGCCGCGGCGGTCCAGTTGCGCGGGTCGGGCGCGTCGGCATCGGCCAGCGAGCCGGACCAGAGCACGACCAGCGTGCCCGGTCGCGGCGGTGACACGGGCGCGGCGAGCAGCGAGTCATCGCGCACGTCGAGGCGCGGCGCGGCGGCGGGGGACGGCGGGTGGTGGGGTGGAGGCGGATCGGTCACGTCCGCCAAGGTTACACCTTCACGCGCTCGACCGAGCGCCTCCGATACCCACTGCTCGCCAAGGCGGGCGGAGCCGGCTGGGCGCAAGCAAGGATGCGCACATGTCCACGCTCCCGTTGATCCCGCGGCTGTTCGGCCTTGTCGAGTCCAAGCCTGAGCGGAAGTCGCTTCCGATCGAGGACCCCGCCCGCCCGCGGCTGATGAGCCAGATCATCACCATCAACCCCACGGCGACCGCGGCGTTCCTCGAACGATTCGGGACGCGCGACCTGGAGCAGTACCTCCGCCACCTGAACGCCTCGCAGCAGCCGCGCGGGCGTGCGGCGCGCTGGGTGCGGCCCGAGGGCGGCCGCGCGATCGAGTGCAGCGAGGCCTCGGCCTGAAGCGCTGACTCCCGGGCCCGCGTCCGCGGGCCTGAACCGGTCCTCCTTCTCTCGCAGCACCGCGGCGTCGGCGGGACGTGGCAGCCCCGCCGGCGCCGGCGGTGCGCGCCGGCCGCGCCGCGGCCCGCATTCTCCGATAACGGCACAAAGGCGTCTGCTCGCGGTTATGTCGGGTTCTCGGCCGGTCGATGAGTTCTCCGGACCGGGCCGACCCTGTGACCCGGGCGATCCCTCCAAACCGACGGCCCACTTCAAGGCCGGCGGGGGAGGCGTCCGATAAACGCACCGCCCGCCACGGAGCGGACGGGCGTAGGGCAGGGTGGGCAGGTCGAGGTTGAGGCGACCGGAGGTCGGCTCAATCGTGGAATCGGGACGGAGCGCGCCACGCGGGCCGGAGGCCTGCAGAGCGCGACGTTGCGCCACCACGAGGAGCACCGCGTGCATACCCGCCAGCCAGACCGCAAGACCAACCCCGTCAACGTGTCCGCCGCCTTCGTCGCGACGCTCGTCGCCGCGGGTTGCGCTTCGAGCGGCAACCGCCAGATGACCAGCGCCCCGTCGCCCGCGCAGCAGACGGCGCAGGCGCCGGCGAACACGGGCCAGAAGGGCTCGCCGCTGTACGTGCCTCCGGGCAAGCAGCGCATGACCGGCTTCAACCCCTTCTGGTTCGAGGGCGCGGCCGAGGCCAACTGGGAGACCCGCCGCGGCAGGCCGTCAACGGTCGCCGCGCCGCACGCCGTCGCGTCGCACCCGGTGCTCAACGCCGCGCCTGAGAGCCCGACGCCGCTGGCCGAGGTGATGGAAGGCCTGACGCACGTGACGCAGGCCGCGCACGGCGCGGACTTCGACCCGTGCGTCTCGCGCGACGGGCGCTGGATCGCGTTCGCCAGCACGCAGCACCGCGAGACCGCGGACATCTACCTCAAGCAGATCGACGGCCGCACCATCACGCAGTTGACGGCCGACCCCGGTCACGACGTGATGCCGGCCTTCTCGCCCGACGGCCGCCGCATCGCCTTCGCCAGCGACCGCAACGGCAACTGGGACATCTACCTGATGTCCGCCGCGGGCGGCCAGGCCGTGCAGGTGACCAGCGACCCGTCCGACGAACTGCACCCCTCGTGGTCGCCCGACGGCAGCAGACTGGTCTTCTGCCGGCTCGGCGAGGTCAGCGGCCGCTGGGAACTCTGGGTGACCGACACCACCGGCGGCTCAACGACCGAGTTCATCGGCTACGGCCTGTTCCCCGAGTGGTGCCCCGTCGCGGGCACGGGCGCCGACGGTCGCGACAAGATCCTCTTCCAACGCAGCCGCGAGCGCGGCGACCGCGCCTTCAGCCTCTGGACGGTGGACTACCGCCCCGGCGACACGAGCAGCCCGACGGAGATCGTCTCCAGCCGCGACAGCGCGCTGATCAACGCCTCGTGGAGCCCCGACGGTCAGCGCATCGTCTTCGCCTCGGTCAACTTCCGCGACGCGGACGGCGCGACGACCCCCTCGGGCACGCCCGCCAGCGACCTGTGGATCGTCGGCGTCGACGGCACGGGCAAGGTGGCGCTGACCGGCGGCAAGTTCATGAACCTGATGCCCGCCTGGGGCAACGCGGGACGGATCTTCTTCGTCTCCGACCGCACCGGCGTGAGCAACATCTGGTCGGTCGGGACCGACAAGGCGATCCTCGCCGCGACCGGTCACCAGCCCGCGCACGACAACAACCGCGGCGTGGCCACGACGCCAGCCGATCACGCCTCGCCCGAATCGCACCGCTGACTCCCTCGCGCCCGCCGCGGCCGAAAGGACCGCGGCGGCGATTCGCACACAACCGCACGGGGCGGAGACCCCGTGCCAACGGCAGGACGCCATGACAACCGTACAGACCATGCTCGGAACATGCCGCGCGGGCGCTGCGCTCGCGCTGCTGATCGCCCTGGTGTCGGGGTGCGCCGCGGACAGGGACGCGCGCGTGCCGCCGCAGGTGCACGTCGCGCCCTACGACACGTCGCAGGGCGATGCGCTCTGGGCCGTTGCGCCGCTGGCCAACGAGTCGGGCGTGTCGGTCGTCGACACGAACCTCGTGGCCGACGCCCTCGTCGCCAAACTCGACGAGACGCGGGGCATCGCCTGCCTGCCGCTGAACCGCACGCTCGCGGCGATGCGGGCCCTGGGCCTTCCCGCCGTCCGCACGCCGGCCGAGGCGCGGGCGCTGGCCGGCGCGCTCGGTGCCGATGCGCTGCTGGTCGGCAGCGTCACCGCCTACGACCCCTACGACCCGCCCAAACTCGGCCTGGCCCTGGCTGTCTTCGCCCGCGACGGGCGGGCCCGGACCATCGCCGACCCCATGAAACTCCAGACGGCCTACTCCGACCGCGACACCCCGGTGCGGTCGCAGTTTGCCGACCGGCCGGTCGCCGCGATCAGCGAGCACTTCGACGGCGCCAACCACGAGGTGCAACTGGCCCTGCAGCGCTACGCCGCGGGCAGGCACGAGCCCGGCTCGGCGCTGGGCTGGCGCGGCATGCTCGCGAGCATGAGTCTGTACGTCGAGTTCGCGGCCCACGAGGCCGTGGGCCGGCTGATCGAGCAGGAGCGTCTCCGGCTCGCGCAACCGGTCGCGGCCCAGCAGGCCGCACGCTAGGCGACGCGCGGGTCTCTCCGCGCGGCGCGAGCCGTGCGGCGCGGAGAGAACCGGATGATCGAAGACCAGCCGAGCCAACGCCCCGAGCGCCGCGCGCCGCAGCCGGGCCCGCCGCCCGCGCCCGCCGCGCGCGAGCCGGTCACGCTCACCAAGGGCGCGCACCGCTGGACGTTCCGCTGCGACGCGGGCGACGAGCCCGCGCTGCTGCGCCGTCTGAGCGAACTGGCCGCCGACCCCGATGCGCCGTTCGACTGGTTCGACGCCGCGCTGGTCAGCCACCAACTCTCCAAGCGCCTGCGCCCGGGGCTGCAGCGCATCGACACCTCGCCGGCGGGCCCGGCAAGGCCGACCCGGCCCGGGCCCACGCCCTGAACCCACGACGCGGCGCGGGCACGGACGCCCGCCGCCCGATCCGTCAACGCCTCGACCACCCGCCGGAGCCCGACCGCCGGCGACCACGCACCGGAGTGCAGGACCATGAACACGCTTCCCATCATCGCCGGCTTCACGGACTATCTGACCAACGAGCGGCACTTCTCGCACTACACCGCTCGCTGCTACGGCGCGGACCTGCGCCAATACACCGAGTTCATCGCCGACGAGGCCGGCCTCGAGCCCAACGACGCCGCCGAACTCCAGGCCTGGAACATCGCCAGCGACCAGGGCACGCCCGGCGGGCACGCCGAGACGCCGGTCGCGGCGACGATCACGCCCAACACCATCACCAGGATGGTCATCAACGCGACGCCCGACACGATCCGCGAGTTCCTCGAGCACCTGGGCGGCAAGGACTACTCCGCCGCGACCATGGCGCGCAAGATCGCGACGCTCCGATCGTTCTACAAGTGGGCGAACCGGCGCGGCATCACGCGGACCAACCCGATGACGGCGATCCGCACGCCGCGGCAGGGCAAGCGCCTGCCCAAGGCCATCAGCGTCGAGCAGATCGAGAAGCTGCTGGCGACCCCCAGCGACAAGGACGTGCTGGGCATGCGCGACCGCGCGATGCTCGAGGTGCTCTACTCCACCGGCATCCGCGTGAGCGAACTGGTCGGGCTCAACGTCGAGGACCTCGACGAGAGCGGCGAGGCGCTCAGGGTCCGCGGCAAGGGCAAGAAGGAGCGGATGGTCCCGCTGGGCACGCACGCGCTGAGCGCGGTGGCCCGCTACGCGCAACTCGTCCGCGCCGACCCGCGCTACGCGCAGTGGTGGAAGGACGAGAACCGCGCCCGCCCGCTGTTCATCAACAAGCACGGCCAGCGGCTCAGTTCGCGCTCGGTCCGCCGCAAACTCGACAAGTACCTCGTGCAGGCCGGGCTCGATCCCGACATCTCCCCGCACACGCTGCGGCACTCGTTCGCCACGCACCTGCTCGACAACGGCGCGGACCTGCGCAGCGTGCAGGAACTGCTGGGCCACCAGTCGCTCTCGACCACGCAGATCTACACCCACCTCACCACACACCGACTGCACGACGCCTACAACAAGGCGCACCCGCGGGCCGAGTCGGCCTGATCGGCGGTCGGATGTGGGATGTCGGAACCGAAGCCTTCGCGTCAGGGCCCGGCGCCGTCGCCGGGACTTGTTTCACCTGAGCGCGAGCGAAGGCGCGGGCGCGGTCCGGCCCGGCGCCGGTCGCATCGCACGCCGCGCGCCAACGATCCCGCGTGTCCGACGCTCCGCCTGCTCATCCCGTCGAACTCGGCCGCGAGGTCGTGCGTGCGTGCCTCGGTCTGGGCTTTGCCGCCGCGGGTATCGCCCGCGCCGAGCCCAGCGCGTGGGGCGACGCGGTCCGCGCGTGGCTCGCGGCGGGCAAGCACGGCACGATGGAGTGGATGGGGGAGTACCTCGAACAGCGCCTGGACGTGCGCCGGCTGCTCCCGGGCGCGCGGGCCGTCGTGATCGTGGCCGATGCGTACGGTGCGCCCGGCGACGCGGCGGAACCCGAGCACGGCGGCGCACGCGGGCCGCTGGGCGTGATCGCCCGCTACGCGCGCGGCGAGGACTACCACGCCGTCATGCGACGCCGGCTCGGGCGACTGGCCGATGCGCTGCGCGCGATGCCCGCCGCGCGCTGCGCCGAGTTCCGGCTCTTTGCCGACACGGGCCCGGTGCTGGAGCGCGAGCAGGCCGCCCGCGCGGGGCTCGGCTGGATCGGCAAGCACACGCTGCTGATCCACCCGCAGCGCGGCAGTTGGTTCGTGCTCGGCGGCATCGCGACGACGCTGGAACTCGCGCCCGAGCCCGACGCCGCGCCGATCGCCGACCACTGCGGCACGTGCACGCGGTGCATCGACGCCTGCCCGACGGGCGCGATCACGCCGTACTCGGTGGATGCGCGCCGGTGCGTGTCGTACCTGACGATCGAGCAGCACGGGTCGATCGACGAATCGCTGCACGAAGGGATCGGCGACAGGCTCATCGGCTGCGACGTGTGCCAGGACGTGTGCCCGTTCAACCGTGGCACGGGCGTCCCGCCCGTGTCGCCCTCGCCCCACTCCTCCCGCGCTGCGCTCCCGCTGCTCGAGGTGCTGGGCTGGACCGACGCCGACCGCACGCGCGTGCTCGCGGGTTCGGCCGCCAAGCGCGCCACGCTGGCGATGATCAAGCGCAACGCGCTGATCGCGGCGGGGAACGCGCTCGCGAACGGCGGTGGGGGGGATCGCGCCGCCGCGCTCCGCCAGCGCATCGCACAACTCGCGGCGGACGACAGCGAGGACGCCGTGGTCCGCGACACCGCGCGGCAGGTCCTGGCGCGGCTCGGCGCGTGACACGGCCGGCGGGGTCAGCCCCGCGCCCGCACGAGCAGGCGCGCGGCAAGCACGATCCCCAGCCCCGGCGCCAGCCAGAGTTCGGCGTGCTCGATGAACCCCATCCAGTAGAACGGCGCGGCAAGACCCACCGCCAGCCACAGGACGCGCCCGGCGAGACGGTCGCTCGCGGCGCCGCGCGGGATCACCATCAGCCACACGTACGCCGGGAACACCAGCCCGTAGAACGTCATGAACAGGCGGTACACGACCTCGCGCCCGTCGAGCCCGGCGACCTGCGGCACAAAGCGCGTCGCCAGCGCGACAGCCCCGGCGATCAGCATCGCGAACGCGATCCGCGCGGCGGGCCACGGGCCGCGCCCCGGCGTCGCCCGGGCGTGCACGGCGCAGGTGTAGACCAGTTGCACCGCGACGTGCAGCGCGACGAACAGCGCCGCGGCGTTCGCAAGCCCGCCCGCGCCCGAGGCGAACCCGCTCGCCCACCGCGCGTAGCCGAGCGTGAAGACGATCATCGCCGGGAACAGCGCACCGAACCCGATCGTGAATGCCGCGCGGGCCTCTGCGCTGCGCAGCGCCTGCCTCGCGCGGTGGAACGTCGGATCAAGATAGGGGCAGAGCGCAAAGCCGAACGCGCACACCGGCGCGAGCCACAGCAGGTCGGCCGGCGCCGCGCCCGCCCAGTCGGGCCACGCCAGCCCGCCGCGGAGCGCGGCCATCACGGCGCACGCGACCGAACCGGTCCACGCGAGCACGCCCAACCGCACGTCGAGCGCCAGCAGCAGGCCCGCGATCATCGCCGCGACCAGCGCGAAGCGCGCGGCGACCGGCGCGACGGCCCCGCCGCCCGAGACGACCGGGCCCGCGAGGAACACCAGCAGGAACCACAACTGGAACACCACCGTCACCAGGCGGAACCACTCGACCGCCGCGCCGTGCCGCGCGACGATCCGCTGGCTCGCGCCGTCGCGCAGCACCCAGCCCATCGCGGCCGCGCCGAGCACGTTCGGCACCGCGAACACGACCCAGCCCCAGACGCCGTAGTCGCGCACCAGCAGGACCGGCAGGAACATGCCGATGCACCACGTCCACGAGCATGCCAGGTACGCGGCCCACGCGAGCACGTCGGCGGCCGCGCGCGGCTTTGCCGCGTCGCCCGCGCCGTCGATGAAGTGGACCTGCCCGTTCACGCCGCGAGTGTATCGTCACTCCGGCCCTGGCTCGGCACGCGCCTCGGCCTTGCGCTCGGCCTTGTTCTTGTGGTGGGCCTTGGGCGTGACGTGGAAGGTCGCGCTGCACCGGCCCACGCGCCGCTCGCGCTCCGGTGTGCTGCCGAGTTTGCCCGGCTTGCCGATCATCTGCACGATGTCGAGGTCCACCGTGATGTTGAACTCGCCCTTGTGGGCAAGGTGCGACTGGATGTCCTCGCGCGGCGTGATGCGGTACAGCGCGGGCCCGAAGCACGGCCGCAGGAACCGGTACGTCAGTTCCTTGCACACCACCGTGTAGTCGCCCCCGCAGACGCCGAAGACGTACATCCCTCCGGCGATCTCGGAGTTGCCCAGCAGCGCGGCGCCCGCCATCGCGTTGTACCAGTTGCGGTTGAAGCGACGGAACGGCAGCACCGCCTGGAACGTGTTGCCGTCCACCCGCTTCATCTTGATCCCGCTGCGGAACGCGAACGGGAGCCAGATCAAACTGCACACGCGGTGCCAGAAGTTGTTGCGGGTGGACAGGCGCGACAGAAACGCCTCGATCCGGTCGAAGACGGTCTTCTTCTTGCGGGCCTTGGCCGTCGGGTTGGCCACCGGGCGCGCGGCGAGCGCGTCGGCGGTCTTGCCCGTCCCGTTCGCGGTCGATTCCGTCGCCGGCGCGTCCGCGGCGGGCGAGCCGGGCGCGGCGGCGTCCACCGCCTCGCTCTCGCGGGCGGCCGCTTCGCTCGGGTTGGGCGCTGTGGCCGGTGTCACCGTTCGCCTGCTCCTGCCGGTTGGTCCGGGTTGATCATATCCGACCGCCGCGACCGCCCTGTTTCCCCGCTCAAGCGGTCACGCCGTTTCGGGCACAAGGTCGAACCATCCCTTTGCATTGGCCCGCACCCGGAACAGCGGCTCGCCCGGCTCGTGATCCAGGCACAGGACCCAACTCCGCTCCGCGGCCTCGGTCAGCAGCCATCGGCGCGAGACCATCGACGTGTACGGCTCCACGTCGTACGCCAGCGAGTAGGCCGCGCCCAGATGCGCGGCGGTCGGCATGACGTCGGGCGTGAAGACGATGGTCCGCCCCCTGCCGCGCGGCGCGTCGGGCTCCAGAAAGCGCACCGCCTGCTGCCCCCAGGTGTGCCCCGGCACGTTGAACACCCACACGCCCGCGCCGGGCCAGAGTTCGGTCTCGCGGAGATCGACCGGCGCGGGGGGCAGTTCGTCTCGATCGGGCGTGTAGCCGGGTGCGAACGGTCGCGGCGAGTCCACCAGGCGCAACTGCTTCCCGATCGGGAGCAGGTGGTCGCGGTAGTAGGTGCGCGTCATCACCGAGCGGTTGGCCAGCGCGTCGCGCCACTCGCGCTGCTGCACGTACACGCGCGCGTTGGGGAAACTGACCTTGCACCCGCCGCGGGCCGTCGAGCCGCCCCCGCCGTCGTCGCCGGTCCAGTCGGGCGTTTCGCCCTCGCGGCACAGGCGCGTGAGCGCGCCGGCGTGATCGAAGTGCAGGTGTGAGACGACCGTCGCGTCGATGGACTCCGGCCTCACGCCGACCTCGGACAGGGCGGTCAGCACGGTCCGGTCCTCGAGTTCGAACACGTCGCGCATCTTCGCGTCGAGTTTGTCGCCCGTGCCGACCTCGATCAGCACGCGCCGCGGCGTGCCCGCGGGGCGGTCCACCCCGTCCTCGACGCGCTCCAGCAGCAGGCAGTTGTGCTGCACCGCGATCCGGCCTAGGTCGTCGGCCGGCACCTGTCGCGACCACACCGTCCGCGGGATCAGCCCGAACATCGAGCCGCCGTCGAGTTTGAACCGGCCCGCGCGCAGCAGCGTGAACGTGTAGCGCGAGGGCGGGAGCGAGTGCGGTTCGTGCTGGCTCATCGTCGGCCTCAGAATCGGAACGCGGCGGAGAAGCCGATGAAACCCGTGGGGTCGGTGTTGTCCTCGAACCGTTCGTTGCCGTCGCGGTCTTCGAAGCGGTACTCCTGCCACGCGACCACGCCGCCGAACAGCGAGAGCGTCACCCACGGGGATGGCGTGAAGTCGAACCCCGCGCCGACGACGAAGCGCGAGTCGCGCAGCACGCCCTCGGGGATCGGCGCGTCGTCCTCGAGCCGGTACTCGCGCAGTTCCCACGCCGCGCCGATGTTGAACGACCATGCGTCGTCGAGCCGGACCGTCAGCCGCAGGCCGGGGCCCTCGGTCGACAGGCGCACGTCGTCGGTGATCTGCCACTCGATGCCCAGCAGGGGGAGCAGGCGTGCGTCTTCTTCCAGACGCGTCCGGCCCTGCAGGCCGAAACTCAGCGCGAACCTCTCGCTGAAGGCGTACCGAGCGCCCACGTACCCGCCGAAGGTGAACGAATCGCCGACGTCCGCTCCGTACGCGCCCGAGAACTCCGGGCCCGCCCCGGCGAACACCGACCAACGCTCGTCGATCGCGTAGAAGATGCTCGGGCCGAAGCGGATGCTGGCCGCGCTGTCCAGCGGTTCGCCCCCGCCGGGCAGCGTGGCCGATTTGCCGAAGTCGTACCACGAGGACTCGAAGTCCGCGCTCATCCCCAGCCGGAGCCGCGGGTTCACGGCGATCGACCAGCCCGCGGCGACGCCCGCGCGCGTGACGCTCACGTCCGCGCCCGCGTCGTCGAAGTCGGACCGGAAGGCGTGCGAGACCCGCGGCTTGACCTCGAACCGAACCTCCGGACGCTCGCGGGCAGCCTCGGCGGTGATCACGGGCTCGGCGTGCGAGGCGGGCGCGCTCTGGGCGTGCGCACCCGCCGCGCAGGTCGCGGCGGCGGCGAGACTCAGACCGAAACGATCGAACTTCATGTCGGGATTCCGTGTGCGTGGGAGGGGACAACCGAACACTGCGACTGCGCGAGGCGGGCGGTGGGCCGCGCGGCCTAGGCCCGCATCCGCCAAGCGTACACGAACCACTCGATGCTCATCAGGCCCAGCGCGGCGAGGACGAACCAGTGCCAGACTTCCCGCACCCCTTCGCGCGGCGCCGGGCCGTCCCCCGCGCCCTCGCCGCGGCCGGCGGCCGGACCGGCCGGGCCGAGCGCGCCCCGCGGCCGGGCGACAAGCAGACTCTCGCGGGCGCTGGCGAGGTTCACGGCCACGATCTCGGGCTCGACCGCGCCCGTCACCGCCGTCGAGAGCCGCCAGATACCGACGCGATCGAACGGCCCGGCGAGCCCCGCCGATTCGCCTGACGCGGCCGCCGAGACGGCGAACGATCGCTCGACGCCCTCGGCCCCCGTGCGTGCGGTCACAACGCGGGCGCCGGCGGGCGCGACGACCGGCAGCCGCGCCGTCGTGTCGATGCTCCACGCCAGCCGCGCCGGGCCCGACGACTCGGTCAGCCGCTCGACCGCGTTGGCGACAAACACCGGGAACGAGACATCCGGGCCCCAGTTGCTGCGGGCCAGCGGGAACGCCGCGGCGATCCGGCGCAGCACCCGCCCGGACCGCCCCGCGGCGTCGGCCCCGTGCTCGATCTCGAGCAGCAGGGGGCCGAGCGTGCCGTCGACCAGTTCGGTGATCCGTGATGCGCGGCCGAGGGCATCGACGCGTGACTCGGCGGGGGGCCGCAGCGCGGCGCCGGGCGCGACGATCAGCGTGTCGAGCGAGACGTACCGCAGCGCGGGGTGGTTGCGCTGCCAGGCCACGACCCGCGCGACGACCGGCCCGTCGGCTCCCGGCCCGATGAGTTCGACGCCCTCGTCAGGCAGGCCGACGCCGAAACTCAGCGTCGGCGCATCGGGCCAGCGCGCGGGCGCGACCCGGTCGAGGATCACCAGGTCGTAGCCGCGCCACGGTGTCATGCGAGCATCGGCGCCGGCGGTGAGCGCGGCCGCGGTGGCGCTCTCAAACGCCGCCGCGCCCAGCACGCGGACCGCGGCGGGCTCGGTCGCCTCGACCGCCTGCAGCAGGAACACGTCCGGGCGCGGGCCGGCGTCGGCGTCGGGCGCGACGAGCAGCATGCGCGGCCGCCACACCGGCGGCAGCACGAGCGCCGCGGCGTCGTCGGCGGCGAGCAGGTCCTCGCGGTTGACGCTCACCACCACGACCCGCTCCGCGCCGGGGTTTGACTGGCGGATGGCGAACAGCGCGCCGGCCTCGCCGGGCTCGATCTGACCGTCGCGAGCGATCGTCGCCGCGGGGACGGCGACCGCGCGGACCCCGCCCTCGGGCACGCGACCGTCGAGCGTGCACCGCGCGGCGACGCTCACCTCGCGCGGGCCGGCGTTCTGGATGCGTGCAAAGACGCGGACCAGCGCGGGGTCGTCGGGGTCGCGCTGCGCGCTGACGGCGACAATGCCGAGGTTGTCGGTGCGAGGGTCGTCGGTCTCGGCGCGCGCGGGCCCGGCGTAGACGTGGCGCGCCGGCACGCCGCGCCGCTCCTGCGGTGACAGGGCCGCGTGCCCGCCGTCGCTGACGATGTACGCCACCGGCGGGTCGTCGGTCTCCTCGCCGTCGGCCTCGGCGGCGATGGCGTCGAGCAGCCGCATGGCCGCGGCCAGGTCGTCGGGCTGGTCGGTGGGTGCGATGGCGCGGACGGCGTCGCGCAACTCGCCGAGGTTGGTGGTGAAGCGTGTGAGCGCGCGGGGCGACGCGTCGAGCGCGACGACCATCGCGCGGGCGCGCGACGACCCGCCGCGACCGAGCGCGTCGACGAGTTCGATCGCGCGCTCGCGCGCCACGTCCAGCCGCGTGCGAGGCGTCCCGGTGGGGCCGGTCCCCCCGTCGGCCGCGTTCATCGAGGCGGAGCAGTCGACGACGATGATGATGCGCGAGCCCGCGGGCGCGGCGCCGGGGACCGCCGGTCGCGCCAGCGCGACCAGCAGGCACGCCAGCGCGAGCAGTTGCAGCAGCAGCGACCACGACCAGCGGAGCATCCGCAGCGGGACGTTCACCTGCAGGTCGCGCGCCGCCTGCTCCCACAGCAGCACCGAACTGACCCGCAGGGGCCTGCGCCGCAGTTTCAGGCAGTAGAGCAGCAGCAGCGCGGGCACAGCCAGCGCAGCGCCGAGAATCCCCGCCGCGGGCGCGAGGAACGTCACGCCCCGTCCTTTCGCGTCGGCGCGGCGGGCGTCGGCGCGGCCGTCGCGCGGAAGTCCTTGCCGATGATGAACATCTCGCGCGAGGCGTCGCGGCTGGCCTCGGGCTTGAGGCCCTTGACGTCGGCGAACAGCCGCTGGGTCTGGCGCAGCAGGCGCGGGTACTCCTCGCCCTCGAACACCTTCATCACCACGTGCCCGCCCGCGCGCAGCACCGACGGGCAAAGGTCCAGCACGCGCCGGCACAGCGCGACCGATCGGAAGTGGTCGACCGTCCCGCCGCCGCCGCCCTCGGTGCTGGGCGCCATGTCCGACAGCACGACGTCGAACCGCTCGGCCTTGTCTCCGGCCAGCGCGAGCAGCGCGGCGGCGTCGACCTCGAACGCGTCGCCGACGACCGCGCGTGCGTTGGCGGGCAGGTCGATCGTCACGGGCTTGAGGTCGATGCCGACGACCAGGCCCTTGGGGCCGACGCACTCGGCCGCGACCTGCAGCCACGAACCCGGCGCGCACCCCAAGTCGAGCACGCGGCCGCCGCGACGCAGCACCTGCCGGCGCCGGTTGATCTCCTTGAGTTTATACGCCGACCGCGCGGCGTACCCCTCGGCCTTGGCCTGCTTGAAGAACCGGTCGTGCAGTTTGCGGGCCTCGGCCATGGGGACAATGGTAGTTCCCGCGCGTCGGCGCGCCCCGGGGCGAGCACCTACAATCGCGCGTTCCAACGCCGCGAAGGAGTTTCGATGCCGACAGCCGCCGAGTCCCGTCCCCTGCCGCGCCGGACGATCAGCCAGTTCGCGCCCTCGGAGCGCATCGACGGCACGTTCGCCATCAGCAACGCGCAGCTCGGCCGCACCAAGCAGGACAAGCCGTTCCTCAAGTGCCTGATCAGCGACAAGACGGGCCAACTCCCGGCGCGGATGTGGTCGATCGACCCCGTGCTGTTCAAGCGTCTGCCGACGGACGGCTTTGTCTGGCTCGAGGGCGAGACCCAGCCCTACCAGGGCGAACTGCAGGTCATCATCCAGAACATCGAGCCCGTCGAGCCGACGCCCGAGATGCTCCGCGAACTGATCCCCTGCTCGGCGCGCGACCCGCAGGAGATGTTCAAGGAACTCACCGACCTGCTCGGCACGCTGGCGCACCCCGCGGCCCGCGCGCTGGCCGGCGTATACCTCGCCGACGAGCAGTTGATGGAGGCCTTCCGCCGCGCGCCGGCCGCCAAGAGCATGCACCACGCCTACCTCGGCGGCCTGCTCGAGCACACGCTCAGCCTGCTGCGGCTGGCCGACGCGGTCTGCCCGCTGTACCCCAAGATCAGCCGCGACGTCGTGCTGCTGGGCCTGTTCCTGCACGACCTGGGCAAGACGCGCGAACTGGTCTACGACCGCACCTTCGGCTACAGCGACCGCGGCGAACTCATCGGCCACATCGTCGACGGAGCGATCATGCTGCACGACAAGGCCCAGCAGGTCATGCGCGCCACCGGCCATCGCCTGCCGCGGAACCTCGTGCTCGTCCTGCAGCACATCATCTTGTCGCACCACGGCGTGCCGGAGTTCGGCGCGGCCAAGGTGCCGATGACGCCCGAGGCCATGCTGGTCTCGATGCTCGACAACCTCGACGCCAAGGTGTTCATCGCGCTGGCCGCGGCGCGCCCGGACCTTGCCGCGGCTGATTCGTCCGACCAGACCGGCGCCGCGCTGAACGGCAACTTCACCGAGAAGCAGTGGGCGCTGGACACCCGTCTGTTCCGCCCGGACCCGCTGGCGGATTGAGACCGATCGATCAGGGAGGATCGACGATGGACCGCGAGCAACTGGCGCGAAAACTGAACTGCCCGGTGCCGCTGTTCCCGCTGCACCAGGTCGTGCTCTTCCCGCACGCGGTCGCGCCGCTGCGGGTGTTCGAGCCTCGTTACCGGCAGATGGTCGACGACGCGATGGCCGGCGACAAACTGCTTGCCATGGCGACCTTCGCCGGCGACCGCTGGAAGCGCGAGTACCACGGGCGGCCGCCGCTGCGCCCCGCGGTCTGCGTCGGGCAGATCGTGCAGGAGGTGCACGAGGCCGAGGGCCGCTCGATCATCATCCTGCAGGGCCTGTGCCGCGCGCGGATCGCCTTCGAGTTGCCCGCGAAGGAAAACCGGCTGTACCGCGAGGCCATGCTGGAGCCCATCGAAGAGGCCGCCGACGACCGGTCGCTGGCGCACTTCCGCGAGACCTTCGCCGACGCGCTGGAGAGCAAGCCCCTGTGCGACTTCCGCCACGCGGCGGCGTTGGCGGAGCACCTCCGCGAACCGGACCTGCCCGCCGCGGCGGTGCTGGAGATGGTCACCATCTCGTTCGTCGACGAACTCGAATCCCGCTACCGCCTGCTGGCCGAGCCCGACCCGGAGAGCCGCGCCCGGCTCCTGTCGCGGGAACTGGCGGGCCTGGCCCAGTTGCTGCGGCGGGCCGAGCCGCAGAGGCGGGTCGAGAGCCCCAAGGGCTGCCACTGGAACTAGGGATAGCCCGGAGATTTGGCCTTGATTTTGTGCAACCACGGCCCGATGTGTTAGTGTATACAAACATACGGAGGGCTCTGCCATGACCAGCAACAACTCAAACCGTCGTTTGCTCGGCCGCACCGCCGCGATCGCGTCGCTCGTGCTGCTCGCGGGCGCGGCGGGCGGGTGCAACAACGCCGCGGAGGGCACGCTGTCGGGCGCTGCGCTCGGCGCGGGCGCGGGAGCGGTGATCGGCAGTTTCTTTGGCGCGGCGGGCACGGGCGCGGCGGTGGGGGCCGTCGGCGGCGCGCTCGGCGGCGGGATCATCGGCGACCAGAACGACCGGCAGGAACGCCACCACCGCGGCAACACGTGGGCCGACTACCGCTGCCGCGACTGGTGAGCACGCGACCGGACGGTCACGCCTTTGCGCGGATCCCGCGCAGCGTGTCGATCGCGCGCCGGACGTGCTCGGCCGGCCTGAACTGCGAGTTGAAGACCATCGCCACCACGCCCGCGGCGTCGAGGACGTAGGTCACTCGGCCTGGGAAGAGCACCAGTGACGCCGGCACGCCGTAGAGCCGGCGCACCGCGCCGTCGGCGTCGGAAAGCAGCGTGAACGGGAGGCGGTGCGCCGCGGCGAACTTGGCGTGCGACGCCGGGTCGTCGCCGCTGACGCCGACGACCGACGCACCGGCGTCGGTGAACCGTTCGTACTCGTCGCGGAACACGCACGCCTCGCGCGTGCAGGCGGGCGTGAAGTTCTTTGGGTAGAAGAACAGGACCGCGGGCCCCGCGTGGCCGTTCCGCGTGCGCAGGTCGCTGAAGCGCACGGTCCGCCCGTGCTGGTCGGGCAGCGTAAAGTCGGGGGCGAAGTCGCCGACGCCGACGGGCCTCGGGCGGTTGCCGGGTGCGCTCATGACCGTGCGACCTCCGACGGCGCCAGCGGCGAGTGCACCGCCGGTGCGGCCCGGCCGCGCCACGCGCGACGGCCGCGGACGTGCAGCCAGAGACTGTACCACTGCACGCCGGTCATCATCAGCACGCCGACGGGGTGCAGCGCGACGGGCAGCACGCCCTGCGAGAACCGGCGCGCCAGCACGGCGCGCTGCACGACGTGCACCGGCGCCGCGACGGCCGCGAGCGCAACGGCCATCGTTGCCGGCACGGCGATCTGTCCGGGCGCGATCGCGGCCAGCGCCGCCCACGCCAGCACGCCCCACGGCAGCACGTGCCCGAGCAGGTGCAGCGCGGTGAGGAACAGCAGCAGCGCGGGCGAGCCGAGGCCCTCGTAAGCGTTCTTGGCAAAGCCGCGCCACGCCGCCCGCAGACCTTCGTACATCCGGCACCACGCCAGATCCGTCCCGTCGAACAGGTCGGTGCGGAAGCCCGCGCGCCGGAACACCCGCGGCAGTTTCACGCCGTCGTGCATCGAGTCGCGCACCGCCCCGTGCCCGCCCGCCGCAAGGTACGCCTCGCGCCGCGCCAGTACGAACTGCCCGCACGCGGCGGACGCCGCGGGGTCGGTGGTGCGGCGCATCCGCACAAACGGCAGGTACGAGAACAGGATGAAGTGGATCATCGGCACCAGCAGCCGCTCGGCCATCGTGCCGGTGACCTGCCGCGGGAAGGTCGAGAGCAGGTCGGCGCGGAGCGCGTGCGCGGCGTCGAGCGTGCGTCGGACGCAGTCGGGCGCGAGGCGCACGTCCGCGTCGATGAACAGCAGCCAGTCGGCGCGGGCGTGCCGGCCCATCTGGTCGCAGGCGAACTGTTTTCCGACCCACCCCGGCGGGTGCGGGCGCACGGGGCATGCCTCGACGCGTGCGCCCTCGCGGCACAGTTTTGCGAGGACCGCCGGGGTGTCGTCCGTGCTGCCGTCGTCGTACACCAGCACGCTCACCGCGGCGTGGTCCTGCGCCAGCGCGGCGCGCACGCACGCTTCGAGGTTGCGTTCCTCGTTGCGCGCGGGGACGCAGACCGTCACCGTTTCGCTGCGAGCGGGCGCACCGACGCTCGCGCGGCGGTACAGCGAAAGGTTCCAGATCGTCATCGCCAGCGCGCCCGCGGCGATGCTCAACCCGAGCCAGAGCAGGACGATCACGATCATGCCCGCGCCCCCGCGCTGGTGGGCTCGCGCCGTGCCGCGATCTCGCCCGAGCGCCCGCGCAGCGCGAGCCAAAGCCCGTGCAGCGGGTTCGCCGCCGTCGCGCGGCCCGCGCCCGCGCCGAGCAGGATGTCAAAGGCACCCGGGTCGCGCGCGATCACGCGCGCGGCCAGTTCGTCCGCCGCGGCCTGCAGGCCCGCGCCGATGGCCCGGTGCCACGCCGCGGTGCTGGGCGCGTCCGCGAGCGCCTCGGCCGCGTGCACGAAGACCTCCGGCTTCTGGTCCTGCCAGAAGGCGTACTCGACCGCGACGCACAGCACGCGCGCGCCGCGCAGGCGGGCCGCGACCGCCGCCGCGCCGGGCCGGACGCGGACGCGCTCCCGCGGGTCGGCGAACCGTCCCTGCGGCGTGAGCGCGAGCGTGAACCGCTCGTGCGCGCCCGCGAGGTCCGCGACGTAGTCCGTCATCGCGGCCAGACTCGCCGGGTCGTCGGGGTCGATGCCGAACAGCCCGACCTTGCGGAAGAACGCGAACCGTCGCAACTGCGCCGCGTCCATCGGCGAGAACGCCGCGCGGGACGGCAGCAGGTCGCGCTGCAGGACCAGCCCCACCAGCGGGTCCCACCACGACGCGTGCGTGCAGCAGATGACCAGCGGGCGCGGGTCCGCGTCCAGCGCGTGCAGCAGTTGGCGCGTCCCGGCCGTGGCGCGGACGCGGTGGAACCGCGACCGCAGCAGGCGACGCGTGTACCACGCGAACACGCGCGCAAAGCCCGGCCGCGGCGTCGCGCGGATCAACTGGCCATCGCCGGTTCGCGCCACGCGGCCTCCCTTCGCGTCCGCGGCGATGCGGGCCCGACGCCCGCGTCCTCGAACAGCGCGTTCGCCGCGGTCACGCCGCTCATCAGCACCATCGGCACGCCGGGGCCGGGGTTGGCCGAGCCGCCGGCGAGGTACAGGTTCTTCAGCACCAGGCTGCGGTTGCGCGGCTTGAAGCCGCCCGACAGTCGGCCGTGCGACGCCAGGCCGTAGATCGCGCCGCCTTCGGCGTTGTACATGCGGTCGATGTCGGTCGGCGTCAGGTGCCGCTCGACGGCGATGTGATCGTCGAGGTCCTCCATGCCGAAGCGCCGCAGTTTGGAGAGAATCACCCCGCGGTAACGCCGCAGAAGCGGGCCAGGTGCACCGTCGGCGTTGCGCCAGTCGTGCCCGGCCCGCAGGTACGGCGTGTGGACCAGCACGTACAGCGCCTCGCACCCCGGCGGCGCCTGCACGCCCTCGTCCTCGGTCCGACTCGGCACGGCGAGATAGAGCGTAGGGTCCTCGGCGGGCACGCCGCGGTTGTAGATGTCGTCGAACTCGCGCTGCGAATCGGCGGAGAACAGGAAGTCGTGGTGCGCCAGATGCGGGTACTGCCGCGTCAGGCCGAGGTACAGCACCACGCCCGAGCAGGCGGGGGTGTACGACTTGGCGATCGAGGCCGCCCGCGCCGCTGCGCGCGGCGTGTCGAGCAGGTCGTGGCAGGTGCGCTGCACGTCGCAGTTGGAGATCACGTGCGCCGCGCCGACGACTCGGCCGTCGGCCAGTTCCAGGCCGCCTGCGCGTTCGCCGTCGTTCAGGATGCGCGACACGCGCGTGCCGGTGTAGAACACGACGCCCTGCTCGCGGGCGATGCGTTCCAAAGCCCGCGCGACCGTGCGCGTCCCGCCGCGCGGGTACCAGCACCCGTGGTCGGTCTGCGCCGCGGCGATGAGCGAGAGAATCGCGGGCGCGAGGAACGGGCTGGACCCGACGTACTGCTGGAAGTGCTCGACCAGCTGGCGCACGTGCGGCTCGTTGATCATCGCGTGCGCCGTGCCGGCCATCGTGCTGTGCATGCGCATCGCCATGACCTCGCGCAGCAGCGCCGGGTCGCGTGGCGGGGTCGAGCGCATCATGTCGCCGATGCCGCCGATGTCCCTGTAGAAGAACACCCGCTCGCTCAGGCGGTACATCCGGCGCGAGAACTCGATGAACCTCGCGTAGCCCGCGCCGGGCTTGTGCGAGGGGAACTGCGCGTCGAGGGCGGCGGCCATCTGCGCGACGTTCTTCCGCAGGTCGATCCGCACGCCGTCCTCGTAGAAGCACCGCCACTGCGGGTCGAGGTCCACCAGGTTGATCAGCTCCTCGGTTCGCCGGCCGCTGCGCTCGATGATGCCGCGCAGCACCTGCGGGAGGGTGATGATCGTCGGGCCCATGTCGAAGGTGAACGCGCCCGCCGGCGCGCGGGCGTCGCCCGCGAAGGGCACGCGCAGCACGTTCATCTTGCCGCCCAGGTGCGCGTTGGCCTCGACCAGCGCGACCCGCAGGCCGCGCGACGAGCACTCGACGGCCGCGGCAAGCCCGGCCAGGCCGCCGCCGATCACGGCGACGTCGTACGTTGCGGAGGTTGTGGTCATGAGTTCGATTCCGTGGCGGTGCGCGAAGCGCGGCCCGCTCCATAGGTCCACAGGCTCGCGCGCATCAGGCGCGACGCGACCGAACCGATCGGGGTGTCGATGGGGAGACGAAGGCGGCGCGACGTGGTTGCGACGTGTCGCGCCCGCGTCATCGCCAGCAGGCCCGCTTGGCCGCGCGAAACCCCCCAGCCGCTGGCCCCCGCGCCGCCGATGCTCGCGCACGGGTCGGCGGTGGGCACGACACAGTCGTTGATGGTCACGACGCCGCACGACAGCGCGCCGGCAAGCTCTGCCGGCACGCGCGCGGGGCGCGTGAAGACCGAAGCGGCCAGTTGCTGATCGCCCGCGCCCAGACGGTGCAGGTGGGCCGCGTGGTCGAGTGTCGAGAAGGGTGCGACCGCCAACGCCGGCCCGAAGTGCTCGCCGCGGAACAGCGGGCCGTCCTCGGGGCAGTCGGCGATGGCCAGCGGCACGAGCGCGTCGCCGCGCGGCGGTTCGAGCACGCCCGACAGGCTCCGCCCGCCTGCATCGACCGCGTCCCGTGCCGCATCGAAGCACGCCGTCGCGGCGTGCTCGTCGATCAACCGTCGGGCCTTGGCTCCCGCCGCGAGCGGCGCGAGCGCGTCGAGGAAGCGCGGATAGACCCGCGCATCCACGAGCGCCCGGCGCGGGGCCATGCACGTCTGCCCGGCGTTCATGGTCGCGGCGTTCCAGATCGCTTGCGCGGCCATGGCGACGTCGGCGTCGGCCAGCACGAAGGCCGTGTCACGCCCGGAGAGTTCGAGCGTCGTCGGCAGGAGCCTTCGCGCGGCGGCTTCGGCGATCCGCCGACCGACCGCGGTCGAGCCGGTGAACACAAGGTGGTCCATCGGTTCGTCGGCGAGCATCGCCGCGCCGGCCTCGCGCGTCGCGGGAAGAACGTCGATCGTGCCCTCGGGCAGTCCGGCGTCGCGTGCAAGGTCGAGCAACAGGGCCTGTGTGCGGGGCGTTCGCTCCGACGGCTTGACGACCACCGTGTTGCCCGCCGCGAGCGCGTGCAGCATCTGCACGCCCAGCAACTGCAGCGGGTAGTTCCACGTCGCGATGATCCCGACGCGCCCCAGCGGCACGCGCTCAACGCGGTGCGACTGACCGATCGACCACCACGCGCCCTTGCGCACACGCTGCGAAGAGAGGACACGCCCCGCGTTGCGCTCCGTCCACCTGCAGGCGGCAAGCAGGGGCAGCACGTCCGCGGCGAACGCCTCCCATCGCGGCTTGTGGGCCTCTCGGCCCATCAACTCGACCAGACGTTCCGCGTTCGAGACCAGCGCCGCACGGAACCGCCGCACCCACTCCAGTCGCCGCCCGATCGGCAGGCTTCCCCACTCGCCTGCCTCGGCGGCCCGCGGTGGGCGCAGGTCGTCCGCGACGGCGCCGAAGCGGTTGTCGCGCTTCGTCGGGTGTTCTGCGAGCAGAGGCGCTGGGCGATTGAGCAGTGCGGTCATTGGGTGGCGACGGTGGTACGGGGGTGAGGGCAGGGGCCGCCGGAATCGCGAACACCGGGACCCTTCTGAATCCGTTTGTGGTGGTTGTTTCGATACCCAAGGCGTCTGGGATTCACGCCGGCCGTGTTCTGCCGCGCATGGCCGGGAGCGGCGATCGGGTCGGCACGCAACGAGGCGCACATGGCCAACACAAAGGATCACGTGGTCGGGATTGTCGGGGCCGGGCCGGGCGGGCTGGCCAGCGCGATGTTGCTCGCCGCGGCGGGCGCGCGGGTGCGGGTGTACGAGTCGATGTCGGCGGTTGGGGGGCGGACCAGCCGCATCATGCTCGGCTCGCCGCGCGGCACGTTCGCCTTTGACCGGGGGCCGACGTTCTTCCTGATGCCCTACGTGCTCGAGGAGATCTTCGCCGCGGCGGGACGGCGGCTGACCGATCACGCGCACCTGACGCGCCTGGACCCGATGTACCGGCTGATCATGGGGCGAGGGGTTGACGGGCGGGACGGGCCGCTGCGCATTGACACCACGCAGGACGTGGCGGAGATGGCCCGGCGCATCGGCGCGATCGACCCGCACGACGGGGCGAACTTCGAGCGGTTCATCCGCGACACGCGCGTGAAACTGCGGCTGATGGAGCCGATCCTCCGCTCGCCCATGCGCGGCGTGGGCGACGTGCTCGGCGCGGCGTCGCCGAAGTTCCTGCCGCACCTCTCGCCGCACCTGTCGGTCGACGGGCTGCTTTCGACCTACTTCCGCAACCCGTTCGTGCGGATGGCCGTGTCGTTCCAGAGCAAGTACCTGGGCATGAGCCCGCTGGAATGCCCGAGCATCTTCTCGATCCTGCCGTTCATCGAGTACGAGTACGGCGTCTGGCACCCGCGCGGCGGGTGCAACGCCCTGATGCGCGCCATGGCGGACGTCTGCCGCGGGATGGGCGTCGAGTTCCGCTTCAACGCGCCGGTCGCGGGGATCGAGTTCGACGGCCCGCGCGCGACCGGCGTGCGGCTGGCCGACGGCACGGTCGAGCGGCACGCCCACGTGGTGGTGAACGCCGACGCGTCGGCCGCGCTCAAGCGGTTTGTCCCCGAATCGGTCCGCACGCGGTACGGCTCGGGGCTCGGCGGGGCGACCGATGCGCACATCGACTCGCGCCGCTACTCGTGCAGCACCTACATGCTGTACCTCGGCATCGAGGGCGCGGCGGACCTGCCGCACCACACGATCTACATCTCCTCGGACTACCGCCGCAACCTCGAAGACATCACGAGCAACGGGACGCTCAGCGCGGACCCGAGCGTGTACGTCTGCAACCCCGCGCCGCTGGACCCGACGCTCGCGCCGCGCGGGTGCTCGTCGCTCTACGTGCTGATGCCGACGCCGAACACGAAGGTCGGGGCGATCGACTGGCGCGCCGGGTCGGCGCGCGTCCGCGCGACCGTGCTCGATCAGTTGGAGCGGCGTTTCGGCGTCGCGGACATCGAACGCCGCATCGTCGTCGAGAAGGCGATCACGCCGCAGGACTGGCGCGACGGCGCCGACGGCATGGGCGCGATCAACTTCGGCGCGACGTTCAACCTCGCGCACAACCTCATGCAGATGCTGCACCGGCGGGTCGCGCACCGGCTGGATGGCCTCGACGGTGTGTGGTTCGTCGGCGGGGGCACGCACCCCGGTTCGGGCCTGCCGGTCATCTTCCTCTCGGCGCAGATCGGCGCGCGCATGCTCACCGCGGAACTCGGCCTGCCCGCGCCCGCGGCGCGGCAGCGGTTCGCCGCGGCGTAGCAGCGCGACTCACGCGATCGAGACGACCTCGCCCATCCCGCGCCCCACGACCGCGCCCCACGAGAGCCCCGCCGCGGCCTCGAGCCGCGCCAGCGGTTCGCCGGGCCGCTCCTCGCCGAGGTCGAAGGTCGAGTGGTGCATCGGCATCAGCACGCCGCCGTTGCCGCGCAGGTGCGAGAACATCCGCCACACCTGCTCGGGCGTCGCGTGCGCGTGCTCCCACGGCTCGTACGCGCCGACGCCGAAGATCGACAGGTCCACCGGTCCGACGCGTTCGAACGCGTCGGTCGCGGCGGTGTCGCCCGCGAACAGCACGCGCCGCGTGCCCGCGTCGATGACGTAGGAGTTGAAGCCGCGACGACGGTCGAACGCCGCGCGCGCGCCCCAGTGCGCCGGGCGGACGGCGTCGAAGCGCAGCCCCGCGAACTCGACGGAGCGATTCCAGGGCAGTTCGACGACGCGCCGGAACCCCGCTGGCACAAGCCTGCTGGTGCGCTCCGCCGTGATGACCGTCGCGCCGCGCGCCGGACCCGCCGCGAGCCGACGCAGGGACGGCCGGTCGAGGTGGTCAAAGTGCGCGTGCGAGAGCAGCACGAGGTCGATCCGCGGCAGTTGGTGCACGTCCAGCGCGGGCGCGATCAGGCGGCGCAGGCCGAAGGTCACCCGGCCCACCTTCACGCCGATACGGTCCGAGAACACCGGGTCGGTCAGGACGGTCAGTGTTCGCCCGCCCGGCGGCCGGAGGCTCAGCAGCATCGTGGCGTGCCCGAGCCAGACGGCGTCGATGCCGCCGCTGCCGAACTGGCAGAGGTCGGTTCCGCACCCGCACGGCGTCTCCGCGTGGGCCGCGCCGGTCCTTGTGAGCGACTCCAGGAGGTGCCGCGGGTAGCGGCGGAGCCCCGACCGCGCGGCGAGCGCGGCGCGGCGGAGGCGTTCGACTGTCGGGGGCAGAGGGTGCGCCGCCATCGCCCCGTTGAGTCGGTCCGAAGCGACCGCGGGGTTGAGCGTCCGGCTTCCTGGGCGGGCGTTTCGCATCGTCATGGACCGTAGCAAGCCGGGTGCCGCGTGCACCGGAAAGAGTACGCCCCGTTGCGAGCATCGGTTCACGGTCCCGATACACTGCGGTCGGCGTCGAGCATCCCGCCGATCGCGGGCAATCGCGTTCGGGCGCCGCCGGAGGCCGACGATGGTCCACCTTTCGTTTCACGGCGCGGCGGGGGAGGTCACGGGGTCGTGCTACCTGCTGCAGACCCGGCAGGCCCGCGTGCTGGTCGACTTCGGCATGTTCCAGGGCGGGCGCGACTCGGAAGAGCGCAACCGCGAGATGCCCGCGATCGATGCGCACGCGCTCGACGCGGTCGTCCTCTCGCACGCGCACCTCGACCACTGCGGCCGACTGCCGCTGCTGACCCAGTGCGGGTACGCGGGCCCGATCTTCTCGACGCCCGCGACGTTCAGTCTGGCGCAGATCATCCTCCGGGACTCGGCCTCCATCCAGGAGGCCGACGCGGAGCGCGAGAACCGCTACCGCGCCTCGCAGGACCGGCCCATCATCGAGCCGCTGTACACCGTGCGCGACACCGAGCGCGTGTTCGCGCTGTTCCGGACCGTGCGATACGGGGAACGCAAGACCATCGCTCCCGGCGTGGACGTCCGCCTGTTCGACGCGGGGCACATCCTCGGCTCGGCGTCGATCGAGATGCGCGTGCGCGACACGCCGGACGCGCGCGAGATGGTCGTCGTGTTCTCCGCCGACGTCGGCGTGCCGGGCTCGCCCCTGCTGCGCGACCCCACGCCCCCGCACGAGGCCGACGTGCTCGTGCTCGAATCGACCTACGGCGACCGCGACCACCGCGGGCGCGCGGCGACGGTCGAGGAACTGGTCGAACTGCTGGAGCGGTCGCGCGCCGAGGACGGCAAGGTGCTCATCCCCGCGTTCGCCGTCGGGCGCACGCAGGACCTGATCTACCACTTCGGAGAGCAGTTGCGGGCCGGCCGGATCAAGGCGTTGAGCGTGCACATCGACAGCCCGATGGCGATCGAGGTCAGCGAACTCTACAAGCGCTACCCGCACCTGTTCGACGCCGAGACGTGCAGACTCCGGGCCCAAGGCTACGACCCGCTGGACTTTCCCGGTCTTCAGTACGCGCAGACGCCCCAGCAGTCGCAGAAACTCAACAACGTGCTGGGCGGGACGGTCATCATCGCGGGCGCGGGCATGTGCACCGGCGGCCGCATCGTGCACCACCTCCGCCACTCGCTGGCCAACCCCGCGACGCGCGTCGTTTTTGTCGGCTACCAGGCCGAGGGAACGCTCGGGCGCAGGCTCGTCAACGGAGAGAAGGTCGTGCGCGTTCACGGGGAGGAAGTGCCTGTCCGCGCCTCCGTCCACACCGTCAACGGCTTCTCGGCCCACGCCGGCCAGAGCGAACTGGTGGACTGGGTGCGGCCCGTCGCGCACGCGAAGCCGCGCGTGTTCCTCACCCACGGCGAGCAGCCGCAGCGCGAGAAACTCGCGGCGAGGCTCAGGGCCGAACTGGGCCTTGCGTGCGAACTGCCGATGCACGGTCACTCCGTGCTGCTCGCGCCGCGTTCATCGCCGCGCTGAGTTCCAGCAGGTCCGCGAGGTTCTCCATCGACACGACGCCCACGACGCGCCCGGCGCGGAGCACCGCGGCCGCCCCGACCGACGCGGCCTGCATCCGTTCCAGCGCCTCGGCGGCGGGGTGCGATTCTTCGAACGTCGGCGCGTGCGCGTTGGCCGCCGCCGCGACGGGCGCTTCGGGACCGCGCGAGGCGATCGCGCCCAGCAGCGCCTCGCGCGACAGCATCCCCGCGTACGCGCCGTCGGGCCCGACCACGGGGAAGTCGCTCTGCGACCCGGCCAGCAGCAGGTCCGCCGCACGTCCGAGCGGCTCGTCGGCGCTCACGGTCGTGAAGTCCGTCATCATCGCGTCCCGCGCCGTGACCCCGGCCAGACGTCCGAGCGTCTGCGAGTGCGACGCCTCCGCGCCGGCGCCGAAGAACACCATCGCCGCGATCAGCAGCATGAACGGGTTCATGGTCACGATCGCCAGCAGCACGAAGCCCAGCGCGGCCAACTGGCCGACGCGCGCGGCGATCCCGGTCGCCCGGTCGTAGGGCATCGCCATCGCCAAGAGCGACCGCAGCACGCGGCCGCCGTCCATCGGGAACGCGGGGATCATGTTGAACAGCACCAGCGCGACGTTGATCGCCGCGAGCGTTGCGACGAACCCGACGCCCCCGTGCAGGCCGAAGTGGTGCAGCGGGTTCCCGCGCGCCAGGCCCGCCGCCAGCAGGCCCGCCGTCAGCGCCGCGGCGATCACGACGTTGACCGCCGGCCCCGCCAGCGCGATCCAGAGTTCCTGCACCGGGTTGCGCGGGATGCGTTCCAGCCTCGCCACGCCGCCGATGGGCAGCAGCACGATGTCCCGCGTCCGCACGCCGAACCGCCGCGCCATCAGCGCGTGCCCCAGTTCGTGCAGCACGACGCACACGAACACCGCGAGGACGATCGAGACGTTGTACGCCGCGGCCCGCACGCGCGCCGACGGGTCCGCGTTGGACGCCAGCAGCGCCTGCGCGGCGACCACCGCCGGCAGGAGCAGGAACGTCCAGTGCACGTAGATGCCGATGCCCGCCGCCGTGGCCACCCGCCACGCGCCGCGCATCGGTGTTATTCGTTGTTCGCTCATATGCCGAAGAGAGTTCGAAGCCGCGAAGTCTATGCACCGCCTTTGCTTGACACGGACGACTCTGGCGGCGCGTCGTGCGTCCACGCGGCCCTGCCGAGGTCCAGTTCGGTCTCGTCGGTTGGCTCGCCATCGGCCCGTGCGCGGACCACCAGCGACGCGCGCGGCGGGCCGGTGAGCACGACGGACCACGCGTGATCCACGACGGTCGCTTCGACCTCGCGTCCGTCGGCGACGACCACCACGCGCGCCCCGCCGGACACCTCGCCCTCGACTCGGCCGCCGTCGATGCGTGTCAGCACGACAAACGGCCGGCGCACCGACTCGCGCAGGTGCCGGTGATAGGCCACCAGCGCGGCCGTGCTCGCGTCGTCGAGCGTGGTCCGCGCCGGGCCGATGACCATCTCGTGCACGACGCGCGCCAGTTCGGCGTCGTCGCTCATCGCGGCGAACCCCTCGCCGTAGAACATGCCCCCGGGCCCGTGGCAGTTGGCGCATGCGCGTTCGAAGAACGCCACGGGCGGCACCGCCGGCGCATCAGCCCACGCCGGCGCGGACCCCGCTTGCGCCGTGACCGGCGGAGCGCACTCCCGGCAGTCGCAGCCCGCGGCGAGGGCGGCGAGCAGCGCACAGAGAGCCGCCGAAACACGGAGCGGTTGTCCCGGCGCGCGCGTCATCGCCCACCCGTGAAGCGAATCCGGTACACCCGTCCCGGCTGGTCGGAAGAGAACAGCACCGAGCCGTCCACGTCCTGCACGCAGTCCACCGGGCGCGCGTGCACCTCGCCCGTGCGCGGGTCGAGCGTCGAGACGATCTTCAAGAGGCCGTAGGGCCTGCCGTCGTCGAAGAGAATCCGGGCGACGCAGTAGCCGACCGCCTTGGTGCTGTTCCACGACCCGCGGCAGGCGACGAACACGTCGCCGCGGTGGTCGGCGGGCA
Organism: uncultured Phycisphaerales bacterium; assembly: GCA_937995595.1. Lineage (GTDB taxonomy): Bacteria > Planctomycetota > Phycisphaerae > Phycisphaerales > UBA1924 > JAHBXL01. The sequence continues at coordinate 8,946 of CALKJW010000035.1, read as the reverse complement.
TCGCGCCCGGGCCGGGCTTCCGCGGCTCTTCGATGAAGCAGAACGCGTTGGCGGCCCAGTGCGCGCCGATCGACCACGCCGGCGCGATCGTCCGTGCCGCGAGTTCGGGCAGGTCGGTCCGGTCGCGGAACTCGGGGCGCGGCACGCGGTCGCCCACGAGGAAGGGGTGACCGTAGAACCCGCCCTCGACGTAGTGGTTCAGCTCGTCGGGAGGGTTGAGGTCGGTGATCGCCTGCCGCCCCTGGCGCTCGCCGAAGACCGCGCCGAACCAGTCGCTGCCGTGGTCGACGCCCCAGACCTCGTCGGTGCCCGGGCGCAGCCGCAGTTTCTCGGTGTTGCGGATGCCGGAGGCGAACAGCCGCTTCTCCGAGCCGTCCAGCGCGTAGGCCCAGATCTTCTGACGCTCGGTGTCGGACTGGTCGGAGATGTTCCCGCTGTCGCCGATGGAGGTGTACAGGCCGTCGCGCGTCACCAGCAGCGACCGGTACCAGTGCCCGCCGCCGCTGGGCAGCGTTCCCGGGGCGAGCACGTCGACGATCTCGTCGGCGCGCAGGTCGCCGTCGGTGTCGCGCGCCCGGCCGACGGAGCCCGAGGTCGCGAACCACAGCGCGCCGTCATGAAAGCACAGCGCGTGCACGGACGGACGGCCGCTCAGGAAGACCTCGCGCCGCTCGTACACGCCGTCGCCGTTCTCGTCGCGCAGCGCGATCACGTCGCCGCGCGCGGGGCGCGAGACGTACAGCGTGCCGCGCGGGTCGATCTCCAGCATCCGCGCGCCCGGGAGGCTCTCGACGGCGACCGACACCGCGTAGCCCGCGCGGACCTCGAACTGCGCCACTTCCTCCCCCGCGCGCAGGCCCGGAGCGGTCGCCGGGGCGCCGGCCGGGGGCTGCGCGAGCAGCGCGCCGAGCGTCGCGGCCAGAAGCATGCAGGTCGTCATCGGCCCTCCCCGGCCTTCGAGGCCGGCACGCCAAGGTGTTCGCGCAGGAAGTTGACCATGTCCGACAGCACGCGCCCGTCGATGGTCGTCTCGATCTGTTCCATCTCGTCGGGGGCGCCGGTCTGCGCCGGTTGCATTCGGTGGTTGAGGTTGTCGTACACCACGAGGCGCGACGGCGCGGCGCGGCGTTCGAACGCCCGCTCGACCGCGGGCCGGTTCACGGACAGCGGGAAGCGATCATCCAGACCGCCCAGCACCGCCAGCACGGGGCAGGGAACGGCGACGAACGCCGCCGCCGGGTCTGTCCGCAGCATCTCCACGAACGCCGGGGTGTGCACGACCTCGAACTGGCGCGCGGCCAGTTGCCTCCGCTGCTCCGGCTGCCACTCGCCCAGCTGCTGGCGGCGCGACAGGTGGTTGGCCGTGATCTCCTCGAAGAACGCCTCGACGACTTCCGATTCGGGCGCGTCGGCCGCGAGCAGTTCGTACGCCTTCATGAAGGTGCGCGAGCGCTGATCGATGAACGCGGGGCTCTCGCCCTCGCGCCGCATCGACGCGCCGAACTCGGCGCGGATCTGCTCCAGCCCCGACATGCCCTGCGGCCCGAGGAACACCGCCGCCCGGACCTGCGCCGGGGGGCTCAGCAGCCGCGACGCGATCGCGCCGACCGTGCAGCCCTCGTTGAGCCCGACGAGCGCGAGCCGGGCGGGGTCGATCCACGGCTGCTGCACGAGCCACGCGACCGCCTCCGCGGCCTCGGCCGCCAGTTGCGAGGGCGAGACCTGCGTCCGCACGTCGATGAACGGGTCGCGGGGATGGCGGCCTTCCAGCCGCATCGACGCGATCCCCGCGCGGGCCAGGCGGTCGGCGATCACCGCCATGGGCTTGTGGCCGCTCTCGGTGTGGTCGGCGTCGCGGCGACCCGTCGCGGGCAGGAGCACCGCGGTGGGGAACGGCCCCTCGCCGGGCGGGATGGCGAGCACGCCGCGAACGCGGACGGTCTCGCCGTCGCGCGTGTTCGGCACCATGATGTCGCGCGACTGATACGGCAGAGGGGGGCGGGGCGTCTGCGGGCGGCGGGGCATGACGTCGCGGGCCTCGTCCGCGCTGATGCGCCACATGCGGAGTTTCAGCGGCGCGCCGCCCGCCAGCGACACCGAGCCCTCGCCCGTGTCGGCGTCGCGCCCGTGACGCTGCACGGAGTAGAGGTTCGGCGGCGCATCGGGGTTGGGGTTGGCCTGGAAGAACTCGATCCGGTCGGGCCCGACCTCGACGTGCAGCAGGTCCACGCCCCACACGCCCGTGATGCCCACGTCGGGCGGGATGTTGAGCACGCCGCGCCACGCCTGCCCTTCGCGCCAGAACGTCGCCGCGAGGAACAGCCGGGGGCGGAACGACTGGCGCGTCTCGAACTCGCCGGCCCAGTGCTGCACGTCGGTCGCGCCGGCGGGCTGGGCCCGCGCGGGCGCCGCGTGCACCGCGGCCGCGAGCGCGACGGCGAACAGCACGGCGGCCCAACTCCGGAGTGTGGTCATCGCGACTTTCTCCTGCGCCCGGCCGGAGCGGATACCATCGACACGTCGGAACGGATGCGGCCCGCGCGGCCGCCGGACGCCATGAACCGTACGCCCGAAGATCGAGCAGTGCCCCGGTTCGCAGCGGGATTCACGCTGATCGAACTGCTGGTGGTCATCGCGGTGATCGCGGTGCTGGTCGCGCTGCTGCTGCCCGCGCTGGCCGGGGCGCGAGAGGCCGGGCGGTCGGTGGTGTGCCTCTCCAACCAGCGGCAGATCTTCGTAGTGTGCCGGTCCTACGCCGACGACAACCGCGGCGTCGGGCCGGCGCTCGGCCAGCCGTGGGGCGATTCGCCGAACTGGGCCTTTGTCGTGCAGTCCGCCGCGGGGCGGCAGTGGTCGGGCACGGCCGACGTGTACTCCAACGCGTCGGTGCTGGTGTGCCCGACGGTGGACAGGGCGTACCCCGAGGCGATGACCCGGACCTACGCGATGAACGCAACCGGGCAGGCGGGGTGGACCGATCCGCAGGGCGTGCCGGACCCGCGGAGTTTCGACGAGGCCGCCGACAACCGGCGCGCCCACGTCGACTACGACCGAGTGCAACTCCCTTCGCGCACCGTCGCGCTGCTCGATTCCGCGATCGACGCGCCGCCGAGCGATCCGAACGTCCCGCCGCCGACACGCACCGCCAGCGTCATCGACTTCCGCCAGAACCCGCACGTGCAGTTGCGAATCGGCGCGTTCCACGGGGGCCGTGGCGGGGGCCTCGTCAACATCGGCGTGTACGACGGTTCGGCGCGGACCGAGCCCCGTCCCCGGGCCGAGGCCGTGCCGGCGAACTGGTTGTGGAAACTCCCCGCGCCCTGATCGTCGCCGCTCACCCCGCGCGGCGCAGTTCGTGGCGTCGCCAATCGGTGATGATCGACGATCCCGGCGCGCCGTGGGCAAAGGGCCGGTGCGACCGCGACTCGCTGGCTGCGCGCAACTGCTGCTCGCGCCGGTAGAGGTCCCTGGGCTGCGAGATCCGCGCGAACACTCCCGGCAGGAACAGCACGCGCAGGGACATCCGCGGGCAGGGCGGGCCGCCCCCGCTCACGCCGCCGGGGAGCAGGGTCGCCTGCCGGTCGAACGTGTCAACGAGCGCTGCCAGTTGGCGTTCGAGCCGCCCCGGCGCGCACGTGATCAGGAACCGATCCTCTCCCAGGTGCGCCACGAACGCGCCGGTCGGCCCCGCGATGACGGCGTGGATCAGGTCCGACAAAGAGCGGATCAGCCGGTCGCCGAGTTCGTACCCGAAGGCCGCGTTGTAACTGGCGAACGCGCGGATGTCGATGAACGCGGCGTCGGCGTGCGCGTCGGCGGGCCGCTGGTCCTGCGCCCGGGCGGCGCGGATCAACTCGGCGACGTGCTGGTCGGCGCGGATGCGTGCCGGCAGCCCGGTGACCGGGGCGCGCCACGACTGCCCGAGGCGTCCCTCGCGCGTAGCCGCGCGGACCAGGTCCCGGACGCGCACAACGCCGATCACCGCCGCGCCGCTCGCGACGATCAGCGGGTCGCACACGGCCTCCTCGTCCATGATGCACGCCAGTTCCAGCGCCTCGGCGATGCTCGCGCCCGGGGGCAGGTGGCAGACCGCCTCGCTCAGAGCGTCCGCGACCCGCTCGCCGCCCCTGTCGGTCGCGCGGTCAAGGATCGACTGCCTCGACGCCCAGCCGCCGACGCGCCGCCCGTCCCGCACCACCGCGCCGCAGAGCGTCTGGTCCGCGCGAAGGACCGCCGCGGCGTCGGCGACGGTCGTGCCCGGTTCGACGGTCAGCACCGGGCGGCAGAGGCGCACGAGCGTGGCCGATTCGCCGGAGGGCGCGACCTCCGCGTCGACCTCCGCCCAGCGTCCGCGCACCGCGGAGACGAAGCGCGGGTCGGTGGTCTGCTCGCGCGCGCCGGGCTTTCCGAGGTAATACCCCTGCGCGTAGCGCAGCCCCAGACCGATGACCGTCGCCAGTTCCTCTCTGCGTTCGATCCCCTCGGCGATGACGCTCACGCCGCTGAGTCGTGCGAAGTGCGCGAAGAACCGGACCATGTTCTGCTTGTAGTGGTCCGAGTCGATCCCGCGGACGAACGCGCGGTCGAGTTTGATCCACGCCGGCCGGATGATCATGATGCGGTTCAGGCCGCTGGCGCCGGCGCCCGCGTCGTCGATCGCCGCGTCGAAGCCGAGGCCGCGCAGCCGGCGCACCTGCTCGGCCAGACCGGGGAAGTCCTGCTCGTCGGAGAGCTCGGTGATCTCGAGCACGACGCGGTCGGGCGAAAGCCCGCGAGCACCCTGCACCGCCGAGCGGAGCGCGTCGGGGAACCGCGGGTCGGCGAACACCGACGGCGTGGTGTTGAGGAACAGGCGCGTGTCGGAGGGCCACGACGCCGCGGCCTCGATCGCCGCGGCGCGCGTCACGGCTTCGAGTTCCCACAGCAGGCCGTGCTCGGCCGCGGCGGCGAAGAGCGCGCCGGGGTTGTCAAAGCCGCTCTCGGGAACGATGCGCGTGAGCGCCTCGTAGGCGACGATCATTCCGTCGTTGAGATCGAGGATGGGCTGAAACGCGACCGCGACCGCGCGCGACGCGATGAGGTCGAGCAATCGCCTGCGAGTCGCCTTCGTGTTGTTGGGCGTCTTGGCCATCGGACGACACGCGACGGACGGGCGCAACGGCACAACCGTCGCGACGTCCGTCGCTTCTAGGCCCTATCGGCCTTTCCCCTGCGTCGCTTTGCCGCGGTGTGTTCTGACGCCGATAACCGCGCGTCAGTCGAAGCGGAACACGCCCTTGCGCAGGCCGTACACGTAGGCCACGACCGTCGTGAGCATGAAGAACAGGATGCGCCCGAGCCACACCAGCCCGTCCGGGCTGGTCTGGTCGATGTTGGCGAACGTCGTCGCCCACGGGTAGAGGAAGATGATCTCGATGTCGAACACCAGGAAGACCATCGCGATCAGGTAGAACCGGACGTTGAACCGCTTGCGGGCCGTGCCCACCGGGTTCATGCCCGATTCGTAGGTCATGCTCTTGACCGCGCCGTCGCGGCGAGGGCCGATCAACACCGACAACGCGACGTTCATGATGCCGAACACGACCGCCCCGCCGACCAGCAGCAGTACGGGCAGGTACGAGCCGACGTCCGTGGCGGCAGGCGTGAGCGCGTGGTCCATCATGGGGCCCATCGTAGCAGGTCGCGCTCTGCCATTCCGGCAGGGGCCGGTTCGTGCGTCTGCCCACTGACAGGCGCGGCGACGCCGCCGCGGCGGCTCAGGTGCCGCGACAGCCGGACTTCGGCCGGCGTGACCCCGCTCACGCGGTGGCACTGCGCTTGCCAGTCCAACCGGCACGATACCGCCGCGTCCCGAGCCGGCGAATCACCGACCAATTCCCGAGCAACCGATCCGGAGAAGCGATCCATGGCCGTCAAGGAACTCACGTTCGACATCGAAGCACGTCAGGCCCTTCTTGCGGGCGTCGAGAAACTTGCCCGCGCGGTCAAGAGCACGCTCGGCCCCCGCGGACGCAACGCCATCCTCGACAAGTCGTGGGGCGGCCCGACGGTGACCAAGGACGGCGTCTCGGTCGCGGAGGAGATCGAACTGCGGAACAAGGCCCAGAACATGGGCACGCGGCTGGTGAAGGAAGCCGCCAGCAAGACCAGCGACGAGGCCGGCGACGGAACCACCACGGCCACGGTGCTCGCCGAGGCCCTCTTCCGCGAGGGCCTGCGCCACATCGCGGCGGGCGTTGACGCCAACGCGCTGATCCGCGGCATGAAGAAGGGCGTGGAGGTCGCGGTCGGCGAGATCAAGAAACTGAGCAAGCCGGTGGATCGGTCCCCCAAGAGTGGGGATATCCAGAACATCGCGACGATCTCGGCGAACAACGACCCGGCGGTCGGCAAGATCATCGCCGACGCGTTCACCAAGGTGGGCGCCGACGGCGTGATCACCATCGAGGAAGGCAAGACGCAGGAGACGACCGTCGACGTCGTCGAGGGCATGCAGTTCGACCGCGGCTACATCTCGCCGAACTTCGTGACCAACACCGAGGAGATGACCGTCGAGTTCGAGAAGGCGCTCGTGCTCATCCACGAGGACAAGATCGAGAGCGTCTCCAGACTGGTGCCGCTGCTCGAGAAGGTGATGGCGGCGAAGAAGCCGCTGCTCATCATCGCCGAGGACGTTTCGGGCGAGGCGCTCTCCACGCTCGTGATCAACAAGTTGCGCGGCACGCTGCAGGTGTGCGCGGTGAAGGCGCCGGGCTACGGCGACCGGCGCAAGGCGATGCTCGAGGACATCGCGGTGCTCACCGGCGCGCAGCCGATCATGAAGGACCTGGGCATCGAACTCGACAAGGTCGAACTGGCGCAGCTGGGCATGGCCAAGAAGATCGAGGTCGACGCCGACAACACCACGATCATCGAGGGCGCGGGCGCGGTCAAGGACATCAAGGCGCGGATCGAGCAGATCAAGCGCGAGATCGAGAACACCACCAGCGACTACGACCGCGAGAAACTCCAGGAGCGGCTGGCCAAGCTCGCAGGCGGCGTGGCGCAGATCAACGTCGGCGCGGCGTCCGAGGCCGAACTCAAGGAGAAGAAGGCGCGGTTCGAGGACGCGCTGCACGCGACCCGCGCCGCGGTCGCCGAGGGCGTCGTGCCCGGCGGCGGCGTGTCGTTCATCCGCGCCCGCGACGCCATCGCCGCGATGAAGGAATACCGCGCCGTCTACGGCAAGCCCGGCGACAAGGGCGACGACAAGACCGCCGACGACGTCGGCCAGGCTCGCTACGACTTCGCGGCCGGGCTCGACGTTGTGCACCGCGCTCTGGCCCTGCCCCTGCAGACCATCGCCGACAACGCGGGCGAGAAGGGCACGGTTGTTGTCGCGAAGGTGGCCGAGGGCAAGGGGGCGTTCGGCTTCAACGCGCTGACGCTCGAGTACGGCGACCTGCTCAAGCAGGGCGTGCTGACCCCGGCCAAGGTCGATCGGTGCGCGATCCAGAACGCCGCGAGCGTGGCGACGGTGCTGCTCGCCGCGGACTGCATCATCACCGAGAAGCCCAAGGACAATGACGACCACGACCACGCGCACGGCCACGGCCATGGCGGCGGCGGCATGGGCGGGATGGGGTTCTGAGCCGGCGACCATCAACAAACAGGAGCCTCGTCTTGGCCAGAGCAAGTGACCTGATGGGACGCAGCGGCGCGGGAGCGACGAACCTCGGCGGCGCATCGCCTCTCAAGCTTGGCGCGAGCGCCCCGGCAAAGCCCGGCGACCGCAAGCCTGGCGGCAAGGCCGCGGCGGCAGGGGGGAAACCGACCGTCGGTCACCAGCCCGCGGGCGGCGGCAAGGCGCCGGTGGCGCGCCGGCCGAAGGTGTAACACAAGCATCGCGGCGCGCTCCAAAACAGGGTCGTGCCGCCCTTAGGTTTATTGCATCACGGAGAGTTGAACCCATGGCCATCAAGCCCCTTGAAGATCGAGTCCTTGTCAAGCCCGCCGAGCCCGAGACCAAGACGGCCTCCGGCATCTATCTCCCCGAGACGTCCAAGGAGAAGCCTGTCCGCGGCCAGGTCGTCGCCACCGGCCCCGGCAAGCGGCTGGAGAACGGCAAGCGCGCCGAGATGTCCGTCCGCAAGGGCGACACGGTGTTCTACGGCAAGTACGCCGGCACCGAGGTCGAACTCAAGGGCGACAAGCTCCTGATCCTGCGCGAGAGCGAACTGCTCGGCGTCGTCGAGGGCTGAGCGCTCGGGGCGCGCGGCTGACCGGCGGACAAGCCATGCGGCGCGGCCCGCGCCGGCGCGGTCAGAGTGTCCGTGCGGTTGTCGCGCCGGGCCGAAAGTCCTAGGCTGAGGCCGTCGGATCGCGCTGCGCCCCGCGGCGTGACGGCATCAGGAGAAGTCATGCCGGACAACCAGAACAGTTCCCTGATCGGCACGGTCAAGGCCGTGCTGCCGACGCCGGTCAAGGTCACGCTGCGCCCCGCCGTGAAGGCGATCGCGCCCGGCCTTCTGGCCGAGCCCGCCACGCCGCGCGGCGGTGTGCGCCCGGGCATGGGTATCGACAACGAGTCGCTGTCGTTCTGCGACCGGACGACGACCGACCGCTGGACGGTGCACAACCCCGAGACGGGTCTGGAGCACCGGTTCTTCTTCCTCGCCGGGTGCTGGAAGAGCGGCACGCACTGGATCCAGAACATCCTGAACCTGCACCCGCAGGTCAAGATCAAGGGCGAGTATCACTTCGAGCACCTGCTCAGTGCCATGGAGCGGTTCACAGGCCCCAAGTGGTGCGTGGGCAGCAAGCCGCGCGGCAAGGCCGTCGCCAACGACGCGTTCGAGAATCTCGTGCGCCGCGTCATGTACGCCACGACGCGGGAGTGTCCGAACGCGCTCTGGCTCGGCGACCGCTCGCCGCGTCCGCTGCAGGAGGTCATTCCCGGCGCGCCGA
>CALKJW010000034.1 GCA_937995595.1 uncultured Phycisphaerales bacterium | reverse complement strand
ACCGTGTCGAACCCGCACACGCGCTGCACCGGCGCTTCGAGGTGCAGGAAGCACCGTTCCTGGATGATCGTCGCGATCTCCGCGCCCATGCCGCAGGTCTTGGGGGCCTCGTGCACGATCACGCAGCGCCCGGTCTTCTCGACGCTCTGCACGATCGTGTCCTCGTCGATCGGGTAGATCGTGCGGAGGTCGATCAACTCGGCGGAGATGTCCTCGGGCAGGTTGTCGAGCGCTTCGAGGCAGAGCGTCAGGCTCGCGCCCCACGAGATGACGGTGAGGTCCGTGCCCTCGCTGACGACCTTGGCCTTGCCGATCGGGACGGTGTACTCGTCCTCCGGCACCTCCTCGCGGAAGGCGCGGTAGATCCGCTTGGGCTCGAAGAACACCACCGGGTCCGGGTCGCGGATCGCGGCGATCAGCAGCCCCTTGGCGTCGTAGGGCGTGCTGGGCATCACGACCTTGAGACCGGGCGTGTGCGCATAGATCGCCTCGGGCGAGTCGGAGTGCAGTTCCGGGGCGTGGATGCCGCCGCCGACCGGGACGCGGACGACCATCGGCACGGTGATCGCGCCGCGCGTGCGGGTGCGGTACCTCGCGGCGTGGTTCACCAACTGGTCGTACGCGGGGCCGAGGAACCCTTCGAACTGGATCTCGGGGATGGGCCGCATGCCGGCCATCGCCAGGCCGATGGCCGTGCCCATGATGCCGGATTCGGCCAGCGGCGTGTCGATCACGCGGTCCGCGCCGAAGCGGGCCTGAAGCCCTTCGGTGACTCGGAAGACGCCGCCGTTTCTGCCGACGTCTTCACCCAGACACACGACGCGGGAGTCGGCCTCCATTTCCTGGGTCAAGGCCAAGTTGATTGCCTGTACGAGCGTCAAGTTCGCCATGGCTGTTGTATCCGTTCCGAGTTACCGCCGAGACGCCGAGTTCGCAGAGGGAGAGACGTTGAGTTCGAGGCGTCCTCTGCGGGCTCGGCGCCTCTCGCGGTGAGATTCTTCAAGAGGCCCGGCTGTGGTCGCTTCCCAGCCCCGCCTGGCTCGGGTCCTGCCCGAGGCTCGTGGTCCGCAGCGTCGCCTTCTGCCGCTGCAACTCCGCCGGCAGTTCGGTGCCGAAGGTGTAGTCGAAGATGTCGTCGGTGCTGGGCTTCTCGATGCCCTCGGCGTTCTTGACGATCTCCGCGACCTGGGCCTTGCACTTCTCCTCGTGCGCGGCCTGCCGGGCGTCGTCCCACAGGCCCTTGCGTTCGAGGTACTTCCGCAGGCGGATGAGCGGGTCCTTGCCGCGCCAACTCGCGACCTCTTCCTCGTCGCGGTACCGGCGCGCGTCGTCGGCGGTGGTGTGGTCGGCGAGACGGTAGGTGATGGCCTCGATGAGCGTGACGCCGCCGCCGCCGCGGGCGCGGTCGATCGCCTCGCGCGTCGCCTTGTACACCGCGAACAGATCGTTGCCGTCGACCTGGATGCAGTGCGCGCCGTAGGCGAGGCCCTTCTGCGCGACGGTCTCGCTGGCCATCTGGCTCTCGCGCGGCACCGAGATCGCCCACTGGTTGTTCTGGCAGAAGAACACGCACGGCACGTTGAACACCGTCGCGAAGTTCATCGCCTCGTGGAAGTCGCCCTCGCTGGTCGCGCCGTCGCCGAAGTACGTGATGACGCAGCGGTCCTCCTTCCGCATCTTGTACGCCCACGCGATGCCCGTGGCGTGCAGCATCTGCGTGCCGATGGGGATCGACAGCGGCGTCATCAGCACGCCCTCGGGGATCTGGTTCCCGCGCTCGTCGCCCATCCAGTGCAGCAGGATCTTCTCCATCGGCAGGCCGTGCAGGAACAGCGCCGCGTTCTCGCGGTAGCACGGCACGAGGAAGTCGCGCCCCTTCACCGCGGCCAGGCCCGAGCCGATCGCCGCCGCCTCCTGGCCCTTGTTCTGCGGGTAGGTGCCCATGCGCCCGGAGCGCTGGAGTTTGAACGCCACCTCGTCGTAGGTGCGGCACAGGACCATGAACTCGTACGCGAACAGGACCTGCTCGTCGGTGAGCGTGTCCCTGGCGAGTTTCTCGTCGAGTTTGCCGTCCTCGTCGAGGATCTGGAGGTGATCGATCTGGGCCTTGTAGACGGTCCGGATGGGCATGAGGCTCTCCCTGGCAGGAATGCCCAAGCGTAGCCGCCGGGGTCGGAAATCCCAACCCCGCCGCGTGCCCGGCGCGCCGGCGGCGCGGGCGCGGTATCGTGTGCCATGCGCATCGCCCGCGTGCTCATCACCCGAGACCAGATCGCCCGGAGGGTGGAGGACCTCGGCCGCCGCATCGCCGCGGACCTGCTCGCCTCGGGCGCGGGAGCGCCCGGGGTCGAGCCGCGGGTGGTGCTCATCCCGATCCTGACCGGCTCGCTGGTGTTCGTGGCCGACCTGATCCGCCACATGCCGGTGCAGATGTCGATCCGGCCGGTGACCATCTCCAGTTACCCCGGCGCTTCGACCACCTCGCAGGGCGCGACGATCGAGGGCGGGCTGCCGACCGACCTGGCCGGGCGGCACGTGCTGATCGTCGACGACATCCTCGACTCGGGCCGGACGCTCGGCCTGCTCCGCCGCGTGATCGAGGCCCAGCGGCCGGCCTCGCTGCGCATCGCGGTGCTGCTGAACAAGCACAAGCCGCAGGGGCGGGACGAGCACGTCGAAGTCGAGTACTCCGGCTTCCACATCGCCGACGAGTTCGTCGTCGGCTACGGGCTCGACTACGACGGCCTGTGGCGCAACCTCCCGGACATCGGCGTGCTCGACGGCGTCGGCGGGAGGGGAGAGGGAGCGGGGGCATGAGCCCCGCGGCGAGGCCGAGCGCACGCGCGCCGGGACGGCTGCCACGGGATGTCCACGCCTGCCTGCTGCCGGGCGAGCGCGTGATCCTGGCGTTCGGTCCGGGCGCCGCGTCGATCGTGCTGCGCCGATGGAAGGCGTTTGCCCTGCTCGCCGTCGCCGCCGCGGCGCTGGTGTACGCGTCGCTGGAGCGGTGGATCGGGCTCTCGCCGCTCGCGGCGTTCCTGCTGGGCGCGGCCGCGCTGTGCGTGCTGGCGTTCTGGGGTCACCTCGACCTGTCGATGCGTTCGTACGTGCTGACGGACCGGCGCGCGGTTTCGTCGTCGGGCGTGCTGCGGCGCATCACGGTGGACTCGCCGCTGTCGGTCGTGCAGCAGGCGGTGATCTACCGCTCGCTGCGCGAACGGCTCTTCGGTCTGGGCACGATCGGACTCTCGACCCCCGCCGACGCCGGCGCGCCCAGCGTGGTGTGGTCGATGGTCGCGCGCCCGGACGAGGTTGTCGCGCAGGTGCGGCTGCACGTGGCGCGGGCCGCCGCGGCGGGCCAACAATCGGCGATGGGCGACGCGCGCAACCCGCCGCGGGCGACGGGCAACGCCATCCCGGTCATCGGGCTGGCGGGCGGCATCGGCGCGGGCAAGAGCACGGTCGCGGGGATCTTCGCGCGGCTGGGGTGTCTGGTTGTCGATTCCGATGCGCGCGCGAGAGCCGCGCTCGACCGGCCCGACGTCCGCGCCGAGGTGGTGCGGTGGTGGGGCGAGGGGGTGCTCGGCCCGCCCGACGAGCAGGGCGAGCGCAGGGTGGACCGAGCCAAGGTCGCGCAGATCGTCTTTGCCGACCCCGAGCAGCGCAGGCGGCTGGAAGCGCTCGTGCACCCGATCGTCCGACAGGACCGGGCCGAGGCGGTCCGACAGGGCGCGGCGGCGGGCGCGCGGGCGGTGATCGTCGATGCGCCGCTGCTCTACGAAACGGGGCTCGACGCCGAGTGCGACGCGGTGGTGTTCGTCGACGCCCCGCGTGAGGCGCGGCTCCGCCGCGTCCGGGAGTCCCGAAACTGGGACGAGGCCGAACTGGACCGGCGCGAGGCGGCCCAACTTCCGCTCCAGTCCAAGCGGGCGCGTGCCGATTACCGGGTGTCCAACGACGGTGCGCTGCCCGAACTCGAGCGCGAGGTCGCGCGCGTGCTGGCGGAAATCGAACGCCGGGCCGCCGCTGGCCGACCAGCGCGGACGGGCGGTCGCGAGCGGGCGACCTGACGGCCCGAAATTACCCACACCCCGCGTGCAACTTGTCCGGCCGCCGAGGGTGATATACTGATGGCGTCTTGGGCCACGCCCGCGGGGGTCACGGGCGGGCATGACGAACGCTGTTCATCGTTTCGCCGGTCGTCGCGGTTGCGGCGTCGGCTCGCCGGTCGGCGTAGTCCCGCTCCGGCGGTTGGGGGGTTGCCGCAGGGTGTGCGCTCCGCGCGCACCGCTCCGGCAGGTTTGGGGGGTCCGACTTCCCATTCCATCCGACATCCAGTTCCCGGCCCATTTGCAGTCGTCGCCGCCACGCGTTCCGCGGCCGCGCTGCCCGGGCGACAACAAGAAGCACATCATGGCCAAGCAGTCCAGCTTTGCGGAAGAGAAGTCCGAGACCAAAGAGGGTCGAACCGGCCGCAAGTCTTCGGCGGAAGGCAAGCCGTCCCGGCCCAGGTCGAGCGAATCGACCGAGTCCGCGCGATCCGAGACTCCGGCCCCACGGGCCGAGCAACCCCGCACCGAGCCCAAGCCCGAGCCGCGGCCCGAGCAGCCGCGTCAGGACCTCGGCAACGGTCAGCCGCAGGGCGGTCCGGGCGGCGGCCCGGCCACGATGCCCCAGGGCGGGCAACCCGGCGGCCAGGCCGGCGGCAACGGCGGGCAGCCGTTTGATCGTCCCCAGCACCAGCACCACCACGGCGGCGGTGGCGGGGGAGGAGGGGGCGGTTGGCACGGCGAGGGCGGGGGGTTCATGAGCAAGAACCGCCGCAAGCGGAAGAAGCGCCGCGGCGGCATGGGGCCCGACGGCATGGGAGGCGGTGGGGGCGGCGGGGGTTGGCACCGGCCGATGGACTTCACGCTCCCGTCCGATGAGGAACTGGAGCGCGAGGCGGCCGAACTCGAGAAGGTCATCGGCAAGGGCGACGTGGAGAAGGCCCGCAAGGGGCTGACCATCGCGCAGTTGCAGCGGATGGACATCGCGGAGTTGCACAAGGTCGCCGAGGAGACCGGGCTCGAGGACTTCTACCAGTTCCCCAAGCAGGACCTGATCTTCAAGATTCTCAAGGCCCGAGCGGCCCAGCAGGGGCTGATGTTCGGCGAGGGGACGCTGGAGATCATGCCCGACAAGTTCGGGTTCCTGCGCTCGCCGGAGAACTCGTACCTCTCCGGGCCCGACGACATCTACGTCTCGCCGACGATGATCCGTCGCTTCGGCCTGCGCAAGGGCATGGTGGTGCGGGGCGCGATCCGCCCGCCCAAGGAGAGCGAGAAGTACTTCGCGCTGCTGCGCGTCGACGAGGTGAACGGCAAGCCGCCGTCGACGATCGGGAAACTGTCGGGCTTCGAGGACCTCACGCCCCTGCACCCCGAGCAGCGGTTCATCCTCGAGACCTCGCCCAACGAGATCGAGATGCGGATCGTGGACCTGGTCGCACCGATCGGCAAGGGCCAGCGCGCCCTGATCGTCGCCCCGCCGCGCACCGGCAAGACGGTGCTGCTGCAGAAGATGACCAAGGCGATCTCGCAGAACTACCCGGACACGAAGATCATCGTGCTGCTGGTGGACGAGCGGCCCGAGGAGGTGACCGACTTCCGCCGCAACTGCGGCGGGCCGAACATCGAGGTCGTCGCGAGCACGTTCGACGAGCAGGCCTCGCGTCACGTGCAGGTGGCCGAGATGGTCATCGAGAAGGCCAAGCGCATGGTCGAGTTCGGCGACGACGTGGTGATCCTGCTCGACTCGATCACGCGACTGGCCCGCGCGTACAACAACGAGATGCCGCACACGGGCAAGATCATGTCCGGCGGCATCGACGCCGGCGCGCTGCAGCGGCCCAAGAAGTTCTTCGGCGCGGCCCGCGCCATCGAGCACGGCGGGTCGCTCACGATCATCGCCACCGCGCTGGTCGACACCGGGTCGAAGATGGACGAGGTCATCTTCGAGGAGTTCAAGGGCACCGGCAACAGCGAACTGCACCTTGACCGCAAACTGATGGACAAGCGCATCTACCCCTGCATCGACGTGGCCGCCTCCGGCACCCGGCGCGAGGAACTGCTGCTCGACCGCAAGGAACTCGAACTGGTCTACCGCCTGCGCAAGGTCCTGGCGGACATGAACGTCGTCGAGGCGATGGAACTGCTCAAGAGCCGCCTGGCCAAGGTCAAGACCAACGCCGAGTTCCTCATGACCATGGCCATGGGCTGACCGATGGTTCGGGACGCCAGGAGGGCGACCGGGTGACGTGGAACGAACGCATCTCGTGGCTCGCGCTGGCCGCGTGCATGTCGCTGTGGGCGTTCGTCATGGTCGTCGCCGGGCTGATCGTCGTCTTCGATTTGCCGAACCGCGTGGGGTTCCCGGTCCGATTGAGTCTGCTGGTCGGCGGCCTGCTGATCGCCGGGGGTCAGTTTCTGTTCGCGCTGACCGCGTCGCGCCTGTTCTTCCCCGGGGCGAGCCCGCGGTTCACCGGCGTCGTAGAAATCCTCCCCTGGGCGGCCTTCGCCGTGGTCGCCTCCGGGGCCCTCTTCTGGAACGACTAGCGATGCGATCTCACCTTCACGTATGGCGGGCCTTGGCTCTCTGGACCTGCGCCTGGGTTCTCGCGGCCGGCGCCGCGGCACAGGAGCCGCCCGTGCGTGCCGCCGAGACCGCCGCGCCGCCCGCGGGCGCCGAGGAGCGGGCCGCCCGCGGCATCGCCGCGCGGACCGTCGCCCGCCTGGCGATGGCGGACCTGAAGCTCCAGTCCGACGCGAACACGCGGCGCTCGCCGATCGAGCGCGACTACCGCATCGCCGCCGACCTGCTCGCCGTCGCCTCCGACACCGACCCGGACGATCAGGACATCCTGCGGCTGCTGATCCAGGCGTGGACCGCCGCGGGCGACGCCGACAGGGTCGAGCAGTTGCAGCGCCGGCTGGCGAACCTCGACCCGTCCGACACCGTGACGCTGCTGTCGGTCGTCTCGGCGCGCATCAGCAAACTGCAGCACGTCGAGGAGCGGCTGGCCGCGTACGCGCGGATGCTCGGCCCCGAGGGCGACCGGCTCGACCCGTCGATCCGCTCGCGGCTGGCGCTCGACGCCGCGCTGCTCTCGCGCGAGCGCGGCGACGAGCAGGCGTTCGTGCGCCTGCTGGCCCGGTCCAGCGCGCTGGACTCGACCAACAAGGACGCCGCGACGCTCGCGCTGGCCTACTTCGCCGAGCGCGTGCCCGAGGCGGTCGGGCGGCTCGAACTGCTGCTCAACGTGCTCAAGGCCGACCCGTTCGACCCGGACGTGCACGCCGCGATCGCGCAGGAACTGGGCAACGCGGGGGCGATCGGCGCCGCGTCGCGTTTCTACCAGACGCTGGGTGCGCTGCGCGCGGCGCGCGGGCAGGAACTGCTCCCCTCCGAGCACGCCGAGGCGCTGGTATCGAGTTGGAACGTCGCGGGGGCGTTCGCCATCGTCTCGCGCATGAACAACGAACTCGAGGACTCGCGCGAGCGGCTCCGCTCGCGCAAGGCCAAGGCCGAGGCCGCGGGGCAGATCATCGACCGCATCGCCGACCCGTCCGACGCGCGCCTGCCGATCCCGATGGAGCGCGCGCGGGTGATCGCCAGCGCGGCCACCGGAGACCTGGAACTGATCGGCTACGCGGTGACCGAGGCCCTGGAGACCTTCCGCCGCTCGCTCGAATCCGTCGGCGACCCGGCCAAGCGGCCCGAGGGCATGACCGACGAGCAGGCGGCGGAACTGGCACGCTCGATGCGCACCGAGCGGGCGTGGCTGGCGCTCTGGGCCGGGCGCGGCGTCGAGCGCGTCGCCGAATGGATCGACGAACTGCGCGCCGACCCGCAATCCGACCCGCTGGTGATCCGGCGGCTCGACGCGTTCGCCGCGATGCGCAGGGGCGAGCACGAGCGCGCCGCGTCGGCGCTGGGCGAACTGGCGCGCGAGGACCCGCTGGCGATGATGGGGCTGGGGATCCTCGCCGAGTTGCGCGGCCAGCCCGACGCCGCGGCCAAGGTCTACGCCACGCTCTCGAACCAACTCGCCGGGTCGCTGGCCGGCGCGTACTGCCGGACCCGGCACACCGACATCACCGGCGCGCCCCCGCCCCCGACGGAACTTGCCCGCCGGCTCCAGCGTCTGGCCGACGAGGTTCCGACGACGCTGGAGGCGATGATCGCCGACCCGCGCCGGTTCATGGACCTGCGCGTCGAGCCGGTGAAGGACGAGATGAACCTGACCGACAAGGTCGCGCTCCGGTTCACGATCCAGAACACCTCGCCGTTCGCGCTGGCGGTCGGGCCGGAGAAGCCGATCAACTCGCGTTTCCTGCTGGCCCCGATGGTGGACCTGGGCGTGCAGCGGGTGCGCGTGCCGAACCTGCACGAGATCCTGTACCTCAACCGCCGGCTGCGCCTGCTGCCGGGCGAGCGCATGGAGGCGGTGGTGTGGGCCGATTCGGGCCTGCTCGGCGGCCTGCTGCAGCGGGTCGCCTCCGCGCCGGTGCGGATGCGCTGGCGCATCGTGCAGGGTTTCCGCATGAACCAGCGCGGCTTCTTCGACCCCGGGCCGCTGTGCCTGACGACCGAGGCCGGGCCCGTGGTGCGGCCCGTTTCGTTCAGGACGACGGCGGACATCCCGTCGTTCGTCGGGTGGATCGAGAGCGGCACCCCGCGCGAACTGGCCGAGGCGCTGCTCGCGCTGCGCGAGAAACTGTCAACCAGGGATCTGGCCGCGAACGTCTCGGCGGCGGACATCGACCTGCTCGCGCGGTCGTGCGTCAACCGGTTCCGCGCCTCGTCGCGCGCCGAGAAACTCATCATCCTCTCGAACACGCCGTCGGGCTCGCAGGTGCCGGCCTTCGCGGGGCTCGACGCGGCCGCGCTGGCCGACTCCGACGAGCACGTCGTCCGCTTCATGCTGGCGGTGCGCGTCGCGCGCGCCGACGCGCCGGTGCTGGCCGATGACGCGTGGCCAGGCCGGCCCGAGGTCGCCGAACTGGCGCGAATCGTGCGCGAACGCCTGCGTGAGGGCGCACGCACGCTGGCGACCATCAACCTCCGCGAACTGGCCGAGGAGGCCCCCGGGCCGGGCGAAACGCCGGGCGGGCGGTGACTCGCGCGGGCGGCGGCGGACCACCTGCCGCCCCACGCGGCACGCTGCGCCGGGCCGCGCTGTACGGCGTCGGCTTGCTGCTGCTGATCGCCGCGGTCTGGGCCGTGGCCGTCCGCGCCGACGTGATCGGCCCCGCGCTGCGCAGCGTGCGGTCCGCGCCCGCGTGGGCGGTCGCGATGGTCCTGCTGCTGCCGGTGGTGAACATCGCCGTCACCGCGTCGTCGTTCCTCGTGCTCACGCGGCGGTTCGGGCGCGTCGGCGCGGGCGAGATGCTCGCGCTGATCCTCAGCAGTTGGCTGCTCAACCACCTGCCCATGCGCCCCGGCCTCGTGGGGCGCGTCGCGTACCACAAGGCCGTCAACGCCATCCCGGTGTTCGCGTCGGTCCGCGTGATCGGCGAGCAGATCGTGTGCGGCGCGGCGGGCCTCGGCGGCGTCCTGCTGCTGGTGCTGGCCACGCGCGGCGCGAACGAGTGGTGGCTCGCGGCGGGCGCGGCGGCGGTGGTGTGCGGAGCGCTGGGCGCGGCCGCGGTGGTGCGCGGACCGACGCGGGCCTACGCCCTCGTCGTCGCGCTCCGCGTCACCGATTGCGCCGTCTGGGCGCTGCGGTACTGGCTCCTGTTCGCGCTGGTCGGTCGGCCGCTGGGCTGGCACGACGCCGCGGCGGTGGCGGTCGCCGGACAGGTCGCGATGCTCTCGCCCGTGCCGCTGGGGCTGCGCGAGTGGGTCGTCGGCCTGACTTCCGCGGCGGTCGTCGCGGGCGGGGCGGGGGGCGCGGGGGGCATCGACGCCGCGGCCCCGGGTGTCGCGGCCGACCTGTTGAACCGCGCCGCGGAGTTGGCGGTGGCCGGCCCGCTTGGGCTGGCGGCGGGGTTGTGGGTCTGGCGGCGTCTGGCGCGGGTCGCGCGTCCGGAATCCCCGCACACGGCCGGGGCCGAGTCCGTATAACGAGAGTCGGCGCGATTGACGGCGCGTCGGCGTTTCGTCGGACTTTGGGGGGCACGCCAAAGCCGATAGTGGGTCCGGTGGACAGGCCCGAACGGCGGGGCATGCTCTTGGAGAGCGCGTTCCGACCGGCCGATGCAACCCCCGGGGAGTCGGTGCGCACCGACGGGTGTCAGGACGGCACGATGGTCAACAAGATCGAACAGGACCACCAGCGCTTCCGGCAGATCGTCCGGGGCAGGATCCGCAAGGACCTGCGGAGGTTCATCTCGCGCGGCGAACTCATCGCGCGCGAGGGCGACCGGCTGGTGTCGATCCCCGTGCACGACATCGACATCCCGACGTTCCGCTACGGCGACAACTCCTCGGGCGTCGGCATCGGCGAGGGCGAGGAGGGCGACGCCGCGCAGGGCGGCGGGCAGAAGAACAGCGGCGGCGACCAGCCGGGCAGGCACATCCTGGAGGTGGACGTCTCGCTGGACGAACTGGCGGACATCCTCGGTCAGGAGTTGCAACTGCCGCGGATCGAGCCCAAGGGCGAGCACCGGCTGACGACGGTGCGCGACAAGTACAGCGGCATCCGCCCCGTGGGGCCGCAGTCGCTGCGCGTGTTCAAGCGGACCTTCCGCGAGGCGCTCAAGCGCCAACTCGCGCTGGGGACCTACGACCCGGAGAACCCGGTGATCGTGCCCATCAAGCGCGACCTGCGCTTCCGCTCGTGGAACGAGGTGAAGAAGCCGCAGTCCAACGCGGTGATCGTGTACATGATGGACGTCTCGGGCTCGATGGGCGACGAGCAGAAGGAACTGGTGCGCCTCGAGGCGTTCTGGATCGACACGTGGCTGCGCCGCAACTACGAGGGCATCGAGTCTCGCTACATCGTGCACGACGTGCAGGCCCACGAGGTCGACCGCAAGACGTTCTTCACCGTGCGCGAGGACGGCGGCACGCGCATCAGCAGCGCGCTGCAGAAGGCCCAGGAGATCCTCGACAGCGCCTACGACCCGGCGGACTGGAACATCTACCTGTTCCACTTCTCCGACGGCGACAACTCGTCGGAGGCCGACAACCGGCTGTGCGTGCAACTGCTCGAGAAGCACCTCGCGCCGCGCTGCAACATGTTCGGCTACTGCCAGGTCGCCAGCCCCTACGGCAGCGGCAACTTCATCAACGTCCTGCGCGAGGCCTTCGGCGGCGAGCCCGGCGGTCGGGTGGTCGTCAGCCGCGTGAACGGGCGCGACGACATCTACGACTCGCTCAAGACGTTCTTCCAGGCCGGGCGCTGAGCGCGGGCGCGCCGGCGCGACTCCGAGCCGTGCCGGGCGTCGAACTACCATGCCGTGTTCCGGCGGCCGCCACGTGCCGCCGCGGTTGTGTCGGAATCGCTGCGTGATCCTGCCCGTTGTCTATCTCGTGCTGGTCTGGTTCCTGGCCATGCGCCTGCGGCGCACGTGGGCGGGCGTGGGCGTGGTGGTCGCGGCGGTGCTGGTGCTGGTGGCGGTGAACCAGTTGCTCGGCGGCGAGGCGGGCCCCTTCGGCGGCAAGCGCGCCAGCATCCTGCTCGTGCTGCTCTGGCCGTACCTGTTCCTCGTCGGCGCGGGCGGCGCGTTCATCCTCTCGCTGCCGTCGCGCCCGCGCGGCGAGTACCACTGCACCCGCTGCCACTACGACTTCGCCGGCCTCGACCCGGCGGGGCTGGTCTGCCCCGAGTGCGGCACGCCCTGGCGGGGCAGGGGCTGGAACCCGGACGAGCCCGAGCCGGAACTGATCAAACCACCCCCGGCCCGGCCCAAGGGTGAGTCGGCGGGCCTGCGATGACCGTCGGTCGCGACGCGGCGGCAACCGTCCGAGAACGTCCAATGTCCGAGCAGCGAGTCCTGCAAACGCAAACGCCCCGCCGACAAGGGGCGGGGCGTGCAGAACGTCGCACCAAAGCGGGCGAAGGGACTTGAACCCTCGACTTCTACCTTGGCAAGGTAGCGCTCTACCACTGAGCTACGCCCGCGAAAGCGGACAGACTATCGGCGGCTCGGGGCGGAGAGTCAAGTCCGCGGCGCTCCAACGCCCTCAGGGGCCGCGGGAAGCGGTCTCGCGTCGCGGCGCGCCGGCCGGCGCCACGCCGGCGGTGTCCATCGCGTGCAGCACGGTGTTCACGGTCGGCGTCTCCACGGGGACGATGACCGGCCGTTCGGCGCCCGGCCCGTAGATCGCCCAGGTGGGCACCCCGGTCCGGCCGATCGCGCGGAGCAGTTGCGAGCCCGCGCCGAACTTGGAGGAGCAGTCGACCTCCAGCAGCACCACGCCGCGCTCTCTGAACGCCGACGCCAGCGGCTCGGGGTCCAGCACCGTCGCGCGGAGGAACTTGCAGTTGATGCACCACGACGCGGTGAAGTCCAGGAAGACCGGCCGCCCCGCCTGCCGGACCGACGCGAGCAGTTCGGGCGTGTAGTCGAGCCAGACGCCCGCGGGCACGTCGCCCGCGCTGGCGACGTCGCGCAGCGCCGCGGCCCGCGCGAAGTAACTCCGCCGGTCCTGCGCGAAGCGGTCGTTGGCGAACACCCCGATGCCCAGCGTCATCGCGACCGCCAGCACGGGGAACACCACGCGCGGCACCGGCCGCGACGTGATCTGGAACGTGCGGATGCACATCCACAGGCCCGCCAGCGCGATGAAGAACGCCGTCGCCCACCACTGCATCGACCCGGCCAGGTACGGGTAGTCCGACACCAGCGTCTGGATGCTCGCGGCGATGAAGAACGCCGCGGCGGCGAGCAGCAGGATGCCCATGACCTGCTTGACCAGTTCGCTCGCCGGCCCCGTGCGCGGGATGAACTTGAGCAGTTGCGGGTACGCCGAGAGCACCAGGTACGGCGCGGCCATGCCGACGCCGATGCCGACAAAGACCGTGAGCACGAGGTACGCGGGCATCGTCGCCGCGGCGGCCAGCAGGCCCCCGGCGACAAAGCCGAAGCACGGCAGACCGAGGATCGCCGTGAGCACGCCGAACAGGAACGAGCCGAACGGGCTGTCGGCCTTGGCGTCGATCATGTACACGGCCTGCGGCAGGTTGAAGGTGAACAGGCCCATGATGCCCAGGCCCATCAGCGCGATGATCAGGCCGATGAGCATGCAGACCCACCAGATGCCGAAGATGAACTGCGACGGGTCGAGCTGCCGGCTGACCAGCGCCATGGGGATGCCGATCACCGCCCAGAAGGCCACGACCCCAGCGGCCATCCAAAGCCCGAGCACCACCGCGTGGCGGCGGCTCGTCGCGTGCTGCGTCAGCGTGAGCACCTTGATGGGAATCACCGGGAGCACGCACGGCGTGAGGTTGAGCACGAACCCGCCGACCGCCGCGGCCAGCGCGACCAGCACGAAACTCGAGCCCAGGTTGACGCCGAAGAGCGAACTGCTCGCCGCGGCCGGCGCCGGGCCAAGCGGTGCGGGCGTAGGCGCGGGCGTAGGCGCGGCGCCCGTCTCGAACTTCGGTACCTCGCCCCACGCGGCGGGATCGAACGACGCGAACATCGCGGCGTCGGCGCTCTGGCCCGACAGCGGGCCGCCCGCCGCGACAATGGTCACGCGGACCTCGTGCTCCTGCTCCTCGGGGAACTGGCAGGACGTCTCGTCGCACGCCTGGAAGTTCACCGACAGGCGGATGGCCTGCTCGCCCAGCGGCGCATCGGGCGCGACGTGCAGGCGCGCGAAGATGACGGTCCGGCCCGAGAACAGCGGCACCGTGATCGGCGGCCCGCCCATCGGGTTGGCGACCTTGTCCGGGTGAGGGGGCGGGTACTGCACGCCGTCGAGCGCCGCCCACGCGGGGCCGAGCAGCCCGACCTCGGTGCGGATCGCGATCGAGTCAACTTCCTTCGGAAGCGGCGTCTGGGCCGACGGCCAGGTGTGGAACCCGTCGTTGTGGTTCAGTTCGACGGCGACGATGAGCCTGCCGCCCTGCTGCGCCTGCGTGCGCTCGGCGACGACGCGGGTCTTGACCGCCGGCTCGCCAAGCTGGGCGAACGCGGACGTGGGGTTCGCGAGCGCGACGCAGCAGGCCAGCAGCAGCGCCAGATGCAGGAAGAAGGCGTTTCGCATGGTGGTAGTTGAACCTCCGGCGCCGACGGGCGGTTGCCCCCGAGCGGTCCGGCTCCCGGGGCACGGACGTGCAGAGAGAGTAGGGGGGCCTCAAGGGCCGAACACCCGCCGTCCGATACTCCCTCCGGCCGGCCGCGCCGCGGCTGGTTGTCCCTGCGCCCCGACGAGCCCCGCATGGCCGACGTTCTGGACCAATCCGAGATCGATGCGCTGCTCGCGGCGGTGGACGCGGGCGACGTGCAGGAGGAGGAGAGCGCGGTCCAGATCTTCTCGCGCCACCGGCGCGACCTGGAGCACGTCGAGGTCCGGCCGTACGACTTCAAGCGTCCCGAGCGCGTCAGCAAGGACCAGATGCGCGCCCTGCAGACGCTGCACGAGAGTTTCGCGCGAAACTTCGGCGCCGCGCTCTCGGGCTTCCTGCGCACGATCGTCGAGGTCAAGGTCGCCAACTGCGAGCAGATGACCTACGCCGAGTTCATCTCCAGCCTGCCCAACCCGACGAGTTTCAACCTCATCGAGGCCAAGCCGCTGGAGGGGCAGATCTGCCTGGAGATCTCGCCGCTGATCATCTACCCGATCATCGACCGCCTGCTCGGCGGGACCAACGCGGAGTTGTTCATCCCGCAACGCCCGATGACGATGATCGAGACGCGCCTGATCAGCAAGGTGACGTCGCGCGGTCTGGCCGCGCTGGCCGAGGCGTGGGCGGGCATCAAGCAACTGGACTTCCAGATCGTCGCGACCGAGAGCAACCCGCAACTGGTGCAGATCGTCCCGCCCAACGAGGTCGTGGTCGTCATCGGGTTCGAACTCAAGATGGCCAACCGCGCCGGCACGATGAATCTGTGCATCCCGTACAACGTGATCGAGCCGATCATGGAGGTGCTGGCGAGCCAGTCGTGGTTCAACACCTCGCGGCTGGTCCGAAGCCCGGACATGCACAGGCGCATCGCCGGGACGCTGAACCACGCCGCGGTGACGGTCACCGGCCTGCTCGCCGAGACGACCATCACGATGCGCGACCTGATGGGCCTCGCGGTGGGCGACCTGGTGGTGACCGAGCGGCCGGCCAACGGCCACGTGGTGCTGTGCGTGGAGAACCAGAAGCGGTTTCTGGCCAACATCGGGCAGTTCAAGGGCCAGCGGGCCCTGAAGATCGTCCGGCCGATCGGGCCCGACGACCGGGTATGACCCCGCCGGGGGCCGGGTCTTCCTGAATCCGGGGTCGGATTGACCCTGCCCCGCGCTGTCCGTACTATCCCCGGACATCTTGTTGACTGCGCACGCAGTTCGTCCCAAGGGAAGCACCGCGATGATGATGGTTCAGAGCCATGCTTGGTGAGGCGTTCGTGATGCCCGCGGCCCGGGCCTTTGCCCCGGCCGCCTCCCCCGCCCCACGCGCGGCCCTCGGCCGTCCGGCGGTCGGGCCTGACCCGGAGGTGGTCATGGCCTGAGCCGCCCGGCGTACGAGTTCCCGGCGGTCGGTCGCCTTCGCGGCGGCCCGCCGCGGCCTTGAGAGGGGCCACGAGCGTGCGGCGTTCGTGGCTTTCGTGTTTTTGCGGTTCACTCGGTTCACGCGTCTGAGACAACCCAACATTCCGACAACCCGGGACATCACAGGACCGACCATGTCCATGAACACAGCCGAAATGATGCGGATCCTCGACTCGATCGCGCGCGACCGCAAGATCGACAAGAGCATGCTCGTGCGCGACCTGGAGCAGGCGATGGTGTCGGCCGCGCGCAAGCACTTCAACACGCTCGACGCCGACGAGTTCGCGTGCACGCTGGACCCGATGACGGGCCAACTCAAACTGTTCCGGCACGGCCAGCCGATGGAGATGAGCCCGCAGGAACTCGGGCGCATCGCCGCGCAGACGTTCAAGCAGGTGATGATCCAGCGCTTCCGCGACGACGAGCGGCAGAGCGTGTTCGAGGAGTTCTCCAAGCGCGTGGGCGACATCGCCACGGGCACGGTGCAGCGCTACGAGGGCGGTTCGCTGGTGGTGACGATCGACCGCGCCGAGGCCTTCATGCCGCGGAGCGAGCAGATCCCCGGCGAGCAGTTCCAGCCCAACGACCGCGTGCGCTGCCTGATCCTGGACGTGCGCGACGTGGGCAACCAGGTGAAGATTGTGCTCAGCCGCTCGCACCCGGACTTCATCAAGCGGCTGTTCGAGGTCGAGGTCCCCGAGGTCGCCGAGCGGATCATCGAGATCAAGGCGATGGCGCGCGAGGCCGGCTACCGCACCAAGATCGCCGTGTCGAGCGTGGACTCGAAGGTCGACGCGGTCGGCGCGTGCGTGGGCGTGCGCGGCAGCCGCATCAAGAACATCGTCGACGAACTCAACGGCGAGAAGATCGACATCGTCCGCTGGAACGAGTCGAGCCAGATCCTCATCCAGAACGCGCTCAAGCCCGCCGAGGTCGCCGAGATCTCGCTGTGCTTCGAACTCGGGCGCGCGACCGTGGTGGTGCGCGACGACCAGTTGAGCCTGGCCATCGGCAAGCGCGGGCAGAACGTCCGGCTCGCCGCGCGGCTGACCGGCTGGGACGTGGACATCCTCACGCCCGAGGAGTTCAACAAGGGCCTGGAGACGCTGCAGCAGACCCTGCTCACCGTCGAGGGCGTGACCGAGGAGATGGTCGACCGCCTGGCCGCGCTGGGCATGATCAGCGTCTTCGACATCGAGGAGGTCGGCGCCGAGGTCCTGCAGAACGAGTTGGGCGTGCCCGAGGCGACCGCCGCGGAGATGGTTCGCGTGTGCGCCGAGAAGGCCAAGGTCGTCGCCGAGGAGCAGCAGAAGGCCAAGGAGGAGGCCGAGCGGCGCAAGCAGGAGGAGATGGATGCCGCGGCGCGGCTCCTGTCGGGCGACGGCGCCGGCGGCGAGGGCGCTCCCGCGGCGAGCGTCACCGCCGAGGACGACGCGCGGGCGGCGGACATCCTGGGCGGCTCGTGAGCGTGTGAAACGCCGCGGCGCGTGCCGCGGCCGGTTCGGGGCGGGGCGGGTGGTCAGGGCTGGAGACACAGTTGGCGAACAAGCGGATATCAGAGATCGCGAAGGAACTCGGCGTGCCGCCCAAGGCGGTCGTGGATAAGTGCTGGGCCGAGGGCATCCCCAAGGACAAGATCAAGGGCCACATGAGCACCGTGTCCGCGGGGCTCGAGGCCAGTATCCGCGAGTGGTTCACCGCCGGCGCGGCGGTGACGGCGGTTGAGTCCACGTCGCACGTCGACGTCGAGGCGCTGCGCGCTGTTCCCAAGCGGGCGACGCGCTCGCGCGCCAAGTCGTCGGCCAAGGCCGGCGAGGAGTCCGACTCGGGCTCCGGCGGGGTGGCCACGGTCGAGGCCGCGCCGCCCGCGCCGCGCGCGCGTCGGGCTGCGCCCGCCGAGACGCCGGCGGCGCCCGAGGGGCCGCGCGAGCCGGCCGCGCCGGAAGTCGCTCCGCCCGCCCCGGTCGCCAAGGCCGTCCCAGCGCCGACGCCGGTTGCGCCGCCCGTCGCCGCGCCGCCGCCCGCCGCGCCGACCGTCAGCCCCGCGGCTCCCAAGCCGCCCGAGCGATCCGAATCGAAGGTCACGCCTGCGCCGAAGAACGTGCCGATCCGGCCCAAGATCGTCACGCCGGCCGGCCCGAAACTCGTCGAGAAGCAGCAGGTCAAACTCACGGGGCCCAAGGTCATCCGTGTCGAGGCCGCCGAGCAGATCGACAAGCCGCGCCCGCGCCGCGACGCGGGCGGGTTCGAGGGCGGCCCGGGTCGTGGGCCGGGGACGGACGAGGAGGGCGGTCGCAGCCCGCGCCGGAACACCAGCAGCAAGCGTAAGCCCGGCCCGGCCGGACCGGCGGACGCGTCGCGCGGCGTTCCGGCCCGCCGGCGCGGCCGCGCGGGGGACGAGGCGCTCTCCGGTGGCATGTGGCGCGAGCAGGACCTGATCGAGCGCGAGGCCCGGCTGTCGCGCGCGGGCGGGTTCCTCAAGGCCCGGCGTCAGCAGGCGCGCCGCCTCGAGCACGCCCACCCGCACGAGCGGGCCGCCAGCGCGGCCGAGACCGGCGGCAAGGTCCAGATCGCCGCGCCGTTCACCGTCAAGGATCTGTCCGCGGCGACGGGCGTCAAGGTCTCCGACATCGTCAAGAAACTCTTCCTTGAAGGGATCATGCTCACCGCCAACTCGGCGATGGACCCCGCCAAGGCGCAGGAGTTGATGCTCGAGTTCAACATCGATCTGGAAGTCACCGAGGCCAAGACGGCCGAGCAGATCGTGACCGAGCAGTTCACCGACCGCGCGGCGGTGGACGTCCGCTCGCGCGGTCCGATCGTCACCATCCTCGGGCACGTCGACCACGGCAAGACGAGCCTGCTGGACAGGATCCGCAACTCGAACGTCGCGGCGGGCGAGGCCGGCGGCATCACGCAGGCCACCAGCGCGTTCCGCGTGCCGGTGAATGTCAGCGGCGAGACCAAGCACATCGTCTTCCTCGACACGCCGGGCCACGAGGCGTTCACGCAGATGCGTGCCCGCGGCGCGGCGATCACCGACATCGTCGTGCTCGTTGTGTCGGCCCCCGAGGGCGTCATGCCGCAGACGATCGAGTCGATCAGCCACGCCAAGGCGGCGGGCGTGCCCATCGTCGTCGCGCTCAACAAGATCGACCGTCCCGACGCGACCGAGGCTCGCGTCAACCAGACGCTGTCGCAACTGGCCGAGGCCGGGCTGAACCCGCGCGAGTGGGGCGGCGACACCGACGTGGTCCGCACCAGCGCGACCAAGGGCATCGGCATCGAGGAACTGCTCGAGCTGCTGGACTTTACCGGCCAGGTGCTGGACCTGAAGGCCGACTACGGCGGCCCGGCGCGCGGCACGGTCGTCGAGGCCAGGATCGAGGAGGGCCGGGGCGCGACGGCCAACGTCATCGTGCAGGACGGGCAGTTGCGCGTCGGAGACTTCGTCGTGGCCGGGCGCGCGTTCGGCCGCGTGCGCGACATCACCGACGACCGCGGCCACCGTCTCAAGGAGGCGGGACCTGCCACACCGGTGCGCATCAGCGGCATCGACACGATCCCGAACGCCGGCGACAAGTTCTACATTGTCGAGTCGCTCAAGCAGGCGCAGGAAGCGGCCGAGCAGCGCCGCGAGCGCGAGCGCGAGGCGCACCTGGCCCAGCCCAAGGTCACGCTCGACAGCCTGCTGACGCAGATGAAGGACGCCGCGGTCAAGGAGATCCGCGTGGTCATCAAGGCCGACGTGCAGGGCTCGGTGGACGTGCTCAAGCACGAGGTCGAGCGCGTCGGGACCAGCGAGGTGAAGGTCCGCGTGCTGCACGCGGCGGTGGGCGGCATCAGCGAGAGCGACGTGCTGCTGGCCGACGCCTCGCGCGCGATCATCGTCGGCTTCAACGTCATCACCGTCGGCAAGGCGCGCCAACTGGCCGAGGCCAAGGGCGTCGAGATCCGCAACTACGACGTCATCTACGAACTGACCGACGACATCCGCAGGGCCGCGTCGGGCATGCTCGCGCCCGAGATCAAGACCGAGATCCTCGGGCACGCCGAGGTCCGCGCGGTGTTCAGGATCTCCAAGGTCGGCACGGTGGCCGGGTGCTTCGTCACCGACGGCGTGGTCGAGCGCGACGCGCTCATCCGCGTCACGCGGAACGGCATCGTCATCGAGAACGACCGCCGGCTGGAGCAGCTCAAGCGCGTCAAGGACGACGCCAAGGAGGTCCGCGCCGGCCTGGAGTGCGGCATGAAGATCGTCGGCTACGACGACATCAAGGAAGGCGACGTGCTGGAGTGCTACAAGAAGATCGAAGTGAAGCGGACGCTGTGACGGTGCGTGCGCCGGCCCGCGCGCCCGTGAGTGGCCCGCTCTCCCATGAAGATCGGCATCCTCCAGTTCGAACTCGAAGTGCCCCACGCGCGATCGCTCAAGGACAAGCGGCGGGTCGTCAGGTCGCTCAAGGACCGCCTGCACCGCGAGCACATGGTGGCCGTGGCGGAGGTCGGCGCGCTGGAGGTCTGGAACCGGGCGATGCTCGGGCTGGTCTGCGTCGCGGCCGACGGGGCCTACCTGCGCTCGGTGATGTCACGCGTGGTGGACAAACTCGGCGCACTGCCCGACGCCGTGCTCGCGGCATGGTCGATGGACGTGCTCGACGCCCAGCAGAGCCTGCCCGAGACCGACGAGGACGGCCGCCCGCTCTGGACGCCCGGCGAGCGCCGCGACGCGCTGCCGGAGGGGGAAGCGGCCTAAGTTTGATGCAAGAACCATGAGCAGGCGCGTCGAACAGGTCGAGTCCACCATGCTGCGGGCGCTGCAGGCGGAGATCGCGCGCGGCCTGCACGACCCGCGCGCCTCGGGCCTGATCACCCTCACCGGGATCAGGGTCACGCCCGACCTCAAGTCGGCGTTCGTCATGGTCTCCGTCCTGCCGCACGAGAAGCAGGGCCTCACGATGCACGCGCTGAAGCACGCGGCCCGCCACCTCCGCCGGCGGCTCGGCGAGGCGCTCGACATGGCCGACGTGCCCGAACTGGTCTTCCGGGCCGACGAGTCCACCAGGGAGCAGGCCAGGCTGCTCGAGGCGTTCGCGAAGATCCGGCGCGAGCGCGGCGAGGAGCCGGGGCCCGGGGCGGAGGGCCGATCGTGAGCGCCGACGCCGGCAAGGACCTGTCGCACCTGTTCAAGCACCTGCGCGGGGCGTACGCCGGCGCGGCGTGCGTGGCCGAGAAGCCGTGCATCGACCCGGCCGAGCCGGTGCTCGACCAGTTCGTGCGGTCGTTCCTGCTGTGGGAATCGACGTCGTCCAAGGCCGCGGCGGCGATGAAGCGCGTCGAGCAGGCGGTGGTCGATTTCAACGAACTGCGCGTGTGCATGCCGGGCGAACTGGCGCGGATCATCGGCGAGCGCTACCCGCGCGCCGAGGAGCGCGCCCGCCGGCTGCGGGCCGCGCTGCACGCGGTGTACGCGCGGCAGCACCGCGTCGGGCTCGAGCACCTGGGCGCGATGTCGAAGCGCGAGGCGCGCGAGTACCTGGAGTCGCTCGACGGCACCCCGCGGTTCGTCGCCGCGCGCGTCACGCTGCTCTGCCTGGGCGGGCACGCCGCGCCGGTCGACGGCCGCATCCTGCGACGGCTGGCGGAGCGCGGCGCGACGGAGGCGGACGCGACGCCCGAGTCCGCCTCGGCGATGCTCGAGCGCAAGGTGCGCGCCGGCGAGATGCTCGAGGCCTACGCGCTGCTGCAGGCCTGGGCCGACGACCCCGCGGCGGATGCCGCCGAGGGCGGTAGGCCCCACAAGGACGAGACCCGTCCGGCGGGCCGGGCCCGCGGCGCGGCGCGTGGCGGGCACCGTCCCGCGCGCCGGAAGCCGGGCGCGACCGAGCGCGAGTGAGGCAGGAGGCGACCGCACGTGGCTGGCCACAACAAATGGAGCAAGGTCAAGCACCGCAAGGCCGTGGTGGACTCGCGCCGAAGCAAGGTGTGGACCAAGTGCGTGAAACTGATCATGGTCGCGGCCAAGCACGGCGGGCCGGACCCGGGCATGAACCTCGCCCTGCGCTACGCGATCGACGAGGCTCGCTACGCCAACGTCCCGCGCGAGACCATCGAGCGCGCCATCAGGAAGGGCGTCGGCGAACTGGGCGGGCAGAACTACGAGAACGTGCGCTACGAGGGCTACGGCCCCGGCGGCGTGGCCGTCGTCGTCGACGCCCTGACCGACAACCGCACGCGCACCGCGGGCGACGTTCGCAACGCCTTCGCCAAGTACGGCGGCAATCTCGGCGCAACCGGTTGCGTCTCGTTCATGTTCGAGACCCGCGGCGAGATCGCCGTCGCGCCCGCCGGCGTGAACGCCGACCGCCTGATCGACCTGGCCGTCGAGGCGGGCGCGCGCGACGTCGAGCCTCCGACCGACGACGGGCCGTGGCTCGTGCTCACCGAGCCGGCCGACTTTGCACGCGTCAAGGAGGCCGTGGAGAAGGCCGGGCTCACGATCGAATCCGCCGCGATCAACCTCGCGCCGACCAACACCGTCGCGGTCTCGGGCGACGCCGCCCGGGCGGTCCTCAAACTCATCGACACGCTCGAGGACAACGACGACGTGCAGAAGGTCTACGCCAACTTCGAGATCCCCGAGGCCGAGATGGCCGACCTTGGCTGATTCACCTGAGCGTGTCCACGGCGAGCGCAGCGATCGCCGAACCGACAGCGGAGTAAGAGTCGCCGAGCCCGCGAACGTCGATCGCCAGCGAGCCGTCGAACCCGGCCGTGGCCAGCGCGACGGTGTACGCCAGCACGTCGAGCCGGCCCTCTCCGGAGCCCGGAACCACGCGACCGCCGCCCGCGAGCCGAGAGATGTCGCTCAGGCGGGCCGCGAGCAGGGCGCTCCCGGCCCGCAGCGCGGCCGCCGCGGGGTCCACGCCGTCGGCAAGGCACGCGGCAGGATCGATGCCGACGCCGAGCGGTCCGCGGGCGCCGGCGACGGCCTCGACTGCGCGCGGCGCGTGGTCGGCCACGCACGCCCCCGCGCGGTCGGCGCGATCGGCGAACAGCGCACGCGCGTCGGAAGGCAGGCGCTCCGGGAACACCACGCCGACCCGCGCGACCCGCTCGCGGTCCCCCGTGAGGTCCGCGATCTCAGCGGCGAGGTCGATCGCTCCGAGCAGTGCCGCCGCGGCCCGGTCGGCACGGGCCGGCTCGACGAAGTGCTCGGGCGGAACCCAGAGGTCGATCCCGCCGAGCGCAAGCCCGTTGCGCCGCAGGAGCGAGGCGAGGTCGCGCCGAGCGGAACGGTCCAGATCGCGCGGCCGCACGCCGGGGGCCGTGGCGTCGAGATGGACCGCGCCCGCGCCGCGCGCACGGGCCCATTCGACCTGCGCGCGCACGTCGCCCCCGCCCGGGCCGTTGGGGCCGAGTCCGCACAGGGCGATGCTGACGCGCGGGGCGAATATCACGCGGGCATTATTGCGCCGCCGGCGTCGGGGCCCGGGCGGCGCGGCTGGAACTACCATCCGCCATGTCCAGTTGGAGAGCGTTCTGCGAGACCGTGCACGCGCTGGCCCTGGCGCTCTGGCTCGGGTTTGTCGTCGCGGCGGGGGCCTACGCCGCGGCGGTGTTCCCGACCGCCAGAGCGATGGCCCCGCGCCTGCCCGAGTTCGAGCGCTACACCGGCGATCACGCCGTGATCGTCGGCGGCCGGATCGCGCAGACCGTGTTCCTGATCGCCGACGTGGTGCAGTTTGTCTGCGCGCTGGTCGCGGTCGGGACCTTCGCGTGCGTTGTGTGGCTCTTCGGCGGCGGCGAGCGCAGGCCGGCGCTGTACCTGCGCGGTTTGGCGCTGTCGGTCGCGCTGGCCTGTGCGGCGTCGCTGCTCATGGTCGTCAACCCCAAGTTCGTCGGCGCGACCAACGCCTACTGGGCCGCGGCCCGCGCGGGCGACAACGAGGCCGCCGCGGCGCACCGGCAGGTCGCCCGGGAGACGCACCCCTACGCGACGACGCTGATGTCGCTCGCGGCGGGGTCCGTGGCGCTGGCGCTGGGCGCAGGGGTGTGGAGTCTGGCCCGGACGCGCGACCGGGAGCGCGGCGCATGAGCGGTCCCCGCGCCCCGGCGCAGCGCGAGCACGGCCCGCTGCCGTTCGACCTGCCGCGCGTGACCGCGGCCCAGCGCCGTCGCGCGGCGGAACTGCTCGTCGCGCTCGAAGAGCACTACGCCGATGCGCACTGCGAACTCGACTACCGCAACCCGCACGAGTTGCTGGTCGCGACCATCCTCTCGGCGCAGGCGACCGACGTGGGCGTCAACAAGGCGACGCCCGCGCTGTTCAAGGCCTTCCCGACGCCCGCCGACTACGCCGCGAGTTCGCCCGAGCAGATCGAGACCTACATCCGGAGCATCGGGCTGTTCCGGAACAAGGCCAAGGCCATCCACGCGGCGATGAAGGACATCGTCGAGAAGTTCGGCGGCCGGGTGCCGCGGACGATGGACGAACTGCTCACGCTCCGCGGCGTGGCGCGCAAGACGGCCAACGTCGTGCTCGGCAACGCGTTCGGCATCAACGACGGGTTCGTTGTCGACACGCACGTCGAGCGACTGGCCAAGCGGTTCGGTCTTGTGCCCGCGGACGCAACGGTCGCGATGGTGGAGCGCCACCTGATGGCGCTCTTCCCGCGTGAACGGTGGTGCGACGTCTCGCACATGCTCATCTGGCACGGTCGGCGCGTCTGCAAGGCGAGGCTGCCGACGTGCGCCGACCACCCCGTGTGCCGCAGATTCGGCACGTCCTGTGAACTCCGCGTGAGTGCCAAGTCGATCCGAACAAAGCACGATCGCAGGCCCGGATCGGCGGCCAAGCCCGCCAAGGGCCGATGAGCAATCGGGAGCGGGTTCGGGCGTTCTACTTCGTGAGTCAGGAGACGATGCCGGAGCAAGGCCAGAGCGATTCCCGCCTGCCGCACGAGGCGTCCCAAAGCCCGGACGTGACGGCGTTGCTCCGCGCGGCCTCCGAAGGCGACGAGGGGGCTTGGCGGGCCTTGGTGGGGCTGTACGCCCGCCGGGTCTACGCGCTGGCCAAGTCGAGGCTCGGACGGGGCGTTCCGGTCGGGGGCGGCCCCGGGTTGCACGGAGCGGTGGCGAGTGGGGGATCAGGGCTTGTGGGGCCGGCGTCAAGAGGGGGCGGGAGCGGGCGTCGAAGGTCGGAAGGGTGCGAGTTGGCCGAGGAGATCACCCAATCCGTGTTCGTGACGGTCGCGCGCAAACTCGTCGGCGGGGGGTACACCGAGCAGGGACGGTTCGAGTCGTGGCTGTTCCGCGTCGCGATGAACCGCATCCGGGACGAGGTGCGGCGGGCGCGCCGCCAGGCCGCGCCGACCGACCCGGATTCGCTCAGCACCCTCGCCGCGGCGGGCGAGACCGAGCGCGACGATCGCCCCGCGGTGCTCGACGCGCTGCGTTCGGCGCTGGAGCGTCTGCCCGACGCGGACCGCGAGGTGATCGAACTCCGGCACCACGCGGGCATGTCGTTCAGGCAGATCGCCGACCTGCTCGAAGAACCGATCGGCACGCTGCTGGCGCGGCACCACCGGGCGCTGCGCAAACTCAAGGACATCATGACCGCCGGCGGCGCGACGCCCGCGCTGGCCGGCTTCAACGGTGGGGAGTGACCGCATGAACACGCCCGACGACCACAACGCCCGCACGCCCGACGACCTGCGCGACCTTGAGCGGATGCTCGACGCGCTGGGCGCGGCCGACCGAGACTCCGCGCCCGCCGGCCTGGCCCCGGGCGCGTTCGCCGCGAGCATCGAGGCCTTCCGCGCGCCGGTGCCGGCGGATGTCCGCGCGCAGGCGGACCAACTCGACACGCTGGGGCGCATCGAGCGTGCCGGCGCGCCGGCGTCGATCGAGCGCGACGTGTACGAGGCGAGCCGGCCGATGATCGCCGCGGCGGCCACACCGGCCGCGCGCCCGCACGAGCGCGGGCATCGGCGCGCCGTCGCGGGCCGCATAGGGCCCGCGCGGAGGCTCGGCACGCTTGCACGCATCGCCGCGGCGGTGCTGCTCGTCGGCGGGACGGCCGCGGTGCTGATGCTCTCGAAGAACGCCGGCACGGCGAACACGGGGCCCGACGCTTCGCTGCTCGCGGCGTCGTTCGACCGCGAACTCGGCGCGTTCATGGACCTGCTGGACGCATCACCGGCCGTCGAGAGCGCGGGCCGCGCCGTCGGGTCGGAGAGCGACGCCTCGTGGACCGACGAGCTGCTTGATTGGGAGTCGCTGTGATGAACGGGCGAGTGTTCGCGTTTGTCGTATCGGTGTGGGTGGGCGCGATGGCGCTTGGCGTCGGCACGGCCCTCGGCGCGCCCCAGCCCGAGCCTCGCGGCGAGCGGGCCCAGCGTCCCGTGCCGCCGCACGGGCAGGAGGGCGGGGGCGGTCGTCGCGTGCTGCGCGACGTGATCGAGCGTCGGCTCGAGTTTGCGCGTCGGCAGGTGGAACGCATGGAGCATGCCCTCCGCATGCTCGACAACGGCGCCGACCCCGCCGAGGTCGAGGCGGAGTTCCCCGACATCGGGCGCGGGCCGGGCGGGCCTGGTGGTGGGGCGAGTGCGGGGGCGGGTGGGATGTTCGACGGTGAGCCGTTCGACGGGCCGCCGGGTCAGCGTGGGCAGGGTCGCGGCCCGCGCGAAGGCGGGCCGGGGGGCGAAGGCGGGCGCGAGCCGCCGCCGGACCGGCCGCTGACCGACGAGGAGCGCTCCGCGGTGCGCGAGTTCCTGCGGACCGCCCAGCCGCGGCTGCACGAGATGTTCATCGAACTGGAGAAGGCCGACCCGGACGAGGCCGCGCGCCGGATGCGCGAGATGTTCCCGCGCTTCCGGCCGATGATCGAACTGCGGCAGAACGACCCCGCGCTGTTCGAACTGCGGATGCGCGAGTTGCGCGCCGGGCGCGAGGCGATGGAGGCCGCGCGCCGCCTCATCGAGATCGAGCGCGACGCGGGCGCGCCCGAGGCCGATCGCGCGCGGGCCGAGGAGGCCTTTCGCGGCGCGGTCGTGGCGCACCTCGAAGCGCGTGCCGACATCGGCCGGCACGATCTGAACCGGCAGATCGAGAACGCCCGGCGCGAACTGGCGGAGTTGGACCGCCGCGCCTCCGAGCGCGAGTCGGAGGTGCTGCGATTCATGCAACGGATGATCGAGCGCGAGCGGCAGCGGGCCCGCGACGGCGACAAGCCCCAGGGCCCCGACGAGCGCGAGCCGATGCGCAGGCGCGGCGGCGGCCGGCGCGGCGACCAGCGGCCCTGACGCGGATCAACTCACGATCGAACCGGGCGGGATGTCCTTGTCGACGGTCAGCACCACCACGCGCCGCTCCCCGGCGGCCTGCGCGGCGTCCTTAGGAACGTCGCTCGCCGCCAGCAGCATCCCGCGGGATTCCTCGCCGCGGATCGTGCGCGGGGCGAGGTTCGCGACGATGACGATGAGTTTGCCGACCAGTTCCTCGGCGCTGTAGGCCCCGCGGATGCCGGCGCAGATCTGCCGCGGCGTGCCGGAGCCGTCGTCGAGTTGCAGTTTCAGGAGCCGATCGGCGGAGGGGTGGTTCTCGGCCTTGACAACCCGCGCCACGCGCAGGTCGACCTTGGCGAACTCGTCGAAGGTGATCTCGGGCTTGGCCTGCGCGCCGGGCGCGACGGGCAGGGGCGAAGCGGGAGGCGTGGGGGCGGCGGTCGGGTCTGGCATTCGTCACCTCGTGATTCCCGCGCGCACGCGGCACGGCCGCGCGTCGCGGGAGAGCCGAGTGTACGTCGATCAGCGTGACCCCGCCGCGCCGGCGCCGCGGCGCGTGCCCGCGGCGGGCTCGTGCCATGCGCCGTCGCGCCACACGGTCCGGGTCGGGTCGACGCTGTAGGTCTTGGCCAGTTCGTCGGGGTCGAGGTCGCGCAGCGGCGCGCCGCCGTCGACGATCGACTGCGCGACCCACGACTTCTGCACCCCCTGCAGGATGCTCGACTCCAGCCGCAACTGGTAGAGCAGTTCCTGCTGGAGCAGGCGCGGGCCGGGCCGCCCGCCGCACTTGGGGCACAGGCGCACGCCCTCGGCGTTCCTGACGAACCGACGGTTGCGGCACTCCGGGCAGTTGGGCCACTCGGCCATGAGCCGGCGGACCCGCGCTTCGCCGCCCGTCAGGCCGGCGGGGCTGAGCAGGCGCTCGGTGCGCAGCAGCAGTTGGGCGACCTCGGGCTTGTCGAGCAGCCGCGCCGCCTGCCGGCCCTCGCCGATGCGGATCAGGCTCAGCGCGTTGGAAAGGTCTAGCGCGGCGGGGTCGATCGCGGCGGTTGCGCGTCGCGCGCCGCCATCGGCCCGCCCCGCCTTCCAGCCCAGCGACGCGGCGATCGCGCGCAGCCAGGTCCGCTCGTGCTCGCGGTCGGTCAAGGCGGCCAGCGCGAGGCACACGCTCACGCGCAGGTCGCCCTCCGCCGCTGCGCCGCTCGACCCGGCGGGCTGCGCGGCGCGGCCGTCGGGCGCTGTCTTGCTCGTCTCGTACGCCAGAACGAACAGCGTCCGCGCCAGCGTGCGCATCGACGGGTTGTCGGCCTGTTCGGCGATTTCTTCGCCGAGTTCGAGGTACTCGCGCGGGCGCTCGGGCCGCAGCGCGGCTAGGCGGCGCTCGACCCACTCGGGGCGCTGCGCCGCCGCGCCCGCCGGCGCGGCGAGCGGTGCGCCGGTTTCGTCCGGCTGGTGCGGCGCGTGGCCGCCGGCGAGCGCTGTGGCAGGCATCGCCGCGAGCCACGCGAGGGTGAGCGTCGCGAGCAGACGCGTCACGGCGCGCCCCCTTCCTCGACGCCCAGACGGATCATCCACAGGCGCAGCGCGGCGGTCTCTGTCGCGAGCAACTGCTCGAACACGTGGCGGGCGTCGCGCCGCTCCTGCTGCATGCGCTCGACGACCGCGCCCACCGCGCGGGCAGACGTGGGCCGCTCGCCCGAGATCACGAACGCCATCGCCTCGACGATCGAGACCTGGTGGGCCGCGAACTCCTGCACCGGTCCCTCGGCGAGGCTCAACCGCCCGCGGAGTCGGCGCTCGATCATGTCCAGCGGCACCGGCGCGGCCTCGACCGGCGCCGCGGCGGCCGCCTCGGCGTACACCGCGCTCCAGAGCGAGCGGGCCCCCAGCACCGCGCCCTCGGCCGCGGCCCCCGCGCCGCGAGCCACCTCCAGCGAGGCGGCTCGGAGGTACGAGTCGGCGATCAGCAGCGCGTACTCCTCGAACCGCGCCTCCGGCGAGCCCCGGGCCAGCATGCCCAGCAGCCGCTCGACCAGCGCGCGACGGGCCGCGATCTCCCATCCCGGATCGGTCACGCGCGGCAGGCGCTGACGGGTGATCCGCTCGACCAGTTCGCCCAGCGACGCGGTCTTGGGCGCGCCGGGCAGTTCGTCGAGCACCGCGTGCACGATCGTCGCCTCGTCGGCCAGTTGCCCGGCGAGTCGTGCCGCGGCGAAGCGCACCTGGATCGGTGAGCCGATCACCGCCTCGCGCGCAAGAAGCGACGCGGTCACGAGGTCGATCGGCCTGCCGAT
This sequence comes from uncultured Phycisphaerales bacterium, assembly GCA_937995595.1. Taxonomy (GTDB): domain Bacteria; phylum Planctomycetota; class Phycisphaerae; order Phycisphaerales; family UBA1924; genus JAHBXL01. The sequence goes on along the minus strand of CALKJW010000034.1, from coordinate 66,217 downwards.
GCGGTCCAGTTCGGCGATCAGTTCGAGCCGCGCGGGGATGCTGCGCTCCGCGGCGAGGTAGCGCTCGGCCCAGTTGGTCGCGCGTCCGCCGATCGTGAACGTGTGGACGACAGGGGGAGCCGGCGGTGGCGGCGCGTTGGGCCCGAGGCTCTGCGCCAGCGCGGTGTCGCTGAGCAGCGACTTGGCGGCCTGACCCTCGCCGCGCCAGATCAGCCGGGCGGCCTCGTTGAGGCGTGCGGCGGCGGCGGTCTCTCGCAGCAGTTCGTCGGGGCGCGTCGGGTACGTCGCGGCCGCCGCGGCGCGGGCCGTGTCGGCCCATTCGCGCGAGGCACGCTCGCGGCCGGCGGTCTCGATGCCCCATGCCGCGGCGTAGGACGCGCGCAGGCGCGAGCGGTCGTCGGGCCCCGCACCGGCGGAGAAGACCATCGTCGAATCGACGCCCTCGGCCGCGCTGCCGTGGGCCAGCGCGGCGGTGACGACGCGCAGGTCGCTGTCCGACACGCGCGGGTCGCGGAACCAGTCGAGCAGGCGCGGACGCGCCGCGCCCCCGGCTCGCCAGCGGATCTCGCGCACCAGCAGGCCCACGGCCTCGAACACACCCAGGTCCTCCTCGGGCTCGCGGCAGGTGGTCAGGATCTGCTCAAGTCCCTCGATCAGCGCGCGCTCCGCCGCGGCTTCGTCGGACGCGAGCGCGCGGCAGGCCTCGATCCACTTCTTGACCGCGGCCGTGCTGCCGGTCGCGCCCGTTGCCGAATCGCGGACGTGCCCGCGGACCGAGCGGTCGTTCATCAGCAGCGCGGGCAGGCGGCGGAGCGCGCCGGCCGCGCCGGACTCAAAGGTCTGGTCGGACGGGCGGGCCGCGCCCAGCCGCGCGTCGAGCGCGTCGGACACGGCCACGGCCATGCGCGTCGGCACGTCGCGCTCGCGCGACAGACGGGTCAGCATGCCGACCGACCACGCCACCGGCCAGACCTCGGCGGGAAGCAGGCGGGCGCGGGGCTTGTCCGACTCGCCCGGCGCGGCGACGAACGCCGCCGAGTGCGAAGCGACCGACTCGATCGCGGCGTCGAGCACTTCCGGCGACGCGGCCATCGCCAGCAGCACTTCCAGCACCGCGTCGTCGCACGCTCGCCGCACCGCCGGGTCGTAGCGCACCCACCAGTCCGAGAGTTGGCGGACCAGCCGGTCGAAGGTCGGCAGCGCGGCGTTCGGGTCGCCGCGAGCGGCCTTGGCGCACTCGCGCAGTTCGTGGAGCGTGCGGCGCGGGTCCACAAGGTCGGTCGCGACGCGTGCGGACGGTCGCGCATCAGCCGACGGTTCCGTCTGGCCGTCGGCGGCCTGCGGGTCCGGCGACGGGGGGGCGGCGTCCGGGCCCTGTGCGCTCGGAGGGGTCGGCGCGGCGGTCGGGTTCCGCGCTGCCGGCGCTCCCCCGCCGCCGCCCGCTCCGCCGGAGCCGATGGCCAAAATCGCGACCAGCCCCAGCGCGATCATCAGCATCGTCGCCGCGCCGATGAAGACCATCACGCGGATCAGTTCGCGCTGTCCATCGTCCTCGCGCTCGCGAAGCCTCCGGTCGAGGTCGTCGGGTTTGGCCGCGACCGGCGCGGGCCGGGTGGCCTGCGGCTGTTGTGCCGTGCGCTGCGCGCCCGCGGCCCTTGCCGCCGCGTACGACGGCCGCCATCGCTCGACCAGGTGCGCCCGCACGCGCGGGTCGAGCAACTGCGTTGCCGCGGCGTGGAGCGCCAGCCGCACGTCGTCGGCGCCCGGAGTTTCGGCCTCGCGGTGGGCCGCGACGCGGTCGAGTTGGCGCTGCAGCGCGGCGTCGACGCGGTCGGGCCCGCAGTCGTCGGGCGAAACGCCCAGCAGGCCGAACGGCCCGTGCTCGACGGCCCCGGGGCCGAGGAAGCGTGCGATGAGCGGGCGCGGGTCGTGCGTCACGGCGCACCCCCGTTCCCCGCCGGCGCAGCGCCGGACATCGATGCTTCGAGTTCGCGGATGCGCGCGCCCCACGGCTCGGGACCGTACGACGGGTAGAGCACCTTGTGCTGAACAATCAGGTCGCGTGCACGTCCGATGTCGATCTTCATCAGCACGCGCAGCGCGTGGTAGCGGGCCTCGAACCACGAGTCCGACCCGCTCGGCGCGGCCGCGAGCAGCACGCCCCAGCAGTCGAGCGCGGCGCGGTGTTCGCCCGCGGCCTCGCTGGCGGCGGCCAGTCGGCGGAGCGAGTCCTCGGTGCGTGGCGCTGCGCGCAGCACGGCCCGGTCGAGTTGCATCGCCAGGTCGCGGGCCGCGGTGTCGCCGCCGTCCTGCTCGGTGCGCCGCGACGCCGACCAGGTCTCGAACGCCGCGCCGGCGACCGTGGCGTACAGCGCCAGGCTCGCCGCGTCGGCGGGTGTGCCGTCGGGCCCGGCGCCGGGGAGTTGGTCGATGACGCGCGTGCCGAACCGTACCACCGCGCGGGCGGCGTCGAGCCGGGCCTCGGGCGTGCGCGCGGCGCGGAATCGGTCGGCCGCGCGCCGGTAGAGCAGACGGTCCGCCGCGGGGAGGTACTCGCGCCGCGCCCCGGGCATCGACTCGAGCCGCGACGCCAGCGCGGCGGCCTCGTCGTCGCGAGAGCGGATCAGCGCGATCTGCAGTTCGCGGAACGTCAACTCCGCCTCGTGCTCGGCGAGGTCGAGCGAGGCGACGCGCGCGAGGGTGCGGACCAGTTCGAGCGTGGACTGCGCGCGGTCGGCGTCGGGCGAGCTGACGCCCAGCAGCGCGTCGAGCAGTTGCCGCCCGCGCACGACCGCCCTCGCCGCGGCGTCCCTGTCCTGGCCCGCGGTCGCGGCACGGCGGTCCATGGCCAGGAGTTCCTCCGCGACCGTCACGAACCGCAGCGCGGCGAAGTCGCGCTCGCTGCCCGCGGCAGCGCGGTAGCGGTTGTAGAGGATGCGGGCGATCTGCCGTCGCGCCGCCTCGTACATCGGCGCGTCGCGCGGCACCGACTCCAGCACGCGCAGCGCCTCGTCGTCGCCCACGTCGCCCGCCGCGGCGCGCATCAACAGCAGGCGTGCGGCGCGCGGCGAGTCGGGGTAGGTCTGCAGGAACATCGCGCCGGTCTGCGCGCGCCGCTGCGCCGCCTCCGTCGGCGCTCCCGGGCGCGACGCCGCGCGGTCCAGCGCGACCACCGCCAGCCAGAGCGCCTCCTCGCTCTCGGCCGAGCGAGCGTCCATGGCCGCGGAGTGCTGCCACGCCTGCGTGAACAGGTCGCCCGAGCCGGCGAAGTCACCCGCGTAGAACAGCGAGCGGCCCGCGAACAGGGCGGCCCTGGCCCGCTCGGGTCGGTAGTTCGCGGCGTCGGGCTGGCCCAGCGCGGCGCGGAGCAGGTCCGCGGCGGCTCGGTACTGGTTGACGACCGCGTCGCGCGTGGCGGGTTCCTCCGGGTCAGCGCCGGACTCGCGGTGCGCGGCGCGCGCCTCGTCGTAGGCCTTGACGCCTCGGACGTAGTGAACGATGAAGCCGGTCTCGCCGATGGGCGCGGTGCCGAAGCGCGAGGTGAGGTCGAGCACGTGCGCGATCTCGCCGCGCGCGATCAGGTCGCCCAGCGCGACGCGCGCCAGTTGGGCCAGTTGCGGGCCCGAGACGCGCGCGTCGGCTTCGAGCGTGACGACCGCGAGCAGCCGGGCCTCGTGCACGGCGAGCGGGCGGACGTCCTCCCCGCCGCCGGCGCGGTCGCTGTTGCGCGCCTTGCGGATCAGCCGCTCCATGTCGGACCACCGCCGCGCCTGCGCCAGCACGGCGATCTGGCGCGAGAGCAGTTGCGCCCGCACCGCGGGCGCGACGTCGGGCGCGTCGGCCACGGTCTCGAGCCACCGCATCGCCTCGCCGTCGGCGCTCCGCAGCGAGGCGGCCAGGCCGCAGCCCACGGCCGCGCGGGCCACGTGCTCGAAGCGCAGCATCGAGACGGGGACGCGCTCGATGGTCGCGATCCGCCCGTGCGGCGAGTTGAGCAGCCAGCCGAAGCACTTGAGCGCCTCGGTCGCGCCCGGCTCGGGCCGTGTCAGCATGGCCAGGTAGTACTGGCACCAGCCGGCGTAGAAGAACGAGAGTGAGCGCACGCGCCGCGCATCGGCCAGTTGGCGGGTCATCTCTTCCGTCGCGTCGCCGAGGTTCTCGATCTTCTCCAGCGCTTCCACGCGACGGTGCGTCTTGGAGGCGATCTCGCGGAACTGCGGCTCGACCTGACGCAGCACGCGCTCGGCCTCGGCGGCTTCCTCGGGCGTCGCCATGCGCAGGCGGACGCGCTCGCAGACCTCCTCGGCCCGGACGTACAGCACCCGCGCCAAACTGATGCGGAGTTCGTGCCCGTCGGCCTCGGGCACGTCGCGCAGGAGTTTCTGCGCCAGTTGCTCCCAGCGCGACCGTTCCTCCGCGTTGCCGGCGCGCTCCAGCAGGTCCACGTACAGGCGCGCCAGCCGTTCGGCCACGGGGCCGCGCCGGTCGCGCCCCAGCGTCGCGACGCGCCGCTCCAGGTGGCGCGCCAGCAGCGTGTTCAGCCCGAGCCTTCGCAGGTACGCCTCCAGCGCGTCGTCGGGGCCGGCCGCTTCGACCTCGGGCACGTCCGGTGGCTGGGCCGCGCGCTCGCGCTGCGCGCCCAGCGCGATCGCCATCAGCACCGCGCCGGGGCCGGCGCCCAGCGCCGCGCCGCCCGTTCCCGCGCCGATCTGTCCGAACGCCGGCCACGACCGGGCCGGGTGCGCCGGGAAGGCCGACTCAAACTCGGCCCTGAGCGCGGCCGCCGCGGCGACGTCGCCCAGGTCCGCCATCGCGACCGCCGCCGTCGCCAGCGCGACGCCGGCGATGTACGGTTGGTCGTAGGCGAAGCGCGCCGGCGCGTGCAGCAGTTCGAGGACGCCGGTGACGACCGCCTCCGGGTCGGCCTCGCGCACCAGCGACCGGCCGATGCCCACGCGGCACCACGCCTCGACCCAGCGCTCGACCGATTCGGCGCCCAGCCGCGCGGCCAGCGCCGCGCGGGCCTGCGCACGGGCATCGGCCTCGCCCGCACGCGCGGCCACGACGTCGCGCACGAGTCGGACGCCCTCGTGCGCCGACGTCGGCGCGGGCAGCGGTTGCGCGGTGCCAGCCTCGAACGCGCCCGCGGCGCGGTACAGCGCGGCCAGTTCGGCCGCGGGCCCGGTGTCGGCGCGGGCGAGCCGCTCCCACTCGGCCGAGCGCAGGATCGACTCCAGCGCGGGCGCGGGCGTCCAGATCGGCGGCAGCGCGGGCGCGAGCCCCGTGCGCAGGTCGATCGGTGCAGCCCCGACGAGCAACGCGACCCGTCCGCCCTCCCATGTCGTCGGCGCATTGGCCGGGGGCGCGATCAGACTGCCCGCGGGCGCCTCGGCCACGCCCGGCCCGGCGCGCACGATGGCGACATAGTCGAGCCACGACCAGACCGCGCCCGCGCGGGCCTCCCGCACGAGGCGGCAGACGAGCAGGCCCTGCGCCGTGGTCGCGCCGGTCGGGCCGCCCGCGGCGATCGTGAACGGCGCGACGCGGTCGAGGAGCGGCTCCGCGCCGTCCCAGTCGCCGCGCTCAAGCCGTGTGCGGGCGCGCCACAGGTCGGTCCCGATCGTTGACAGATCGGGTTGGCCCGGCGTGCTCGCGCGGGCCAGCGCTTCGGCAAGGGCCGGGTCCGCGGGCTGCGCGAGCCGGTCGAGACCGACGACGACGCGCGTCGCGCCGGCGCCCTCGCCGCGGCGGACCACCACGCCCGCCGCGGATGCCGATTCCACGACGCCCTCGATCCGCGCCGCGTGCTCACCGATCGATCGAGGCCGGACCGTCACGCCCTGCTCGGGCTGCGCGGCCTGCGATGCCACCGCTGACGCGGCCGCAAGCGCGGCGGCCAAGAGCGTGCGACGGAGATGCCGCTGGGGTCGGGCGTTCATCGCGTCCCTGGGGCGGGCGCGGTCAGCGCGGGCCCGGCACGTGAGCATACGTCCCGCCCGAGTCGGCCGCGATCCGGCGCATCAGTTCCTCCGCCGAGCGGTCAACAAAGGTGATGCAGTGGATCGGGACCTTCTTGGAGCCCGTGTTCCGCACCGCCAACTGGTCGGCGACGATGGGGTCGAAGATGCCGTCGGTCATGAAGTAGATCGCGTCGGGCGCGGGCTTCGTGGCCAGCGCGATCTCGAACGCCGGCCACGGGACCGTGTTCCCCCAGGCCTCCAGCGCGACGATCTTCTCCATCGCCCAACGCTTGCCCGTGTCGGTCGCGTCGGTCCAGCGTCGCTTGTCGCCCAGCGGCTGCGACTCGGACGAAAAGGTGATCACCAGAAAACTCATGTGCTCCATCATCGCCTTGATGGATTCGCTGAGTTCGGTCTTGAGCGCGGCGATCTTTTCGCCGCGCATCGAGCCGGACACGTCGACGATGTACACGAACCGCGAGCCCTGCGCCTCGACGCCGAAGAACGACGCCGCGCCCCCGCCCCCGCCCGCGCCGCCAAGGCCCATCCCGTCGCCGATGTCGCCCCCGCCCGCGCCGCCCAGTCCTTCGCCGATCGAGCCAAGGCCGGCGCCCGACGCGGGCCGGTCGTCGCCGCCGGCGCCGTCGAGGATGCCGCTGGTCGTCACGTCGGGCAGTTCGGTGTCGGCCACGACCGGCGAGAGCGCCTCGAGAGGCGCGTCGAGCAGACCCGAGAGCGGCACGTCCGCCGCGATGTTCAACTCATAGTCGCCGCGCGGGCCGTCGCGATGACCACCGACCGCGGCGACCGCCACGCCCACGGCCGCGGCGATGAGCGCCAGCGAGACGTGGATCATGATCGACGCCGCGACGGCCATCATCGAGCCGCTGACCGTGAAGCCGAGGAACAGTTGCACGAGCGTGAGCCGCCGCCGGGGCTGTGCGGATGGGCCACTCCCCGGTTGCCCGTTGGGGCCCTTGGCCGAGTTGGGATCGCCTCCCGCCGGCGCCGCGTGGCGCGGGGCGGTCCCCTTGGCTTGGGTGGTGGGGGTGTGGGTGGGTGGGGCGCTCGCGGCCATGCGGTTCTGCACTTGGATATCGGCCATCGGTCCGGCGGTTTCAGTCCCGGGCTCGGCGCGGGGTCAATGTTCTGTTCGTACGACAGCCGCTGTTTGGTTCGGTCCGGAACAGGAATCGCCCCCACAGGCAGATACGAACCGGGCCGGTGCTACATGCCCGCGCCGGGGACCTTGACCCGCAGGCGGTACACCGAGTCGCCAGCGACGACAAACAGCGTCCGCCCGTCGTCGCCGCCGAAGCACAGGTTCGTAGCCCCGCGCGGCAGGCCGATGATGCCGATCAGGTCACCCTTGGGGTCCAGCACCTGCACCCCCGACCGCCCCGCGCCCACGTACACGTTCCCGTCGCGGTCGGTCCTGACGCCGTCCGCGCCCGCCCGACGCTGCCCGGCCTTGAGTTCGGCGAAGACCTTGCCCTTGCCCACGGTTCCGTCGGGGTTGACGGGGTACGACCACACCACACCCTTGCCATGGTTGCCGACATAGAGCGTCTTGTTGTCGGGCGAGAGCGCGATGCCGTTGGGCGTTTCAAGGTCCTTGACCAGCAGGTGGAGTTTGCCCTGCGGGTCGATGCGGTACACGCCGCTGAACCCGGTCTCGGATTCGCGCGCAAAGCCGAGCGGGCCGCCCAGGCCGTACGGCGGGTCGGTGAAGAACACCGAGCCGTCGGCGCCCACGCACAGGTCGTTCGGGCTGTTGAGTTTCTTGTCTTCCCACTTCTCGGCCAGCACCGTGACGTCGCCGTTCTTCTCGATCCTCACCACGCGCCCCGCGTGCTCGCAGACCACCAGCCGCCCCTCGCGGTCGAGGATCAGGCCGTTGCTCTTGCCCGAGGGCGATCGGAAGACCTTGGGTTCGCTCGTCTCGCCGCCCTTGGGCATGTCGAGCCGGTAGATCGTGTCCGCGGGAATGTCGGAGAACAGCAGGTAACCGGGCTGCCCGTCGCGCGCCGGCACCCACACGGGACCCTCGGTGAACTTCAGCCCGCTGGCGAGCAGTTCCGGCTCGCTCGGCCCGACGACCTGATCCAGCCGGTCGCCGGCGGCGGGCTTCTGGGCGGGCGCCGGCTCGGGCTGCGGCCGCGCGGCGGCGACGACCAGCGTCGCGGGCATCACGTCGCGCCGATCGCCGCCGAAGTCGGAGGTCTGGGCAAGCACGGTCGAGACGAGCAGGCAGGCGGTGGGGGCGGTCAGCATGGGCGGGCTCACGTCTGAGTGCGCGAAAAGAAGTCGGCGGCATCGCGCTCGGCCGCGGATGGCAGCAGCACCGGGATGCCGTTGACAACAGGGTAGCGCGGACCGCCTGGCTCGCCCTCGGCCTGCAGCATCGGCCGGCCGTGCTGGACGATCGGACGCAGGGGTCGGCCCGTCAGCGGGCACCGCAGCAGCACCAAGGCGCCGGGGTCGATGAACGGGTCGGCGGGCGGCGCGGGCTCACTCCTCATCGAACCCGCTCTCCACAAGCCGCCTGAGCGTCTCGCACGCGCTTGCAGCGTCCTCGCCCTCGGCGACGATCTCCAGTTCCGTCCCCTTGGTCGCCGCGAGCATCATCATCTGCATGATCGACTTGCCGTCGACCGGCGAACCCGACCCGGCGCGGCTGACGGTGATGCTGGACTTGAACGGCGTCGCGGCGTCGACAAAGCACATCGCCGGCCGGGCGTGCAGGCCCAGCCGGTTGACGATCTTCACCTTGACGCTCGCACGTTCCGACAAGGGTCCTCACCGGTCTCCCGCCCCCGGACTCGCTGCACGCGTTCGGCCTCGACTCACCCGGACAGTTGCTGGCCGTCGGCCTCTTCGAGCAGTTCCTGCACCTCCGCCACCGACCCCGCCTGCCGCAGGAAGCGGCGGAAGGTCTCCTTGGAGAGGTTCTTGAAGATCACCTCCATGGCCTGCAGGTGGTCCTCGGGCCGGTCCTCGGGCGAGAGGAGCAGGAAGATCGAGTACACGGGCTGCTTGTCCAGCGCGTTGAAGTCCACGCCGGTGGGCGAGAGGCCGACCGCCGCGGCCATGCGCCTGACGTTCTTGTGCTTGACGTGCGGGACGGCGATGCCGCGCCCGAAGCCGGTGGACCCGCGCCGCTCGCGCTCGAGGATGCGGCCGATGAGTTCGTCGCGCAGGCGCGCGTCCGCCGCGCCGCAGGCGATCAGCGCGTCCACGAGTTCGGCGATCACCGCGTCGCGCTCCGACGAGCCCAGACGCGGGACGATCGCTCCGCCGGCGACGATTTCGGTCAACTTCATCACGGTCGTGCTCCATCCGGCGGCGCGGCGGACAGCCCGGCCCTGCCGGTCACCCTCAGCCCTTGAGTCGCTCCTTGAAGTCGTGGACCTGGCGCTGCGCCTTGTCGACGCACTCGTCGATCGCGGCGTAGAGGTCCTTGGCGGTCGCGTGGGCGATGAAGTCCTTGTGCTTCACCACGTCCACGGCGATCTCGCACATGAAGTCGCTCTTCTTCCCGGCCTCCAGGATCACGCGGATCTGCTGCGTGCCGTTGAAGTACTTGAGCAGCCGCTCGGCCTTGGTCTCGGCGTACTTCCGGATCGCGTCCGTGATGTCCATGTGCTTGCCGACAACGTCGATGCGCATGCGGTCAAACCTCCTCGCCACGGCGCGGCCGCCGGCCGCGCCCGGACCCCGAAACTCCCGCCGCGCCGGGTCACGGCGGGCCCGCTCTCCCCCCGTCCGCCGGCGCGGAACCGTCCGGCAACTCCCCCTGCCCGATCGTATCCGCCGGGCCGGACCGCTGCCGGTCGGGGATCAGCACGCCGCCGGTCAGCACGAACCGGATCGCCTCGTCGATCGAGAGGTTCACGTCGATCGTGCTGCTCCGCGGCACGGTGATGGTGAAGCCGGTAAAGGGCGTCGGCGTGCTGGGCACGAAGATCGTCAGCGCCTCCTCGCCCGCCGCGCCGGCGACCGCCCGCATCCCCGAGTTGGTGACAAAGCCGAGCGTCCAGACGCCCTTGCGCGGGTACTCGAAGAGCACCACCTTGCTGAAGGCCATCTGCTTCTCGCCCAGCACGAGTTCCACGACCTGCTTGACGTGCGGGTAGACCTGCTTGATGACCGGGATCCGCGTGATGAAGCGCTCGACCTGCACGTACAGCGCGCGCCCGAACAGGCCGCCGAAAATCACGCCCGCGAGGTAGAACAGCACGATCGCGACCAGCAGGCCCACGACCCGCAGGTACCAGTGGGCCTCCCACAGCCGGGCCAGTTCCTGCCGTCGGACCTCGGTCCGCAGGTCCGAGTCGCTGCGGCGGAGCAGCGCGCGCGCCTCCGGTGTGCCCTGCTGGTGCAGCGTCGCGCGGAACTCGGCCAACTCCGGTTCGGTGACCTTGAACCACCGCGGCTGGTAGCGGTCGGGCAGTTGCGGCACGACCCACACCACGGCCGCTCGGATGCCGGCGTTGATCGGGCTGGCGACCTGCTTGTCCACGAACAGGTACAACTGCACGACGATCCAGATCGTCAGCACGCTGGGCAGCAGGATGGCCAGCCCGCGCAGGAAGAACCGCTTGAAGTCGGCCCAGAATGTGCGGTCCTCGTTCCGCATGGCGATTGTGCCGTGGTGCTCGTGTGGAGGGTGCGACGATCGCCGCGCCGCGGGGCCAACCCGGGCGTGTCGGCCCCGTCGGGTACGCAGACAAGGCCGCGTCAGCCGCGCGGGCCCGCCGCGCGGACCGCCTCGGGCATCTCAAACTTCTTGTCGTTGTCGCGGAACTTCCCGGCCAGTTCCCTCGCCTTGGCGTCGTAGGCCGCGCCGTCCTTCCACGTGTTGCGCGGCAGGAGCACCTCGCCGGGCACGCCGGGCACGGCGTCGGGCATCGGCAGGCCGAAGACCGCGTCGGGCGTGAACTTCGCGTTGCGCATCGTGCCGTTGAGGATCGCCGTGACGAACGCGCGCGTGTACGCGAGTTTGAAGCGAGAGCCCGTGCCGTACGGCCCGCCCGTCCAGCCCGTGTTCAGCAGCCAGACGTCCGCGTTGTGCCTGGCGACCTTGGAGGCGAGCATCTCCGCGTACACCTTCGGCGGGCGCGGCAGGAACGGCGCGCCGAAGCACGCCGAGAAGTTCGGCTGCGGCTCGGTCACGCCCAGTTCGGTCCCCGCGAGTTTGGACGTGTACCCGTTGATGAAGTAGTACATCGCCTGTTCGCGGCTGAGTTTGCTCACCGGCGGCATCACGCCGTAGGCGTCGGCGGTGAGGAAGATCACGTTCCTCGGGTGCCCGGCGATGGAGGGGATCACCGCGTCGGGGATGTACTCCAGCGGGTAGGTCGCGCGGGTGTTCTCGGTGTACTTCTGGCTGTCGAAATCCGGCACGCGCGTCTCGGGGTCGATGTCGAGGTTCTCCAGCACCGAGCCGAACCGGATCGCGTTGAAGATCTGCGGCTCGGTTTCCTTCGACAGTTTGATGCACTTGGCGTAGCACCCGCCCTCGAAGTTGAACACGCCGCGGTCCGTCCAGCCGTGCTCGTCGTCGCCGATCAGCGCGCGGTTGGGGTCGGCGCTGAGCGTCGTCTTGCCGGTGCCCGAGAGGCCGAAGAACAGCGCGACGTTGGACGGGTCCTTCTTGTCGACGTTCGCCGAGCAGTGCATCGGGAACACGCCGACCTCGGGCATGTCGAAGTTCATCGCGTAGAACAGCGACTTCTTCATCTCGCCCGCGTACTCGCTGCCGACGATCACCACCAGTCTGCGCTCCAGCGACTGCGCGATGATCACCGGGCTCTTCACGCCCAGTTGCGCCTGCTCGTCGGACGTCAGCCGACGCCTCCCGGCGTTGATGATCGTCCAGTCGTGCTTCCACTGCGCGCCCTTTCCCGCGGCGGGGGAGTCCGTCGGGATGAACAGCGTGCGGATGAACAGCGCGTGCCACGCCTGCTCGGTGACCACGCGTGCGCCGAGCCGGTACTGCGGGTCCGCGCCCACGAAGCCCTCGAACACGAACACGTCCTTCTGCCGGTTGACGTGCTCGGTCGCGATCTTCAGCACCAGGTCGAACTTCTCCGGCGTGATCGGCGTGTTGAACCCGCCCCAGCCGATCTTGCCGTGGATGCCCGGCGTGTCCTCGAGGTACTTGTCCTTGGGCGAGCGACCGGTGCGGTCGCCCGTTCGGCAGACCAGACCGCCGTTGCTCGCCAGCACGCCCTCGCCGCGGGCCAGCGCCATCTCCACGAGTCGGGCGGGGGCGAGGTTCCGGTGAACGCGCCCGGGAGAGAGATCGAGCATCGGAACGGCGGACGCGGGCGCGGCGGGCGAAGCGGTCGGCATGGGCAAAGTCTCCTCGAAAGGGCGGCGTCAACGACGGTGCGCCCGCAAACGACAGACGCCCCCACAGGCGGCGGGGGCGGTCGGTGACGATAGGTCCGATCAAGGCGAGAGTGAAACCCGGACGCGCGCATCCGAAAACCGTCCGAACCTGACCGACGCACAACCGTACGCTATAGTAAGGCGTTCACGGCCCACCGCCGCGGACACGATGGTGGTTGTAGCTCAGTTGGTTAGAGCACGGGATTGTGATTCCCGGGGTCGCGGGTTCAAGTCCCGTCAGCCACCCTTCCAAACGCCGGGCGAACCGCCCGGCGTTGCTTGTTTCTGCTCCGCGCGACGGCTCAGGCGTAGCCCAGTTCGTCGAGGTCGTCCTCGTCGAGCCCGAAGTGGTGGCCCAGTTCGTGCAGGAGCGTGATGCGGATCTCCTCGTAGATTTCCTCATCCGCCTCCGGGTGGCTCCAGCCGTCGGCCCCGTCCTCGATCCCGAGGTTCTCGAAGGCCAGCGAAACGATGCCCTCACGGAACAGGTGCACGTGCTCGGGCACGCCGATGTCGGCGCCCCAGCCGCCGGGGTCCTCGACCGATCGCTCGGTGAGCGCGACGCCCGAGTGCAGGCCGCACAGGTCGGCCCCGTCCTCGTCGGGCCCGAGCGTTCCATCGCGACGGAGTTGATCGACCATCGCGCCGCTCGGTCGGTCGAGCACGTGCACGGGCACCTCGTCGAGCAGGGCGGCCACTCTTGGCGGCAGGCCCGCGATCACGTCCTCGAGCAGCCGGTCGAATCGTTCGCGCTGCGCCGGGGTCATGCGTCGGTCCCGTCGGGCCGGATGTCACGCGAGCGCCGCCCCAGCGCGCCGCCCACGACGGCGCGCACGCCGCGCGGACGCGCGTGCCCGCGCCTGATCACCTCGGGCAGGTCGGGGCTTGGGGCCATGATCGCCCCCGCGATGCGCACCGTGTCGATGACCGAGCCGAGCAGGCCCGCCGTGAAGAGAAACGCGCCCGTCGCCGCGAGCACAAGGCCGGCGATGCGGAGCGCGTCCACGACCATGGCCGCGCCGCCCGAGGCCGTCATCGACGCGGCCAGTCCGCCCAGCCCGTGACCCAGCGCGGCCACCGCCGCGGCGACCGCCATCGCGTACATCGTCTGCCGGTCGACGCGACCGGTGCGCATCGCCAGCGACCGCGCCACCAGCACGCGGCACGCCGGCCGCAGGCACAGCACGATCGCGGCGAACGTCCCCCACGACGCGACGGCGAAGCCGGCCCGCGCGCCGTACGGCAACCAGCCCTCGAAGTACCCCGGCCCGCCCGCCGCCTCGGTGTGCATCTCGTAGGCCGTCATCGCCCAGATCGCCGGGATGTAGAGCGCGACGCCGACGGCCGCCAGCACGGTCGTGGCCCACGGGATGCGGGCGTGCGGGCGGATCAACCCGCACGCGCCGAGCATCGACACGCACATCGCCGCCGTCACGCCGATGCCGACGTCGGGCCTCTGCACGCGGAACCCCATGAGGTTGGCAAAGTCGTACGCGATCGGCAGCCACGCGAGCAGCGCGGCGAACAACGCGCCCGCGCTGCAGGCGTTGATGAGCATCGCCAGCAGCCTCGGGAACCGGATCGGCTGCAACTCGCTGGCCAACGGGTCGACGACGGCGAGGATGGTCACGCGGATGCCCGTGCCGCACTCGGGGCAGAACGCCCGGATGGACAGGCCGCGAAGGTTGTACCCGCACACGGCGCACGGCAGGTCGCCGCCGAGTTCGTGTCCGAGGTCGACGGCGCGGTCGAGCGCGCCCCCGGCGTCGGGATGGTCCGCGTTGGGCGGGTGGTCCTGCATCGGCTCGGTCACAGCCTATCACGACCGCGGACCCCGCGTCGCGGCGGCAACGCATACACTCGCGACGGACCACCGAAACCCGACCCGAGCGCCGCATGCCAGGACCCGTCGAACTGCTCCGCCAGAACATCGGCCGCGTGTTCCTCGGGAATCTGCGCGCGGTGGACCAGGTGATCTGCTGCCTGCTGGCGCGCGGGCACGTGCTGATCGAGGACGTGCCGGGCGTCGGCAAGACGGTGCTGGCGACGGCGCTGGCGCGGTCGATCGACTGTTCGTTCTCGCGCGTCCAACTCACGCCCGACCTGCTGCCCTCGGACATTCTCGGCGTGACCGTCTACACCCGCCCGTCATCCGGCAACGGCGACAGCGCGGGGCACGCGGCCGGCGGCGCAGGTGGAGGCGGGGGAGGTGGTGGGGGTGGTGGGGGGTTCACGTTCAAGCGCGGGCCGATCTTCGCCAACATCGTGCTGGCCGACGAGATCAACCGCACCCCGCCGCGCACGCAGACCGCGCTGCTGGAGGCGATGAGCGAGGCGACGGTGACCATCGACGGCCGGACGTACCCGCTCGAGCAGCCGTTCATGCTCATCGCGACGCAGAACCCCTTTGACTTCGAGGGCACCTACCTGCTCCCGGAGAATCAACTCGACCGGTTCCTGATGCGCATCGGGCTGGGGTACCCGTCGCCCGAGGCCGAGTCGCGCGTGCTGGCCGAGCGGCCCGCGGACACCGAACTGCGTGACCTGAAGCCCGTGCTGCACCGGGACGACGTGCTCGCGCTCCAGCAGCGCGTGGACCGCGTGCGGATGGAGCCGGTGCTGATCGACTACATCGTGCAGATCGCCAACGCGACGCGCAGGCGCGAAGACCTGCAGGTCGGGCTTTCGCCGCGCGGCGCGCTGGCGCTGGCGCAGGCCGCGCGGGCCACGGCCGTGCTGGCCGACCGGGACTACTGCACGCCCGACGACATCACGCAGAACCTGTTGCCGGTCGGCGCGCACCGCGTGATCGCCAAGGCCTACACCGCCGCGCGGGTCCGGCACGACGAGCACGGGACCTACCCGCCGGGGTCGGCTCAGGCCATCCTGCTGGACGTGCTCGAGAGCGTCGAAAGCCCGGCCTGAGCCGGGGCCTCACTCCACGTTGAGCCCGCGGATGTAGGCGTTCAACTCGCGCCGCTGCTGTTCGAGTTGCTGCTGGGCCGCCGCGCGCTGCGCGCCGATCTGCTCCAACTGCGTCTCCTGGTCGTTGAGTTTGGCGATGTACCGCTCGGCCAGCGCGCTGCCCTGCCCGAGTCTGGCGAGGTTCTCGCGGATGCGCGACTGCTCGGCCGTGATCTCCGCCACCTGGTCGGTCAGGCCGCGCAGGCGCCGCTCGGTCTCGTTCACCGCGGCCTGCAGGTCCGCGGCCCTGCGCACCGCGGCCAGCGCCGCCTCGGAGATGCGCCCGTTCTGACGGTGCCCGATGAGCGTCGGCATGTCGACGTCCATCACGCCGAACGACTGGAAGTACACGCGCTCGAGCACCACCGGGAACGACACGGTCTTGCCCGCGCCGGCCTCGGCGACGAAGCGCCAGTGCGTCTGCGTCTGGTCGTCGGGCTTGGCGGGCGTCACGAGTTTCCAGTTGTCGTCGCGCGGGTGCTCGATGTAGATCGTCCGCCCGCGCTTCTCGTCGCCGTTGCGGAAGGTGTAGGTGAACGTCTGCCTGCTCTGCACCGTCTGCTCGAACATCCCGTTGACGATCCTGAGTTTCGTGATGTTCTGCTGCTGCTCGTTCTGCGTCTGCACGCGCACGTCGAGGTCCACCGAGTAGGCCAGCAGCCGCTTGTCGCCCTGGCCCACGTGCCCGATCTGCGCATCGCCCGCGTACGAGGCGCCGTCGCTCACGCTGATCGGCCCCGGCAGCAGTTGCAGGTTCGAGTCGTTCACGATCTCGACGCCGCGCATCGGGTGCTCGGACCCGTCGGCGATGTTGAAGATGCTCACCCGCCGGCCGGGGATGGTCGCCGTCAGGATCGGGATCATCGCCGAACGCTGCCGCTCGATGCTCACCGGCAGATCGAGTTGGTACTGGAAGACCTCGCCGACCTCCGCGGCCTGCGCCCGACCCGCCGCGGCGTAGTCGAGCATCTCCGCCGACGCGACGCCCGCGTACAGGCCCTGCATGTCCGCGTCCATGGCCGCCGACTCCGCGACCGCCCCCCGCATCCGGCGCGCCGGCTCGGGCGCCGCCGCGGCGGGCGGTCGGCCCGGTGCGCCGCCACCCGTCTGCGCCGCGCCTTTGTCGCGAGCCGGCTCGATCCCGCCGGCGTAACTCCGCGGCATCACGCCGGGGACCGTCGGCACCGGCAGCATCGGACGGAAGGTGTACAGCGGCTCGTACAGGTCCATCTGGAACGACACCGGGCGGCCGGAGACCAGCGCCATCGTCACCCCGTCCCAGTCCTGGTCGGTCGTGTTCTCGACGATCGCCCAGCCCTGGATCAGCACCTCGCCGCGGCTGCCCGCGCCGCCCTCGCCCCCTCGTGCCTTGGGCTGGTCCTCGGGGATGACCAGCCGGTAACTGGTCTTCCAGACGGGCATCTCGTGCACGTAGCCGACGACGACGCGGCGCGAGCCCTGCCCCGCGAAGCGCAGGTCCACGGTCTTGGTGCGGTCGGCCCGATACTCGGCCAGTGTCGCCAGCGCCTTGTTCAACTCCGCCGCGAGTTCCTGGTCGAGGATCTCGAACGACGAAATGTCCGAGATGGCGATCGACTTCAGGCCGTTCCTGGTGACGAGGTTGAGCACCAGCGCGCGCGAGGCGGGCTGGTTGGGCGCGGCGGGCATCGGCCGGTCCTCCACGCCCAGCACCGTGCCCTGCACCTGCGCCCCCGCGACGAGCACGTTCACCGGCGCGCCGCGCAACTGGCCCAGCAGTTCGGGCACGCCGGGGTTGTTCGCGATGTTCACGCCGAACGACGCCAGACGACGCGCCAGCGGTTCCTTCGACGCGTACGACACCGTGTCGATCCGGCCGCCGCCGAGGTCGAGCAGCACCATCGACTTGAGAATGTCGTTGATCTGCTCGGCGTTGAAGCGCAACTGGATCTCGCTGTTACCGTCCACGACCCCGCTGCGCTCGAAGTACCCCACGCCCGAGCGGTAGAGCACGATCTTCCTGATCGGCAACTGGTCCGCGGCCTTGGCCGCGGCGGCTTCGCGCGACTGCTGGGCGTGCGCCGCGCCGACGGGCGCGAACGCCGCGCCCGAGAGCGCCAACCCGGCGCAGAGGATCAACGTCGCGGCGGGATTCCCGTGCCGACGAGAGCGGAACGATGACATGTGCGGTCTCCTGTTGAGCGGCCCGGACCGAACGATCGGACGGGCCGCGTCGGGTAACTGTACCGACGCCGCGACTCACGGGTCGCGGCGGTTTATGCCGACAGATGGCCGCCCACGCGCGGGTGTCCACGTGCTCCGACCGCCGCGAGGTCAAGCCGCGGCACCCTACCATCGGCCGACTCCCCATGCCGCAACTCCATGTCCTGAACAACGCCCGGCCGCCCAACCCTGAAGCCGCCGGCGCGGCGGACGTGGCCGACCTGCTCCGCGCCGCGCTCGGACCCGATGGCGGCGAGGTGCGCACGTCGCTCCACGACCGCCTGCTCTACGCCACCGACGCCTCGCTCTACCAAGTCGAACCGCTCGGCGTCGTGATCCCCGCAGGCATCGACGCCGCGGAGCGAGTTGTGCGTGCGTGCGCCGCGGCGGGCGTCGCGCTCCTGCCGCGCGGCGGCGGGACCAGCCTCGCGGGCCAGTGCACCAACCGCGCGGTGGTCATGGACCTGTCGCCGCGCTGCCGCGCGGTCGGGAGCGTCGAGCGCACGGAGCGCGCCGACGCGTCGCGCCCCGGCGACTGGCAGGGACACACCGTCGTGTGCGAGGTCGGCGTGAACGTAGACGAGTTGAACGACGAACTGGTGCGGCGCGGGCAGCGGCTGTTCTTCGCGCCCGATCCCGCCACGTCGCGTCAGGCGACCATCGGCGGGTGCATCGGCAACAACGCGGCCGGGGCGAGGTCGATCCGCTACGGGCGCACCGTCGAGAACCTGCGCGAACTGGAGGTCTGCCTCGGCACGGGCGAGCGCCTGTGGCTCGGGCCGGGCGCGGGCGCACGGAGCAGGACCGCGCGCCGGCTGGCCGCGGGGGTCATCGACGTCGTGCGCCCGCTCGCCGGTCCGATCCGCGGGCGCTTCCCGCGGACGGTTCGGCGCAACGCGGGCTACGCGCTGGACATGATCCTCGATCAGGTCGAGGCGGGCGCGACGCCGCAAACGCTCGACCTCGTGCCGCTGCTCGCTGGGAGCGAGGGCACGCTGGCGGTCACGCTCCGCGCCCGCGTGCGGCTCATGCCTGCGCCGCGCGCCAAGGGTCTGGCGGTTGTCAGTTTCGCCACGCTCGAGCACGCGATCGACGCGGTCAACCCCATCCTGCAGGCGTGCCTGCCGCTGGGCCTGACGGCCGTCGAACTGCTCGACGACGTGGTGCTCGACGCGGCCCGGGGCAACATCGAGTACCGGCGCTACGTTGACCTGCTGCCCGGCGCCGACGCCGCGAAGAACGAGCCCAAGGCCGTGCTCTACGTCGAGTTCTTCGGTTTCGACGGCGCGGCGGAAGTCGAGCGCGGATTCCACGCCCTGCGCACCTTGGTCGCGCGGCTCGGCGGCGTGCTGCCCGGCGGCGCGGCGTACCACACCGACGCCGCGGCGATGCTCAGCGCGTGGAAGCTCCGCAAGGCGGGCGAGCCGCTGCTGCACGGTCTGGGCGAGGGCGGCCGCAAGCCCATCACGTTTGTCGAGGACAACGCCGTGCCGGTCGAGCGGCTGGCCGAGTTCGTGCGCGAGTTCAAGGAGATCGTGAACCGGCACGGCACGCGCGCGGCCTACTGGGCCCACGCCAGCGTCGGCGTGCTGCACGTGCGCCCGATGATCAACCTGCACGACCCGGCCGACCGCGAGCGCATGGTCGCCATCGCCGTCGAGATCGCCGACCTCGCCCGCGCGTGCGGGGGCATCATGTCCGGCGAGCACGGCGACGGCCGCGTCCGCGGCCCGCTGCTGGAGCGGTTCTTCGGGCCCGAGATCATGCGCGCGTTCCGCGAGGTCAAGGCGCTCTTCGACCCGCGCGGCATCCTCAACCCCGGCAACATCGTCGCGCCCGGGCCGGTCGAATCGATCGCCAGGAACCTGCGGCTGGACGCGGAGGGCGTCGTCGTGCGCGATCCCACGCGCGGCCACGCCCACAGCGGCAACCTCCGCGGGATCGACACCTACTTTGACTACAGCGACCAGCACGGCCTGCTCGGCGCCGCCGAGCAGTGCAACGGCGCGGGGGTCTGCCGCAAGCGCAGCGGCGGGGTCATGTGCCCGTCGTACATGGCGACGATGGACGAGCGGCACTCGACCCGCGGGCGCGGCAACGCGCTGCGGCTGGCGCTGACGGGGCAGACCGGGCGCGCGCCCCGCGCCGGCGCGCCCGACTGGAACGACACCGCGACGATCCGGACGCTCGACTGGTGCCTGTCGTGCAAGGGGTGCAAGAGCGAGTGCCCGAGCAACGTCGACATCTCGCGCCTGAAGGCCGAGTACACGGCGCAGCGGTACGCCTCCGCGGGCGCGCCGCCGCTGGCCGCGCGCGTGTTCGGGCACGTGCGACTGCTGAACCAACTCGGGTCCATCACGCCTCGCCTTGCCAACCGGGTCAACCGTCTGCGCATCACGAAGTGGCTCCTCCGCCGCGTGCTGGGTGTTGATCCGCGCCGCGACGTGCCGCGGTTCGAGCGCTCGCTGTACGCGTGGTGGCGTTCGCGTCCGACGCCGATGCGCCACGCCGACCTGCCGCGGGTCGTGCTGTTCGCCGACTGCTTCACGGCGTACAACGAGCCGCGGATCGGCATCGCGGCCGTTCGCGTGCTCGAAGCGCTGGGCTACGCGGTGGATCTGTTGCCCGAGCAGGGCGCGACCGCGGCGTGGGGCGGCGCGGGCGGGGGGTGCTGCGGGCGCGCGATGATCTCGAACGGCCTGCTCGACGATGCGCGCGAGACGATCGACGCGACGCTGCGCGCGCTGCGGCCGGCGATCCACGACCCGCGCGTCCGCGCCGTCGTCGCGTGCGAACCCTCGTGCCTGAGCGCGATCAAGGACGACTGGCTGCAACTGAAGGTGCGCACGCCGATCGAGGAACGCGTCGCCCTCGCGAGCCGCGCGATGCTCGTCGAGGAGTTCATCGACCGCGACTGGGACCGCCACCCCGTGCCGCCGCGCGAGCCGGCCGGCGGATCGGCGGGCGAGGTGCTGCTGCACGCGCACTGCCACCAGAAGGCGCTGTGGGGCGCGGAGTCCAGCGCGCGGCTGCTGCGCCGGCTGTTCGGTCCGCGCGTGCGCGTGCTCGACTCGACCTGCTGCGGCATGGCCGGGAGTTTCGGCTTCACGACCGACCGCTACGACCTGTCCATGCGGATCGGCGAACTGTCCGTGCTGCCCGCGGCGCGCGCCGCCGCGCCCGACGCGGCCATCTGCGCTACGGGCACCTCGTGCCGGCACCAGATCCACGACGGCGCGCAGCGGGACGCGCTGCACCCGATCGAACTCGCCGCTTCGGTGCTCGCCGACTGAGAGCGGTCAGACGTCGTCGCGCGTGTCGATCACGCTCCGCCGGTCGCGGTCGTAGACGTACACCTTCCCCGCGGCCTCCGAGGCGCGGCAGGCCTTGTGCGCCCCGTCGCAGAACGGGAAGTTCTGCGAAAGGCCGCAGGCGCAGACGAAGATCGGCTTGAGATTCCCCTGCTCGTCGCGCGGCCAGTTCGCGGGGTCGATCTTCACCGGGCCGGTCGCTTCGTGTCGGATCAGTCTCGCCATGCGGGCATCGTAGCGGGCAGGGCGGGCACGCCGCGCGCGTCGGGCGTAACCTTGGGCCATGCCCACGGACGCCGCCACACCGCCGCCCAAGCCGCTGCTCGACGTGCGCGACCTGCACACGCACTTCCCGATCAAGTCGGGCCTGCTGCAGAGGACGACGGGCTGGTTCCGCGCGGTCGACGGCGTGACGTTCCATATCGCCAGGGGCGAGACGCTGGGTCTGGTGGGCGAGTCGGGGTGCGGCAAGACCACGGTCGGGCGCACGCTGCTGAGGCTGATCCCCCGCACCAGCGGCGACGTGATCTTCGACGGCAAGGACGTCTACGCGCTGGCCGGGCCCGAACTCAAGGCCATGCGCCGGCGGATGCAGATCATCTTCCAGGACCCGGCCAGTTCGCTCAACCCGCGTATGCGGATCGTCAACATCCTCGGCGAGCCGCTGGTCGTGCACGGCATCTGCACCGACAAGAGCGAACTCCGCGACCGCGTCGAGAAACTGCTGGTGCGCTGCGGCATGCCCAAGGCCGCGGCCGACCGCTACCCGCACGAGTTCTCCGGCGGCCAGCGGCAGCGCATCGGCATCGCCCGCGCGCTGGCGCTGGAGCCGAGTTTCATCGTGTGCGACGAGCCCACCAGCGCGCTGGACGTTTCGATCCAGGCCCAGATCCTCAACCTGCTCAAGGACCTGCAGCGCGACTTCGGCCTGAGTTTCCTGTTCATCAGCCACGACATGGCCGTGATCCAGCACATGTGCGACCGCATCGCGGTGATGTACCGCGGCAAGATCGTCGAGGAGGGGCCGAAACTCGACATCATCAACCGCGCGCAGCACAAGTACACCCAGTCGCTGCTGAGCGCGGTGCCCACCGCCAAGCCCGGTCCCAGGAAGCGGCGCGTGGTCTTCGAAGGGGGAGCGGTGTAGGTGTCCCGTCGGTCCTGCCGGAGTCTGTCCATGCCAGCGGAGCCGGCCGATGCGAGACCTCACGTCGATGCGCTCGCCGCCATCCGCGCCGCGCGCGTCCGCCGGCCGGACCAGCCGACCCTCGCCGAACGCAGGGCCTTTGCCGACAGCCCCGCCGCGCTCAAGCGGCTCCGCAAGGTCTGGGCCGATCCCACCATCGCCGCGGCGGTGCACGACGTCTTCGAGCACGCGCGCCACGCGCACAAGTCGGTCGGCGCGGCGTCGGTCGCCGTCGCCCAGACGTTCCCCTCGCATCTGGCGGACAGGGTCGAAGTCGTCAAACTCACCCGCGGCGTCCTCACGCTGGGCGTGCCCGATGCCTCGACCCGCTACGTGATCGACCGTCTGCTGCGCGCCGGCGCGCAGTCCGCGCTGCTCAAACGCGTGCCGGCCTCGGTGACGAGCGTCAGGATCGTCGTGTCGCCGCCGCGCGACCAGGGACAGGCCGAACGCCGACGCGAACGTTCGATCGAGGACGCCGAACGCGACGCCGACGCTGAGGGCTGATCGCCGCGGCGTCCGACGTAGAATCTAGGCGGTGCCCGCGAGGAGACCCGAGATGCCCAACGTCGCGCTGACCCGCCGCCAATCCCTCGCCGTGCTCGGCGCCGCGGCCGCGTGCGCGGTTCTGCCCGCGGGCGCGCGGGCTCGGTCATCGGCGCGTGTCGAGCCGCTCTTCCGCATCTCGCTGGCGCAGTGGTCGCTGCACCGCACGCTCTTTGCAGGCCGGCTCGATCATCTGGACTTTCCCAAGGCCGCCAAGCAGGAGTTCGGCATCGACGCGGTCGAGTACGTCAACGCGTTCTGGAAGAAGAAGAGCGACCCGGAGTACAACCGGGAGTTGCGGAACAGGTGCGACGACCTCGGCGTCCGCAGCGTCCTCATCATGTGCGACGGCGAGGGCGCGCTGGGCGACCCCGACGAGGCCCGGCGCAGGCAGGCCGTCGAGAACCACCGCAAGTGGCTCGACGCCGCGGCGGCGCTGGGCTGTCACTCGATCCGCGTCAACGCGCACTCCGGCGGGACCTACGACGAACAGCGCGACCGCGCCGCCGACGGCTTGCGCAGGCTGTGCGAACTGGCAGACCCGATGGGCCTGAACGTGATCGTCGAGAACCACGGCGGCCTGTCGTCCAACGGGGCGTGGCTCGCGGCCGTCATGAAGCAGGTCGACCACCGGCGCGCCGGCACACTCCCGGACTTCGGCAACTTCCGAGTCTCGGACAAGGAGGTCTACGACCGATACAGGGGCACCGCGGAGTTGATGCCCTTTGCCCGCGGCGTGTCCGCCAAGAGTTACGACTTCGACGGCGCGGGCAACGAGACCACCATCGACTACCGCCGCATGATGAAGATCGTGCTCGACGCCGGTTATTCGGGCCATGTCGGCGTCGAGTACGAGGGCGGCCGCCTGAGCGAGGCCGAGGGCATTCTCGCAACCAGGCGCCTGCTCGAACGTATCCGTGACGAGTTGGCCGCGGCGGCGAAACAGCCCGCCGAGATCGGGCCCGAGCAGGAGACCAAGGAGACCACGCCGTGATGCATCGGTTGACGCACGTTGTACCGCTGGTGCTTGCCGCGATCGTGTCCGCGCAGTCGTGCGCCGCGGTCCCTGCCGCGCCGCCGACCGGCCTGACCGACGGTGTGCGCACCATCGCCGCGCCCGGGACGCCGGGCACGCTCGCCGTCTGGTCGCCCGATGCGGCCGTCCTCGCCGTCGGTACTGCGGACGGGGTGATCGCGCCCGTCGCCGCGGCGGGAACCGTGGCGAGCGACGGCGACGCCTCCGGGCGGCTGGTCGCCTTCTCGCACACCGGGCACCTCGACGCGGCGTCGCTGACAGTCGGCGACCACGAAGCGCTGCTCAATCGCTGCGCCGCGTGGGCCGCGCGACCGCGCGAGGGCGGGCCGGCGCGCGTCGCGCTGGTGAACTGCAAACTCGGCGACTTCTTCCGCTCGCTGGGCTTCGAGGTCGTCGACCTCGGCCCCGAGTGGGGCGGCGAAGGCGCTACGCCGCTGGCCGATCGCATCGACCTGCTGTGCATCGTCGGCAACGCGCTCTCGGATGCGCAGGTGTCCGCGGTGTCGGAGTTCCTTCGCGCCGGCGGTGGCGTGATGGCGGCCCAGACCGCGTGGGCATGGAACGCGCCGGCTGGGAAGTCGCTGGTTGACAACCCGCTGAACCGCATCGCGGGCGCGGCGGGCATCGCCTGGACCGACCGTTACGCGGGCAAGAACGACACAGGCACGTTCGACGTGGCCGGACCCGCGGCCGACCTCGCCCACGCCGGCAAGGCGATGGAGGCCATCTCGCGCGACGGCGCACCGGCCCTCGACAAGCCCGCGGCCAAGGTCGCCGCCGCCAACGCCACCGCCGCGGCGAGGCTCCTGCCCGCCGGCGACACGTTGCTGCGTCCGCGGCTCAACGAACTGCTGGCCGCGCACAGGAAGGAACTGACGCCGACGCCGGAGCAGCCGATCGACTACTCGCGTCCGCTGCACCGCGTGCTGATCGGCTACCGCGACGCGCTGCTGGCGACGCTTCCATACGAAGATCTGCGCGAGCACGCGGACGTCAACGCGTTCCCGAACCTCGGCGCGAGCTGGCCCGCGCGCCGGCGCGTCGTTGTGCCGATCAGCACCGCGGTCCCCGGCTGGCACTCGACGGGCGTGTACGCGCTTCCCGGCACGCCGCTGCGCTTCGAACTGCCCGAGGCCGCGCGCGGCCTGAACCTGCGCGGACGCATCGGATGCCACAAGGACGAACTCTGGCACCTCGATTCGTGGAAGCGTGTGCCCAACGTCACGATGGAGGTGGTCATCAACGAGCAATCGACGCACGTGTCGACGCCCTTCGGCGGGCTGGTGTACGTCGTCGTGCCGGAGAACTGCGACCCGCGGAACATCAACGTCATCGTGCACGGCGGCATCGACGCCCCGATGTACAGACTCGGGCACACACCGTCCGACGAGTGGACCGTTCGCATCCGCAACCGCCCCGGCCCGTGGGCCGAACTCGCCACCGACAAGGTGATCCTCACCGTGCCCTCATCGGCGGTGAAGACGCTCGACGACCCCAAGGCGCTCCTGACGCTGTGGGACCGCGTGCTCGACGCCGCGGCGGACCTTGCCGCCATGCCGCGCCAGCGCACCCGCCCGGAGCGGTACGTCGCCGACGTGCAGATCTCCGCCGGCTACATGCACGCGGGCTACCCGATCATGACGCACCTGGACGCGGTCGACGACATGACCGACGCCTCGCGCCTCGCGGCGGGGAGTTGGGGCCTGTTCCACGAACTGGGCCACAACCACCAGTCGCCCGACTGGACCTTCGACGGCACGGTCGAGGTCACGTGCAACCTCTTCTCGCTCTACATCTGCGAGACGGTGTGCGCGATGCCGCCTTCCACCGGGCACCCCGCGCTCGAGAAGCGCGACGAAACCATCGCGCGCTACTTTGCGCGCGGGGCGAAGTTCGAGGATTGGAAACGCGAGCCGTTCACCGCGCTCATCATGTACATGCAACTCCGCGAGGCGTTCGGCTGGGAGGCGTACAAGAAGGTCTTCGCCGAGTACCGCGCCCTGCCCGACGCCGAGCGCCCCAGGACCGACGACGCCAAGCGCGACCAGTGGATGGTGCGCTTCAGCCGCGCGGTGAGCAGGAACCTCGGCCCGTTCTTCGCCGCCTGGGGCGTGCCGACCTCGCAGGCCGCGCGAGACTCGGTCTCCGACCTGCCCGCGTGGATGCCAGACAACTTCCCGCCCAGGCCCTGAGCGCTGATACGCAGCGTCCACCGGCGCGCAATCTTGCGACGTGGTATGCTGCGCACCGACTTGAGTGCGGGGCGGGGTCGCGTCGCAGGTCAGGAGTCCGCGCATGTTCATCGTCGAAGCCGCCGCGGCATTGCTCGCCGCTGTCGTCGCCGCGCCCGAGCCGATCCCCACGCTGCTTATAACCGGGCACAACAATCACAACTGGCGGTACACCAGCCGCGTGCACGCCGACACGCTCGAAGCCACGGGCCGGTTCGCGGTGACCATCACCGACGACCCGGCGAGCACGCTCGCCGACGCGGCCGCGCTCGCGCCCTACAGACTCTTCGTGCTCGACTACAACGACATCCACGACCCGCGCCGCTGGGGCGATGCCGCCGAGCGCAACTTCGTCGCCGCGGTCGAGGGCGGCGTCGGCGTCGTGGCGATCCACGCGGCGAACAACGCCTTCCGCGGCTGGGCCGACTACGAGCGGATGCTCGGCCTGATGTGGCGCGACGGCACCGGCCACGGCCGCGTGCACGAGTTCGGCGTCGAGTGGGTCGACCGGGACCACCCGATCACGCGCGGCATGGCCGAGTTCACGACGCGCGACGAGTTGTACCACGACCTGGTGAACTCTCAGAATGCGCGCTACAGCCTGCTGGCCCGCGCGATGTCCTCCGGCGAATCCGGCGGCTCCGGCAGACACGAGCCCATGGCCTTCACGCTCGCCTTCGGCAGGGGCCGTGTGTTCGCCACGCCGCTCGGCCACGTGTGGGTGAACGCTGAGGACACCAAATCCTCGGTCACCACGCCGGGCTTCCGCACGCTGCTGGTGCGCGGGGCCGAGTGGGCCGCGACCGGCGCCGTGACCCTCCCGGCCGGGTGGCGCGACGTGCGTGCGCACAACACGCTCTCACCGCAGGAGAAGGCCGCGGGCTGGAGACTCCTGTTCGACGGCAGGACCACCTCCGGCTGGCGCGGGTACCGCAAGCCAGCGCTGCCGGAAAACTCGGGCTGGACGGTCCGCGACGGCGAACTGGCCTACACGCCGGGCAGGGCGGGCGGCGACATCGTGACCGACGAGCAGTTCGGCGACTTTGAACTGGCGCTGGAGTTCAAGGTCGCGCCCGGTGGAAACAGCGGCATCATCTACCGCGCCACCGAGGACCACGATTACCCGTGGCAGACCGGCCCGGAGTTCCAGATCCTCGACGACCTGCGCCACGGCGACAAGGCCAAGCCCACCACGCGCACCGGCAGTTTCTACGACGTCTCCGGCTGCGCGTTCGACACCGGCCGACCCGCAGGCGAGTGGAATCAGGCCCGCATCGTCTGCCGCGGCGGGCGGATCGAGCACTGGCTCAACGGCTTCAAGGTCGTAGACCTTGACCTCGGGAGCGACGAGTACAAGGCCGCGCACGCCCGGAGCAAGTGGAGGGGCGTGCCCGCCTTCGCCACCCGCGCGGCGGGCCACGTCGCGCTGCAGGACCACGGCGACCCGGTGTGGTTCCGGAACATCAAGGTGCGCACGCTGGAGTGACTCCCGGCACGCGCGCGACAACTCGATGCGGCGCGGCCGCAGTTATTGGACGTTGAAAACCGACCGCGTCGGTGCGCGGGCGGTGCCGTCCCCGGCGCGGTGGTAGAGTGTTGGCCCGATGGGCCAGTTCAGCATCAACGCGATGGGCCTCGGCGGCGTGCGCCCCGCGCCGTCCGCGCCGCCGGTGGTCGACGGCGAGCGCGCCCCCGCGCGTGCCGCGCTGCTCGAGGTCTCGTGGGAGGTCTGCAACCAACTCGGCGGCATCTACCAGGTCATCCGCTCCAAGGCGCCGACGATGGTCAGGCGCTGGCGCGAGCGCTACCTGCTCGTCGGGCCGCATGTCCCGTCGCGCGCCGCGCTGGAGTTCGAGGAACGCAAGGCCAGCGGCTGGGTCGGAAGGGTGATCGACGCGCTTGGCGCGGAGGCACTGCAGGTTCGTCACGGCCGCTGGCTCGTGCCCGGCCGCCCGCGCGTGCTGCTGGTCGAGCACGAGGCGCTGCGGCACCAACTCGACGAGATCAAGTACCGCCTGTGGGACCACCACGGCATCCCCTCGCCCGCTGGCGATGGACTGATCGACGGCTCGATCCTCTTCGGCGAGGCGGTGCGCCGCCTGCTCGTCGCCGCGGCACGCGAGTGGATCGGCCCCGGCGCCGCGGAGGGCACGCCCGAGGGGCGGCGCTCCGACCGCAGGCTGATCGCGCACTTCCACGAATGGCTCGGCGGCGTCGCGCTCCCGATGCTGCACCGCCAGCACCCCAAACTCGCCGCGGCGACGGTCTTCACCACCCACGCCACGCAACTGGGCCGGACCATCGCGTGGGGCGACGAGTGGTTCTACGACCACCTGCCGTTCCTCGATCACGCGCACGAGGCCGAGAAGTTCAACATCCGCTGCCAGCACGGCATCGAGCGGGCCTGCGCCCACGCGTGCGACGTGTTCACCACCGTCTCGCCGATCACCGGCGAGGAGTGCGCGCACCTGCTGGGCCGCAGGCCCGACATGGTGCTGGCCAACGGCCTGAACATCGAGCACTACAACGTCGGGCACGACTTCCAGACCTTCCACGCGCAGTTCAAGGAGCGGATCAACCGCTTCGTCATGGGGCACTTCTTCCCCAGTTACGCCTTCGACCTCGACAAGACGCTGTACTTCTTCACGTCCGGCCGTTTCGAGCCGCGGAACAAGGGCTTCGACCTCTGCCTCGAAGCGCTCGCGCGGCTCAACGCCGAACTCAAGGGCCTGCGCGCCCAGGGTGTCGAACGCAACGTCGTGTTCTTCATCGTGACCCAGCGGCCCACGCGCTCGCTGCACCCGCGCGCGCTCAGCCAGCGCGGCGTCCTCAACGAACTCCACGCCGTCTGCGACGCCATCACGCGCGAACTGGGCGACCAACTCTTCCGCACCGCCGCGGCAAGGCAGAAGGTCCCGCTCGAGGAGATGATCCCCGAGTACTGGAACCTGCGCTTCCGGCGCACGCAGCACGCCTTCCGCACCGACCAGTTGCCGCTCGTCGTCACCCACCTGCTCGAGGACGACGGCAGGGACGAAGTGCTCAACCAGATCCGCCGCCTGTGGCTGTTCAACCAGGCCGACGACCCGGTGAAGGTCGTCTACCACCCCGAGTTCATCACGCCCACGAACCCGCTGTGGGGCCTTGAGTACGAGCAGTTCGTCCGCGGCTGTCACATGGGCATCTTCCCGAGCGCGTACGAGCCCTGGGGCTACACGCCGCTGGAGTGTCTGGCGATGGGCGTGCCCGCGGTCACCAGCGACCTCTCGGGTTTCGGGCGCTACGTGCAGGAGACCATCCCCGACCTGTGCGGGCGCGAGGGCGGCGGGCTCTACGTGCTCGGTCGGCGCGGCAGGACGTTCCACGAAGCCGCGGCGGACCTCTGCCGCCACATGCTCGAGTTCTGCAAACTCGACCGGCGCGAGCGCATCCGCCTGCGCAACCACGTCGAAGCGCGCAGTTGGGAGTTCGACTGGACGCGCCTGGGCCAGGCCTACGACTGGGCACACGACCTGGCGATGGTGCGCGCCGGGGCGGAGTAGGAAGCGCCGTGCCCATGGCGTTCGAGTGTCTTGGCGTGACGCAGTTCACGGCCCGTATCCGCTCTTGCGGTGCACAAGAGCGGGCGGCGTGTACAGATGCGTGCAGGCGCGCGGGGAGAGGGGAAGTCGGGTCCCTTTCCCCTCTCCCCATCGCAGTTGCGGAGAGGTGCCCGAGCGCAGCGAGGGCGGTGAGGGGCGATTCGGTTTGGTTCCCCTCTCCCCGTTGCTCTCAACGGGGAGAGGATGTCGCGCAGCGACAGGTGAGGGGCGCGTGGTCGATCGAGAACTGCCCCTCACCGGCTCGGCCTCCGGCCTCGCCACCTCTCCCCGCTGGCGCGGGGAGAGGGGAATGTTGATGCTCTTGCCTCCATACGTTCCCCTCTCCCCATCGCAGATGGGGAGAGGTGCCCGAGCGCAGCGAGGGCGGTGAGGGGTGCTTCATAAGGCGCCCCTCACCGTCTCGGCCTCCGGCCTCGCCACCTCTCCCCGCTGGCGCGGGGAGAGGGGAAAGCATGTTGCGTCCCCCTCTGCCTTTCCCCTCTCCCCGCGCCGCGGGAGATGGGAACGAAGCGATACACAACGAAGAGCCCCGACCACGGGGCCGGGGCTGGTTGGTGTTTGAGAAGCTGGCCAGGTGTCCGACGCACCGACCGTTCCGGGGTCGGTGGAGCCGGTCTGTGGCGAGGTCGCTTACCCCATGTGCTTGATGACCGCGTCGCCGAACTCGGAGCACTTGAGTTTCGTCGCGCCCTCCATCATGCGGTGGAAGTCGTACGTCACCGTCTTGGCGCCGATCGCGCCGTCCATGCCCTTGATGATCAGGTCCGCGGCCCTGGTCCATTCCGCGTCGCCGCTGCTGCCCATGTAGCGCAGCATCATCTCGCCCGAAAGGATGACCGAGCCGGGGTTCACCTGGTCGAGGTTGGCGTACTTGGGCGCGGTGCCGTGCGTGGCCTCGAAGATCGCGTGCCCGCTCACGTAGTTGATGTTCGCGCCGGGCGCGATGCCGATGCCGCCGATCTGCGCGGCCAGCGCGTCCGACAGGTAGTCGCCGTTCAGGTTCATCGTCGCGATGACATCGAAGTCCTTGGGCCGCGTCAGCACCTGCTGGAGTGTGATGTCCGCGATCGAGTCACGGATCATGAGCATCTTCTTCCACCTGCCCTGCCCGTGCGTGGGCCAGAGTTTGAGCACGTTGTCCACCTCGGCGACGATCTTCTTCTGCTGCTCGGGCGTCATCATGTCGTAGCCGGGGTCGATCATCCGCGCGTTCCCGATGCTCGACAGGTCGGGGTTGGCCTCCTTGTTCCCCAGGATCCACGACTCGCGCTCGGTGACGACCCTGTCGCGGAACGACGACGTGGCGAGGTCGTACCCCCAGTCCTTGAACGCGCCCTCGGTGAACTTCATGATGTTGCCCTTGTGGACAAACGTCACGCTCCGCCGGTTGTTCTTCAGCGCGTACTCGATCGCCGCCCGGATCAGCCGCTCCGAGCCGGGCCGGCTCACGGGCTTGATGCCGATGCCGACCTGCGGCGTGGGGTACAACTCCGGATGGCCGATGGCCTTGCCCCACTCGACGCCCGCCGCGGCGGAGCCGAAGCGGATCTTCTTGAACTCCTTGGGGAACTCCTTCTCCATCAACGCGAGAAACCTGGCGGCCTCGGGCGTTCCCGCGGCCCACTCGATACCGGCGTAGATGTCCTCGGTGTTCTCGCGGAAGATCACCATGTCGCAGTCCTGCGGACGCTTGACCGGCGAGGGCACGCCCTGGAACCACCGCACCGGGCGCAGGCAGACGTACAGGTCGAGCAACTGGCGGAGCGCGACGTTCAGCGAGCGGATGCCGCCGCCGACGGGCGTCGTCAGCGGGCCCTTGATACCGACGAGGTACTTCTTGAAGTCCTCGATGGTCTGGTCGGGCAGCCAGTTGCCGGTCTTGTTGAAGGCCTTCTCGCCCGCGAGCACCTCGTGCCAGTGGATCTTCTTCTTGCCGTTGCTGGCCTTGGCGACTGCGGCGTCGAAGACGCGGACGGATGCGCGCCAGATGTCCGGGCCCGTGCCGTCGCCCTCGATGAACGGGATGATGGGGTCGTTGGGGACGCTGAGCGTGCCGGACTTCATCGAGATCGCTGAGGGCATTGGGGGGCTCCGAAGAAGAGGCTGCGACTTGGAAACGGGCCCGAGCCTCCCGTTCCGACCCGCACGCGGCGCACGGGGGGAGGCGGGAGCGGGCCGTGGACCAGCAGGATAGCGGGCAAACTGAACGACAGTGTGGACGTCGGGCCGGCGGCGTGCGCCCGCTCGGCGCTCAACTCTTCATGTTCACGTACTGCAGCGGCTGGCTGAGGTCCGCCGCGTTGAGCATCGCCATCACCGCGCGGAGGTCGTCGATCTGCTTGCCCGTCAGGCGCACCTCGTCGCCCTGGATCGAGGCCTGCACCTTGATCTTCGACTCCTTGACCATCTTGACGATCTCCTTGGCCAGTTCGGGCGTCAGGCCCTCCTTGAGTTTCACGTCGCGCTTCATCGCGCCCGTTGCGCCGTGGCGCGCGGGCTCGGCCGGCAGGAACTCGAAACTCTTGAGTTGCAGGCCGCGGCGGATCGCGGCCGACTCGAACATGTCCTTCACCGCGTCGAGTTTGCCGCCGTCGGCGGCGTGCATATGGATCTTCTTCTCCTTGCGGTCCACGGTGATCTCGACCGGGGAGTTGCGGAAGTCGAAGCGCGACGCGATCGCCTTTTTCGTGTTGTTGACGGCGTTGTCGAGTTCGGCAAAGTCGATCTTGCTGACGATGTCGAGGGATGGCATAGGCACGATCGTATCGCCCCGTTCCCGCCGCCGGATCGGGCGCGGGGACCCCGGCGCCCCGGCCGCCGCGGCCCTTGCACACGCCCGCCGGCGCGGTACGCTGTACCACCGGAGGTGACCATGCCAGAGACCCACGACCTGCTCTTCATCGGTTCCGGTCGCACCGTCGCCGCGCTCGACCGCCTGACCGGCAAGACCGTCTGGCGGATCAAACTGCCGCGGCTGTTCGGCAGCCCGCTCACGCTCATGACGCACGGGTCCGAGCTGTACGCCGGCCGCGGCGGCTACGTGTACTGCATCGACCAGCGCAACGGGACGATCCTGTGGGAGCGCGGCGTGAACTCCAGCGGCGGCATGGTCTTCATGACCAGCAACGGCGGGAGCGCGTCGGCGCAGGCCGCGGCGGGGCACGTGGTCGCGCAGCAGCAGGCCGCGACGTCGGCGGCGGTGGTGGCCTCGGCCGCCGCGGCGGCGGCCGCCGCGGGCTGAGCGCGTTCAGGCGTCCTCGATGAACTCGATCGCGACGCGCGCGACGCGCACGCCGGTGCGCGACCGCACCGCGTCGAGCACGTCCGAGGGCAGCCGCGCCAGCACCTCTCGCCCAAGGTCCTCGGGCAGGTCGAGCACGCGCCCGTCGGCGGTGATGACGTGGGCGTGGTCGCGCGTGTCGGCGTCGTACCGCGCACCGCCGGCGCGCTGGTCGGCGGAGTGAACAGCCCCGATCCGCCGGCACAGCCCCCGGCGCGTGAAGAGCTCCAGCGTGCTGTAGACGGTCGCGAGGCTGATGCCCGTGTCCCGAACGCCCACCTTCTGGAACAGTTCCTCGGCGGTCGGATGATCGGCACAGCCGCACAGGGCCGCAAAGATCTCCTCGCGCCGGCGCGTCCAGCGCACGCCGCGTATGCCAAAATAGGAGCGGACATCGTCGGGAACCTGCATCATCGCCTTACAAGTATTCGCCCGCCGCCCCGGCGATGCAACCCACGCACGCCCCGCCCGACAGGAGCACCCATGCCCGCGCTGACCGAGCCGCACCCGCTGGAGTTGTACGAACTGTGCGTGCAGGAGCCGCTGACCGCCGCGGCGATGCTGCGGCGGCTGCACGGCGCCCGCCCGCGCGTGCTGGCGGAGGACTTCGCCGGCTCGGCCGCGCTGTCGCGCGCGTGGCTGATCGCCGACCCCGCGGCGCGGGCGATCGCGACCGACCTCGACCCCGCGGCGGTGGCGTACGCCGCGCAGCGCGCCGCCAACGCGGGCATCGAGCCCGCGCGCCTGCGGCTGGTCAACGCCGACGTGCGGAGCATCGCCAGGCCCGAGCCGGCCGACGTGGTGTTCGTCGGAAACTTCTCGATCGGCGAGTTGCACGAGCGGGCCGAACTGGTGGAGTACCTCCGCGCCGCGCGCGGCCGGCTGAACCCGCGCGGCATCTTCGCGTGCGACACCTACGGCGGGGCCGCGGCGTACCGCACCGGGCACGTGAAGCGCACGCACACCGGGCGCGAGCCGCGCGAGCGCATCCACTACACCTGGCAGCAGCGGAGGGTCGACGCGTTCACCGGGCGCGTCGAGAACGCGCTGCACTTCCGCGTCGAGAACGACGGCGAGGTGATCGCCGAGTTGTTCGACGCGTTCGTGTACGACTGGCGGCTGTGGAGCGTGCCCGAACTGCGCGACGCGCTGCGCGAGGCCGGGTTCGCCGAGACCCACGTCATCGCCGGGACCGACGCCGACGCCCCCGCCCTGCGCGAGTCGGAAGCGGCCGAGCACCACATCGTGTGCGTGCTGGCGCGCGGCTGACCGACGCTTCGCGGCGAGGTACACTCCGGCCGCGTGTCCGCCCGGCCCGCCAACCTCCGCGCCCAGCGCACCGCCGTCGTCGGCCTGCTGGTGAACGTCGCTCTGGCCGCGATCAAACTCGTGGCGGGCCTGGTGGGCCATTCCTACGCGCTGGTGGCCGACGCGGTCGAATCGATGACCGACATCCTCGGGTCGGTGGTCATCTGGGGCGGCCTGCGCATCGGCGCGCGCCCCGCCGACGAGAACCACCCCTGGGGGCACGGCAAGGCCGAGTCGCTCGCCGCGCTGGTCGTCGCGGCGATGGTGCTCGCCGCGGGCGTCGGCATCGGCGTCAAGTCGATCGACGAGATCATCACGCCGCACCACGCGCCCGCGCCGTTCACGCTCGGCGTGCTGCTCGCGGTGGTCGTCGTCAAGGAGGTGCTGTTCCGGCGCGTCCTGCGCGTCGCGCACGAGGAGCACAGCGGCGCGGCCGAGGTGGACGCCTGGCACCACCGCTCCGACGCGATCACGTCCGCCGCGGCGTTCGTCGGCATCTCGGTCGCGCTCTTCGGCGAGCGCGTCTCCGGCGGCGCGGGCGCGCAGGCGGACAGCCCCAGCCGCTGGGCCAGCGCCGACGACTACGCCGCGCTGCTCGCCTCAGGCGTGATCATCTACAACGGCTGGCGACTGCTGCGCGTGCCGCTGCGCGAACTGATGGACGAGGAGGGTCCCGGCGCGTCGGCGTCGGCCATCGGGCCGGCGCGAGCGATCGCGCTGGGGGTCGAGGGCGTCCGCGGCATCGAAAAGATCCGGGCTCGGGCCAGCGGCTCGCGGTGGTTCCTGGAGATGCACGTCGAGGTCGATCCCGAGATGCCCGTGCGCGAGGCGCACGTCGTGGGCGGCCGGGTCCGCGCGGCGGTGCGCGAGCGCTTGCCGCGCGTGGCCGACGTCCTCGTGCACGTCGAGCCGCACGCCGCCGCCGGCGCGTGAATCGGTGCGCGCGTCCGCCTCGAACAGCGACGCATTGCGCGAGCGTCGGGCATCCCGTGGATCGAACGGTTCATCGGCAGACTCCTCGTCGGCAGATGGTGCCGGAAAAACCCGCCGGCGCGGTCGCCCGCTCTGCTGCGCGAACAGCAGCGCGAACTCGCGGCGATCGTCGCCGCGGCGGGAGACAGGGCGCACACGCGCGTGCAGATCCGCCGGCTGCCCGGCCTTGAGCAGAGTTCGACCAACTACTCGCTGGCCATGGTCGCCGATCACCTTGCGCGCGTGAACCGCGACCTCGCGGCGACCCTTGCCGCGCTGGCGAGGAACGAGCGGCCGACGATCGCGGTCGTGATCGCCGACTACAAGCCCGACCCCGCGGCCCGGATCGATCGGGCGATGGCGGACCTCGACGAGTCCGTCGGCGCGCTCGAAGTATCGCTTGCCGACCCCGGCGCGTTCGCCCGCAGTTCGCAGACGCACGCGCACCCGTGGTTCGGCGAACTGCCCGCGGCCACGTGGGCGTGCTTCCCGCCGTTCCACCAGGCGATCCACCTCCGGCAGGCGGGGTTCATCGCCAAGGGGTTGTAACCTCTTGTTGGGTTGAGGGTTGACGAGCCTGCCAGGGCGTTGGCGGATCGTGTTCGTACGCCGTAGGCAGACCGGAGCCCGCACAGGGGCCGGAGGTTCGTGGTGAGTTTCGGATCGGGGCTGCGACCAGGGTGCAGCCCTTGCATTTTCACTTGCGTTGAGGCATACTGCCGGTGGAGAGAGATCGGCAGAGCATAGGCCGACGCGCAGGCGTCTTTGCGCGTCGGGTGTGCAAGGGCCGGTCGAGAAAGGAGAGAGAGATGTTCATGCGCATGGGTGTTCGTGCAGGCGCGACGATCGTCGCCGCAGGGCTGTCGATCTCGGCGGCGCACGCCGACCTCTGGGAGATGTACATCACCGTCGACAACTACTTCGACGTGTACTTCGGCACCGGTGTCACGACGACCAGCTCGGTGGTCGGCAGTGGTGCTTCGTGGCCCACGCTGTACCACTTCACGGCGACCAGCACGCCCGGCACGTCGTACGTGTACATCGTCACGTCGTCGGACCAGGCGGTCGCGCAGGGCTTGATCGCCGACTTCCGCAACCTGACGACCAATCAAGTCGCGCTGTCGGGCGACAACAACTGGGCCGTCTTCCCCGCGGGGGCGTACCAAGCGACCAACCCGTACTGGCCCGCCCCGTGGCCCCCAAACCAGATTGCGACGCAGGCGCAGGTCGATGTCGCGATCAACTACGCGACCAACAACGGCCTGTGGGTCACGCCGACCGGCGCGCCGGGATACGACAACGACCCGACCACGCCGACCGCTCCGTTCTTCTACCCGTGGACCTACTACACCAACATCGATCAGAGCGCCCAGTGGGTCTGGTACGACTCGGGCAACGACACGGGTTCGACGTTCATGCCCGCGCCGCTCCGCGGGTTCAACCACGACGAGTTCCTGATCTTCCGCATCCCCGTCGATGTGCCCGCGCCGGGTGCGGTCGTGCTGCTCGGCATGGGCGCGCTGGCCGCCGGGCGACGGCGGGCCCGCTGAGCGGTCAGGGCTGAGGTCAACTGGCGTGTTTCAGAGAGGGTGGCGCGGAATGCGCCGCCCTTTTTCATTGCGCTGCGGGTTTGTGGAGAGCCCCGCTGGCCAGGCGTCGAGGTCAGAGGTGGGGCCGATCAACGCGACAGCCGGAGCACGTCTTCCATCGCCGCGCCGTCTCCCTGAGCACCGGGAAAGAAGCGAACACGAAGTGTGGGCGAGACCGAACCCGCCGCGGCGTCGTCGGCCCGCCAGCGCAGCAGCCACTCCGGCAGCCCGCCGAGCGAGAGCGTGTACGTGCGCGTGACCAGGTCGTCAAACTGCCGCGCGTTCTCTTCCGGCGTGGTGAGGTCGATCCGCCAGACCAGGTCCTGCAACTGTGTGCCGTCGGGCTGCTCGGAGCCGGGCCGGAACAGTTCGCACTGCACGACGCCGAGGGCCCGCACCAGTTGCCCGTATCGGTCGCGCAACTCGAAGTGGCACACGATGACCGGCCGCCCCTCGGTGTCGGTCGAGAAGCGGCTCAGCGGGTGAACCGACAGACGCTCGGGCCCGAAGCCCTGCAACGCCCCCTCGCCGCGGCCGGCGTTCGCGCCGGTGCAGCAGGCGAGCCACGGCGCGACGAGCAGCGAGAGGACAAACGGGATGGCGCGGCCGGCGCGGTGCATCGGTCGCGGAGTTTACGCTGCGGGAGGCTGCCCGCGCCGTGCACGCGCAATCGGCGCCGTATCGTTGCGGCATGTCCGGCCGACTCACGCTCGCGATCGAGACCTCGAACCCCACCGCCGCGGCGGACGGAACGGGCATGTCCGTCGCGATCGGACGGTCGGATGTTGCCGCCCTCGAACCGCTGGGCGAAGAGCCGGTGCGCGCCGGCGCGCGCGGCCGCGCGGCCGGGGCAGCCGCGCCGCGGCCCGCAGGCGGTGGCGCCGGTGGGGGGGATGACGACCTTGTGCCGGCGATCGATCGCCTGTTCGCCCGTTTGGCACTGCGCGCTGCGGATCTCCGCGGCGGGCGGGTGGCCGTCAGTGTCGGGCCGGGCGGGTACACGGGCCTGCGCATGGCCTGCGCCGTGGGCAAGATGATTGCCGAAGGGTGCGGCGCGGCGTGCGTGGCGGCGCCGACCGCGCTGGTCGCGCTCGCGGGCGACCGCGGCGCCGCGGGAGAGAAGCGAGCCGTTGCGCTCGCGAGCAAGAACGACACCGCGTGGGTGTGGGTCGAGGGTGAGCCCGACGCGACGCGCGGCCGCGTGCTTTCCGCCGCGGACGTCCCGGCGCTCGCGGCCGAAGGCGTTCGGGCGTTGATCGGCGATGCGCACCTGCCCGCGGCGGTGCGCGAGGCGTGCGCGCGCGAGGGTGTGGCGGTCCGCGCGCCATTGCTCACCGCGGCGGCGTGCCTGCGGGCCTCGGCCTCGCTGCCCGACATCGACCCGGCGGACCTTGTGCCGGTCTATGCGCGCGAGCCCGACGCGGTGACGCAGTGGCGTGCCCGCGCGCGGGGCGGCTGATGCCGCCGCCGCGGGTTCTCGGGCGTTGACCGGCGCACGTGTGAAGCGGGGCGGGCGGGACAAACTGTGCCGTTAAGTCGGAACGGGCAAGGGTCGATACCAGACCCCGGCAGCCGTGCCGCGCCGATGGTCGGCGCGCCGCGCACCCGCCGATCGCCCGGAAGGCCCGCATGGCAGGCTCAAACGGACAGCACAACGCCCGCGACTGGGCCGGCAAGCGGATCTTCACCACCGGCGAGGCCGCGGAGATCTGCAAGGTCTCGCAGCAGACGATCATCCGCTGCTTCGACGCCGGCCGTCTGGGCGGGTTCCGCGTGCCGGGCTCGAAGTTCCGGCGCATCCCGCGCGCCGAACTGATCAAGTTCATGCGGGCCAACGACATCCCGGTCGGCGCGCTGGACCAGGGCGCGCGCCGCGTGCTCGTCGTCGACGACGACAAGCAGATCATCGAGATGTTCAAGGACCTGTTCGCGCGCAACGACCGGTACGACGTCCGCTTCTGCTCGACCGGCTACGACGCCGGCCTGATGACCGAGCAGTTCCGGCCCAACGTCATCATCCTCGACTACATGCTCCCGGACGTGAACGGCAACGTCGTGTGCCGGCGCATCCGCGAGCACGACGAACTCAAGGACACGCGGATCATCTTCGTTTCCGGCGTGGTGAACCCGGAGGAGATCGACTCGCTCAAGGCCGCGGGCGCCGACGACTTCGTGCGCAAGCCCTTCGACGTGGACGCGCTGCTCAAGCGCATCGACGAACTCACCGAGGCCGCCTGAGCGCCGCGCCGCGCCGGCCCCGCACCATCCGGAGCACCGCCGTCCATGCCGCCGTCGCGCAGAGCCAGCATCCTCGGGCGCGCGACGGGCGCGGCGGCCGCGGCACGCGGACGCGCCGCCCCCGCCATCGCCGCCGACCCGCTGCTCTCCCGCCGCACCGAACTGGTGCTGCGCGAACTGGGCGCGCTGCCGACCCTGCCCACCGTCGCCGCCCGGCTCATGCAACTGGGCGCACAGGAGGACGCCGAGGTCCGCGACGTCATCCGCCTGATCGAGTCCGACCCGACCATCACCGCCCGCCTGCTGTCGCTCTGCCGGCGCGCCGCCAACCGCACACGCCACCCCATCACCACCGTCGAGATGGCCGTGGTCATGCTCGGCCTCGACGCGGTGCGCTCGCTGGTGCTCAGCGTCGCGATCTTCGACTGGAGCGGCAACCTGTCGCCGCGCGCCGGCCGCAAGCCGCGCCCCGGCGCGGCCCCGGCGCAGCCCTTCAACCGCACCGGGTTCTGGCAGCACTCGATCGCCGTCGCGTGCGCCGCCGAACTCATCGCACGCGAGCACCCCGAACTCGGCCTGCACCCCGAGGAGTGCTTCGTCTGCGGGCTCGTGCACGACCTCGGCAAACTCGCCCTCGAGGTCGTGCTGCCGCGGGCCTACTCGCGCGTCGTCGAACTCGCCGAATCGCGACAGGGCAACATCGCGGACTTCGAGCGGCCGATCCTCGGCATGGACCACCTCGCGGCCGGTGCGCGGCTGGCCGACCTGTGGGGTCTGCCGCCCGCGCTGCGCGAGACGATCGCGGGGCACGGCACGCCGTTCGACCGGCTGCCCGAGGGCGAGCACCGATCGCTGGTCGGCGTGGTCGGCGTGGCCGACGCGCTCTGCCGCCGGCTCGGGCTGGGCTGGTCGGGCAACTACGCCGCGGATCCCGACGACCGCGCGCTGGCCGAACGCGTGGGCCTGAGTTGGCCGCGGATCGAGGGGCAGATCGCGCGGCTGTACGAATCGACCAGCGCCCGCTGCCGCGACCTGGGCCTCGGCGAGGAGCCGAGCCAGCAGTTGCTGGTCGAGTCGATCCTGCGGGCCAACGCGCGGCTCGGCCGTCTGAACCAGGAACTGGCCGAGACCAACCGCGCGCTCGAGGAGGCGCAGCGCCAGCTGGCCGAGACCCGCGCGATGGCGCGGCTCGGCGAGATGACCGCCGGCGCGGCGCACGAACTCAACAACCCGCTCGCCGTCATCTCGGGCCGTGCCCAGTCGCTCGCCTCGCGCCTGCGCGACGAGACCGACCGCAACGCGGCCCGCGCGATCGTCGACGCGGCCGGCCGCCTGAGCGACCTGATCGCGCGTCTGCACCGCATCGCCAACCCGCCCGAGCCCGACCTGCGCCCGACCGACGCCGCCGCGCTGTTCGAGGAAGTCATCAAGCGTGCCCGGTCCCGGTGCGCATCCCGCGCCGGCGACGGCGGCGCGCTCCCGGGCCTGACGGGCGTGAAACTGACGATCGCCGAGGGACTGGGCGCGCTGCGGATCGACGCCGCGCTTATGGCCGAGGCGATGACCGAGGTCGTCGTCAACGCGCTGGAGTCGGGCCCGCGCTCGCCGGTCGAGGTCCGCGTGCAGGAGGACGGCGTCGACCCGACGCGCCTGCTCGTCCACGTCATCGACGACGGCTCGGGCATGAGCGAGCACGCGCTGGAGCACGCGACCGACCCGTTCTTCTCCGACAAGCCCGCGGGAAGGCAACCCGGCCTGGGCCTGGCGCTGGCCCACCGCCTCGTGCGCCTGCACGGCGGCGACGTGCTGCTGGCCAGCCGCCCCGGCCGCGGCACCACCGTCACGGTCGCGCTGCCGGACTACCGCTGGACCAGCGCGCCCGCCGCGGGGCCCGCGCCCGTCGCGACAATCGCGCCGCTGAACGAACCACGCGCGCAGCGTGCCGCGTGAGCGGGACGTCGCTCGACGGACCCCTTCAACGAGGAGAGACTCCATGGCTCGAGTCGGCAACTCGTCATCCAACCGCGGACCCGCACGCCGGACCGTCGTTCGCCCGTGGCCGGGGTGCTTCGAACTCAAGCCCATGCGGCCGCTGATCGAGCGCGTGGGGCGCGACCGGCCTACCCGCCTCGCCCCGCCCGCGCTGCGCGTGCTGATCGTCACCGACAACCCGGTCGTCGTGGCCCGCGTCCGACGGGCCGCCGGGCCGGGCGCGCTGTGCGTACTGGCGCGCACGTACGACGAAGCGCTGTCGATCACGTGCGAGGCGCCGGGCGATTTGGCCGTCATCGACGCCGACGCGCTTGGCGACGCGGCGCTGGAACTGGCGGAGCGGTTGGCGGGCCACGGGCCCTCGGTGGCTCTGACGGCCCGCAGACCGACGGCGCGGCTGGCCCGTCGCGCCCGGGCCTCGGGCTGCCGGAGCGTGTTTGCGCACGGCTTGCGCGTCCTCGAAATTCGCGCCCGGCTGCTCCGCGCGGCGGGTCGGGCGGGCGATCCGGCCGCGCGGACGCGCGGCCCGCGCGGGCTGCGAAGCCTGGACCGTCTGTGCCGACGCGACCGCTCGCCGCGCACCGACACGGCCCGACAGCAGCCCCCGGTTTGCACCGATCTGGTTCACGCCACAACGGAGTGCATGGCGAACATGAACCAGGTCACCACCGCCAACGAGTTCACGAGCCTGATCCGGCACGAACTGGACATCGAACAGTTGCTGCGGAGCACGCTCGAGTTTGTGCTGGCCCGCTCGGGCCCGACCAACGCGGCGGTCTTCCTGCCGACGACCAGCGGCGACTACTCCCTGGGCGCCTACGTCAACTACGACTGCCCCAAGGAGACCGTCGACATCCTGCTCGATCACATCGCCAACACTGTTGCGCCCAAGTTCGAGCCGTCCGAGAAACTCGTCCACCTCACCACCGACGAGTCGCTGCGACGCTTTGTCGGCGAGGACGCCGCGTGGCTGGGAGACTCCGGCGTCGTCGGCATGTCGTGCCGGCACGAGGGCGAGGTGCTCGCGATCGTCATGCTCTTCCGCGACCGCACGTCGCCCTTCGGCCCGCTGCTGCTCGACCAGTTGCGGATGATCGGCGAGGTCTTCGCCGCCCAACTCGCCCGCGTCATCCACATCCACCACCGCCACCTCCCCAAGGAGAAGTGGGGGTGCATCGGCGACCCGCCCAAGGACGACGGCGACGACGACCTCGCGGCGTGAACGGCCGCGCGACGCGGCGCGTCAGCCAACCTGTCGGCGGCAGAAGAACACGTAGTCGGTGATCGGCGGCTTGGTGCCCGTCGCGGCGATCAGCGAGGCGATCTGCCCACGGTGGTACGACGAGTGGTTCACCACGTGCGTGAGGATGTCGCGCACCTCGGTGTCGTAGTGCTTGCCCTCGGTCGACGTGTAGCGCGCCACCCGCGCCAGTTCCCGCGCGTCCAGCGCGCCGACGTACCCGCGCCACGCGGCGTCCATCTCCTCGGCCTGCGCACGGGCCTGCTCGACCGACCACGCGGGGAACAGCCCGTCCGCCGGCGGTTCCACGTCGCGGCCCAGGCGCACGAGCCAGGTCCGCCGCGCCGCCTGCACGTGCGACCACACCTGCACGGCGCGCTCGAAGGGCGCGGCCAGCGCGGCCACGCCGACGCGCTCGATGTTCTCCCGCGCACGCGACAGGCCCTCGTTCACCAGGGGCGTGCAGCGGAACTCGTAGTCGTACATCCGGCGGAAATGCTCGATCAGGTCGTTCATGGTCGGCTCCGGGCTGGCCCGGCGGTTCGCGGTGGCCCGGCACTCCGTGCCGGGCGCCCGGGTCACGCCGCGGGATTGTTGCCATGTCGCCTGCCGCGGCGGCGCAGAGCGCCGATAATCCCACCGGGAAAGCGGGGGCCACGGAGAGCGGGGCTTCTCACACAGGGGTACGACATGAAACTGCTCAAACTGCTGATGGTGCTCGTCCTGGCGGTGCTGGTGCTGCTGGTCGTCGCGGGCGTGGTGGCGTTCTCGATGATCGACAAGGCCGCGCGCGTCGGCATCGAGAAGGGCGGCACCTACGCCCTGGGCGTGCAGACGACTCTCAAGGAGGCGAACGTCGGCGTGTTCGGCGGCACGTTCGCCATGTCGGGCCTGCGCGTGGCCAACGCGCAGGGCTTCCCGGGCCCGCACTTCCTCACGCTCGGCGACGCCTCGGTCGCGGTGTCGCTCGGCTCGCTGAACAAGCCGACGGTTGAACTGCCCCACCTCACGCTCGACACCATCGACGTGCGCCTGGAGAAGAAGGACGGCAAGACCAACTACAACGCCATCCTCGACCACCTCAAGAAGGTCAGCGGCGACGGCGGGGAGAGCAAGCCCGCGCCCCGGCCCGAGGGCGAGGGCAAGAAGTTCGTCATCAACGACCTGTCCATCCACAACGTGACGGTGCACGTTGACCTGCTCGGCGGGCCCGACGCGCTGGGCGCGCTCACCAAGGTCACCGTCCCCATCGACGAAGTGAAACTCCAGAACGTCGGCAAGACCGGCACCGGCGTCGGTGGCACCGGAGTCACCATGGGTCAGTTAACGGGCATCATCGTGCAGGCGGTGCTCGCCGCGGCGGTCGAGAAGGGACAGGGCCTCATCCCCGGCGACATCCTCGGCGACCTGTCGGGCCAACTGGCCTCGCTGGGCGATCTGTCGAAACTCGACCTCAAGGTGCTCGGCGACGCCAAGGGTACCGTCGAGGAGGTCGGAAAGAAGGTCGAGGAGGCCGCCAAGGACGCGGCGAAGAAAACCGAGGACGCGGTGAAGGACGCGACCAAGGCGATCCAGGGCCTGATCCCCGGCCAGAAGAAGGACGGGAAGTAGGAGGCGGACGGCCCGGCCGAGTGAAGCGTGCACTTCGCGGCCTTGGGCAACGTCGGAGTTGATTCCAGGTCGCCTGCCGCAGGCGTTCCATAGCATCAACCGTGACCCGTGCATGACCCAAACCCAAGGACCTTCTGCAACGGATGGTGGATGCCGTGGAACTCGTGCGCCAGCGACTGCTCCGTGCCGCCGCCGCGCTGAAGGCCGCGAACGTGCCGTATGCGGTTGTGGGCGGGAATGCGGTCGCGGCGTGAGTCGCCACTGTGGACCGTGCGGCCGTACGCAACACGCAGAATGTCGACGAGATGATCCGGCGGGAGGACTTTGACGCGGCGAGGGCTGCGCTCGAGGCCGCGGGGTTTGTGTTTCGGCAGGCGGGCGTGCTGAGCCTGTTTCTGGATAGCGCGAAGGCGAACCCGCGCGAGGCCGTGCACCTCGTGTTCGACGGCGAGGTTGTGAAGCCCGGCGAGCCCGCGCCGAACCCGGATGTCGCCGAGTCGATCGACATGGGCTCGTTTCGCGTCATCAACCTCGACGCGCTGGTACGCATCAAGCTCACCGCGTTCCGCCGCAAGGATCAGGTCCATCTGCTCGACATGATCGGCGTCGGGCTGATTGACCAGTCATGGACGAAGCGGCTGCCACCGTTGCAGGCGGAGAGGCTGCAGGAGTTGCTGGATTCACCCGAAGCGTGAGGGTGGCATCTCCGTGCCCTCCGCGCTTCTCTGCGAACTCTGCGTACCTGCCTTCCCCGATCTACTTCAGCAGCCTCTCCAGGAAGTGGATATCGATCCCGCCTTCCTGGAACGC
Organism: uncultured Phycisphaerales bacterium; assembly: GCA_937995595.1. GTDB lineage: Bacteria > Planctomycetota > Phycisphaerae > Phycisphaerales > UBA1924 > JAHBXL01. The sequence continues at coordinate 21,743 of CALKJW010000034.1, read as the reverse complement.
AGCGTTCTGCATGAGGCGGCGGTGCAGGCCGATGGTGGTCTTGATCGGCTCGATGCGGAACTCGCGCAGGGCGCGCTCGGCGCGGATCATCGCCTCGCGCCGCGTCGGCGCGTGCACGATCAGTTTCCCGATCATGCTGTCGTAGTTGGTCGGCACCGTGTAGCCGGTGACGACGTGCGTGTCGAGCCGCACGCCGGGGCCGCCCGGCGGCTCGAACCGGCTGATGTGCCCCGGCGAGGGCATGAAGTTCCTGTCCGGGTCCTCGGCGTTGATGCGGCACTCGATCGCGTGCCCGCGCACCACCACGTCCTCCTGCCGGATGCTCAGTCTCTCGCCGTAGGCGACGCGGATCTGCTCCTTCACGATGTCGACGCCGGTGATCTGCTCGGTGACCGGGTGCTCGACCTGCACCCGGGTGTTCACCTCGAGCATGTAGAAGTTCTGGTCCTTGTCCATCAGGAACTCGACCGTCGCCGCGCCGGCGTAGTGCGCCTCGCGGATGAGTTTGGCCGCGGACTCGCACAGGTTCGTGATCTTGCGGCGGTCAACCCCCGGTGCCGGCGCCTCCTCGATCACCTTCTGGTGCCGGCGCTGCATCGAGCAGTCGCGCTCGAACAGGTGCACGGCGTTGCCGTGCTTGTCGCCCAGCACCTGCACCTCGACGTGCCGCGCGTGCTCGAGGAACTTCTCGATGAACACCGCGCCGTTGCCGAACGCGGCCTTGGCCTCGGTCGAGGCGTTGCGCAGGTTGCTCCGCAGCGCGGCCTCGTTGTGGCAGACGCGCATCCCGCGCCCGCCGCCACCCGCCGCGGCCTTGATGATCACCGGGTAGCCGATCTTCTCCGCGATCCGCGCGGCCTCGTCCTCGTCCTCGATCGCGCCCGGCGAGCCGGGGAAGATGGGCACCCCCGCCTCCTTGGCCGCGATCTTGCACGCCACCTTGTCGCCCAGACGCGCCATCGCCTCGGGCGAGGGGCCGATGAACTCGATCTTGCAGTCGCGGCAGACCTGCGCGAACTCGGCCCGCTCGGAGAGAAACCCGTAGCCGGGGTGGATCGCGTCGACGTTGGTCACCTCCGCCGCGGCGATGATCCGCGGGATGTTGAGGTAACTCTCCTTCGACGGACCCGGCCCGATGCAGATCGCCTCGTCCGCCAGCGATAGGTACGGCGCGCCCCTGTCGGCCTCGGAGTAGACGACGACCGACTCGATGCCCATCTCGCGGCAGGCGCGGATTATGCGCAGCGCGATCTCGCCACGGTTCGCGATGAGGATTCGGCTGAACATGCTCAGGAGGGCCTCACAAGGAACAACGGCTGGCCGTACTGCACGGCCTTGGCGTTCTGCACCAGCACGCGCTCGATCGTGCCGCTCACCTCGGCCTTGATCTCGCTGAAGACCTTCATGGCCTCGATGATGCACACCGTCGAATCGGGCCCGACGCTCGCGCCCGCGGTCACGAACGGCGGCGACTCGGGGTTGGGCGCCAGGTACACCGTGCCGACCATCGGCGAGTTGATGGGCACCAGCCCGCTGGTGTCCTCGGCGCCCGCGCCGCCGCCGCCCGCCGAGGCCGCGCGGGGCTCACCGCCGCCCGCCTCGCCCGCCGGCAAGCCGCTCTCGCCGGTGACGGCGCCGTAGGAGGCCGGCGCGGCGGGCGCGGCGTACACCGGCGCGTGGTGCACGATCGGCGCGGCCGAGCCGCGCTTCACCGTCACCGTCTCCTGCTGATCCTTCAGGTCCAGTTCGGACAGGTCGTTCTCGACCATCAGGCGGACCAGTTCCTTGAGTTTGCGGATGTCGATCATGTGGTGGAATCCAGTGTGTGAATCGCCGCGACCCGGCCCACGAACGCGCCCGGCCCGAACAGGCCGACGCCCTCCCCGCCCCGTTGCCCCTCGCCCCAGCCTAGAGCACGGCCCACGCCGCGTCCTTCTTCATCCGGCACAGGCACTCCGCGCCGTTCTCGGTCACCAGGTAGTCGTCCTCGATGCGAACGCCGCCGACGCCGGGCAGGTAGATCCCCGGCTCGATCGTCACCACCATGCCCGCGGCGAGCGGCCGCGGGGCGAGCATGTTCGTCAGGCGCGGCTCCTCGTGCCCGTTGAGCCCGATGCCGTGGCCCAGCCCGTGCCCGAAGAACTCCGCGTACCCGTGGCGCGCGATGTGCACCCGCGCGACCTTGTCGATCTCGACGGTGGTCCTGCCGGGCGCGAGCGCGGCCGCGGCCTGCTGGTGCGCCTCCAGCACGATGTCGTAGATCTCGCGCACCTTCTGGGGCCACTTGCCGAGCGTGAACGTGCGCGTCATGTCGGCGTGGTAGCCGCGGTAGACCGCGCCCCAGTCGATCAGCAGCGGCTTGCCCGCGCGCACCTTCGCGGCCGTCGGTCGGTAGTGCGGCAGGCTGCCCGCCGCGCCCGCCGCGACGATCGTCTGGAAGCCCGCCTCGGCCGACCCGCGCACCTTCATCTCGTACTCGAGTTTGGCGGCGATGTCGAGTTCGGACTGACCCGGCTTGATCGTCGGCAGCACCGCGTCCAGCGCGGCCTCCTGGATCCGCACGGCCTTGCGGATCAGCGCGACCTCGGACTGGTCCTTCACGACGCGCAGTTCGCCCAGCAGGCCAACGGTCTCGACGAGTTTGCGCCTGGACCGGCGCTGGATCGAGGCCCGCTCGGCGAGCGTCATCTGCTCGCCCTGCACCCCGATGCGCGCCGTGGGCGCGCCCTCCAGCACCTCGCACACAGCCTCGACCATCGACCGCGAGCGGATGTGCACCCGCGCCAGGCCCGCGGCCTCCACCGGCTCGAGTTCCTCCTTGTACCGAAAGTCGCTCACGAGCGTGGGCGCCGGCGCGGCGCCGGACGCCGATGCCGCGGCGTGGCAGAGCAGGTACGAATCGCCGCCGAGGAAGCCGGTGAGGTAGCCGACGTCCTTGGGATTGGTGACCAGCAGCGCGTCGAGGTTCTTGTCGGCGATGGCGCGAGCCAGCCGCGATTGCCGCTGCGCAAAGGGCGCATCAACGGAGGAAGCGCGGGCGGCGGAGCGGGTGGAAGGGGGGGTCTTGGCGTTCGCGGCCATATGGGCGGAGATCATACCACGATCGCGTCGGATCGGGGAAGCGGCGGGCCGCCGTGGGCTCGCGTCGCCGTTTCAACCGCAACTGACACGCGGCGATCGCGGCGCGGTCAAGCGGACAAGTCCGTCTGTTTGGCCGGGCGACGCACGCCGACTATGGACTGCCCGTAGGAAGCGGAGACTCTGTCAGCCGCGCGAGCAGCCCCTCGCGCACGCGCGGCCATTCTTCAGCGATGATGCTGAAGTAGACCGTGTCGCGCACGAAGCCATCGCACTGGATGCGGTGCTTCCGCAGAGTGCCCTCGCGCGTCGCGCCGAGCCTGACGATGGCGCGCTGGCTGTGCTCGTTGCGGGCGTCGCACTTGAGCGTCACTCGGACGCAGCCGAGCCGCTCGAACGCGTGGCCGAGCAGCAGCAGTTTGCACTCGGGGTTCACGTGCGTGCCGCGGCAGGCGGGCGCGTACCACGTCGCGCCGACCTCGACGCAGCGGTTGGGCGGGTCGATGTCGAGGTACGACGTGCTGCCGACGACGGTGTTCGTCGCGCGATCGACGACCGCGAACGCGCGAGTTTTCGGGTTGGCGGCGAGCGCTCCGAGCCACGACCCGAACGCCTCGGCCGTCCACTCTCGCGGCCAAGATAGGAAGTAGCGGAAGGTCTCCCGCGGCGTGACCGCGAACAACGCGGGCGCATCCGCCGCGACGAGCGGGCGCAGCCGCACGCGCGGGCCTTCGAGCGTGATGGGTGACAAGAGGTCCATGCTCATCGTGCGTGCGGCTCCCGCGTCGGTATGTTCGCGCCGGCGTTGGCGGCCCGCCGCACGAAGTGCTGCAGCCGGCCGCGCGTCGGCACGAGCGCAAGCAGGACCGCGACGGCGAACCCAACGCCCGCGAGCGCGAGCGGGTCGCCCTTGAGCAGCAGCACGACCCCGCCGAACAGGCCCGCGCCCTCGGCCAGCGCGGCCCGCACGATGACCGAGTTGAACCACAGCGCGGCCAGCGCGCGGTCGCGGCTCTCGGGGTCCGCGGCGAGCCGCGCGGCGGTCTGCGCCGCCTGCCGCCAAACGCCCGCGCCCAGGAACACCAGCGCCGGGATCTGGCCGACGATCAGCGCGCCCAGCACCAGCAGCAGCGGGTCGATGCCGCCGAACGGGCCGGCGGGCGGGGCGCCGGTGGCGGGGGCCGGCGGCGTCGGAGACACCGGGCCGACCATCATCGCCACCGCGGCCAGCGCGACGACGCCGGCAAGCAGCGCGAGCACGAGAATCTGCGCGGTGCGCACCTGCGCGGCCGGAGCGTTGGGCATGCGCGATTGTTGGCCGCCGCCGCGCGGCCCGGTCAAACAAAAACCCCCCGCTCGCGCGGGGGGCTGGGTGGGCTGTTGCCGATGATCGGCCGCGCCGACGGGGGCGCGGGAGCGGGGGCGTGAGAGTCAACCCGCCTTCATCTTCTCGGCCTTCTTGCGGGCGTCGTCGAGCGTGCCGACGTACATGAACGCGCCCTCGGGGATGTCGTCGCCCTCGCCGTTGCACAGGCGCTCGAAGGAGTCGATCGTGTCGGCCAGGCTGCTGGTCACGCCGGGGAAGCCGGTGAAGACCTCGGCGACGTAGAACGGCTGGCTGAGGAAGCGCTCGATCTTGCGGGCGCGCGAGACGGTCTTCTTGTCCTCTTCCGAGAGTTCGTCGACGCCGAGGATCGCGATGATGTCCTGCAGTTCCTTGTAGCGCTGCAGGATCGACTGCACGCGGCGCGACACCTTGTAGTGCCGCTCGCCGAGGATGTCGGCCGAGAGGATGCGCGAGGTCGAGGCCAGCGGGTCGACGGCGGGGTAGATGCCCTTTTCGGCGATGCCGCGGCTGAGCACGACGAACGCGTCGAGGTGGCTGAAGGCGGTGGCCGGGGCCGGGTCGGTCAGGTCGTCGGCGGGCACGTAGATGGCCTGCACCGACGTGATCGCGCCCTTGCTGGTCGAGGTGATGCGCTCCTGCAGTTCGCCCATCTCCGTCGAGAGCGTGGGCTGGTAGCCCACGGCGCTGGGCATGCGGCCCAGCAGCGCGGACACCTCGGAGCCGGCCTGCGTGAAGCGGAAGATGTTGTCGACGAAGATCAGCGTCTCCTTGCCCGACTCGTCGCGGAACTGCTCGGCCATCGTCAGCGCCGAGAGCGCGACGCGCAGACGCGAGCCGGGCGGCTCGTTCATCTGGCCGAACACCATCGCCACCTTGTCGAGCACGCGCGACTTTTTGCCAGAGGCGTCGATGTACTCGGCTTCCTTCATCTCGCGCCACAGGTCGTTGCCCTCGCGCGTGCGCTCGCCGACGCCGGCGAACACCGAGTAGCCGCCGAAGTTGCGGGCCACGCGGGCGATCATCTCCTGGATCACGACCGTCTTGCCGACGCCCGCGCCGCCGAACAGGCCGATCTTGCCGCCGCGGACGAACGGGCACAGCAGGTCGATGACCTTGATGCCGGTCTCGAGGATCTCGGTGTTGGGGTTGAGCTGGCTGAACTCGGGCGGGGCGCGGTGGATGGGCCGGCGCTGCACGCCCGTCGGGGGGGGCAGTTTGTCGATCGGGTCGCCCAGCAGGTTGAAGACGCGCCCCAGCACCGGCTCGCCCACGGGCACGCTCACCGGCGCGCCGAGGTCCTGGCAGGCCATGCCGCGGGCCAGACCGTCGGTCGATCCGAGCGCGACCGCGCGCACGCGGCCGCCGCCGAGGTGCTGCTGCACCTCGCCGGTCAGGCGCAGGTCGCCGAAGGCGGTCTTGGCCTCGACCTTCACGGCGTTGTAGATCGCCGGGAGTTGGTCCTCGGGGAACTGGGCGTCAAAGGTCGAACCGATGACTTGCGTGATCGTGCCGGTGGTCGCCATGTCCGGTGTCTCGTCCTGGAAAGAGGGTCTGAAAACGGGCCCGAAGCGTAGGGCGGGCATCGGCCGGAGCCAAATCCGGGACGGGGGGCGTTCCGCGTCGGTCACGGGGCGGCGGCGTCGGCGCGGGCCCCGCCCCGCAGCAAAGGCTGCGGGCGGAGGTACGTCACGCTCCGCCACACCCACTCCAGCGGGCCGAACCGGAAGACCGACAGCCACAGCGGGCTGATGACGCACTGGGCGGCGAAGATCGCCAGCACCAGCGCGCAGCGCTCGGGCCGCGACCACGAACCGAACTGGGCCAGCCCCCAGTGATAGAAGATGAACGTCGCGACCAGCGTGTGCATGATGTAGTTCGTCAGCGCCATGCGGCCGACACTCGCCAGCACGCCCGTGACCGGGGCCAGCGCGCCGGTCCGCACCAGCGTCGCCGCGGTGCAGAGGTACATCAGGCTCAGCAGCGGCCCGCAGGTCATCTGCACGACCGAGTACAGGCCCATCGTCCACCACGACACGCCCGCCACGCCCGGCAGCGCGGCCCCCAGCACGCACGCCGGCACGCCCACCAGCACGCCCAGCACGATGAAGCGGGTCTGCCACGACGCGCCGCGCGGCGAGAGCAGGCCCATGCCCAGCAGGCCGGCGCCGATGCAGAACATGCCCAGCACGTGCCACCCGAATCCGAACACGCACACGAACATGTACATGAGCCACGAGAACACGCGGAAGAGAAACGCCTGCAGGAAGGGCCCGTCGCGCGTGGCCTCCGTTTCCGCTTCCATCCAGATGGGCGAGTCGGGCTGCTGCACCGCGCCGGTGCGGAAGCCCTCCATCAGCCGCATGAAGGGCGTGAGCGGCTCGCGGGCAGGCTCGGTCGCGGCGACCTCGGTCTCGGTTGGCGCGTCCGGCGCGGGCTCGTTCACATCGGGCGAGCCGGTCTGCCCGGCGTCGGCGGGCGGCGTTGCGCCGGTGGTCGCCGCGGCACGTTCGGCCCGGGCCGCGGGCTGCGGCGCGGCGAGCGTCAGGGCCGTGAAGCCCGCCTGCAGCACCGTGCCGAAGAGCACCAGCCCCACGCCGATGCCCAGCAGCACGCGCGGGCTCAGCCGCGCCAGCAGCATCAACGCCACGCCCGCGATGCTGTAGATGAACAGGATGTCGCCGTACCACAGCAGCAGCGCGTGCGACAGGCCCATGAGAAACAGCCACAGCAGCCGGCGGATGTATACGGCGTAAAAGTTCCCGCCGCGCCCGGTCACGCTGCGCATCTGCAGCACCAGCCCCATGCCGAAGAGCATCGAGAACAGCGGGTAGAACTTCCCTTCGCAGAAGATCTTGACAAAGTAGAAGCACGCGGCGGTCAGCGCCCCCGGGCCTTCCGGCACGGGCGAGACGAAGCGCCCGAACGGCTCGGCGAACGCCTGGATGTTGACAAAGAGAATGCCCAGCAGCGCAAACCCGCGGGCCACGTCCATCGCGACCAGCCGGGCCGTGCTCTCGGTCGGACCGACGGGCGCACTGAGGTTCGTTGTCGCGTTCAAGGGGGCCCTCCACGGCGGCGTTCGCGGCTCTCTGCTGTGTCGTTTCAGTCTTGGGAGAACGCGCCGGGGCGTTCCGAGCGTGCGCGGCCGTGGCGCGGGCGCCGAGTGTACCGGCCGATCCCTCCCGCCGATTGGCGTCCCGGGGGCTGGCGGGGCTACGCTGCGCCCCATGACCCCGCCGGGCCAGGTCGACACCGCCCGAACCAAGGACCGACGCGCCCTGCGCTTTGCCGACAGCGCGGCGATGTGGGCCGACGTCGACCGCATCATCGAATCGGAGCGCGCCGGCACGCTCCGGCGGAGCGGCAACTGGTCGGTCGGCCGATGCCTCGGGCACCTCGCCGCGTGGGCCGAGTTTCCCTACGACGGCTACCCGCCGCAAGTCCTCCCGCCGTGGTGGATCAAGGCCGCGGTGCGCCCGTTCAAGGGTCGAATCCTCAGCGCTGACGCCGTCATGCCCGCGGGCATCCGCCTTCGCAGGTTGCCCGAGGGAACGGCGGGCACCGAAGAGATGGAGACCGAGGCCGCCGTCACCCGATTGCGCAGGGCATGGACGCGACTGGAATCGACGGCGCCCGCGGTCCCCAACCCGTTGCTGGGCAGGCTGACGCACCGACAGTGGATCCGGATCAACCTCCAGCACGCCGAACTGCACCTGAGTTTCCTTCACCCCCACGCGCACACCCCGGGGCCGGCGCGCACGTGAGCGAACCGATGGACGGTCTGTGCATCGACATGGCCGGCGAACGCGTCCACCTCCTGCCGTGCCGCGCGGCGTTCTGGGAGCGCACGCGGACGCTCATCGCCGCGGACCTGCACCTGGGCAAGTGCGAAGCGATGCGCTCGGCCGGCGTGCCGATCCCGCTGGGCGTGATCGAGCGCGACCTTGCGCGGCTCGCCGCGGCGATCGTCGAGACCGGCGCGCAGCGCGTGCTGGTCGTCGGCGACCTGCTGCACCACGGGCTTGGGCTGACCCCGCAGATCATCGCGAGCGTGGCGGACTGGCGAGAGCGCGAAGCGGACGAAGTTGAGATCTGTGTGGTGCCGGGCAATCACGACCGCGCGCTGGGCGCGGTTGCGGTAAGGTGGAAGATGGAGGTGCTCGACGAGGTGGTTCGCGAGGGGCCCTTCGCGTTCGTGCACGACCCCGGGGCGGCGGTCGCGCCGGCGCACGGGTGCGTGGTGTGGTCGGGCCACGTGCACCCGATGGTGCGCCTGAGCGGGCGGGGCGACTCGATCGGCCTGCCGTGCTTCGTCGTGCGCGAACGCGCGGTGGTGCTGCCGGCGTTCAGCGAGTTCACCGGCGGCGTCTACGTCGCGCCCGCGCTGGCGCAGCGCCTGCTGGCGATCGCCGATCGGCAGGTGATCGACGCCGGTGTGTTCTCGCGGCCCCGCGCCGCCGAGCGTCGGCCGCAGCGGGCCTGACGGGCGTCGCCGGGCCCGCGCCGCGCCGGGGTTGCCTCCGCCCCGTGCACGGCTAGACTTGAGGCCCGGGCAAGGGCAATCCTTGATCGGTTTCTGTCAGGAGTCAGCCGTGGTTCGCATCCGCATGAAGCGCATGGGTCGTCCGCACCGTCCGTTCTATCGCATCAGCGCGATCGAGAAGGCGTCGCGCCGCGACGGGGCGGTGCTGGAGAACCTCGGGTTCTACGACCCGATGGCGACCGACGAGGCCAAGCAACTGCGCATCGACGAGGAGCGCGTGAAGTTCTGGCTCGGCAGGGGCGCGCAGCCGTCGGACACGATGATGGACGTGCTCGCCAAGCGCAACCTCGTCGACGCCGCGAAGTGGAAGACCTACCGCGACATCAAGATCAAGGCGCGGAAGGCCCGCGCCGAGGCGCTGGCCGCGGCGGGCGGCGAGAAGAAGGACAAGAAGTAACCGCGGGCCGCGCGGCTCTCGACCAGTGGAAAGTCCCCGGAGGGAGGCCGCGCCTCCCTCCGTTTGTTTTTGGAACGTCCGATGCCGACGCGGTTCGACATCCTCACCACCTTCCCCGAGATGTTCGGTTCCGGCGAGGGGTGCGCGCTGAACAGTTCGATCCCCGCGCGGGCCCGCGCGGCGGGGCTGGTCGAGTGGCATGCGCACAACATCCGCGGCTGGGCGGGCAACAGGCACAACAAGACCGACGACCGCCCCTTCGGCGGCGGGCCCGGCATGGTGATGACGTGCCAGCCGGTGTGGGACGCGGTGCACGCCGTCGAGGCGATGGACCCGCGCCCCGCGCTGCGCGTGCTCCTCACGCCGCAGGGACGGCTGCTCAAACAGGAACTGGTCGAGCAACTCGCGCAGCGCCAGCGCCTGCTGCTGATCGCCGGGCACTACGAGGGGATCGACGAGCGCGTCATCCGCGCGCTGGACCCGCTCGAAGTGAGCCTTGGCGACTACGTGCTCAGCGGCGGGGAACTGGCGGCGATGGTGCTGATCGACGCGGTCACGCGGCTGCTCCCGGGCGCGCTGGGGCACGAGCACTCCGCGGCGGAGGACTCGTTCTCAACGGTCACCATCGACGCACGGTCCGGGCGAGCGGCGCGACTGCTCGATTGCCCGCACTACACCAAGCCGCGCGAGTGGAACGGCATGAGCGTGCCCGACGTGCTGCTCTCGGGCGACCACGGCGCGGTGGCCCGGTGGAGGCTGGAGCAGCGGCTGGCGCGGACGCGCGAGCGCAGGCCCGACCTGCTGGGCGGCTAGGCGGCGCGGGAGAGACGCGCCGGTTCGACGCGCGCGACCGGTTCGCCGCGCGGCGCGGCTTCGACGCGCGCGCAGGCGCGCCGGGAACGCCGCACGCGGCGCAGCACCCGCACGCCGACCACCAGCACCACCAGCCCCAGCGCCGCGCCGACGATCAGCGGCGCGATGATGGCCACGACCGACGCCGACGCGGCGAGCGCCGACTCCACCGTCGAGACCACCGGGTTGCCGATGCCCGCGGTCGTGACCGTCGAACCGGCGCGGACCGACATGGCCGCGGCCTTGACCGTCGCGGCGAGCCCGCCGCCGGCGATCAGCGCGCTGGCCCACTTCACCAGCGGCTCGATCTCGCCGAACTGCGACGCCGCGACCAGCGTGCCCGCCACGACCGCGCACGGCCCGGCTATTACGTCCAGCGCGTGGTCGAGCCACGGCACCCAGTACGCGCCGATCTCGAACGCCGCGGCGACGCCGAGGGAGACCATCGCCGGCCACGACCCGGCCCAGGCCCACTCCGGGCCCAGGTCGATGACGCCCAGGTGCGACGACACGCTCGTGACCAGCAGCGGAAGGAAGACCCGCAGGCCGCACGCCGCGGCGAGGCCCAGGCCGACGAAGATGGCGATGACGGTGTCCATGCCGAAAAGTTGTTGGGAAGCGCGACGAGCCCCTTGCACCCGAACAGAGTCCCGCCGAGGTAGCATGTCCGCATGCTCTACCTCTGGATCGCCGCGGCGTCGGCCGGATCGCTGTTGCTGATGGCGGGGTTCATCCACGCGGCGGTTCGCGCCGGGAGCGCAGGCCGCGCCTTGGCCGAGACGATGTCGCGCGCGCCGCTGCTCGACGCGCTCGTCGCGTGGTTCACGGTGCTGCCGGGCGTCGCGGGCTTCTTCGTCGGCGCGCAGTTGGGCGGCGACGGGACCTGGTGGAGCGGGCTCGGCCACGCGCTGCTCGGCACGCTCGCGGCGATCGCGGGGCAGGTCGTGGCGATGCAGACGTGGGTGTTCGCCCACGAACTGGCGAACCCCGCCGCGCGCAAGGGGCCGCGGATTCTCAAGGTGCTCAACGCCAAGGTCGGGCGGGTGCGGAACCACGGCGCGGTGTGGTGGACGGCTCTGGCGGTGCCGGTGTTCGCGATCGTTCGCGCCGCCGAGTTGTTCATGTGGCCGGTGCTCGTTCTTCTGGTGAAGTTTCCGCGGTACAGGCAGGGCGACTGGGTGAACGTCAGCCGGCACAAGTTCAGCGGGCTGGTCGGGCACGACCTGATCTGGTGCCTGTACTGCGACTGGATGACGGGCGTGTGGTCGCTGGGAACGGAGATGCTGCGCAACGTCGAGAGTTTCTGGTGCCCGATCCGGTTTTCGTCGGCGGCCAAGTGCGAGAACTGCAGGATCGACTTCCCGGACATCGAGGGCGGCTGGGCCAGCGCGGAGAGCGACATCGCCGAGGCGGCTCGGGTTGTCGATCGGCACTACCCCGCGCCCAACGGCGACAACTCGTGGTTCGGCCACCCCGCGCGGCTGACGGTCAAGGGGAAGGACCCCGGCGCGCAGTAACATCTCGAGCGGGCCCCGTGGCGGAACGGCAGACGCAGCGGACTTAAAATCCGCGATCCCGCAAGGGGTGTGTGGGTTCAAATCCCACCGGGGCCACTTCGGGCCGGGAGCGCGGGATCGGGGTTCGGCGGCCCAGGCAACCACAAACTATGGGACGTTGGCTCCGGCCAGTACTGGCCGCGGCGGGCGCGATCCGCCGCGCGCCGCGCGCAATCGTTCGTCTGGGCATCGACCCGCGCCGACTTGGCCGAGTCTTCTCTTAACCGCTCCAACGGATGGTCCGATGCTCAGAGGCAAGGAGTGCTTGCCTATGGCGACCAACCGCAACCCAGGGCCGGTCGGTGGTGGTGCGCTCAGCAGTGAGTTCGCTGGCGATCCCGAGATGACCGACCTCGTGAAGATGTTCGTGGACGAGATGCCGCAGCGCGTCGACGCGATGCTCGACTGCTGGGAGAAAGGGCAACTGGGCGACCTTCGTCGCCTGGCCCATCAACTCAAGGGCGCCAGCGGCGGCTACGGGTTCCCGACCGTCGGGCAGTTGGCGGCGCAACTCGAAACCGGGCTCGCCGCGGCGGGCCGTGCGCCGGACCCGCAGGCACTCGACCGCCTGCGCGCACAGGTCGACGAACTGGTCGGCATGTGCAGGCGGGTAACCGCCGAACCGCCCTCGGGGGCGTGACCGGGGACCGGGGCGGGGCGGGGGGATGCGTGGTGTGCGGCTCCAGGGTTTCGAGTCGCGGCGTGGAACAGGACTCACCTTTCGATACTGAAGGGCCGCCGTCGCGTGTCGAACAACGAGAACAACCCCCAGGTGCTGCTGGTCGATGACTCGATCGACGTCCACCGACTGCTGACCGCGCGTCTTCGTCACGAGCAGATCCGGCTGGTCGGCCTGACGCGTGGAGCCGAAGCGCTCGAACAGGTTCGCAAGGACCCGCCGTCGGTCATCCTGCTGGACCTGGACATGCCGGACATGGACGGGTTCGAGGTGCTCCGGGCGCTCAAGGACGACCAGTCCACCAACAACATCCCGGTCATCGTGCTCTCGGGCCTGCACGGCTCGGAGGACAAGGTGACGGCGTTCGACCTTGGCGCGACCGACTACGTGACCAAGCCGTTCGACCTCGCCGAACTCCGCGCGCGCCTGCGCGCCGCGCTGCGCCTGGACCGCCTGCTGAAACTGCTGGCCGAGCGCGCCGACGTCGACGGCCTGACGGGCCTGGGCAACCGGGCGCACTTCAACAAGCGCTGGGCCGAGAAGGTCGCCGAGTGCCGGCGCTACGGGCACGCGCTCTCGCTGGCGATCATCGACATCGACTTCTTCAAGAAGGTCAACGACACCTTCGGCCACCCCGCGGGCGACGAGGTGATCCAGGGCGTGGCGCGCCTGCTGCAGACGACCTGCCGCTCGCCCGACGTGCCGTGCCGGTTCGGCGGCGAGGAGTTCGCGCTCATCATGCCCAACACCGGGCCGCGCGACGCCGAGATGGTCGTCGAGCGCCTGCGCGAGGCCATGATGCAGATCGAGTGGCCGCGCCACCCCGACCACAAGGTCACACTCTCGGTCGGGCTGGTCGGGTCCGACAGTTCCTGCGGCGACGTCACCGGCGAGCAGTGGCTGGAGATGGCCGACCAGAACCTGTACTCGGCCAAGCACGGCGGGCGCAACCGCGTCGTGGCCAGCGACATCCAGCGGGCCTGCGCGCTCAACAGGGCCGCCTGAAGTCCGGCCGCCGCCGCCCATACACTTGCCGGTCATGTCCCGGCTGCTCGAACAACTCGCGGCGTGGCGGCCCTTCACGGCCCTGGTCGTCGGCGACTTCATGCTCGACCAACTGGTCTACGGCAACGCCGACCGCCTCTCGCCCGAGGCGCCCGTGCCCGTGCTGCACGTCCAGCGCACCGAGGACCGACCCGGCGGCGCGGCCAACGTCTGCCTCGATCTGGTCGCCATGCGGGCCCGCGTGCACGCCTTCGGCGTCGTCGGCGACGACCGCGAGGCCGACCTGCTGCGCTCGGGCCTGGCCGCGGCGGGGGTGCAGGCCGACGGGCTCGTGACCGACGGCGCACGGCCCACCACCGTGAAGCGCTCCCTCATCGGTCTGGCGCAGCACCGCCACCCGCAGAAGATGTTCCGCGTCGATTACGAATCGCGCGCGCCGCTTCCCCGCGCCGCGATCGCGCAGATCATCGAGCGGTTCGCGGCGGAACTGCCCTCCGCCGACGTGGTGTGCATCGAGGACTACAACAAGGGCGTCTGCACGCCCGAACTGTGCGCGCGGGTGATCGACCTTGCGCGCAGGGCCGGCGTGCCGGTGCTGGTCGATCCCGCGGCGGTCGAGGACTACTCGCGCTACGCGGGCGCATCGACTGTCACCCCCAACCGGACCGAGGCGGTGCTCGCCTGCGGGGCCGACCTCCCCGACGACGCGGGCCCCGAGGCCTTCGGCCCGCTGGCGGCGCGGCTCGTGAGCACGCTCGGCCTCGACGCCGCGGTCGTCACGCTCGACCGTCACGGCGCGCTGCTGCTGGAGCGCGGCGGCGCGCCGCAGCACGTCCCGACCGCCGCGCGCGAGGTCTACGACGTGACCGGCGCGGGAGACATGGTGCTCGCCGCGCTGGCCGCGGCGCGGGCCAACGGGCTGGACTGGCCCGACGCGGTGCGGCTGGCCAACGCCGCGGCGGGGCTGGAGGTCGAGGTCTTCGGCGTCGTGCCCATGCCGATCGAGAAGATCCACCGCGAGGTGCTGCTGCGCGAACGGTCGATGCCCGGCAAGTTGCGCACGCTCGAGCAGTTGCTGGTCGAGGTGGCCGCGCTGCGCAACGAGGGCCGGCGCGTCGTGTTCACCAACGGGTGCTTCGACATCCTGCACGCGGGTCACCTGTCGCTGCTGGAGCGTGCCGCGGCGCTGGGCGACTTCCTGGTCGTCGGGCTCAACTCCGACGGCTCGGTGCGCCGGCTCAAGGGCGGGCGCGACCCCTCGCGCCCGATCAACAACGAGCACGACCGTGCCCTGGTGCTGGGCGGGCTGGGGTGCGTTGGCGCGGTCACGATCTTCGACGACGACACGCCCGAGCGGATCATCCGCGCCATCCGGCCCGACGTGCTGGTCAAGGGGGCCGAGTACACCATCGAGCAGGTGCCGGGGGCCCGGTTCGTGATCGAATCCGGCGGCCGGGTCGAACTGCTGCCGATGGTCGAGGGGCGCAGCACGACCGGCGCGGTCGCGCGGATCCGGGCGGCAGGGGGATAGGACGGGGGCCCGTCGCGGGCCCGGGCCCCTCCCGGATCGTCGCGGTCCGCGGGGTGTGGAAGGACGGCCGGCAGAGGGCTATCATCCCCGCCCCAAGGCCCGCGGCCGCGGTCGTAACCGCTGCACCGACAGAGACTTGGGCTCACTCACCCGGACCGAACCCATGGGCGCCACCGCAGTTGCCATCCTCGAAGGCCTGACCAAGGACCAACTCAAGACCGACCTGCCCCGCCTGCAGATCGGCGACACGCTGAACGTGCACTGCCGGATCATCGAAGGGCAGAAGGAGCGCGTGCAGGTGTTCCAGGGCGTGCTGATCGCCCGGTCGGGCCGCGGCATCAACGAGATGATCGTCGTCCGCCGCATCGTTGACAACATGGGCGTCGAGCGCATCTTCCCGATCAACTCGCCCAAGATCGCCAAGATCGAGGTGCTGCGGCACGCCGACGCCCGTCGCGCGAAGTTGTACTTCCTTCGCGACCGCGCCGGCAAGTCGCGCCGCCTGCGCGACAAGCGTCGCGGTCTGGAGGTCGAGGTGAAGACCGAGCCTGCCGCGAACTGACAGCGGCCCGGCCGGGTTCACACAACCGTACACGGTTCAGGACGCCGCCGCTCGGGCGGCGTCTTGTCATTCGGGGTTCGACGGCTCGTCGTCGCCCGCCTGCCGCGCGGCCTCGCGCTGCTCCAGCGCGTCGAGCCGGCGCGAGAGTTCCAGCACTCGCCTGCCCAGCGCGGCGACCTCGGCCGAGAGTTGCTCGGAATCGTGCTGCGCGAACGCCGCGGCCTCTTCGAGGCGTGTGATCCGCGCGGCGAGTTCGTCGGGATGCTGGTTTGACATCGGTGCGCGGTCCGCGGTTCGGGTACGCTGTGCGCATGCTATCGCCAGCACTCGCGGCCATCTGGGTTGCTCTCTGCGTTTCGGCGTGGTCGGACGAAGCGACCGGGGCGCTCTCGCTGCCCGCGCTCGCGCCCGTGAAGTTCGATTACGCGATGCTCGTGCAACCCGAGGACGCCGCGCCGCCGGCGACCGCGACCGAGGAACCGCCTCAGCCGGGCTACGGCCGGGCGGGTTCGTCGTGGCTGACCGTCGGCGGCGCGTACGCCTTCGACTTTGACGAGGACCACGACCTGAACCTGCACGCGATGTGGAGTTGGTTTCTCGGCGACCGGTTCGAACTCGGCGTCGAGGGCGCTGGGTGGTACTTCTCGCAGGCGGGTCAGGACACCGGCGGCCTGTCGGCGATGCTCGTCCTGCGGTACCACTTCTGGTCCGGGCCCGAGGGCGACTTCGCGTGGTCGGCGTTCTTCGAGGGCGGGTCGGGCGTGCTGGTCGGTTTCGACGAAGTGCCCGACGGCGGGACAGGTTTCAACTTCATCCAGCGCGGCGGCTTCGGCCTGACGCGCGACCTCGACAGCGACGACGGCCCGAACCACGGCGCGCGGCTGCTGCTGGGCGTCCGCTGGCATCACATCTCCAACGGCCGCATCGAGGGCGACGCGCGCAACCCGGCCCGCGACTCGGTGCTCGTCTGGGCGGGGGTGGTGTTCCAGTTCTGACGGCGCGGAAACACGCCCGTCGCTTCGGGCTACTGTTCGCGATCCCGGAGGGTTCCCCATGCCGACACCGAAGATTCTCGCGTTCGCGGGCAGCCTGCGGCGCGACTCGTACAACAAGAAGATGGTGGCCGTCGCCGCCAAAGGCGCGCGCGACGCGGGCGCGGAGGTGACGGTCCTCGATCTGGCCTCGATCCCGCTGCCGGTGTTCGACGAGGACCTCGAAGCGCGCGACGGCCTGCCCCCCAACGGTCGCAGACTCAAGGACCTGATGATCGCCAGCCACGGCCTGCTGATCGCCTCGCCCGAGTACAACTCGAGCATGTCCGCCGCGCTCAAGAACGCCATCGACTGGGCCTCGCGCCCCGCGCAGGGCGAGGCCCCGCTCGCGGCGTTCGCCAACAAGGTCGTGGGCATCATGTCGGCCTCGCCCGGCGCGCTCGGCGGTCTGCGCGGGCTGGTGCACCTGCGCGCGGTGCTGGGCAACATCCAGTCGATCGTGCTGCCCGACCAGTTCGCCCTCACGCACTCGCACGAGGCCTTCAACGACGACGGCACGATGAAGGACCCCAAGAAGCAGCAGATCGTCGAGGGCATCGGCCGGCGCGTCGCGCACGTCGCTTCACGCCTGATGGACTGAACCAGCCGCGCCCTGCCCTGTCAGACACGCACGCCGAGGCCGCGCATGACGCCGCCCATCTGCGCCGCGGTGTCGCCGGTGTGGTCGACTTGGAACGCTCGCCAGCCCGCGGCCCTCGCCGCGGCGACGTTCTCGGGCAGGTCGTCGAAGAAGACGATGTGCTCGGGCCTGCCGCGCGAGCCGGGCGCGCCGTCGAAGCGTGTCGCGCGAGCGAACGCGTCGAAGATCTCGCGCTCGGGTTTGAGCAGCCCCATGATGTGCGAGGCGTGCAGGTGACGGATGAGCGAGGGCGTCGGGTACTCGGGCCGCTCGCCGCCGCCGGCGCGCGCGGGGGCCAGCCGGACCCAGTGCGCGTGGTTGGTGTTGGAGAGCACGCCGGTCTCCAGCCCCTCCTCGTGCAGCCTGTGCACCAGCGCGCCGACGCCGGGGTACTCGTCGCGCGTCCACGCGTGGTGCACCCGCTCGACCTCCTCGGGCGTGTAGAGCCCGCCGGTGGTCGCGGCCAGTTCGCGGTAGTACTCGGCGCAGGTGATCTCGCCGCGCCCGTGCCGGGCCGAGACCGCCCGCCGGCGGGCCTTCATCTCCTCGCTCAGCAGCGCGTCGTCGCGGAAGGGCAGGCCCGCCGCGGCGCAGCCCTCGGCCCAGTCGCGGCAGATGCGCACGAGCACGCCCCCGAGGTCGAACACGACGATGCGGACGTCGGTCGCGCTCACTCGTACTCCTCCGCGCTGTGGCCGGTCTTCATGATCTCGTCCATGACGACGGTGGCGAACGCGCCGCGCGGCAGTTCGAAGCGGCACTTGACGTACGGGCCGTGCTCGTCGACGCCGCCCTCGACGTCGGGGTGCATCAGCGGAACGCGGAGCGGCCGGCGCGCACCTTCGACGTGGATGCGCGCGGCCCTGACGTGCGCGCCGAGTTGCTCGATCGTCACGCCGGACTCGTCGAGCGCACGCCGCTCGAGTTCGCCGACCGCGCCGCCGGCGAGCATCGACTGCGGCCCCCACATCGGCCCGGTGGGCGAGATCTCCAGCCGCGCCAGCCGCTGCGCGACGGACCCGTCGGCCAGTTCGGCCGGGCCGATCGGGAACACCGCGCCGTTGTCGTGCCTGAAGGCCAGGTCGCCCTCGATCAGTTGCGCGAACGTGCCGTCGGCCATCCGCGCTTCGAGCACTCGGTTGAAGATCGCCGACTGGAACGCGGTGACGAAGAACGACCGCTCGGCCGGGTCGATGCCCCACACCGCGCGGTTCGGGTTCTTCGTGCGGACGAGCGTCGAGAGCGCGTGCCGCTCGGTTCGCGCCGATCGGGGCGTGAGCGCCAGGGCCTGCTCGAGGTCTCCCGCGGCGTAGGCCTCGCGGGCGCGCGAGGGCGAGTTGCCCGGTTCGCCCGGGGCGCCGCCCGGGCCCAGCAGCAGGTCGAGCACGCGCTGGTGGTCCTCGAGGATCAGCGCGCGGCCGATCTCGTGGTTCAGCCCGAGCGCGCCGAACCGCTGCGGGCCCAGGCGGTTGGGCGCGCCGATGCGCGCCAGGCGCGTCAGTGATCGGTGCGCGTGCACCACCGACGCCGGCGACACGTTGCGCACGCGGATCACGAACCGGTTGCCCGCCAAGTGGCCGCGCCGGAGTTTGTTGGTGTGCAGGTCGGTCCAGTGGATGGTGATCGACTCGTGCCGGAGCGCGGGAAAGTCCGCGGGCTTCCTGCCCGGCACGTGCACCGAGACGAGTTGGCGCGTGACGGCGCGCTTGTCCTTGAGCCCGGCGACGCCGACGGCGTCGGGCCGAACGCCGAAGTGGTTGGCGATCACGCGGACCATGTGCAGCGTCGCCATGTCGCGCTTCTCGACGAGCATGTAGAGGTGCTCGCCCTCGCCGCACGGTTCGTAGGCGGGGATCTCCTCGACGAGGAAGTCCTCGGGCCGCTGCCTGATGACGCCGCCGATGCCGGGCACGTCGCCGGTGATGTAGAGTCCGGGCGTGATGTGCGGGGCGAACGGCACGGCGGAACGTCCTGGTGGGGGTCGGTGCGGGGTTGTGCGCGGCCGCTTCGGGCGCGCCGCGGTCGGGATCATTCACCCGGGTCGAGCGCCACGTCCAGTTCGACGGTTCGCGGCCGCAGGCACGCGTCGTCGCGGCATGCCTGATAGGTGACGGCCAGCAGCGGCGTGCCGGTCCACTCGCCGTCGCGCTCCAGCACGACGGTCAGGTCGAACTCGCCGCGGTGGACCCGCAGCGCGCCGCCCTCGCCGTACGGCTCGCCCTCGGGGTAGTCGGCGTAGGCTCGAACGCCCGTCCCGTTGACGACGTGCACGCGCAGCGGCACAAGGTCCTCGGCCTCGGGCCCGACGCCCGGGTTCGCGGCGTTGATGTGGTGGCGACCGGCGATGCGGAAGCGGAGCGCGACCGCCGCGGGCGTATCGCGCCCGATGCGCACGCGCTCGACGGCGGACAGAACTTCGACGGGCGTGAAGTCGTCGGGCTCGGCCCCGCGCGGCGCGGGGTCGCTGGCAAAGGCCGCGCGCACCGCCGCGGCGTCGGCGCGGAGCATCCGCAGCAGCGCGCGCACCGAGACGGCCGCGCCCGCGGGCGTCTGCGCGACGAACGCGCTCGCGCTCCGCAGCGCGGCCAGGGCGCGGTCGAATGCGGCGCGGTCGCCGGTCAACTCGTGCAGGTCGAGCAGGGCGTGCAGCATGACGCCGAACCCGCTGGGCATCGCGCCGTCGTAGGCCGACCGCGCCCGCGCGAGCAGGTCGGGCCGGTTCGCCCTCGTGTCAAAGAACGCGCCGCTCGCCGGGTCGCCGAAGCGCTCCTCCGCCGCGGCGATCAGCGCGCGGGCCTCGTGCAGCCAGCGACCCGCCGAACCGCCGACCGCCCGGTGCAGTTCGAGGCAGCCGTGCGCCACGCACGCGTAGTCCTCGAGAAACGCCTCGATGCGCGGCGCACCATCCGATGCGCCCTCGCGCCACGTCCGCACCAGCCCGGCGCGGTCGTCGCGCATGCGCGAGAGGACGAACGCCGCGGCCTGCTCCGCCGCGGCGACGAAGTCCGGCCGGTCCAGCAGCGCGCCGGCTCGCGCGAGCGCGCCGATCATCAGGCCGTTCCACGCGGCGATGATCTTGTCGTCGGTGTGCGGCCGGTCGCGCCGGGCGCGTGCCTCGTACAGCCGCTCGTTCACACGCTCCAGCCGCGACAGCATCCGGTGGTCGCTCGTGCCCATGTCCGCGGCCATGTCCTCCGGTCGCGCGCCGAGGCGCAGCACGTTCGCCGGCGGGTCATCCGGGTGGTGCGGGTCGCGGAAGTTCGGGCCGCCGTCGAGCCCGTAGAGCCTCGCGGCCCACGGGCCGTCGTCGGGCCCGAGCGCGGCGAGCATCTGCTCGCGCGTCCACAGGTAGTTCCGCCCCTCGCGGTGGTTCACCTCGGCGTCCTGGGCCGAGAAGAACGCGCCGCCGGGCCCGCGCATCTCGCGCAGCACGTACTCGATGGTCCGGCGCGCCGTGCGGCGATACAGCGGATCGTTGAAGACGTGCGCCGCCTCGGCGTACACCGCCGCGAGTTGCGCGTTGTCGTACAGCATCTTCTCGAAGTGCGGCACGGTCCACGAGTCGTCGACGCTGTAGCGGTGGAACCCGCCGCCGACCTGGTCAAACAGCCCGCCCAGCGCCATGGCGTCGAGCGTGGTTCGCAGCGCGGCGTCGATGGCGCGGCGCGTGTCGTCGTCCGCGCTGCGGCGGACGTCCATCAGCAGCGCGAGGTACACCGGCTGCGGGAACTTGGGCGCGGGGCCGAACCCGCCACGCACCGGGTCGTGCATGCGCAGCAGCGTCGCCGCGGCGTGCGACACCTGCTCGACGCCGATGCGCACGGGCGCGCCGGCCGCGGCCGTCCGCTCGCGCACGGCGTCGGCGAGTTTCTCGGCCTGCGCGAGCACCTCGCCGCGCTGGTCGCGCCACGCGTTGGCGACGCCCTCGAGCACCTGCGGGAACGTCGGCATCCCGGCAAACTTCGGCTCGGACGGGAAGTACGTGCCCGCCCAGAACGGGCGCAGGCCGTGCGGCTCGAGGAACACGCTCATCGGCCAGCCGCCCTGGCCGCGGAAGGCGAGCACCGCGGCCATGTAGAGGTCGTCGACGTCGGGCCGCTCTTCGCGGTCGACCTTGACGCAGACGAAGCGCTCGTTCATCAGTTCGGCGATCGACTCGTTCTCGAACGACTCGCGCTCCATCACGTGGCACCAGTAGCACGTGGAGTAGCCGATGCTCAGGAAGATGGGCACGTCGCGCCGGCGCGCCTCGGCAAAGGCTTCGTCGCCCCACGGGTACCAGTCCACCGGGTTGCGCGCGTGCTGCAGCAGGTAGGGGCTGCTCTGGCGGGCAAGGCGGTTGGGCGGGCGGGAAGGGGGCATTGGGCGGGAGTGCGGAGTGCGGAAGGCAGAAGGCGGAAGGCGGAAGGCGGAAGGCGGAAGGCGGAAGGCGGAAGGCGGAAGGCGGAAGGCGGAAGGCGGAAGGCGGAAGGCGGAAGGCGGAAGGCGCGAGATCGAAGAATCACCGCTCCCACTTCCCAC